>JAIMBT010000014.1 GCA_023511295.1 Alicyclobacillus sp.
AGCCAAGGCCAGAGCCCGCCTTCTTCATGCTCCCAAAATCGAGCGGGGTATCGAGTTGATCCGCCAGTAGCGGCGGTGCCGAAACCCCGGAGAAGACGAATTTGATCGGCACACCGCCGCGCGGGCCGCCAGCGCATTCTTCGAGTAGCGCCCGCATTGGTGTTCCCATCTCCAACTCGTAGACGCCAGGCCGCTCGACGTCCCCGGAAACCGTCAACACGAAGGTGCCCGGTGTATCGGCCGACCCGAAGCTGCGCCACCAATCGGCGCCCTTGCGCAGGATATGGGTGACGTGCGCGAGCGTCTCGGCATTGTTGACGACAGTGGGGTGACCTTCTTCGAGTGCGGGCACGAACAGGCCCTGAATATAGGGGGGATTCACCCGTGGCAGGGGCTGGCCACCCTCGGCGACCTCGATCAGCCCCTTCTCCTCGCCCAGCAGATAATCGTCCGGGCCGAGCACCATGTCGATGATGATGTCCTTGCCGCTTTTCATCGCGTTCGGGCCGATGTAGCCCGCCTTCGCGCTCTCGATCAACGCGGTTTTCAGCCGCTCGATCTCCCGGCCGAAGATCTCTTTGACGACGAGATACGCTCTCTCGACCCCCAGCGTATAGGCCGCAATCGCGATGCCTTCGATGATCTGGTATGGGTTCTTGCGCGCGATAAAGCGGTCTTTGTAGGTCCCGGGCTCGCCCTCGGCGAAGTTGCACAGGAGGTACTTCGGCTGGCCCGGATCATCGTAATTGCCTTGCCACTTCACGCCGGTGGGAAAACCCGCGCCCCCGCGCCCCCGCGCCTCCGCGTCCCCCGCGCCCCCTACCTCACCACGCCCACTCCTCGCCGTAGCCGAGCACGACCACCTGCGTCTTCTCGTAACCTGCCAGGTGCTCCGCCAATTCGCGATCTTTGCCCATCATGAACTGCACAGGCGGCACATTCGCGGTCAGGGTCTCCCATACGTCCGGCCGAGGCGCTTCCGCTTTCGTTGGAAAGGTGTGGCTCGGGATGACGTAGCGGACGTCGAGCAGGTTTCGCACCGCATACGCCGCCTCGCGCGGACCCATCGTGAAGTGGCCTGATGCGGAGAGCACCGCCACGTCCGGGTGGTAGAAGTCCTGAATCAGTTTCATGTCCAGGGTGAAGGTCGTGTCGCCGGAATGGTAGACCGTGTGATCGCCTGTGAACGCGAACACGTACCCCGCGGCCTCCCCCGCGTAAACCGGACGCCCTTCCGTCTCCCCGAACGAGGACGTGTGACGCGCCACCACCATACTCGCTGCCACGCCTGGCAGCTCGGCTGTACCGCCGAAGTTGATGGGGAACACATTCGAGAGACCTTGTTGCAGGAGGAGCATGGCGAGATCGTACTGACAAACCACCATCACGTCCGGGTTCGCCTGCTTCACCCGCTCGAGGCCGCTCACGTGATCAAAATGGCCGTGCGTCAGGAACACCCCGCCGAGAGTCGCCAGGTGATCTGCCGACAAGAACGACTCCGGGCAGCCTGGGTTGAGGTCGAAGAACGGATCGACCAAATACGTGTGCCCATCCTTCGTGGTGTACTCAAACATCGCGTGGCCGAGACGGCGAATCTTCATGTCCGGTTCCCCCTTTCAACGTGTGGCGGACTACGATGGGTTCGATCCGCTCACCTGTACGGTCTGGAACGCTGGCATCACGTACTTGGCGAACAGTTCCATGCTGCGCAGGACCTTCGACTGTGCCAGGCCACCGAAGTTCATAAAGGCCATGAAGTGGTTGACGCCAATCTCCTGGTATGAACGGATTTGCGCAATCACCTCGTCCGGCGACCCGAAGATGGCCTGCTCGCGCGCCCGCAAGTCTTCGTACTGGATGTTCTTTCCGTACTGCCGGGTGCGCAGGTACAGGTTGAGCGCCTCCTTTGCATTGGCCTCCGCGTCCGCACGCGAGTCGGCGACGTGGACGTGGAACGCGACAGGGATCTCGAGTTCATCGGGATTCCCAAAGCCGCTCGCTCGGTACTCCGCTTTATAGGTCTCAATGACGTCCGCCATCTCGGCCCGCGAATTGCTGTTGACGTAGGCAATCCCCATGATGGGCCGGCCCATCCGGGCGACGTATCGGACGGGTTCCTTGCGCAGCGAAGCAATCCAGAACGCGGGCGGCTGCTGGATGGGACGCACGTTCAGCCGCATCTCAGGCACGTGGAAGTACGGGCCGTCGTGCGAGAACGTCTCGCCGCTCCATGCCTTCAGCAGGACGTCGAGGGCGTCGTTGAAACGCAACGCTTTGTCTTCCATCGGCACCTGAAAACCGGCGAACTCGTGTGCGAGGTAGCCGCTGCCAAGGCCCATGTTCAACCGGCCGCCCGACAGGACGTCAACCATCGCGTAGTCCTCCGCAATGCGGACGGGATTGTGCAGCGGCAGGACGCAGACCGATGTGCCGAGGCGGATTCGCTGGGTCAGACGTGCGAGCGTCCCGAGCAGGACCTGGGGGGACGGATCAACCCCGTATTCGCTGAAGTGATGGTCGGCGAACCACACGGCATCGTAGCCGAGCTCGTCGGCGAGGACGGACTGTTCGATGACTTCGTCGTACAGTTGGCCCACGCTCCGCGGGACGAGCTGCTCGTAGTTGTCAAAGACGGTGAACGTACTGAACTTCATGTGCGGATCCTCCTTTGGAAGATAAGTGACAACGGCGGGACTAGGACTGGAGGTTGCCCAATCCGGGCGCCCCGGCTGCGTCCACGGCTGCGTCCACGGCTGGCGCGACCTCGGCGGCCGAAGGCGCCGCCGCGTCGCCGCCCCGCGTGTCCAACGGTTGACCGAGTGTCCGGTAGCTGCCGCGGTAGAACAGCAGCGGATGGGCCTCGGCATCCCGCCAGCCTTGCTCGACGCGCGCGACGAAGATGGTGTGGTCGCCGCCGGGGTGGGTCGCCTCCACTTGGCACACCAACACAGCCAGCGTGTCTCCGAGAAGCGGCACCTTGTGGGGGCCTTCGCGCCAGGGGACCCCACGGAACCGATCTGCCACGCCCCGCCTCGCAAACACCCTCGAGATCTCAGACTGTCGGTTGGTGAGCACGTTCAGCCCAACGTGGACCCCGGGTTGAAACAGCGCAAACCCGCCCACCTGGTGATCCAGGCAGAACAGGACGAGCGGCGGTTGCAGCGACAGCGAGGTCAGCGAGTTCACGGTGATGCCGTAGGGACCACTCGGCGAGTCGGTGGTGAGCACGCACACCCCCGTCGCGAAGTGGCCCATCAGGCCGCGCAGTTCGGCTCCATCCAACCACATCCACCTCCGTCTTGCGGGCCGATCCCGGTTTGCGCGCGCCGCGCGGCAGATGCGCCTGCAAACACACAGGCCCAGTGAACCCGCGCCTCGGAGCGGATTGCACTGGGCCCTGTTCACTCGCGCTGAAGCCGGCACCTCGCAGTGCGCAGCCCCCGTAAACAGCCAGCGAAAGATTCTGTTAGCGCTTTCAGGATAGACAATTCTGTTTTCTTTGTCAACGGACGGACAGGGCCGTTGACAAAGCACTCGTGATGGACCGCCCAACAGGTGAAGGGGTGTTAAGGTTGTGGGGGTGGGACCGGATCGATCCGCCCCATCGCCTGGCCCTGTCGCTTCCACTCTGCGTAGCGGTCGAAGGCGTGGCGGATGGACTGAATGACCGCGCCCTGCACGGAGTGGTCTCCTCCTTGAAGGGCGCCCTGTGGTTTTCGGGCCCCGGTGGGTTCCATTGCCCTTACCGCGTCAAGGCTTGCAGTGCGAGGCTGGAGACCGCCACCAGCGCCCACGTGCAGAGCCCCATGAGAAGCGGCCGGGAGCCCGTTTGGCGAAACGACTGCAGGTTTGTGCTCAATCCGATGGCCGCAAGCGCCACCGCAATCAGGTATTGGCCCAGGTCGTTGAGGGCGGATGCGGCCGTTCCAAACACCCCCAGGGTGTCCAACGCTGACATGGCCACGAAGCCCAGGATGAAGAGCGGGAACGAGATCCGCACCCGGCGGCGACGCGGCCCAACCGAATCCCCCGAGCCGAGGTGTGCTGCAGCGGTGCGGCTGGAGCGGATGGCGAACCAGAGGCTGACCGGGATGATGGCGAGGGATCTCGTCAGCTTCACCACCGTCGCGTACTGCCCGGCGACCGGGGAGAACGCATACCCCGCCGCAACGACGGACGACGTGTCGTTGATGGCCGTCCCCGCCCAGACCCCGAACTGCGTCGACGAGAAGTGCGCTAGGTGGCCAATCGCCGGAAACAGGAACACGGCGATGACGTTGAACAAAAAGATGGTGGAAATCGCGTAGGCAATCTCGCTCTCCTCCGCAGCGACAATCGGCGCAACCGCCGAAATCGCAGAGGCGCCGCAGATGCTGGTCCCGACGGCAATCAGCCGAGTGAGGTTTGTCGGCAACCGCAACAGCCTGCCGATGAGGGTGCCGCCCGCGAGTGCAACCGCCAAGCTGCCCACCATCACCCAAAAGGAGGCCGATCCGGTCTTCCACACCGCGGCCAAATTCAAGTTCGCACCGAGGAGGATGATGGCCAGTTGGAGGATCCGCTTGGACGTAAATCCCACACCTGGCTGCAGCGCGGCAATCCAGGCTCCGCGCCCATCCGCCCGCAACGCACGGCCGGTGGTTGCGTTCAAGGCGAGGCGAACGAGAATCCCGACGAGGATGGCGACGATAGGCGCACCAACCGTCGGCAGCAGGTGACCGACGTACGTCGCCAGCCCGGCGATGGCGGCGGCGACGCAGAACCCCAACAGCAGACGCCGCGGATGCTTGAGTTGTTCGAGCAGTGACATGGCGAGTCCTCCTCTGGCCGACCAACCGCGCTCGCTCGCCAGAAGGTGCAGCGGCGCGGCGACACATCTTGAGGATAGACCCGTTCATCCATCAGGTGAAATACGCGATGTTTGTAGGAATAATAACTAATCCTTATATATCAACCCTATGCACCAGTCGCGTGAACGTCCAGCTACGGCGCCCGTTGCGACGCCCATGCCGACGCCCGTTGCGACGCCCGTTGCGACGCCCATGCCGACGCCCATGCCGACGCCCATGCCGACGCCCGTTGCGGCGCCCATGCCGACGCCCATGTCGGCGGCGGTTACCCTGAACCGCGGAAGCGGTGAGCGCCCTACGAAGCGCGGCGTCCGCGCTCGTCGTGGCCAGATCTGGCTAGCCGCTCGTACCGCCCGTAAAGCGCCAGGGCGACCACCGCGAAGAAGACCGGTCCAACCACCATCCACACGGTGGACTTCCAATCGCCCGTCAGGGCCGGCTGAATGATGGTGAACAGGTTGGCGAACCCGACCGTGAAGGTCACCACGACCGTCGCGACCCACGCCGATCCCGTCCGGCGGTAGACCTGAAACGGCTTCGCGATGGACGCGTTTTTCTTGAACCAGATGAACGCGATGGACAGAAACAGGTACGGCAGGGTCATGGCCACGTTGGTCATCAAGACGAGGTAATTGAAGAACGTGGATACGCCCTCGCCGCCGAACGAGATCACGAGAATCAGCACCAGAACCAAGGCGCACTGCACCCAAAGC
This sequence comes from Alicyclobacillus sp., assembly GCA_023511295.1. Lineage (GTDB taxonomy): Bacteria > Bacillota > Bacilli > Alicyclobacillales > Alicyclobacillaceae > JAIMBT01. Next base: position 5,564 of record JAIMBT010000014.1, read on the forward strand.
GCGTATTTCGGAACATCGTCCTCCACGTCGCCCAACCTGCCGGGCCACAGTGCTCGCGGCGGCCCTTCAATGAGCTGTTTCAACGGAGCGTATCCGAGCACCACGAACGCGCCCATCAGCGCGAGGAACATCGATAACCCGACAAACCGGGCCACCCAGGCTGCCAACACAGCTGAGCCGTGCGGACCCAGCCCCATCCCCAGACCGACTTGGTAACCGAGGTGTTGCATGACCACGTAGGCGACATTCCCCAAGTTCACGTGGTGCGATGCCAGCACCTGCTGCCAGTTGGTGAAGATGCCGATGAGGAACACCCCGACCGAATAGCCAATGGTGATGATGAACGCCGCAATCGTGATGGCCCGTGGCATGGTACGCTCGGGATGATCTGCCTTGTCCGACAGCCCGCCGACGACCTCCAGGCCCCCGTACGCAAAGATTGCGAAGACGATGAAGGAGAGGACCCCGAGCGGCGTTTGGTAGGCGCCGTTGGGCGACAGGACGAACGCCCGTGCGGACGGGATCGGCTGTGCGAGGTGGCCCTTGCTCGCCAGCAGAACCACCACCGCCCCGACGAGCAGCAGGACGTTTAGGAAGGCCACGGCAGATCCGCCGATGGACGCGACAATCTCGACCTCACGAATCCCCTTCGTGATGACGTACGTGACGGCGAGGATCCACAGCGCCCCGAGGATGCCGAGCGTCTGGGTGGCGGTCAAGCCGAGGATGGACCACGTCTGGGTCGTGTCCGATCCGAAAATGGCGTTGGACAGCGGGATCCAGATGGTGGAACAGATGTCGACCATCCAGATGACGTACGACGCGTACCACATGAACGTACCGATGAAGGCGAAGCGCGGCCCGACCGATTGAGACATCCAGGAATAGATGCCGCCTTTCGCGGACTGGAACGCAGCGCCGTATTCGCTCAGCATGAACGCGTACAGGATGAAGAAGCAAACGCCCGTGATAAGGTACCACGGGATGGCCGCGTACCCCATGAGGTAGAAGTCGCGGGACATGTTGGTGAACCCGAACACGGACGTGAAGATCATCAGAATGACAGGAACCAGCGTCATCTTCTTCAAGGCAGTGCTCGAACCCCCTCGCATGGCGCGCCGAACCGAGTGGCTGTCCATTGGCCGTGGGTACGACATCCACTCGACCCCAGCCATGCCACTCGCGGCGACAATGACCCGCTGCCGGGCACATGGTTCCAGCGTGCGCCCGGCGAGGCAAATCTATGCGAGACGGGGGCCGGCGGGCGAACCAGGCTGCGCGAACGCAACAGCGGGACGCGGTTCCGCTATTTCCAGCGGAGGCGGTCCTGGTGTGCGCCACAAGGGAACCGCGTTCCCCTATCGGCCCGGACACCGCCCCTGGCGCACGCCATAAGGGAACCGCGTTCCCCTATCGGCCCGGACACCGCTCGATCCGGCGGGCGAACCCGGCTGCGTAGACGCAATAGCGGAACGCGGTTCCGCTATTTCCAGCGGGCGCGGCCCTGGCGCGCACCACAAGGGAACCGCGTTCCCTTATCGGCCCGGACGCCGCCCAGACTCCGCCCAGACTCCGCCCAGCCACCGCCCAGACTCCGCCCAGCCACCGCCCAGCCACCGCCCAATCCGGCGGGGCTGGCGGGCCCTTCTACGCCCCCACCAGCCCCACCCAGTCCTCCCCACCCAACCTCACGCTGGGAAGTCAGGGCCGCTCGTGCGAAACTCCTCCCAAACCTTGTCGAGAAACCCAGGCTCCAGCAGCAGATCGGCGCCCGTCTTCGCCAGCGCCTCCGCCATCTGCAGCATTCGCTCCTGCGCCTCCGGCGAACCCGCCGCTTCGCGGAAGGCGTGCGAGTGCCCAGCCGTCCCGCGCGGCGCAATCTGCAGGTACGGGTGAATGGCCGGCAAGATGAGGCTGACGTTGCCGATGTCAGACGAGCCGGTCCCGCCCTTCAGCACCGGCACCTCCACCTCAATCCCCTGCGCCTGCAGGTAGTCTGCGACCCGCGTGGCGATGGTGTGGTTGTTTTTGCGCTCCGCGTAGAGCGGCCCTGCGTGCGTCACCTCCGTGCGCGTCCCGGTGGCCAGCGCCGCCGCCTCCGCGCACGCCTTCACCCGCTCGACGAGCTCCAACACGCCCTCTCGGGTCAGCGCCCTCACCAGGAACGACGCCGCCGTGTAGTCCGGCACGACGTTCGGAGCGGCGCCGCCGTGCGTGATGATTCCGTGAATCCGCGCCGTCTCAGGGATGTGCTGGCGCAGGCCGTCAATGGCGACGTAGAACTGAATCATCGCCGCCAGCGCGTTCCGCCCCTCCTGCGGGTTGCCCGCCGCGTGCGCCGCTTTGCCGAAGAACTGAATCTGGAGGTGGGCCGTCGCCGTCGCGTGGCGCCACGGGATGGTCCGATCACCCGGATGGAACATCAGCGCCGCGTCGACGCCTTCAAACACGCCTTTCTCGATCTCGATGATCTTCCCGCCGGCCCCCTCCTCCCCAGGGGTCCCGATAGCGAGCACGGTGCCGGGGAAGTCGTCGCCCAGCGCCCGCTTCAACGCCAACGCGGCCGTCAATCCGCCAGTCGAGATGAGGTTGTGCCCACACGCGTGGCCAATCTCCGGCAGTGCGTCGTACTCCAGCAAGAACGCAATCCGCGGCGACTCGCCGCTTCCCGCGCGGCCGACAAACGCCGTCGGCAGATCCTCGACGCCGCTCACCTCGAACCCGTTGTCGGCGAGCTTTGCCTTCAACTTCTTCGCTGTCTCGTACTCCTCCATCGACAGTTCCGGGTGCTGATGGATGTCGAGGCTGAGAGCCGTCATCTCCTGCCGCAGATCCGCGATGGCTTCGTGAATCCGCTGATGGACTTCCGCAATGGCTTCAACCTGCGTCCGCATGTACACCGCCTCCTCTCCGATTTCAGGCCGTCGGCCTGGGACGTCACCGTGGCGAATCCGCGCAATCCCGATGCGCCGCCTAGATGACCGCCCTGGCTCGCTCTAATTCGTCAGCTGCCAGTCGTACACGTTCCAGGTGTCCACACTCCACGGGTTCGGCTGGTAGCCGCTGATGCCGATGCTGGTGTCAATCTCGTCCGGCGAGAAGTACCACAGCGCCGGCACCTGGTCGTGCAAGATCTGCTCCACTTGCTGCATCAACTGCTGGCGTTTGGACTGGTCGGTCGTCACCGCCACCTGCTGCATCAGTTGGTTCACCTGCGCGTTGTTGAACGCGCCGTAGTCGGATGCGCCGCCCGGGGTGAAGTCCTGCTGCGTCGTCGCAGGCGGATCGGTGCTGTCGAGCGACTCGTACTCCGCGATGTCCCAGCCCTTACCGGACGGCAGGAGAGATCCGAAGAAGTCGTTGGCAGGGACGTTCTTTATCGTCATCTTGACGCCAATCTGCTTGAACCAGAACTGAATCAGGCGCTCCGTCGCCTCGCGCGTCGCGTTCCCTGCCGTGGTGGAGTACACCAGGCTGAGCGTCTGCCCGTTCTTATGCAGGTACCCGTCCGATCCCATCGTCCACCCCGCCTGGGCGAGAAGCTGCTTGGCCTTGGCTGGGTCATACGGGTACGGCTGCAGGTTCGGGTTGCTCGTCCAGGACAACTTCGACTGGTCTGCCGCCAACAGCGTCGCTTTCCCTTTGTAGATCTGTTGCACAATCGCTTGCCGGTTGATGGCCATCTCGAGCGCTTGGCGGACCCGCACGTCCTGCAGGATGGGGTTGCGTTCGTTGATGAGGCCCATCTCAAAGCCCGGCTGCGGCGTCGCGTGAACGTCCGCTCCCGAAATCGCTTGGATTTGGGAGAGCGAGGTGATGGGATCGAAGTACCATACGTTGATGGCGTGCGCCTGTGCGTTGGTGAGCAAGGTGTTCTGGTCCGGGATGATCTTGAACTCGATGTTCGGCGTCTTCGGCTTCGGCCCAAACCAGTACGGGTTGGCGGTCACCGAAATGGACGCACCGGGCACCCAGGACACGAACTTGTACGGCCCGTCCGTGACCGTCGGGTTGTGGTTGAACGACGCCGTGTTGACGTCCTTTGGATCCATGTTGCCAAACACGCTGTACGGGATGATGCCCGGCATCGGGTTGGCGAACGCGTCGTCGATGAACCCAGGGTCCGGTTGCTTCAGCTTGATTTTGAACTCGTGATCATTGACGATGGTGAAACTCTCGACATCATCCCAACCGAGGCGCGAGGAGGCGTTCACGGCTGGATTGGTGATCATCTTGTAGGTGATTTCGACGTCCTTCGACGTCACCGGGTCCCCGTTCGACCACTTGGCGTTCGGGTTCAAGTGGAAGGTGTAGGTCAGGCCGTCGGCAGAGATGCCCCCGTTCGCGACCGTCGGGACCTCCGTTGCCAGTGCGGGCGCCAATTGCCCGTTCGGCTGCACGGTGAACAGGTTTTGGTACAGTGCCGCATCGACAATCTCCGAAAACGTCTCGTTCGGACCGAGGATGGGATTCAGGTTGCCGGGCTCCTCGAACAATCCGTCGACGATGGTGCCGCTCGGATTGTTGGTCGCGGCGGTCGACGAGGACGTATTCCCGGTCGATCCGCCGCTCGATCCTCCCCCGCCCCCAGCACCGTTGCCTGCATTCCCCGAGCTGGCCCCGCCGCCCGAACCGCATCCTGCCACTCCGACGGTCAACACCACCGACAGCCCAATCATCGCCGCCCAAGCCCGGCGCGGCTTCATGCCGCCCGTTGTCCGTCCCGCTGTTCTCGCCCCACGCCCTGTGTGCTTGTCCGCTTCTCGCTCCACGTGTCTTCCCTCCACGTTGCAAAGTGATAGCTGCGTGGATATCTTATCACGCAATTATTGATATTTCGTGATTACTTCAAAAATAGACCGAGATCGACAAAAACGGACAGAGTGCACGCAAGACAAGCGCGAAGATTGGACGATACGGCGGAAGTTGGTACTCGGTGGCAAAACGCATCAAAAGCCGCCGCACGCCAAACGGCAATCTCCCTGTCGAAACAAGGAAAGGACCCGGCTGGCTTGACGAATCAGCCGCCGGACCCTCCCTATTACCGTTCGCAAATCAGGCCTTGGTCACCTGCGCCACCTCCAGTGGCCGCTCGGGGTGAACCAGCAGCCACAGGCCAGCACCAATCAAGGCCGCGATGGACATGACCGTGAGCGACGTGGCCCAGTTCGACGTGAGCGAGACGAGTAGCGCGGTGAAGATGGGCCCGAGCGCACCGGAGAAGTTGCCCCAGAAGTTCGTCCATCCGGTAACTGACCCCGTCATGTTGCCGCCCAAGTCCGTGCACGACGACCAAATCGAGACCTGCACCATCCCGACCGACCCAAGAGATAGCATGAAGCACAGCATCATCAGCCAGGTGATGGTGATCTGGCTACCAAGGATGAGGAACAGCGCCGCCAGGACAAACCCTGCCGCCGCAAACGGCGTGCGTGCCTTCCACTTTGACCCCGTTCTTGCGTAGACCCGGTCCTGCCACGCCCCCGCGACGAACACCATGATGAACAGCGCCACCCACGGCAACGACGACGCGAATCCCATGGACTTCAGTGAGAAACCACGCGCCTTGACGAGGTACGTCGGCAGCCAGGTGGAGTAAAAGCTCTGAATGAGGATGAGGAAAAAATACTGCAGTCCGATGGCCCAAAAGCGGTAATTCGCAATGAATTGACCCCAGTCTCTCCACCCCGCCGCGTCGCGGGAGTTCTTCGCATCGTACCCGCTCTCAATGTACGCCAGCTCCTCTTGGGACACGCCCGGGTGTTGGCGCGGATTGTCGCGGTAGAAGATCCACCATAAAAGTCCCATGATGGCGCCTGCGACGCCGTAGATGTAGAACGACCAGCGCCAGCCCAGACCCGACACAATCGCGACGGTCAGCGGCCCGCCGATGATAGGGCCGAGATAGAGCCCCCCGAGCAGAATCGAGTTTGCTCGCGCCCGCTCGTGGCTCGGGAACCAGCGTTTGATGGAGTTGACCGACGCGGACCAGTCAGCCGCCTGCCCCACACCGAGCAGGCCGCGAATGCCGACGAAGGACGCCACGCTGTTCCCGACCGCCGTCAAAATCGTCCACAGGGACCACCACAAGTCCGCAAGCGTCAGTGCCTTGCGAGACCCCCACCGCTCGCTCAGGATGCCTCCCGGCACCTGCAGAAACGCGTACGTCCAAGTGAACGACGTCAGGATGAGGCTCATACTGACGAGCGAAAAGTGAAAGTCCTTCTGGATGACAGGCGCGGAAACGGTCATGTTCGTCCGGTCCAAGGACATGATGAACGTCAACGGAAAAATGATGAGGTACATCAGACTCCACCGCAATCTGCCGCGCGGCTTGTTCATCCCGAATCCCCTCCGGGGCAGGCGGTTGGACATCCGTTCCACATGCGTCCGCACGGGCGTCGCTCGCTGCGTCCAGCCGCAGAACCGCCTGCCATCATTCAATCCCGTGCACTATCGACCCAATACACCGTATAGCTCCGGTCTGCGGTGAGCAGAAGACGGCAACTTCCTGCGAACTTGCGCGATCCGCTCGAGATCGATATCAGCCGTCACCAACCCCTCCGTCTCTGCGCCGCTCGCGATGGGAATGCCCATCGGATCGACCACCAGGCTGTTGCCGCAGTAATGATCACTGACTTGATCAGCCGCAGCGACGAAAACCGTGTTCTCCAGAGCCCGCGCGGTCACCAGCGTCTGCCAGTGGTGTTCCTTTTCCGGGCCGCGCACCCACCCCGACGGAACGACGATGATATCTGCCCCACGCACAGCCTGGTAGCGGGCAATCTCCGGAAAGCGCAGCTCGTAGCAGACGAACATGCCAAGCTTCCCAAACGGTGTCTGAATGGGTTCAAAGAGCTGATGGCCGGGCTTGATGTGTTCCGACTCTCTTGCGCCAAACGCGTCGTACAAGTGCGTCTTCCGATAGACTCCGACCGTAGCACCGCTGGCGTCCACAATCAGCGTGGTGTTGTACACGCGGTTGTCCTCGGCGTCTTCGGCGGCCTCGCGCATGCCGAACACCAGCCAGGCGCCGAAGGACTGCGCGAGCCGACTCATCCGCTGGACAAACGGTCCGTCGATGGGCTCAGAATCTGCCCGTACCACATCGTGTGGCGTCCCGGCTGGGAAGTGGCTCATAAACACCTCGGGAAACACCACGAGGTGACTGTCCCGCTCGTCCGTCGCCTGGCGAACGGCGGCTTCCGCCTTGTCGAGGTTGAGCTGCTTGTCGTCCGTCGAGCCGAGCTGTGCCAGCGTGATCCGAAAAGACATCCTGCAACGCCCCCTAGTCGCGTGCGATGTACTTGACTGCGCCGGAAATGTTCATCAGCGGTTCGCCGCTGTCGAGCCGTTGCTTGGTCACAATCTCGCGCTGTTCGCGCTCGTAGGCTTCGTCCGCGAGTGCCAGGAGATCATCACGCGGCCCGTGTAGAACCATGACCCCGCTCCCATCCCCGAGTATCAGATCACCTGGCAACACCACAGCGCCGCCAATGGAGACCGGGACGTGAATGTCGCCTTCAATGCCCAACCCCCGCGTCGTGATGGCCGTAATGGACCGGTAATACACCTGTAGGTTCAGCGGGCGGATTTCGTCCACGTCTGTGATGCCGCCATCGGTGATCACGCCCGCAGCGCCGCGGACCTGCGTGGCGTACGCGACCATTCCGCCAACAGCAGCTCGATCTGTGTCTCCGTTCATATCCACCACGAGCACGTCACCCGCCTCCAATTCGTTCACCGCAATGTGGACGGCTGCCGAGTCGAGGTGCGGGATTTTGACCGTGATGGCCCGGCCGACCAGCTTCCCTCCTTTAAGTGAATGGAGACCCTTCATGAACCCACTGTCCCTCATGTGCCCGATGGTCGATGGGCTGATCTTCCGGTAGGCGGCGAGTACGGCTTCATCGATTGCAGGCGGCCTTTCGCCGATGCGAATCAATGTCATCCCCTCCTTGGTGTGGGGCTGCGGCCAGGCGACGGCCCTCATCGACGTCGCCGCCGTCCGCTCGAGCCCCAATTTCTGTCGCGGTGCGAATCCCCGCGCTCATGCGTTGCAGTACATGGGTACGGGCCATATGTGCGGACTATTCAAGCAATATCATGGGTTGTTTGGGAGTTGCTCGGGGGAGGGGGGCTGCTTGCAATCCGCACTCGACTCCCGCATGCTGGTTCTGTTGAAAACATGGTCAGCACGCTCTGGAGGGTCGACCGCATGACTCCACTCAGCCCATCGTTCCGCGTTTTCGGCGCGGTCTACCTGATGCTCGTTGCGCTTCTCATCACGGCCCTGCTCGGCGGCAAAGCGACGCACCCCGGAATGGTCCTCGGGCTCGCGGCGATTGTCCTGGGACTGCTCCTGCTCGGGCGGGCCATGGCCGCGCGGAACCAGATGTCTGCACTGCTTTGCGCTGGGATCTGCGTACTCGTGGAGATTGTCGCATGCTTCATCGTCGGGTTTGCGACGGACCCGACCGAGTTGTGGTTTGCGACGTTCTACGGGGTCTTCGGCGTGTTACTCGGACTGGAGGGTGTCCTGAAGCGGGTGTACGAGACCACCCGGCGCAGCGGATGGTGAAGGTCGAAGGCGAGCCCCGGTTGGCGGCAGGGCGCCGCACCCAGCGTGCGCGACCCCGGACAGGGCAGCCAGAGAGGGCATGGCACCCGCCTGCCCTCTCGGTTCGTTTCGGCCGTTGCCGACGGCGTTCGCAGACGTTCGTCCCGACGATTACCGACCACCCTCGGAAGGATCTACCTCGTCCCATACCAACCGGGTGACGGTGGTCGAATCCCCCCGTTGCACCTCCTGCTCGGTCGCTGGAGCGTTCAGCCCCTCCACACCGTCCAAGCCAGGGGCGAGTTTGCCTTCGGTGCTCTCGCCCTCCAGGAGCACACGCCCGTTTCCTTTACGAGTCGGATCAACTCCCGCCATGCCGCATACCTCCTCACCACAGATATTTACGTCGAGTAGGATGCCAACCTTCGGAGCGCGCTATGTTGGTGCCAGGCCGGACACGGCGTGTTGCTTAATCGCGCTCATACGCGACAACGTGTAAGTCCACAAATTCACCGCGCGCGAGGACGTAGTCAATCGGGTTTGATTTCATGCGCTGCAACAAACCTTTGGCGTAGATTGGCTGACCGACAACCAGTTGTGCGACCTGTAACTCTCGTGCAGTCTGGACGATTGTAAGACCAAGGTCGTGGTTGACCGCAGGTTTCATCAGAAAGTGCGCATCAAATTGTTCTGCAAGGTTCTGAATCCGTGCCAGGTCGCGTTCATCTTCTGGACTCAGGTGCTCATCTGTGAGCACGACGAGGACCCAGAGTTCGACGTTCAGCCGGTCTGCAATCCTCCAACCGCGGCGAATCAACTTTTCAGAGTGGGGCCGGTAGTTGACGCATACGAGAATCCTTCCGAATTCCGTTAGAGCTTCTCTTGCCTGGGCTGCACGCGCACGAAGGTTTCGCTGATCGACGTCGTCCGCCACTTCGAGCAGGGCAAGCTCTCGCAGCGCCGATAGATTGGCTGTTTGAAAGAAGTTGTCCAGGGCTTGTTTGACTTTCTCTCGCGCGTAAATGCGGCCCTCAACCAACCGTTGCTGAAGTGTTTCAGGGGTGACGTCAATCAATTTAATCTCACGTGCGAGTTTCATGAACCAGTCGGGAACGCGTTCCCGGACCTTCACGCGCGTGATGTGCTCCACCTTGTCGTGTAGGCTCTCGAGGTGCTGTACATTGACAGCAGTCACGACATTGATTCCTCGTTCCAATAGATACAAGATGTCCTGGTATCTTTTTTCGTGTGCACTACCCGGAACGTTCGTGTGTGCAAGTTCGTCAATGAGCACGATAGCTGGTCTTCTTCGAACAATCGCGTCGATGTCCATCTCCTCGTAGACGCGCCCTGCCACCTCTACACGTTTCTTCGGAACGATTTCGAGGTCCCCGATTTGATCCGCCGTCTCCTGTCTGCCATGCGTTTCAATCAGGCCAATGACAACGTCCCATCCACGCTTGCGCCAGTCCTTGGCGTCCTGTAGCATCTTGTACGTCTTGCCGACGCCCGGTGCTGCTCCAACATAAATCGTGAGACGCCCTTTTAGGCGCTGCGAAACGTTTGAATCGCTCAGGTAGGTATGCGGTTTGTCGAAGCTTTCGGCAGTCCCGGGTGGGTCCCGCCATCCTACAATACGTAAGTCCGTGTAACGCAGATGACGCAAGAGGTATCCGACCGGGTTGTCTCTCCATATCGCCCATTTTTTATTTGATGCCGGTTGACCAATGACAATTTGTGTAACGTTCAAACGCTGAGCCACATCGGCAATCACAGCCCCAATGGGTCTGTCATTGCGTGGCTCCACCACCCACTCGGCTTCATATTCCAGAGCCAGTTCCTGTAAGCTGTTCAATAAGGCTTTGTCCTTCTCCGCCAGCATCGTCTCCGCAGAATTCGGGATGCTCAGCACATATAAATCGGCCTTCATCCGTAAAGCCATTCGATGGCCACGTCGAATCAGGCGAACAGCCCTCGAATAGTACGAACTCACGCAGACCATGATAACTTCCTTTGCACCGACCGGCCCTGGGATCTTTCGCCGAGAGTACGAGCGCTCAAGGCGGTCGTCCACATCCTCTGCCACCACGCGAAGCGCGAGTTCTCGAAGCCCGGAGAGGTTGGACTTGCGAAAGAAATTGGCTAACGCGTGGTCGATCTTGTCCGGAGGGTAAATACTTCCGTCCCGCAGGCGCTGGCGGAGCGTCTCGGGCGTTACATCGACCACAGACACCTCATCTGCCCGCCGGATGAGTGCCTCCGGGATGAGCTCCCTGACGGGAATTCCCGTAATCTCTTGCGCCTCTTCGTGAATGCCTTCGATGTGCTGCACATTGACGGTGGTCAGTACGGAGATTCCCTGATCTAATAGGTACTCGACATCCATGTAACGTTTTGGGAACACGGATCCTGGTGCGTTGCTGTGCGCCAGCTCATCAATCAGCACCACGTCAGGGTGACGTGCCACGATAGCGTCCAGGTCCACCTCTTCAAACGTGCGGTGTTGGTAGTGCACAAGCTTTCGGGGCAACACCTCGAGTCCGTCGACCTGCGCCGCCGTCTCGGGCCGGTCGTGTACGTCGACGTACCCAATCACGACGTCAATCCCGCGTTCTTTCAGAGATAAGGCTTCGCGCAACATGGTGTAGGTCTTCCCAACCCCCGGCGCAGCACCGATGAACACCTTCAGTTGACCGGGTTCCGATCCAAACGCTTCTCCGTCTCCTGCGGCCATGCCTCACTCACCCCTTGCCGAGGCGTCTTTCGATCACCAAATTCAACTGCATGACGTTCACCATGGGCGTTCCCCATATTCCCAATGTCGGATGCTGTTCATACTGTCGGACAAGCCCCTGTAAATACGCCTGAGACAGTCCTGTCGCCCGGGCAATGCGAGGTATCTGCAACAGGGCATCCTGTACCGAGATGTCGGGATCGAGACCAGAGCCAGACGATTCCACCATATCAGGCGGGACTTGGGACGGAGAGACTCCAGGATTCTGCTGCAAGACGGTCTGCAGGTTGTTTCTGACTTCCTTTACGAGCGCCGGGTTCGTCGGTCCAAGGTTGGAACCGCCAGATCCGTTGGCCGCGTAATTGACGGCGGACGGACGCGGATGAAACAATCCGGGGTTCGTCACTGGCTGGGCGATAAGCATGGAACCCACAACTTGTCCTCGTACCTTTACCATGCTGCCTTGCGCTTGGTACGGAAACAGCAGCTCTCCAATTCCCGTAATCACCAGGGGGTAAATCAATCCGAGCAAGATGGCGAAGATCATTGTAAAGCGGATGGAACGCCAAAAATTCACCATAACCCACGCCTCCTACAGGTGACTTGCTGTTGCAAGCAACAGGTCAATCAGCTTGATTCCAACGAACGGTGCAACCACACCACCAAGACCGTAGATGAGCAGGTTGCGAATCAACATGCTGGTCGCGCCCATCGGACGGTATTTGACGCCCCGCATGGCAAGCGGGATGAGCAGCGGAATGATGATGGCATTGAAAATCAACGCAGACAGAATCGCACTGCGTGGACTGTGCAAATGCATGATGTTGAGTGACTGTAAGGACGGGATCATCGTGAGAAAGATCGCCGGGATGATAGCAAAATACTTTGCGACATCGTTGGCGATGGAAAAGGTGGTGATGGCCCCACGTGTAATTAAGAGTTGTTTGCCGATGGAAACAACCTCAATGAGCTTAGTGGGGTCGGAGTCCAGGTCAATCATGTTGCCCGCCTCCTTGGCGGAAGTGGTCCCCGTGTTCATCGCAAGGCCCACGTCTGCCTGCGCCAAGGCCGGAGCATCATTGGTCCCGTCCCCTGACATCGCGACCAGCTTTCCCTGTTCTTGCTCACTTTGAATCAACCGAATCTTATCCTGCGGCTTGGCCTCCGCGATGAAGTCGTCAACGCCCGCCTCCCTGGCGATGGTTGCAGCCGTCAGCGGGTTGTCACCTGTACACATCACGGTCTTAATGCCCATCCGGCGCAGCTCTTCAAACCGTTCACGCATGCCCGGCTTGACAATGTCCTTCAGATAGATGAGACCGTAGATCTCGGTCCCCTTCACCACCGCCAGAGGGGTGCCTCCCTCCTTTGCAATGCGCTCCGTTTGCTCCCCGAGATCCGCTGGAATGGACCCGCCTTGGTCCGCGACAAACTGCTGGATGGCATCGACTGCGCCTTTGCGGATGATGGTCCCATTCGGCAGGTTGAGACCGCTCATCCGTGTGTCTGCACTGAACTCGACGTTCTCTGCTTGCAAATAGTCTTCACGAGCGAAGGCAATCCCCTTTTGTTTGGCGAGATCGATCACCGAGCGGCCTTCTGGAGTTTCGTCGAACAAAGACGAAATGGCGGCGATCTCCGTCACCTCTTGTGCACCGTGGCCGCCGACTGGCACGAACTCACTCGCAAGCCGGTTTCCTATCGTAATGGTCCCTGTTTTATCCAGGATCAGCGTGTTTACGTCGCCAGCTGCCTCGACCGCCTTACCCGATTTCGCAATTACATTGAAGCGGATAACACGGTCCATGCCGGCAATTCCGATGGCGGACAACAGTGCGCCGATGGTCGTCGGGATGAGGCAAACGAGTAGCGCAATCAGCGTCGCGACGTCAATCGGCTTACCCACATAGCGTGCCATCGGCTCAAGGGTCACGATGACAATCAAGAAAATCAGGGTCAAACCGGCCAACAACACCGACAGGGCCAGCTCGTTCGGCGTCTTTTGGCGGCTTGCGCCTTCCACGAGACCAATCATCTTGTCGAGAAACGATTCGCCTGGGTCGACAGTGATTCGTATGACCAGTTCGTCTGACAACAGCTTCGTTCCACCGGTCACAGAACTAAAGTCACCGCCAGCGCCGCGGATCACCGGTGCTGACTCTCCTGTGATGGCAGACTCGTCTACACTGCCCAAGCCCTCAATGACCTCACCGTCAGCCGGTATCATCTCACCTGCCTCGACGCGAACAATGTCCCCCTTGTGCAGCGTCGTGGCCGGCACCTGCTCGTACGTGCCATCCGCACGTTTTCGGTTGGCGTACAGATCTGTCTTCGTCCTGCGCAACGACTCTGCCTGAGCTTTGCCACGCCCCTCCGCGACGGCCTCCGCAAAGTTCCCGAAGAGCACCGTGACGAGCAAAATCACGGTGACAATCGCGTTGTACCCGCGCTGACCAGCCGAGTAGTGTCCACCGAACAAGTTCTGGTCAATGGTTAAGAGCAGCGTAATCACAAAACCAATTTCCACGACAAACATGACAGGGTTGCGTACCATCACACGTGGGTCGAGTTTCGTAAACGATTCCCAAACCGCACGCCGGAGGATATCCGGCGTGAGTGTATTCGAATTTTTTGCCATGCGCTAAGTCTCCTTCTCGCGCCGGGGCTGCTGGCTCCGGCTCCAGATCAAGCTTAATGCCCTAGCGAAGCCCACATTTGCAGCTGTTCACCGATTGGCCCAATGGCGAGCGCTGGGAAGAATGTGAGCGCACCGACGATGACAAACACCGCCACAAACACACCACCGAAGGCGAACGTGTCCGTTCGCAATGTGCCGGAACTCGCCGGAATCGACGCCTTCTTCGCCAGTGAGCCGGCAATCGCAAACATGGCGATGATGGAGATATAGCGCCCGAAGAGCATCACGAGCCCCTCTGTAAGATTGAAGAACACATTGTTTCCGGAGAGCCCGGCGAATGCTGATCCGTTGTTGGCAGCACCGGACGTGTAGGCGTAGAGCACCTCGGATAGTCCGTGCAGGCCAGGGTTAAGCAACATGGACTTACCCAACTGTGTCGTAAGGGTAATGGCCGTCGGCGCAAGGATGATAAACGGATGTACGAGCATCGCGACCGTGGCAAGTTTGATTTCGCGAGCTTCAATCTTTTTGCCGAAGATCTCCGGCGTGCGCCCGACCATCAGGCCGGACAGGAACACGGTGATAATGAGAAACATCAAAATGTTTAAAAGTCCGGCGCCGTCCCCCCCGAAAACGAGGTTGAACATCATGAACAGCATCGGGATAAAGCCGCCCATCGGCATCAAACTGTCATGCATCGAGTTCACGGCACCCGTGGTAAATGCGGTTGTAATCGCTGCAAAGGCACTGGACAACGCCGGTCCAAAGCGTACCTCCTTGCCCTCCATGTTGACGCCATGGATACCGAGGGCATGGGCCAAAATCGGATTTCCGCGAGTCTCGTTGGCGTAAATGACGAATGCGCCAACGACGAGAACCGCAGTCAGGAACACGTACAGGACCGCCGCCTGTTTACGATTGCCGATAAACCGGCCAAATGTCCACACGAGGGCGCAAGGAATAAGGCCCATTGCAATCATTTCCAAAACCGTGGTCCACGCACTCGGATCCTCGAACGGATGTGCCGAGTTCGCATTAAAGTATCCGCCACCGTTGGTGCCCAGTTGCTTGATGGCCTCGAGCGACGCAACCGGCCCCCGAGAGATAACCTGAACTGCGCCGGACAGCGTGTGGGCAACCTGATGTCCCTGCAAGGTCTGTGGAACTCCGTAACCGACAAGAACCAAAGCAAAAACGACAGCGAGTGGAATCAGCAGCCGCGTGTGAATCTTGATAAAGTCGACCCAAAAGTTTCCCAACGAGTCCGACCGCTTCGCCGAGATGGACCGCAAGAATGCGATGGCTGCGACAACCCCAGTCGCCGCCGAAGTGAACTGCAGATACGTGATGGCGATCATCTGCGACAGATAGGACAGCGATTGCTCACCTGAATAATTCTGCCAATTTGTGTTCGTGATGAAACTTGCGGCGGTATTAAAGGCCAGGGCCCACGGCATGGCCGGAACATGGTCAGGATTGAGTGGGAGCCTACCCTGCAGGCGAAACACAAGGTACGCAAACACCATCATCACAAAATTGACGAGCATCAGCGTACGCAGGTAGGCCTTCCAACTCATCTCCACAGACGCGTCGACGCCGACAGCGCGGTACACAAGCCGCTCGAGCGGGCGATAAACTGCGTCCAGTCGGCTCCCGGTCCCACTGAAGACACGGTAGAGGTACCCACCCAGCGGTATACCAAGGGCTAGAATCACAGCAATGATCACGAGAATGCCGATGGAGCCTGCAACGGTCACACGGAATCACTCCTTGACTGGCGGCTGTCCGCGAAGCTGCTGCGCGGATGAGCCTGCGCATATGGCTAGAACTTCTCCGGATGAAAAATCACGTACGTCAAATACCCCATCAGCACAATCGAAACCACGAGCAGGACCCACACACGGCACCCCTCCTACGCTCTGTCAAATGCTCGGAACACCAGAAAGAACAAACCAAACACAGCCAGAAAAATGGCCAAGGAAATCACGTCCCCCATGCGTTCCACCTCGTCAGTAGACTATCCCCCAGCGGCATCTTCATGCCTTCCAAACCGTGCACTAGCAAGCAGTAGACGCCACCGTGCCGAAATTGTAGCCCCGGCTCGCGTCAAAATGGTGTAAAGATCCAGGCGTAGTACGTAAAAAAAACATAAATACGCGACGCGCCCGGCTGAAGCGGGTTATAACAAAGGTAAAGATGTAGAAATGGAGCTCTGCGACATGAGAGAAGTTGAACCCTCAGTGCTGAAGTGGCGAGTGTTGACATCCTATATGATGCCGTGGCCGAATCCCGGCAAGCTTCCAGAGGAAAGCAGTCGACGGTCAGGGCGTTTCCCGTATCTGGTCATCACGCTGATGGTTGCCTTGTTGACAACCGTCTTTTGGAAGGTTGGTAATGCCTTCAATCTCGTCAACTTGGCACTTTTATATTTACTCCCGGTTCTCGTAAGCGCGGCTCGGTGGGGACGGGGACCGTCATTTTATGCTGCGGGTATCGGCGTCGTCTCCTTTGACTTCTTCTTTGTTCCCCCGGTTCATAGATTCAGCGTCGCAGACATCCGGTATCTTGTATCGTTTATCGTGTACCTGGCGGTCGCAGCTTTCACTGCGAGTTTGGCAGCTCAACTTCGCCAAAACGCTCGGGAAGCCATTGCGCGTGAAGCCGTTACGTCGTCCTTGTTCACCCTGAGCACACAGGTCGCCGCTGGCCGCGACCTAGACCAGGTTCTACGTGAAATTGTGGTACACGCATGGAACACCTTTGGTTTGCCAACTGCCATACTCTTACCCCATCCAAACGGAGAGCTACAGGTACAAGTGATGGCTGGGTTTCCAGACGGTAAACTGACGCCGGCCCTCGAGCCGCGGGTTATAGAGTGGGTGTACAAGCATGGGCAGATGGCGGGATACGGCTCGAGCGCACATCGCGATGGAAACTTCCTGTACGTGCCCCTCAAAACGGAGTCGAAGGTCCACGGTGTGATGTGCGTTGGCGCCGACCACCGGCGCACCGGAACTAGTAAAAGCGCTCGCATCCCGGTGGTACAAGCGTTGGCCGGTCTTGCGTCCGTGTCCATCGCCCGAACGCACTTTGAGGAGGAGGCAAAGATTGCGCACCTGACCGCCGAATCCGAGCGACTGCGAACCGCGTTGCTGGACTCCATTTCACACGAACTGCGCACGCCGCTCGCGACGATCATTGGCGCCGCAACGGCGCTGGGCGAAGGCGCATCTGTGCTCTCTGCAGATGACCAGCATGAATTGCTCCTGACAGTTCACGAGGGCGCGATGCGGATGAATCGGTTGGTCACAAACTTGCTTGGTATGGTCCGTCTCGAGAGCGGCATGCTCCGCCTGAACAAAAAGTGGTGTGACGTATCGGACATGATTGGAGTGGCACTGTCGCAAGTCCACGATGCCTTACAGAACCGAAAGGTGTCCGTGCATCTCCCGAGCGGCTTGCCACCGGTAGCTGTGGATGATGTGCTTGTGGAGCAGGCCCTTGTCAACCTACTCAGCAACGCCATCAAATACTCCCCGGATGGGAGCGCCATCGACATCGATGCCTTGGAGTATGATGGCGTATTGACGCTACGAATCCGAGACCGCGGAATCGGAATACCTGAGGATGAGGCGGATAAAATTTTCGATAAATTTTACCGTTCCCAATCCGCACAGGCGATCCCCGGCACAGGACTCGGATTGGCCATCTGTAAGGGGATTATCCAGGCCCATGGCGGTGAGATATACGCGCGGCCAGCCGACGACACAGGCACGGTGTTCACCATTCGGCTACCCGTTGGCGACTCAGAACAGCAAGGGCTGTCCCTTGGAGACACGGAGGAGATGAGTTTTTGATGGGTGCCAAGATCCTGATTGTTGACGACGAGGTACAAATCCGTAGATTGCTTCGGGTAACCCTCGAAGCGCATGGATTCTCCACGGTCGAGGCAAACAGGGGCAAAGACGCAGTCAGTCAGGCCAGCTTCGTCAGACCCGACCTTGTGATTCTCGACCTCGGACTTCCGGACATGGACGGGATGGAGGTCCTAGCACAAATTCGGGCTTGGTCCAGCGTTCCAATTCTCGTCCTCACTGTGCGCGAAGACGAGGCCGGAAAGGTTCATGCCCTGGACCACGGCGCCGACGACTACATCACCAAGCCATTCGGCATGAGTGAATTGATGGCGCGCATTCGGGTTGCCCTTCGCCATGCAGCGCGTCAGTCTGACCAACCTGTCCTACACATCGGGCCGCTTACAATCGACCTTGCCCGACGCATTGTCGAGAAGAACGGTGTCTCCGTAAAACTAACTCCGATTGAGTACGAATTGCTGAAGACGCTCGCGAAAAACGCTGGCCGTGTGCTGACCCATCGTCAGCTTCTGAAGCAAGTTTGGGGGGAACAGAATTACGAAACCGCCGGCCATTACCTGAGAGTGTACGTCGGCCACTTGCGGAAAAAGATTGAAGACGAACCGACACGACCACAACTTATTGTGACAGAACCCGGCGTCGGATACCGGCTTGTGGCGCCACAGGAAGATTCCAACGAAGTGTCCGTAAACGATGGGGGGTAGGCCGACCGCCGCCCCCCAAAGGTTTTCAGTGTTCGAAACGTCGCATGCACAATTCCCACGTGTTTAACCGTCAATCCGCTCAATCACCGTCGCCACGCCCTGCCCCACGCCGACGCACAAGGTGGCCAGTCCATAGCGGTCTCCAGTGCGCTGCAGTTGGCGTGCCAGCGTACCGACGAGGCGGGCTCCTGAGCAGCCGAGCGGGTGCCCAATGGCGATGGCGCCGCCGTTTGGGTTGACGCGGTCTGGGTCGAGGCCCAGTTCGCGGATGCAGGCGAGCGACTGCGACGCGAACGCCTCGTTCAGCTCCACCCAGTCGATGTCCGAAACGGAAAGCCCTGTTTGGCGCAGAACCTTGCGGGTCGCCTCAATCGGACCGACCCCCATGACGGACGGGCTCACCCCAGCGGCTGCCGATGCCACATACCGAGCGAGCGGTTTCAACCCCAACTTCCGACCTGTCTCCTCCGAAATCAACAGCAGCGCTGCCGCCCCATCGTTGATGCCGGACGCGTTACCCGCGGTCACGGTTCCGCCGGCCCGGAAGATGGGCCGCAGCTTGGCCAACGCTTCCAGCGTCGTGTTCGGCCGCGGATGCTCATCCACCTCGACAACTGTCTCGGTCTTTCGATCCCGCACGGTCACCGGCACAATCTCCTCGCCGAAGATCCCTGCCGCCTGGGCCTTCGCGGTCTTCTGCTGGCTGGCGAGTGCAAAGGCGTCCTGGTCTTCACGCGAGATGCCGTACTGCTCCGCCACGTTCTCTGCGGTCTCTCCCATACTTTCCAAGGGGTATGGGAAGTTCGGGTTGCCCATGCGCCAGCCGAGGGTGGTGTCCCACATCGTCTGGTTCCCGCGGACGAACTCAGTCTCCGGCTTCTGAAACACGAGCGGCGCCCGCGTCATGCTTTCCACACCGCCTGCGACCGCCACGTCCATCTCGCCGAGGGCGATGGCCCGTGCCGCCTGATTCACAGCCTCCAGACCGGAAGCACACAGGCGATTCACGGTCACGCCTGGCACCGACTCCGGCAGCCCTGCGAGCAGCACGGCCATTCGCGCGACGTTGCGGTTGTCCTCGCCCGCTTGGTTGGCGCAACCCATGAACACGTCGTCCACCAACCCAGGCTCCAGCCCGCTGCGCCGCACCACCTGTCCAATCACGAGTGCCGCCAAGTCGTCCGGCCGCACCGACTTCAACGCGCCGCCCTGTCGCCCGATGGGCGTGCGCACGTAGTCCACAATCCACACGTTGCGAGTCATGCAAGGACCTCCTCCATCCACCGGCTGAATGCGGTTACATCTAGTTTAGCGAATCTCTGCTTCGGGCACGATGGAAATTCCGGTGCGCCCGACTTCGAGCGATGCTCCAGATTCCATTCCTCGTGTTCCAGAAATGCCCATGTCACGCGGCAAACCGCTTCTCCGTCCGATGGATTGAACACAACCATCTGTGACCTTGCGAAAAGACACCAAGGCATCACGATGAACGAGGGAGACGAACAACCGTGAAATATCGGGTAGGTTTCGCAGGGATGATGGCGATGGGTGCCATGGCGGCCCAGATGTGGATGCCGGCCGTGGCGCATGCGAGCACAGCGGTGATCTATCAACCAACTGTCATTGAAGCAGCCGGGCAGCCTTCGCTTTATCCACAGCATCTTGTCGTGAATGACCCGTGGTCGGGGAAAGCCACCAGTTGGGTGCCGGTATACTACCTGCAAGAAAGCCTCGGGTCTCTCGGGGTGCAGACGAAATGGAACGGCGACACCCTGACCGTCCTCTCCACGCCGAGCGGCTGGAACGTCAATGTCAGCAGCGCGCCAGAAACGGGCACCCCGCCAGCCGGCCAGATGCAGTTTTCCATCGGATCGAATTCGAGCGATTTTGTCAGGGCGCCGAAGTTGGTGGCTGTCGACCCCGCATCGAATCAGCTGACCACCTATGTACCTGTCTACTATGCCGATTTATTCCTGCAACAGCGTCTGCTCATGCACGTCACTTGGTCGGGCACCACGTGGAGCATGACACCACCTGTTGCTGCCTATGCGAATCAGATTGCCGTCATCCAACGCAATGGATATGAACCCACCAACAAGACTCCGAATGCGTCCGTCGAGACCGCCTCCGGAGGAACCTTGCAGGCGTGGATTGGGGTCCGGACCGGGTCAGACGGATACAACCAGTACGTGTTCTTCTTCCTCAACGGGCGCTACCTCGGAACGGACACCGCAAAGCCGAGCCTTCAGATAACAAGTGTCAAGCCGGTGGGCAGCGGCATCGCGGTCACGTACCCGGTCTACAAGCGCGGTGATTCGAACGCTCACCCGACGGGGACGCCCGTCACCATCACGTACACATGGAACGGCTCGCACTTGGTTCCGAACAAACCGTATCCGAATCAATTCAATTAAGATGACCCCAGGGCGTTGGCTGGTGGCGCCTGAGTTCATGCGAAAGGGTTCGGTTGTCGCCGAACCCTTTCCGTCCGTATTCCCGTTTCTCGCTGGCTCGTGAAAACTCCACTCAATACCCGCGCGCGGCTAGAATCAATCCGCTGATGCCGCCCACGACGGCGAAGATGATGAGATACGGGAATCCGACAGCAAACGAAATGCCGAGGATGTACGTCCCGACAGCCGAGATGATGTTTTCAAGGCCGTTCAGGTACCCTGCACCGACACCCACGTTCTGGCGCGGGAACATCTTCTGCAGCGAACTCCACACGGTTGGCAGGACCACGCCGTTCATCGCGCTGGCGATGGAGATGAGGATCATCGCCAGGGTCAGGTTGCTGGTGTGCGTTCCAAGCAGCAGGCCCAGTGCCGCGACGAGCGTCGCGATGCCCGCGAAGACCGCGCGCTTCATCCACTTGTCGCTGAGCAGCGCCGTGATAATCAGGAACACGGTCATCAAGATGTACGGCAGCATGTTCCAGATGCCGGTGTTGTGCAGAGTGATATGGCGGACGTTCAGCAGGTACTTCGGCAGCCAGAACAGCAGGCCGTAGAAGACGGTGGCCATGCCGGACCAGTTGAGCAGCAGGAGCCAGAAATCGACCTTCTTGAACACCTGTCCCAGCGTGACGGTTTCGAGGGGTACGTCTTCCTCTGCAGCGCCTTCCTGGATGTACGCCAGCTCGGCGGCTGAAACCTTCGAGCTGTCTTGCGGCCGGTCCTTCGCAACGAACCACACGACCGGCAACATCACGACAATCCCGACGCCAAACAGGACGTAGAACGGCAGCCGCCACGAACCGGACGAGAGAACCATCCACGCGATGAGCGGGCCGGTGATGATGGGGCCGATGGTCAACCCAAACTCCCAGAACATGTTGGCGCGCGCCCGCTCCTTCGGGGGGAACCAGACCTTCACCCACTTCGAATTGAGCGGCCAGTGCATCCCCTCACCCAGCCCGAGCAGCACGCGAGAGAGCACCAGCGCGGCGGTGCTCCAGATGACGCCCGTGAACAAGGTCATCAGCGACCACCAGGTGAGTGCAATCATCGCCACTTTGCGCGGCCCAAGGCGGTCGCCCAGGTACCCACCGAAGATGTTGGACAGCCCGTACATAAACAGAAACAGGCTGTTCGCCAAGGCGAGACCGGCGTCCGTGACCACGTGGTCCTTGACCATCAGCGGTCCCGTGATGGAGATGTTGGTGCGGTCCACGTAGGATACCAACAGCAGGAACCAGAGCGCCACTGCAAACCACCAGCGATAGTTCGTCCGCCGCTCCGTCCCCGTCCGGACTGTGCTGTTCGACAGTCCTGGCGTGCTCATGAACATCCCTCCTCAACATGTGGGTCACAAACGGGCCGGTCGATTTTCATCCGGCAAAACATTTGCTATGATGCCTAGTGACCCAGTCATCTGGTTGTATGACAACCGGATCATAGAATACGCTTTCAACGATGTCAACGAGTCCGCGCGCGCGTTTGAAGAGGATTTCGCCACCTCCAAACGGTCGCAACTCGTCCGCGCGGCGAACACGCGGCACGGCGCCTCCCCATCCAGGCGGTGTGGGTACAATATCGGGATGGTTTGGACAAAGGAGGAAGCGACGTGGAGAAGATTCAGAAGTCGCGGGTGAGCGACGCCGTCGTCGAGCGAATCAAGGAAATGATTCAGAACGGCACCTACCAGGCTGGGGACAAGCTGCCGTCGGAGAAAGAGCTGGCGGAGGCCTTCGGCGTGAGCCGCGTGAGCGTGCGCGAGGCGCTGTCCATGTTGTCGGCCGGTCAAATCATCGACATCCGGCATGGCGAGGGCAGTTTCGTCCGGCAGGTGGACGTATCGAACTACATCCCCCCGATTGCGGCTTCCCTGTTGGACTTCCCCGCGGCAGCCATGCACCTGTTGGAGGTCCGCATCATGCTGGCGGTCGGGGCCGCGGAGCTTGCGGCGGTGCGGGCGGACGCGGAAGCCCTGGCGGAGATGGATTCTGCGCTCCAGAGCTACTGGGATGAAGTGCGGGAGCACGGAACGGGCGCCAAGAGCGACTGGCGGTTCCACCACGCGATTGTGGAGGCCACGCAGAACCCAGTCCTGGTGGAGTTCGCAAACCGGATTGGCGACCTCGTCGCCGAAGGCATGCGCTACACGCTCGGCAAGAACCTCGGTGACCCCGGCCGCATCCGCCAGGTGGCAGACGAACACGAGACCATCGCTGCCGCCATCCGCAACGGCGACCCAGAAGCTGCCGGCACCGCGATGCGGCTTCACCTGGAACACGTCCGCCAGAAGCTGATGCACTTGATGGACGAACAACACCTGGAACCGCATCGCAGAGGAGATGACAACCGTGTATGACGCACTCGTGATTGGCGGCGGCATCGTCGGACTCGCCACCGCGCACGCCTTGTTGCAGCGCAACCCGGCGTGGAAGGTCGTCGTGCTGGAGAAAGAAAACCGCGTGGCGGCCCACCAGACCGGCCACAACAGCGGGGTCATCCACTCTGGCATCTACTACAAGCCAGGCAGTCTGAAGGCGCGGCTGGCGCGTGAGGGCAACCAGCGCATGGTGGCGTTCTGTCAGGCCCACGGGATTGCCCACGAGGTGTGTGGCAAGGTGATTGTCGCGGCGGACGCCAGCGAGCTACCGGGGCTGCACAGCCTGTACCAGCGTGGGTTGGAGAACGGACTACCCGTGCGCCTCATCCGCAGCGAAGAGCTCGCCGAGTTGGAGCCGCACGTGCGCGGCGTAGCCGCCATTCACGTCGCATCGACCGGAATTGTCGACTACCGAGCGGTCTGCGAGACGCTGGCCGAGGAAATTGAGTCCCGCGACGGAGAGATCTACCTCGGACAAGAGGTCGTCGGCGTTCAGGAACTAGGCGACGAGGTGCGCGTTCAAGCCCGTACGCGCGGCAGGGCGGCGGCGACCGGGACCGACGGACCCGGCGCTTCCGCGCAGGCTGTCGCCGGTGAACGGGAGTATCGCGCGCGGCTGGTGGTGAACTGTGGGGGGTTGTTGTCGGATCGAATCGCGAAGCTGAGCGGTGCACAGACCGGGCTGCGGATTGTCCCGTTTCGCGGCGAGTACTACGAGTTGGCACGGCACCGCCGGGACCTCGTCCACAACCTCATCTACCCGGTCCCAAACCCGAACTTCCCGTTCCTCGGCGTGCACTTCACGCGCATGGTCGACGGCAGCGTGGAAGTCGGGCCGAACGCGGTGCTCGCGTTCCGGCGCGAGGGGTACACGAAGTGGGACTTGGATTGGAGAGATCTGGCAGAGACTCTCACCTACCCTGGCTTCCTTCGCTTGGCCCGCACGTACTGGACGGAGGGCCTCGCGGAAATGGTACGCAGTTACAGCAAACGGGCGTTTGTCCGCAGCGTCCAGCGGCTGCTGCCAGAAGTGACGGAGGCAGACCTGCACCCGTCCGGGGCAGGCGTGCGGGCTCAGGCGCTCACTCGGGACGGCCAACTGGTGGACGACTTCGCGGTCATCCGGCAGGGCCGCGTCGTCCACGTGTGCAACGCGCCATCCCCTGCGGCGACGGCGTCGCTGTGCATCGGAGAGTATGTGGCGGCGGAGTACGTGGGGGCGTAGGCCGGACGGGTTGATTCACCGGCGGCTCCCCCCGCGCCGCTCTCGGCCTCGCTAGTCGTCACAGCAGCCGTCGGCCTCCCCGCGCGCCGTTTGCACCGCTTCCCAGCCTTCGTGGGCGACGTAGTAGACGAGCCCGAGCGCTGCGACGGCGTCCATCCACCACCACCCGGTCAGAGCGGTCAAGGCGACGCCGGCCAGTAAGATCCACGCCATGTAGGCGCACACCATGCTGCAAGACCCGTCCGCGCGCAGCGCCCGGCTGCCGATTTCCGCCCCAAGCCGCCGCTTGAGCCCCGCCAGGTACGGCATGATGACCGCGGAGGCCACAGCGAGGGCGATGCCGAGGGGGCTGGTCTCGGCCCCTTGGCGCTGCACCAACTTGTCGACAGACCCCGCGACGATGTACAGCGCGAGCAACAGCAAGGCAACGCCGACGACCCACGAAGCCACCTTCTCCGCCCGCGCGACCTGCCTGGCATCCGCCCCTCGGGCTTCAATCAGGAGCCGCCACAGCAACACGGTGCCGGCCACCAGCTCTATCACACTGTCTGCGCCGAAGGCCGTGAGGGCCAGGGAGTGCGCGGCGATACCGGAACCGATGGCTCCCGCCGCCTCCACCACCATCCACGCGACCGACCCCATCTCCACGCGAAGGCATCTGCCGACAGACACGGTCTGAAAGGCCACGACAATCCCCCCTGAAGACATGGAACGCGGCGTTCCGTCCGACGGTGCTCCCAGGTCAGTGGTGATGGTCTTGCAGGCCGCCGTTGCAGAGCAGCGAATCGTCGTGCAGATGAGACGGGTCCTCCGCTTGAATGGTCACGTGGCCAATCCCGAGGTGCGCCAACTTGTGCTCCACATCGTGCAGCATGTGCTGGACGTTTTCCACCGTCATCTGCCCATCCACGACCACGTGGCAGGACAGCGCGTTGCGACCGCTGGTGATGGTCCACACGTGGAGGTCGTGGACATGCTGAATCCCGCCGACGGAGAGGATGGCCTGAACCACTTTCGAGATCTCAATCCCCTTCGGTGTCCCCTCCATCAACACGCTGACGGTCTGCCGCACGATGCGCACCGCGCCGTAGGCGATGAGGAGGGCAATCAAGACGCTCAAGATGGGGTCCAGCGCGTACCAGTGGGTGAACAGGATGATGACACCGCCCACAATCACGCCTGCGGAAGCTGCGGCGTCCCCCAACATGTGAAGGACCGCACTCTGGACGTTGAGGTTCTCCTCATGTCGCATCCCAAGCCCAAGATACAGGTTGATGGCCAACCCCACGCCTGCGCTGACGAACATCCAGACCGGCTCGATGGCCTCCGGGTGTTGGAACCGCCCGTAGGCTTCCCAGAGGATCCACAGCGTAATGAGGATGAGCGTGATGCCGTTCACAAACGCCGCAAGGATGCCGGCCCGGTAGTAGCCGAAGGTCATCCCTTCGTTCGCCGGCTTATCCGACAGCCGCATGGCATACCAGGACAACCCGATGGCCGCGATGTCCGTCAGCACGTGACCGGCGTCCGACAGCAAGGCGAGGCTGCCGGAGAGCCATCCTCCCAGCAGCTCGACGACGAGGATGGTCAACGTCAGAAAGAAGGCGAGTTTCATCTTCCCTGCGGGCGCGTGGGAGTGGAACACGTCGCCGTGGTCGTGGCTGTGGCCGTGATGGTGAACGAGCCCGTGCGGGTGACCGTCATGCAGCGAATGGACCTGATCTCGTTCGCTCATTCGCCGGTGCTCGCTTCAGGGCAGGTGTGGGTGGCGTGATCTATCGCCATCTGCAACAGGCCCAGGGTGTGCACGTCGTCGTGGCGGTAATAGACGGTGTTCCCTTCCCTCCGGTTCGTGACGAGGCGCAGGGCGCGCAGGTAGCCGAGCTGGTGGGACACCGCGGATTGCGTCATCTGGAGGACGTGGGCGAGGTCGCACACGCACAACTCACGGTTCGATAGGTTGTACAGGATGCGCACGCGCGTCGGGTCCGCCAGCGCTTTGAACGTCGCAGCCACCCGGTCCACGACGGCCGCCGGCAGTTGCTGCTCGCAGTCCTGCAGCGCGTCGGTATGGACCGTGGCGCAGCACGCTGCTGCCAATGGAGTCGCCATCGACAACACCACTCCTATATGAACAAATGCTCATATATAGTGTACACACCATTCCGCGAAGATGACACCTTTCGCCGCGGGCCTGCTAGAAAAAATGAGCGCCCGCCGCGCGGTCACCCATCCGGGTGCCGACGGCGGGGTTTCAGAAGGTCTGCGGCGCAGGGCGCATACCTTCGGATGGCGGGGCTTATTTCAACTGCCAATCCCACACGTTCCAGGTATCGACGCTCCACGGGTTCGGCTGATAACCGTCGATGCCGATGGTGGTGTCAATTTCGTCCGGATAGTAGTACCACAGCGCGGGCAGTTGGTCGTGCAGAATCTGCTCCACCTGCTGGGCCATCTGTGTCCGCTGCGTCTGATCTACCGTGACCATCACCTTGCTCATCAGGCTGTCGACCTGTGCGTTCTTGAAATCGCCGTAGTTCTGGGCGCCTGTCGACGTGAACAGCGTCTGCGTGGAGGACGCCGGGTCTGTCCCGTCCTGCCACTCGAACTCGCCCAAATCCCATCCCTTTCCGCTCGGCAGCACGGTCCCGAAGTACTCGTTTGCAGGATAGTTCTTGATGGTCATCTTGATGCCAACCTGCTTGAGCCAGAACTGGACCAGTCGCTCCGTGGCTTCACGGGTCGCGTTGCCAGCCGTCGTCGCGTAGGTGATGCTGAAGATCTGCCCGTTCTTGTGCAGGTACCCGTCGGACCCCATCGTCCAACCGGCTTCAGCGAGCAACTTCTTCGCCTGTGCCGGATCATACGGGTACGGCTGGAGGTTCGGGTTTCCAGACCAGGCCATCGGCGATTGGTCTGCCGTCGCCAACACAGCCTTCCCCTTCCAGACCTGCTGCACAATCGCCTGACGGTTGATGGCCATCTCGAGCGCCTGCCGGACCCGCACGTCCTGGAGGATGGGGTTGCGCAGGTTGACGACCGCCATTTCAATCGCCGGCATCTGCGTCTCGTGCACGTCTGCCCCGGAGATGGCCTGAATCTGGGACAGCGAAGTGATGGGGTCGAAGTACCACACGTTGATGGCGTGCGCCTGGGCGTTCGTCAGCAGCGTGTTCTGGTCCGGGATGATCTTGAACTCAATCGTCTGCGTCTTCGGCTTCGGGCCAATCCAGTTCGGGTTCGCCGTCACCGTGATGGACGCGCCCGGCACCCACGACACGAACTTGTACGGGCCGTTGGTCACGGTCGGGTCATGGTTGAAGGAGGCCGTGTTCACGTCCTTCGGGTTCATGTTGCCGAACACGCTCGCCGGCAGAATTCCCGGGAACGAACTGGCCAGCGCGTTGTCGATGAACGCCGGGTCCGGCTGCTTCAGGTGAATGACGAACTCGTGGTCGTTCACGATATCAAAGCTCTTAACGTCGTCCCACCCGAGCCGCGAGACCGCGTTCACCTGTGAGTTGGTGATGAGCTTCCACGTTACGTAGACATCCTTCGACGTGAACGGGTCCCCATTCGACCACTTCGCGTCGGGATTCAGGTGGAACGTGTACGTGAGGCCGTCCTTCGAGATGCCGCCGTTGTCCACCGTCGGGACTTCCGTCGCCATCTGCGGAACCAGTTGGTTCTGCGGGTTCACCATGAACAGGTTGCGGAACAGGGTTGCGTCGACGATATTCGAGAACGTCTCGTCCGGTTGCAGGATGGGATTGAGGTTGCCGGGTTCCTCGAACAGACCGTCGACAATCGTGTTGGAAGCGGTC
This sequence comes from Alicyclobacillus sp., assembly GCA_023511295.1. GTDB lineage: Bacteria > Bacillota > Bacilli > Alicyclobacillales > Alicyclobacillaceae > JAIMBT01. The sequence continues at coordinate 33,957 of JAIMBT010000014.1, forward strand.
GAGCTCGATCCGGTCGCATTCCCCGACCCACTGCTGGAATTCGCCGTCGTCGTCACCGCGTTGCCGGCGCTGTTGCCACTGTTTCCGCTACTGCCACTCCCACCACCGCAGCCGGCGACAACGCCGACAGCCAGCAGCGCGGACAGTCCAGCCATGACCGACTTCACGCTCCGCCGCGATGCGCGAAACCGGCGGTTCTCTTGGACCGCTTGTGGGTCCTTCCTGTCTTTCACGTCTGCATACCCCCTGTTTGTTGGTCTGGGACCGCCCCTTTGGGCGACCCGTGCGTCTTCTGCGCCCGGTGAGAGTCACCGTCGAAACCCGGTGCATCGGTGCGGGTAACTTGCGCGAAACCGGCGGATTCGTCTGCTGCAGACATGCCAACCGCCCGCGCCGACATCCCCCCTCTCAATTCGCAAAGGTGCAGCGTTCTACAGCGTCACTTGTCGTTGCGGGCGTCGAGCGAGTCGCGGACCGCGTCGCCGACGACGTTGATGCACAGGACGACCAGAAAGATCATGAGGCCGGGAAAGATGGCCAACCACGGCGCGTTGGACACATAGGACTGCGCCTGGTTGAGCAGGAAGCCCCAGGAGATGTGCGGCGGCTGGATGCCAGCGCCGAGGAAACTCATCACCGACTCGAGCACAATCGCCTGCCCCACCAGCAGCGTGCAGTTGACAATCAGCGGCGAGATGGCGTTCGGCAGGATGTGCCGGAAGATGATGCGCCCAGACCGGCATCCCACCATCCGCGCCGCATCGACGTAATCCGCGTTGCGCAGGTTGAGGATGCGGCTGCGAATCAGCCGGGCCGGGTACATCCAGGACGTCAAGCTGATGATCTCGACGATGGTCACGGGCGTCGCGCCGAGGACGGCGGACAACCCGAGGATGATGAACAGAGACGGAACCGACAGGCCGACGTCAGTGACGCGCATCAGAATTTCGTCGACCCAGCCGCCGAAGTATCCGGCGAGCGACCCGATGGTGCCCCCGATGATCACCGCGACGAGCGCGGAGATGACACCCACGCTGAGGGAGATGCGCCCACCGTACAGCACCTCGGTGAAGAGGTCGATGCCGACGTCGTCCGTGCCCATCAGGTGATGAATGCCTGGCGGAGCCAACATGGCGTTTAAATCTGGGTTGTTGAGGGTGTACGGCGCAATCCACGGCGCGAAGATGGCCGCCAGTGCGACGACCAGGATGAACGCCGCAGCCAGAATCGTGATGGGGCGTCGGAAGATCTTGCGAAACACGCTGACCCGCTGCCGCGAAACGACCGCGACCGCCTCGGACGCCTTGGGTTCAGTGGCGAGTGCCATGGCTCTTTCCGCTCCTCTCTGATGGACTCCCGTCAGTCGTAGCGCACGCGCGGATCCATATAGGCGTACAACACGTCCGAGACAATGTTCGCCAGGATGATGATGACCGACAGCAGCGAGATCTCGCACATGATGACGGGGTAGTCGTCCTGTGCGATGGCCTGCGCGAAGAGACGCCCCATCCCTGGCCAGGAAAAGATGGATTCCGTAATCAGCGCACCGCCGAACAGGTACGCGCCGTCCATAATCATCACAGTGGTCACCGGCAACAGGGCGTTGCGTAAGGCGTGCCGCCACGTCACCACTCGACGGAGAAGCCCCTTCGCCCGGGCCGTCCGAACGTAGTCCTCACTCAGTGCGTCGAGCATGGAGGAACGCACGTACCGACTTTCGTGCGCGACCTGGTACACGGCGAGGATGCTCACAGGGAGCACCGCGTGCCAAATGCGGTCCCCGAGCGAGAACACCGTGCCGGAAGAGCTGATACCTCCAGCCGGGAACCAGTGCAGGTCGGCCGCAAAGATGACGAGTACCATCAACCCCACCCAGAACGTCGGCATGGCGACGCCGAAGTAGCTGAGGATGGTCAGCGTGTAGTCCGTGACGGAGTACTGCCGAGTTGCGCTGATGACGCCAATCACGAACGACACCAGCACCCCGATGATGTACGCGGAGAGCATCAACTCCAGCGTGGCCGGCAAGCGCTGCAGGACCATCTGGATGGCCGGCTGGCCGTATGAGTAGGAGTAGCCGAAGTTGCCCTGAACTGCCCCCCGGACCCAGTTCCAGTACTGGACCCACAGGGGTTTGTCCAAGCCGAAGTTGGCCTTGATTTGGGCCAGCAGCTCCTTCGTCATCCCTGGCTGATGCTCGTACATCGCCATGGGGCCACCGGGGATAGCGTGCATCATGAAGAAGAGCAGGATGGAGATGCCGAACAACACCGGGATAGCCTGAAGAATGCGTCGAACTACGTAGACGTACACGCAAACACCCTCCCGCCTCATGCTGTGCAGACTGATTCCGGCAGCGGTTCCTATGAACCAGCACCGGCCAAGGTGCTGGATGTCACGCAACATGATAGCACAAAATTATCTGTGATACTATAATGTTATCAATTGTAGTTTTTTAACAGATTATTGTCATAAGTGGTCGAGCCGGGTCGAACTTTGTCACGGCAGGCGCCTTGAACGGATGGAAATCGAGTCGGCGTCTGCGCTTGTGCGCGCACGATTCGCCGCGTAACCGCTCACGTTTCAGACGTCAATGCAAAGCATCGACTGCAATCCGTCGCCATCCGCTCCTATTGACCTTGATGAACTTTGACTTTATCGGTCGAGCGCCATACTTTTATTTTGTAAGCGCGCTTACCAACATCTTCAGGAGGTGTCGGTCGATGAAGTGGAGAAACGGGCTCAACGCTCTGATTGGCATCTGGTTCATCGTGGCTCCCTGGGTCCTCGGGTTTTCCGGCCGCGCTGACGCCACCTGGACCAGCGTCGTGATTGGTGTGATCCAAGCGGCGGCTTCCATTTGGGCAGCGTACGTCGAGCGCCCCGGCTGGGGCACTTGGCAGAACTGGGTTGCCCTGCTGACCGGCGTGTGGTTCGTGGTCCAGCCGTTCGCCCTGAATCTCTCGGCTGTTGAAGGGGTCGTTTGGAGTAGCGTCATACTCGGTTTGGTTACGGTCGTGGCCAACCTCTGGACCATGGTGGAAGGCCACAATGAGGGCCATCCCGTGCACCGCAGTCGGGCCAAAGCGTCCTGAGGTCACAGCATCCACCGGTCTGCTCCGCATACCTGCAAACGAGCAACCGCACGGATTCCATTCGGGGATGGTCCCCTGGAGATGAGGAGGAGCCGGTTGGTGAAAACCGGCTCCTCTCCTGTTGATGATGGCGTTGTGATTCCCCGCCGCTGCACGAAGCCGTACGGCAGAAAGACTTTCGAAATCTTGCGGTCGGACTCTGCCGGCGTTGTCTTGCCGTTACTTTCGCGGATCAGCCGTTTCGAAACAGATAGAGGCCAAAGCCGAGAGTGTCTCTCCCCCACTTGACGTACGTCTGTCTCCAGCTTCGAATTTGGGTCAGCATGGCCTCGACATCTGGATCATCTGGGTTTTCCTGTGCGTAATCCTCGATGGAAAGGGAGTATCGCCACTCATACTCGTCCCAGTCATCTTCACTGGCCGTTGATGACCATAGGCATTGCAATCCAAGACGCTCCGCGCTCAAAATATTCTCGGCGTGCGTCGTCAAGTCGTTCTCATCCGCATCGCCCAGGGCCATTAGGTATTCGGGGGAAGGCGTTTGTTTCCAATACCCCTCGCCGATGAGGATGTATCCACGCTCTTTCACGTATCGCCGTAAGGTCGCTAGACACGGTTGATATCCCCCCAACGCCTGGGTGGAGCCCGTGCAGATGGCGAGATCGAAAAGGGGGCCAGAATATTGGCCGAGGAACTGTGCGGCAATCGGCGTGAACAAACGTGAGTTGCCCTGGTTTCACGCGCCCTTCGGCCCGCCGATACGCTTCCGCGCGACATTCTTCGCGGAGATCGACGCCAATTCCAGTTGCCGGGTACTTCTCCAGAACGCGTATCAGGACTTCACAAGCCCCCGCTCCGATGTCCACCACGCACGCACCTGGTGGGAGGGCGATGTGAGAGATCAAGCGTTCAAGTTTGATTGCATCAATCGGCGAAAAAATCAAGTGATCTCGATGCCCAATGAGCGAAAATTTGTTCCAATCCATGCCGTCCTGTCCCCTTTGTTATGTTCCGTAAAGTCGATGCGGCCTTCTTTGCGTTGTTTGATTCCGGTATACCACAGTCCGGCCCGGAACAGGCTTTCGGAATCTTGCTCCGATATTGTTGAGTGTTCAAGTCAGCCGTGGAAACAGAGCGAACGTGTCACTGGATGTCGGTGGGAAGGACTTGGACGGCGTCGGGGATCTCCGCGTGCGAACACCGCTCCATGAGGATTGGCGAGAGAATGAAAATGGAGATGGCGCACCCGGGCAGGTGTGCCATCTCTCTCCCAACGACGGATGCTGGAACCGACGAAATGTGCTCACTTTGCCGCCGGCGGACGCCTTGGTCAAGCCGCCGCGCGCGCCTCCGAGATGGGCTTCTTCAACGCAGTCACGAGCAGACCGGCGACAACGGCCCCGATGACAATCGCCAGCAGGAACAGGTACCAGTGCCCAATCAGCGGGAAAACAAACACGCCGCCATGCGGGGCCGGGTTGGTGACCTTGAAGAGCATCGTGAGGCCCCCGGTAATGGCGGACCCAACCATGATGCTGGGAATCACCCGCAGTGGGTCCCTCGTCGCGAACGGGATGGCGCCTTCCGTGATGAAGCAGGCGCCGAGGATGACCGCCGCCTTCCCGGCATCTCGCTCGTCTTGCGTGTACTTGTGGCGACTGATGAACGTCGAGAAGGCCATGGCCAGGGGTGGGACCATACCGGCGCCCATCACCGCTACCATGATGGCCTCGGCCTCTGGTGTCCGGGTCGGCAACAGGCCGACAGCGAAGAAGTACGCCACCTTGTTGAACGGGCCCCCCATGTCGAAGGCCATCATCAAGCCGAGCAACAATCCCAACCCGAGCGATGCGCTGGCCCCCATGCTGTTCAGCCCCGCCGAGATAGCGTGCATCAGGGCGGCAATCGGATGTCCGAGGACGAAGATCATCAGCAGTCCGACAATCCCGACCGACAACACCGGCAGCAGCAACACGGTCTTCACGCCCTCGAAGGTCCGCGGCACGCGGATCACCTTCTTTAAACCGACGGTCAGGTATCCTGCGAGGAATCCTGCGATGATGCCGCCCAGGTAGCCAGCGCTGGCGTGGGCCTCCCCGTACATCCCACCCTGTGTACCAATCCAGCCGCCGACGAGACCCGCCGCAAACGCTGCCCGATCTCCGATGGACTCGGCGATAAATCCGGCGAGAATGGGGACAAACAGGGCAAACGCGGAGTTCGCGCCAATGTTGTTGAATGCCGCCGACAGCGGCTGTTTGCCGTTTAAGTCGATGGCGACGGACAGCGCGATGAAGATACCTCCGGCAATCACCAAGGGCAACATGTTGGAGACGCCGTTCATCAGGTGCCGGTAGACCGCTGGCTGCCCTTGCTTGCGAGCCTGCTTCTGTTCCGCGATGGCTTCCATGTACGCCCCGGACGCGTCCGAAGCGGCGGACGCACCGTACACGGGCGCGTCACTCGCCTGTTCAATCAGGGATTTGGCGTCCTTGATGGCAGCGGTCACGGAGGTCTGCAAGACCTTCTTACCGACAAACCGCTCCAGCTCCACCCGCTTATCGGCCGCGATGATGACAGCATCCGCCTCGCGGATCTCGTCCTCGGTCAGTCTATCTTCTGCACCCCCCGCGCCCTGCGTCTCGACGCGGATCTCCACGCCGAGTTCCTTCGCCGCTTGTTCAAGGCCTTCTTGGGCCATGAACGTATGGGCGATCCCGGTGGGACACGCGGTGATAGCCACGTACTTCGCCATGAGACAACCTCCTCCTTTGCGTCTACTCTCCCGTGTCAGTGCTCTGCGCACGCCAGTCCGGCACTGTCAGCCGCGCGAACACGTCCAGCGACTGACTGTGCGTCTCGCGCAAGCAGGCGTCTATCGCGGCCCGGCACGGATTGACGTTCCCGGGCTGCTGAACCTTGGCGGTGCCGGCCGCAGCCGCAAAGCGAACGGCTTGCTCCACTGGCCAACCTTGGCACACTGCGTAAAGCAGCGCTGCGGCCACGGTATCACCTGCGCCGACGACCGATTTCACCGGCACCTGCGGAACCGTGACGCGGACCGCTTGTCTATCTGTCACAGCCAAGAGACCGTCTGCCCCCATCGACACCGCCACCATGCCGACGCCGGATGCGACAAGCGCTGCGGCTGCTTCGACCACTTCCGATTCTGTTCGCAGCGGTCGTCCAATCAAATCGGCCAACTCCGCGCGGTTGGGCTTCACGACATCCGGGCCAGCAGCGACGCCCATTCGCAGACCCGCACCGCTGGCATCGAGCAGGGTGCGCGCCCCGCGGCGCTTCGCTTCCGCGATGGCAGTGGCGTACCAATCCGCCCGGCATCCTTCCGGTAGGTTTCCACAAAACGCCAACCACCGGTTTGGCTGGGCGAGCTGGTTGACTGCTCGTTCCAACGCGGTCCACTCGTCGGGTACGATGGACGGCGCTGCGCTGTTCAACTCCGTCAACTGCCCACCCGATTCAATCACTTTCACGTTCAGGCGCGTCTCGTTCTGAATCGGGATGAACTCCGTTGGAATCCCGGCTTCCTCCAGTTGGGCAACGAGCCAACGCCCATTCGCTCCGCCGACAAACCCTGTGGTGCGCGTTGGGAGGCCGAGCTCACGGAGCATCTTGGACACGTTGATGCCCTTCCCACCTGGGTAACGGACCGGCGTCTTCACGCGATGAAGCGCACCTGGACGGAGCGCGTCCACCGTGATGAACAGGTCCACCGCGGGGTTGAGCGTGACTGTCACGGCTTCCCACCGTTCCCCCCCGGATTCGTCGGTGTGTGTGGGTCCATGGTTGCGCGCCATCGCCATCTCCCTCTTCTCCATCGTGCGTTCTCGTGCCGCGTCCAGGCTAGCCGCGGGCGACGACCACGCGCACACCGTGTCCCGCCAGCGCCTGGTTCAGAGCCGGGTCATCCAGTCCCTCGTCCACAACCAGCGTGTCGACCGCATCCCAGGTGCACACCTGGACAAGGCTCACCTGTCCCACCTTGCTCACGTCGGACACCACCACCACGTGCTTCGCGGCGCGGACCATGGCGCGTTTGGTAGCGCCTTCCATTACATTGGGGGTCGTCACGCCCCCGTCATGCATGCCATTGACGCCGAGGAACAGAATATCCACGTGCATTTGGCTCAGCATCTGCTCGGTAAACGGTCCCACCATCGCGCCCGTATTCGGGCGCAGCTCACCGCCGAGGAGCAGAAGTTGCTTGGAAGCGTCGCCCGCCAGCTCATCGGCGATGACAAGGCTGTTCGTGACAACGGTCAACGTGCGGCTTTGCAATGCGCGTGCTACGTGTACTGTGGTCGATCCGGCGTCGAGCAATACCGTATCGCCGTCCTCGACGAGCGAGGCCGCCGCCGCGCCGATGCGGGCTTTCGCCTCCGTGCGCTCGCCGCCTTTCTCCTGCCAGGTCGGCTCGTATGCGGCATGCTCTTGGAGAACGGCGCCGCCGTGTGTTCGTTTCAACCGCCGCGCCCGCTCCAGCTCCTGCAGATCTCTGCGAACGGTCGACTCGGACGTCTGAAGCAGGTTCGCGAGCTCGCTGACGGTGGCACGGCGATGCCGTTGCAAATGTTGCAGGATGTGAGCGTGGCGTTCTGGCGCGAACACGAGCAACACCCCTTTCTCCCGGGAACGGCAGGACATCGGCGCAAGCGTCGCCGGCGAAGCAGCCTCGTTCGGCGTCCGCCTGCCAAAACCACCGAAATCACGCATGAACAATAATCATTTGTGCTCATTTTTGATTGCTTTTGCTCATTATAGGGTGTATCATCGTCCCGTGTCAACGCTTTCAGGTGTCGGCCGTCGCGAATCGGGTGGAAGGAGCGGATGGATTCCGTTCTCGAAAGACGGCCAGTGTTGTCAACACGCGACGGAGCTATCGGAGGTGTCGTGGTATGATGTTTGAAGCAGCCAACGTGTTGATGGCGGTGGACGGAGCGTCCCAGGAGGACGTGATTCGCGCCGTTGTCCGCCGAGCCGAGGAACTGGGAAAGGTCACAGACGCGGAGCAGACCGTCCGCGCCGTGTTGCAGCGAGAAGCCGAGAGTACGACCGGGTTCGGGAAGGGCGTGGCGATTCCGCACGGCAAGACGTCGGCGGTCACGGAACCCGTCCTGCTGTTCGCGAAACTGAAGCAGCCGGTGGACTGGAAATCACTCGACGACCAGCCCGTCACGATGTTGTTTCTCATCCTGGTTCCGGAAACTTCCGCTGCGGAGCATCTGAAGATCCTCGCCAAACTCGCCCGCAAGCTGATGCACGACGACTTCGTCGAGGCATTGCGCGGCTTTCAGACTGCAACGGAACTGGCTGCCTACGTGGACGCCGAACTGGCGTAACCGCGGAAGGTTCGGGACGAACGCGGGGCGATGACGCCGCGCAGGTTCCGAATCGGGCAAACTTGTCACGAAACGAGGTGTCTGGTGTGCGCATGGTATTTCGCGGTGTAGCGGCGTCCGACGGGATTGCCATCGGACCGCTGTTCGTTCTGCAACACGCACCAGTTGAAGTGGAAGAACGCAGAGGCGTCGCGGTCGACGCGGAACTCGCCCGCCTGGACGACGCAGTCGCCAAGACCAAACAGGACCTGCAGTCGCTGCACGAAACGGCGTTGGAACGGCTGGGCCCCGACGAAGCGGCCATCTTCACGGCGCACCTGCAGATTTTGGAGGACCCGGAGTTCGTCGGCGCGACCAAGCGGCAAATCGAAACAGACCAGGTCAACGCCGAGTTTGCCCTCACCACCGTCTCGAATCAACTGGTGGCGCTCTTTGAGCAGTTGGAGGACGACTACCTCCGGCAACGCGCTGCGGACATCAAGGACATCCGTCAGCGCGTGCTTTCGCACCTGCTCGGCACGGGCAGCGCAAACCTCTCGAACCTCACCCACCCGGTTGTGCTCGCTGCCGTTGAACTGACCCCTTCGGACACCGTTGTTCTGGACAAGCGCCGTGTGCAGGCGTTCATCACCGACGTCGGCGGACGAACCTCCCACTCTGCCATCATGGCCCGCTCGCTCGGGATTCCGGCCGTCGTTGGTCTCGGCTCCGCCACCGCATCGATTCCGCCCGGCACCACCGTGATTGTCGACGGATTCGGCGGCGAAGTGATTGCCGACCCAGATGCGGCGGAGATTGCGCGGTTCACAGAGCGAATGGAAGAGGCTGCCGCGGACGCGAAGGTCCTCGCGACGCTGAAGGGCGAGCCGTCCGTCACGCGGGACGGACACAAGGTGGAGCTGGCGGGCAACATCGGGACACCGGCCGACTTGGCGGCCGTCTTGGACAACGGCGGCGAAGGTGTCGGGCTGTTTCGCTCCGAGTTTCTCTATATGAACCGCGACACCGCCCCGACCGAGGAGGAGCAGTTCACCGCGTACCGGGACGTGGCCGAACGGCTGGCGGGTAAGCCGGTCGTCATCCGAACCCTCGACGTTGGCGGGGACAAGGAGATTCCGTACCTGGACCTGCCAAAAGAGGCCAATCCGTTCCTCGGCTATCGGGCCATCCGCGTTTGCTTGGACCGGACCGACCTGTTCCGGACCCAACTACGGGCCATCCTGCGCGCATCCCACTATGGGAACGTGAAGGTCATGTTTCCGATGATCTCGAACGTCTCCGAAGTTCGGCGGGCGAAACAGGTGCTCGCGGAGGTGAAGGACGACCTGCGCAGGGAGGGTGTGCCGTTTGACGACCGGATGGAAGTCGGCATCATGGTCGAGATTCCGTCCGTCGCTGTAGCGGCAGACCTCGTCGCGCCAGAGGTCGACTTCTTCTCCATCGGCACGAACGACCTCATCCAGTACACGATGGCGTGCGACCGGATGAACGAGCGCATCTCGCACCTGTATCAGCCCTACCACCCGGCCATCCTGCGCCTCGTGAAGATGGTCATTGACGGCGCACACCGGCACGGCAAGTGGGTCGGGATGTGCGGCGAGATGGCTGGCGATGAAACGGCGGCGCCGCTTTTGTTGGGGCTGGGCCTGGACGAATTCAGCATGAGTGCAGGGTCCATCCTCAAAATCCGACAGCGCGTCCGCAACCTCCGGTTTGCAGATGCCGAGGCACTGGCCGCTGCGGCCGTCCATGAAGAGAGCCAGGAAGCCGTCCGGGCACGGGTGGCGCGCTGGCTGGAGCAGGCCGGAGAGCACCGAAGCTAACGGTGGTCACTTTGCGGGAGGGTTCGTGGCATGGATGTGGAAGGACAGCAACTCTTTTTGAAATACATTCTGGAACGCGTACAAGAAGGGAAGGAAGAAGAAGCTCGGGCGTTGCTCGCTGGTTATTTCCAGAAGCAGGCGGATGGGACATTCACGCCAGAAGAGATTGCCCAGTCGATTCCCCGCATTCTGAGCTTGTTGAGGCCAGAAAAAATCGTGGAAGTCCAGGCCGTGATGAAGCGATTTGCGGAAAGTCACGGGGTGAAATAAAGCACGCCACCTGCTCTGAGGACCCATCGGGAATCGTTCGCTCGACGTTCGGCCGACCACGGTGCGACCGGGGTGCGGGTGCGCGATAGCTGCCTGAAGGCGGTCGCTGTCGGCGGCCGCCTCCCCTTACGGAGTTCCGTTCACTCTGCGCAGGCTGTGCAGTGCGGAGAGGTAATGTTGCTCGAGGGCGTCACACGCGACGGTTACGTCGCCGCTTCGCAACGCTTCAATCAACTCCTGGTGCATACCGGCCAGGCGAGCCATGCGGCTCGGCGCTTTCGATTGGACTGCGATAAACATCGCCCCGACCTGCGTATCCAAGGACTTGTAAAGGTCAAGCAGTCGACCATTGTCGGCCAGCTTCACGACCGTGTGGTGAAAGGCGATGTCCGCCTGAATCATTTCTCCGACGTCCTTCGCCGATTGGGCGACTTCAAACCGCTTGACAATCTCCTCGAGCTGGCCCAGGACGGCGGCGTCAACGCGGTTCATCCCGCTGCGAACCGCTCCGACCTCCAACAGCGCCCGCAGCTTGTACACCTCTTCCGCGTCTTTGTCGGACAACTCCGTGACGAACGTGCCGCGGTGTGCGTGGTAGGTGACCAGACCTTCCGACTGCAACCGTCGCAGCGCTTCCCGGACGGGGCCTCGGCTCATGCCGAGCTGTTCCGCCAGTTGCACTTCGTTGATGCGCTCACCCGGAACCAGTTCGCCGAGCAAGATCATGCGCCGCACCACATTTTCGACGCCTTCGCTCAGCGTGCGAAAGCGAAACTCCGTCGCGTCGTTGCCCAACTCCACACTGCCACCGCCTGTCTGTGACGTTTTTCGACTTCCTTCGCAAGTTCATGTTAGCACATCATCAGCCGAAGGCACCGTCCAGTCGTTCGCCTGTGGCGGCGTATGGTTCGCCTGCTCAGCGCCGGGCCGCCCCCACGGCGCAGCCAGGCGGCCCGCTGACCATCCGGTGACCCGCTGCCGTCAAAACATGTGGTGTCCACCGTCCACGCTGATCACCTGTCCGCTCACCCAGCGCGCGGCGTCCGAGGCGAAAAAGCACACAGCTTCCGCGATGTCGCGGGCCGTGCCAAGGCGGCGCAGCGAGATGGACGCCAGCAATGCAGCCTGGCCTTCCGGCCCCATCGCCTGCCACTGCTTCTCCGTTGTCGGGTTACTCCGGACAAACCCGGGTGCGACGTTGTTCACTGTGATGTTATACGGACCCAGTTCGCGCGCCATCTGGCGAGTCAAGCCAATCTGCCCGGCCTTGGCGCTGGCGTACGCCTGGATGCCCGTGAGGCTAAAGCTCCGTCCGGCCCCCGACGACACGTTGACAATCCGGCCGTACTGCCGCGCCTTCATGCTGGGCGCCGCGGCCCGGATGCAGTAGAACGCCCCCGTCAGGTTGACGTCGAGGACAGCGCGCCACTCGGCCGGCGTGACGTCTTCAATCGGCTGGTGCACCTGCCCCAGCACGCCACCGGCATTGTTCACGAGGATGTCGAGCTTTCCGTACCGCTCCACCACCTCGCGGATACACGCTGTAACGGCGGCCTCGTCGGTGACGTCAAGGGTCTCCGTTCGGCCGCCTGGACGCACGCCGTCCGACGCGCCGAACTGCGCTTGTGCCTGTGCACCTGCGGCATCCAAGACCGCTTGGGTCGCTCCCAGCTCTCCTGCCGCGATGTCCACGGCGACCACGAACGCACCCCGACGGGCGAGCAATGCTGCGATTTCACGGCCGAAGCCGTGGGCGGCACCGGTGACGAGGGCGGTACGCCCGCGAAAGACGGGGCCGATGTCTGGATACTCGTTCATGATTGCGCCTCCTCTGTTCCGTACATCTCGGCGAATCTTGCCGCCTCCAGCAGGGCGTTCTCGACGTAGTTGGCGCGGCGCTGAATCAACACGAGGAGGTGTTGCTCCTCGGCGGAGGACGGAGCTGCCGCGTGGAGGTCCGCAATCGGTGCGAGGGCGGGGATGGGTGGCAGCGTCAGGGCCGGATCTGGCTCAAACCGGTTGCCTGTACTGTAATTGAGCGGCACCAGCCTGCGCGAGAGCCCGACGAGCGCGCGGTTGCGGACCGCCACGGGCAGGGCACGGGCATAGAGCGCCTCTACAGCAGCTTGCAGCCGGTCACACGCTACCAGTGCCGCATGGAGCGAAAACCGGGGACCTGCTGTCTCCTGCCAGCGCGTCAAGTGCTCGCGCAGCTCGGCAACCGTCTGGCGGAAGTCGAGGTCAAGCGCGTCGGCTTCCAGGTACGTCGCGAGTGCGCGCAGGTAGATGCGGGCGTCGCGCAACAGGAATGCAGGGTCCAACTTGTCTGGCGTGTCGTCCACGGCGTGCCACCACGGGCCAAGGCCCCCCGTCTTGCCGTTCCCTCCGAGGAGTGCGCTCACGTTGTAGCGCCCCTCGCCGTCCGGTCCGCTCTGCGGCGGCTGTTCGGAGAGGCACATGAACAGGCAGGACACGCCGACGCCGTAGAAGGATTGGTCACCGCCACGGGCGAAGCGGCCCCCGGAAAACGGCCCGCCCGTCTCTGCCGCGACCGTCTCTGCCGCGACGTGGCGGGTTTCCGACATCGCCCACGCCTCCGACAGCACCGTGGCGCCCTTGCCGCCGATGGAGTCGACGTACATGTGCAGCACGAGGTGGTCGACCAACTCCTGAAAGTGGTGATCCACGTACCAGGTAGAGCCCGCATAGCGCCCGTGCGAGTGGCCAGACCAGAAGCCGACGCGCAGTGTGCGCGCCAATCCTTCTCGGCGCTGCTGGAACAAGCGCAGCGCTTCCAGCTGCAGCGCGTTGGCGCTCGCGTTGTCCATGGCACCGTAATGCCACGAATCGACGTGGCCGCCCAGCAGCACCACCTCGTCAGGGTAGCGACTGCCGCGGACCTCCGCAATCAACTGCGGAATCTGCCGCCAACCGGTTTCAACCTGGGTGTGGAGCGTCGCGATGACCCGCCCGCCCGTCAGCCAAGATTGAATCGCTTTCCCGTCCCGTGCGACGATGGACACCACGGGCAGGTTCGGCAACTGCGATACGGTCTCTGCGGACGGAGACCCCCAGACCGGTGAGATTATCATTTCGTGCAGTTCGTCGCCGTTGACGAAGATGGCCCCTGCGGCCCCAGCCCGCACGGCCGCTACGGCCTTCGCGGGAGACGCGAGGCCGCTGATGAGGGCAATCTCACCCGGCCGGAACCCGCTCGCGCGGTAGTCGGCAGCCTCCCCGCCCGCGACGTCCACGACCCGCCCGGTGACACCGGCCTCGGGCGTACTGGCGCCCATCGAGTGGGTGATACACGAGAACGACGGCACCTCCGATGCACCCTCGCGGCGCACGATGAGGCGAGCCGACCCCGGCAGACTGATGAACGCCGGGTGCGTGGTTCGCTCGTAGGGGATGCCCCACGCCTGCAGGCAGGACTCGATGTAGTCGAACGCTTCTGCCTCGCCAGGCTCTCCCGACAGGCGAACCCACTGTGCAATCGCTTCCACGTGGTGCATCAGGTCGTCGGCGGTGACGAGGTCTTGCACCGGCGCGAAGTCGGTGTGCGCGGCACCGCGGATGGATGGGTCGGACATCGTAGTCCCTCCTGCTCTGTGGTTTGACGTCTGTCTGGCCTCTGACCTTCGTCGCGGTTCACTTCGGAAACGCTGGTTCTGCGAATGGATGGAACGCCGACTGCGTCAGGTCCCGGATGGCTGCGATGAAGGTGTGGGTCGTATGCGGCGTATCGTACAGGATGCGCGCGCCGACACTGGAAACCACGTCCAGGATGGCGTCCCCCGTCTCTTCATCGGTCCAACGCAACACAGAATCGCCTCCTATCTAAAGGAACACTAGAGACGCGACCACTCAGACCCCGAGCGACGCTTCCATCACGGCAGCCCAGCGCAGCAACTGGAGGTCGTGGCAGCGCAGACCGACCAACTGCAATCCGACGGGGAGGCCCTCTTCGCAGCGGCCGCAGCAGATGGAGACCGCCGGATGACCGGAGACGTTGAACGGCCCGGTATAGCGCATCTCGTCCATCGTCGCGTCGCCGATGGCCGGGTCTTCGGCGGGCGCCGGGAAGTCGACCGTCGGTGTGACGAGTACGTGGTATCTCGTGAACCAACCGTCGACGGTGCGCCGCAGCTCTCGCTGTGCAGCCAGAGCGTGGAGGTAGTCGACCGCAAGGGACTGGCGACCTGCGTCAATCTGCTGCCAGGTCAGCGGGGCATAATCGGAAGCCCGGTCCCACCACGGTCTGTGGACCTCGGCCGCTTCCGGGAGCAGGATGGACAGCAAGGTCTCCTCCGCAGCCTCCAACGCCGCCAACCCTGTCGCAGGGAGCTCCTCGAGCTCCACCCCCATCGATTCCAGGGTCTGCAGCGCTCGATTGTACGCCTGGCGAACGGAAGGCTTCGTGTGACGAAGGAACCCGGCGGGCAACACCCCGGCCCGCAGCGGTCGGTCGGCGGCCGTGACCGGTTGTCCGCCCCTTCGGCCGGGCTCCAGATGAGCCGTACCGCCGATGGATCCTGCGTCCAGTGGACGGCCGGCGCCGCCTAGCGCCGACCCGGCCATCGCTTCCAGCAGCCACGAGAGGTCGGCGGCCGTTCGGCCGATGGGGCCGACGTGATCTAGCGCGTGCGACAGCGGGAACACACCGTCGGTCGGGACGAGCCCGTACGTCGGCTTGAGCCCCGCCACGCCACAGTAGGCAGCAGGAATGCGGATGGAGCCACCCGTGTCGGTGCCCACGGCGCCAAACAGCATCCCCGCTGCGACAGCCGCCGCAGAGCCGCCGCTGGACCCACCCGAGGTCCGCCGAGGGCAGTGCGGATTGTTGGTCTGCCCGAAGTCAGGATGCGGGACGCCGTAGGCGAACTCGAGCAGGTTCGTCTTACCGAGCAAGAGGGCCCCTGCCTCGCGCAAACGGGTCCAGACCAGCGCGTCGGTGGTGGCGGTGTGGCCGCGCAGGATGCGAGACCCGCACGTCGTCTCCAAACCGGCCACGTCGACGAGGTCCTTCAAGCCGATGGGAACCCCGAGCAGCGGCGGTAAGTCGGCGGAACAGCCCGCCCGTCGGGCCGCTCGGTAGGCCTGCTCCGCGGCGCCGGCGGCAGCGCGCGCCTCGTCGGCGCAGACGGCGATAAAGGCGTTGAGCGTCGGCTCCCAGGCCTCCATCTGCACGAGCGCAGCTTGCAAGATCTCGACGGGCGAAGTAGATCCGCTCCGGTACGCGCCGACCAGCTCTGCGATGGTCCAGCCGAGCCGCTCGTCCGCCCACTGCGGACCGCCGGGGCGGGCCGGCATCCGCGACGGACCGGTTGTCCGCGCCATCAGCGGGCGTCCCCCAGGGCGAGGAGCGGATCGTTCCCGTTGATAGCGAGCGAGGTCACGAGGAACAGCACCTTGCCGCCGGTCTGGGCGGTGACGGTGCGCAGGGGTTCCCCAAACAGGTCGCAGATGCGCCCAAGGGTCTGTCCTGCCGTCACGGTGTCCCCGCAGGAGACGGCTGGGTACCACAGCCCGGCGGTGTCCGCCCGGTACCAGTCGAACTGCTGCAACACCTGCGTCTGCGTGGGTTCGACCTCGCCCGAGAGCACCCCGAGCTTGCGCAGGCAGTTGTGCACGCCTGTCTGCAGCTGAGCGGAGGCCTCGCGGCTGAGGATGCCCTGCTGGCCCGCCTCGGCGATGAGGGCCAGCTTGCCGGCCTCCGCCGCCGCGCCGTAAGTGGACCCTGGGACCTGGCCGCGGCTCGCGATGACGTACGGGATACCGAAGGTCCGCGCCAGATCTTCAGCTGCTTGGTCCAATCGCGCATCTCCTGTGACGTGGTAGATGGAGAACGGGACCAACGCCTCAATCATGTCGCCGCCGTGCAGGTCCATCAACACATCTGCCGGCTGAATGGCCGTACGGTAGATGAAGTCGGCGAGGCGCTCCGCGTCGGTACCATCGGCGGCTCCGGGGAAGGACCGGTTGAGGTTCTTGCCATCCCCGGGATGGACGTAGATGCTGCGCGCAAAGAAAGAGTCGGTGTTGACGATGGGCAGCACCGCCACGCGGCCGTGCACCGTCTCCGGCTGGAGGGTGCGACCGAGCTGCAGCGCAGCGTCGATGGAGGAGTACTCGCAGCCGTGGATGCCGCCGAGGATGAGCACGGTCGGCCCAGGGGCGACCCCGTGAATGAGAAACACCGGAATAGGGGTGTTCACCCCCGGTGCGTCGAGGGTGCCGTGCACGCGCTGCCCTGGTTCAGCGGCCAGTGTACCGAAGTGCCACGTCATGGGACCTCACCTCTCTCGTTTCGGATGGAGGTAGATTTGGGAGGAGCGGCTGCCGGGGGTGGTTCATGGCTGCCGACCCGGACCATCCATTTGCGAACATTCCCAGTTTGTCTGTCTCCGGACTACCTGTACTGTCCCCTCGCTCGCCGCCTTCCGGCTGAACGACCTTCATCGTCTCGGACGGCATCCAGGAACCTGGGCCAAGCCGCCCACCCTGAAGGTGTGCGAACGGCTTCACGGTTTGTCTATGCCATTTATCTATATGCGAGACGCGTCCCCCGAACGCCGCAGCCCACCCTCGACCTCGTACAGTTCGGCCAACCGGTCGAGGTGGTGCCAACTCATCGGCGCGCCGTCCTCCAATTGATGGATGATGGCAATCACAAACCGCGTCAGCGGCATCGGTCGGCCGAGCCGCTCCCCAATCTGCACCACCGGTGTGAGTTGAAAGTCGACCTCGGTCCTGCGCTTGCGAACAGCGAGGTCTCGCCAGATGCCGCTTTTCGTCTTCTTATTGCTCGCCATCCGCAGCGCGAGACGCTCCAGTTGGTCGGCCAACGCCTGCGGATCTCGCTGGTCCCTGGGATACACCAGCGACGGCTCCCAATCGTCGAAGCCCATGGGCCGAATTCCCTGAAGGTCGGCCACCTCGAGTACCTCGGACGTCAGTTCCAGCAGCGCGTCGCGGTGTGGCAGACTGCGCACGACCTCGGCCATCGTCGCATCGACCATGGCGGTGGCGAACAAGAGCGCAGCGTACGACAACTTGCCCCACAGGTACCCGAGGATGTTGTCGGTGACTTGCACTGGCCCCCAACACGACAGCGCCCGCTGCAGTTCCAACACCCGCGGGCTGATGGATTGGTCCACTTCTCCGAGGTACAGCGCGGACACGCCGCCGTACAGGATGCGCCCTGGCTCCAGGTAGTCGGCCGAAAAGTTCACGAAGCAGCCGATGGTCTTCTCCACGCCAATCACGGACGCGATGATGTCTTCGCACAGTCCGTTTTGGCACGACACAACCTGGGTACCCGTTCCGACGAGCGGCAGCAACTGGCGGATGGCCCGCTCCGTGTCCTGCGACTTGACGCAGAGCAGCACCGTCCGAAGCGGCTCGCCGCGTGCCAGCAGCTCGTCTGGCGTGTAGGCGGGCGCTTGTACGGTGAACGTCTCATCCGGCCCTTCAATCCGCAGGCCCGGCCCACGGATGGCTTGAACGTGGGGTTCAACGAGGTCGCAGAACGTCACGTCGTGCCCACCGCGCTTGAGGTACGCGCCGAGCACACCGCCGATGGCGCCCGCGCCGACGATGGTCAACTGCACCGTGGTTCACCTCACTTGGATGGTCTGTGATGGTCCGCCCCTGATGTTGGGCTCATTGTAATCAGCATATTGTGAACTGTCAACAGTTGATTGGACCGTCACATTCACCACACACGGAACCGCGTGCGCGCTATGATAGCCGTATCGAACCGATGATTGTGGAGGTGCAGACATGTCGGCCGCTGGACTGCTGCTCGTCGCGCTGGTCCTCGCCTTCGCGTGGAGCATCGGCGCGCATTACACCGGGGCTTGTATGGGGATGCCGTACGGGTCGGGATCGATCCGCTTGAAGACCGCCCTCGGCCTCATGGCCGTACTCGCACTGCTCGGCGCGGCGTTCGCCAGCCACGGCGTGGAGACCACGGTCGGCCTGCATATCGTCGATGCCAGCCGAGTCACCGTCCCGGCGGCCGTCCCGGCGGCCCTCACGGTGATTGTCGCCGCGTTTCTCCTCACCACCGTCTATACGGCTGCCAAGGTCCCAACTTCGACGATTCAGATCTTGGTCTTCTGCGTGGTGGGCATGGCCATCGGAGCGGGTATCCGCATCCACTGGATGACGATTCTCCAGCTCGCCGTGGTCTGGGTCGTCGCCCCGCCCATCGCGCTTGGCCTCGGTTACCTGTTCACGCACGGAATCGACCGCTGGGTCGGGTTTCACCCGACGATGCGTCCGGAGGCATCTGCGGGCCCTCCATCCGCGGCTGCAGCGGTACTGCACACTCTCCGCACCCTCCTCGTCGCAGTGGGAGCCGCCGCGTCCTTCGTCATGGGGGCGAATGACGTATCGAACGCCACGGGCGTGCTCATCATGACGCACCTATTCAACCTGTGGACGGCTGGGCTGGTTGGCGGCGTGGGCCTGCTCCTCGGGGTGCTCACGTGGGGACGCCCTCTGCTGCGCAAGGTCGCGTTCGACATCGTCCACGTCGACCTGTCGATGGCGAGTGCCGCGCAGCTGGTACAGGCGCTGGTGGTGGTTCTGGCGGTCGCGTTTGGATTTTTCACCTCGATGAATCAGGCGCTGGTGGGCGCGATGATGGGGGCTGGACTGGCGAGGGGGAGCGGATCAATTGAGTGGAAGGCAGTCTGGAACATCGTGAAAGGCTGGGTGATTGCCCCCGTCTCCGGCATCGTCCTCACCTTTCTGCTCGCCAAACTGACCGGCATCTGGTGGACGCTGTGACGACATCGGGCGACAGACGTCGCGAAAGAGATCTGGCCTCCGTGGGCCGCCCAGGTTCGGTGGAAACGGGCGGTCCTCGAGCGGGATCGACAAAGAGATCTGGCCTCTTCTGGCGGTGACGTCGCCTTTTGCCCTCTCGGGGCCCACAAAAAGGCCAGCCGGAGCGGCTGGCCGCGATGAACCACCGTAACCGATTCGCGCGATTCGACGTCAGTCGAGGTGCAGCCCCGTCTCGCGCACGGCGTGCTCCCAGCTGGGGTAGTAGTAGAGGGCGTTTTTGAACAGCTCGGGATTGGCCTCCTTCACCTTGCGCTTCGAGAGTGGACCGCCTTGTTCGCCAAGTTCCTTGATTCTGGTGATGACCTCAGCTGCGCTCATGTCTGGCCGCATCGAGATTCACTCCCCATGGAGAAGATTGGCTTACACTCCCAGTCTCCCCCATCGCCTTGTCGATTAGACACATCCGACAGCGGGTGACGGCCGCACGTCACTGGACGCACCCGACGGCGTCCATGTATCGGCGTAGTTTCTTCAGCGCCCTCGCCTTGAGGCGGCCGATGGACTGCTGTGAGATGTGAAAGTCCGTGGCGACCGTCTGCTCCGACAACCCGCGAATCACGGTGGCCAGAATGACATCTCGCTGCTTCTCGGTCAGGACGCTGAGCATCTGTTCGAGAAACAGCTGCGCTTCCGCTTGCGCTGCAGTATCGGATGAAGAGGCGGTCAGCAGATGCAGTCGGCTGCCACCATCCTCCGGGAGCGGATCATCCAAAATCAGCAGCTCGTGCGCGTACACGCTGCTGCGTTTCCTCGCGAGCCGCGCACTCTCCTGACGAACGACGCATGCCAGCCAAGCTGTGATTTGCGCATCGGATGAATCCGCGCAAGCAGTCAATGACCCCATCCCCCTTCAATCGTTGATTCCTCGGCCCAGCTCGCGACCTGCACGGCTAGGGCCGTAGGTCAAACGGGTCCTTCGCCCAACCGATCTGCACGGACACCAGGTACCCATGGGCGCGGAGTGTGGCTTGTGCAAACATCACCATGTTCTCGAAAGGATAGCTGTCCAAAGTCGGCTGTGGCGGAGCGACCGGAGAGCCCCACGCAGTCCCGGCGGCTTCCATGGAACTGGAGGCTTCGTCTGCAGTCGCTGTTGCCGGGGCTGTCGAAAGAGACGCGGCGCCGAACGAGGCGATGAACGTACAGATGACGATGCCGAGAAACCGATAGAGCGCCTTCATTTTGACTCCTCCCGTTCTGTGGATAGCGAGACGGACACCAGACCCAATGACCGTCCTTGCGGCAATCGAGAGACTCGTGCGTCCCAATCCAGCCAGCCCAGCGGCGCCTACCGCTCGCGGTTGCGCTCGTCTCACCACCCCCCTTACTGTATATAGAGTGAAAACAGGAGGGTTTTACACCCCCCTGTTTTCACCGCTTGTTCCGGCGCGGGCGGTCACGACCCGCTCGCCGCAGTTCATCCACCCCCCACGTGGTATGGGGCCGATACCGCTTGATGGCTTCCGCCATCCGCAGAATCAAGGCCGCTTCATCGTCTGGGATACCGTGACCGTACTTCTTGATCAGCGGTCGGAAACGATTGATGACCTGCAGGAGGGCGTCCTCGTCACCAGATTGGGCCCTCGCAATCAGGTCGCGCAACTTCGGCTCTGGCACGCGGGCCGCTCCTTTCCCGTTCCATGCAATAAAAAAACTGGCATGCCGCCAGTTGCAAGGTCAAACTCGGTGCAACCTGGCAAGCATAGCGCGAAGCGCCGTAGCCCCATGGCTTTGCGTCCCCGGCTTTCGCCGGGTTTGCCCATTTGTCGTTGTCGCTTCTCAGACACGAACCCGTGGGTTTCCGTACGTCAGGTATTCGCCGCGCGCACGGAATCTCCTTGCTCGTTTTGCCCAATCTCGTTCAGTCGACGTCGAGCTTGGACCGCCGGCCCTTGCGGTCGATGCGCATCCAAGCGGACACCACAGCGAGCGTGATGAGGACGGACACAATCGCCTCCGGCAACCCGTTCGCGACCGCCGTCACCAACGCGGGCCCAAAGGCCAAGTAGCCGCGCAACACCGCCATGCCGAGGACGAGGATGGTGTTCGTGGCTGACCCCATGAACCCGGCAACCCCGATGGCAGCGTACACGTTCCATCGGCGGATGCCGACGAACACCAACCATGAGACAATCCCGATGAACAGGCGCGGCAGCACAGACACGAGCGGATCTTTGAAAAACGGGACGTCCGCGCCGACAAACGACGAAAGTCCGAAGATGAAGCCAATCACCGTGCCGACGGGCCAGCCTTCCATGATGGAACCGATAATGACCGGGATGTGCATGATGGTCGCGTTGCCCGCGGGCGTTGGGACAGGGATATAGCCCCAGCGCGTGAAGCCGAGCAGGATGGCGATGGCACTCAACACGCCGGCGACGACGATGCGCCGGACGGTGAAGCCGATTTGCTTCTCCACATCAATCCCCCCCTATGGCGGAAGTGCTTTCAGACATGCCGCGCGCCGTTGCACCGGGGCGGCATTCCGGTAGACAGAACGCGGGTACGCGGGGGACCCGGAACGCCCAGGCCAGATCTTACCCGAATCCCGCCGGTTGCGCGACCCCCTGCGGCTCACCCTCAGCCTGGCCCGCCAACCGCCCCTAGAACGGAAACGGGGCGAAGACGAGTGCGGCCGACAGCGCCATCCCGGCCAAGAACATGACGATATCGCGCCCCCCCGCACGGTAGCGACGGTACGCGGTCCGCGCCTGGCCTGGAACGTAGCCGCGCGCCTCCATGGCGAGCGCCAACTCCTCCGCCCGCACCAACGCGGTGTTGAAGAGTGGGATGATGAGCGGGAACACGTCCCGCGTCCGGCGCGCGATGTTCCACCAGCTGCCGGTGCCAAACTCCGCCCCCCGCGACGCCTGTGCCTTCATCATTTTCTCCATCTCCATCGCGAAGGTGGGGACGAAGCGGACCGCAATCGTCACAATCAAGGCGAAGGCGTGGACCGGCACTTTCATCCGCCCCAGCGGCCGCAGCAGACCTTCCACCCCGTGGGTCAACTCCGTGATGGATGTGGAGAGCGTCAGCACGCTGACGGCGAAGATGATCTCGACGAACCGTAAGGTGGATACGACAACGACGCGGACGCTGGCGCTGGTGATGCGGAGGATGCCCCAGTGAAAGTAGACCTGCCCGCTCGGACCATACCCATTCCCGTAAAACAGCAACTGTAAGATGGCGAGAATCAGGATGAACGGGATGGCGGGCTTGAGCCCCGACAACCCGTAGGAGAGCGGAATCCGGGCCAGGGCAAAGAGGGCCAGACAGACGCACAGCCCCGCGACGTTGCCGAGGTAGGTGTGACACAGCGAGATGGAGAGAATCCACAGCGCCGCTGCCAACAGCTTCAGACGGGGGTCCATTCGGTGGATGACGGACCCGGTCGGAAGATACTGACCGATGGTGATGTTGCGCGTCAACTCGAAGTCACCGGCCATGCGCGTCCCCCCTGTCTTCCGCATGGGCATGCGGATGCCGCCCGTCCGGCTCGCGCCGATGAGCAGGCCCTTCCCAGGCTGTGGGCGGTGCCGACAGGTCCCCGGACGGTGGCTCGGCCGCGGCCGCAGGTCCTCGTTGCCCGGATGCGGCGGCGGCGACCTCCTCGGCGACTTCCGGCACGGTGAACCGAGTCGTGTCGACGTGGTATCCACGGCTGTGGAGCGCGCGCAAGATCTCGACCCCTGGCGGCGCGCCAACCTGCAAGTCTGGGCGTTCGTCCAATGCACCGAACAGCTCGCGCGGCGTCCCGTGGAAGGCGATGTGCCCGGCCGCGAGGACGTAGACCGTATCCGCGAGGTACGCCACTTCCTCCATGTTGTGGGACACGAATACGACGGTCAGGCCCTCAGACCGGTTGAGATCTCGGATGCGGCGGAGCAGGTCTCGGCGCGATCTCGGGTCCAGCCCCGCGGTCGGCTCGTCCAATACCAAGATCTGCGGACGCAGGACGAGTACCCCAGCGAGCGCCACCTTGCGCTTCTCGCCGCCGCTCATGGCGAACGTGCTGCGGTTTTTCATCTCGTCGAAGTCGAGTCCCACCACGCCCATCGCCCACTTCGCGCGCTGGACGACCTCGGAGAGCGGGATCCCTTGCTTGAGTGGACCGTACGCGATGTCGTCCCCCACCAAGCGCTCGAAGATCTGGTCCTCCGGGTTTTGAAACACCAGTCCCACCTGCTGGCGAATGGCGCGGATATCCACCTGTGGGTTGGACAACCGCGCGCCGTTCACGACGACCTCCCCCATCTGCGGCCGCAACAATCCGTTGAAGTGTTGAATCAACGTCGACTTCCCGGACCCCGTGTGGCCGATGATGGCCACACAGCTCCCCGCCGGGATGACCAGATTGACACCGAAGAGGGCCGGCTGCGCGAGCGGCGTACCCTGCAAATAGGTGTGGTGGAGGTTGGAGACGGTCAGAATGTCGCCGCGGTTTGATTCACCCATGCCGACGCTCCCCTCCTGAGCCTGCCAGCCTGTCCACCTCGGCGACGACCTCCTCCACCGAGATGGCGTCCCTCCGAAACGCGGGAATGCGCGCGTGCACTTGCTGAGCCACCCGACTGGCCTCCGGCACGTCCAACCCGAGTGCTTCGAGCTGGTCCGGATGTGCAAACAGTTCGCGCGGCGTCCCCTCAAGCGCCACCCGTCCTTCGTGCATCACCAACACCCGGTCGGCCTCCGCCACCTCGGACATGTGGTGAGTGATGGTGACGATGGCCATCCCCTGTTGGTTGAGCCGACGCACCACCGCGAGGATCTCTGCCCGCCCGAAGCTGTCGAGCATGCTCGTCGCCTCATCGAGCACCAGGCAGTCGGGCCGCATCGCGAGGATGCCCGCAATCGCCACGCGCTGCTTCTGGCCCCCGGAGAGGAAGTGCGGCGGCCGATGTCGGTACTCGGACATCCCGACCGCTTCCAGCGCTTCGTCAATCCGCTCCTGCATCTCCCCCGGCGGCACACCGAGGTTTTCCAGACCGAACGCCACGTCGTCCTCGACGATGGTGGCGACAAGCTGGTTGTCCGGCGACTGGAACACCATCCCGACGCAGCGCCGAATCTGTTGCTTGCACGACGCATCTTTCGTGTTCATTCCCGCCACCCAAACGTCGCCCCGCGTCGGCGTCAGAATGCCGTTCAGGTGCTTGGCGAGTGTGGATTTACCCGATCCGTTCTGTCCGATGACAGCCACGTACTCTCCGGGGTACACCCGCAGGGACACGTCCGTAAAGGCCGCCACAGACTGCGACGGCCCTTGCCCATACGAAAAGGAGATCTGATTGACCTCAATCAGCGGTTTCATGCTCGACCCCTTCGCGACGCAGGAGTGGATGCGCCGGCCCTCGGCCGGCCACTCGCCATTGGCGTTGCCCGCGGCCCCAGCGGTCGCCGGCGACGTTGCACCGGCGACGACCGTTCGCATGCGGGTCTATTGTACAATTTCGGAGCCACTCCGCCAAACCGAGGACAGGCGGGTGGGGGGTGCCGGGGGCGGATAGCGGAACGCCAGTCCCTTGTGGGGGCCGGATCGACCCCTCCCGCCGCGAACAGCGGAACCGCGTTCCCTTACGCGCCGGCGGCGGGCACGGCACAGGCCGATCTCGCCGGCCGGCGGTGCCAATGGCGGAACGCCGGTCCCTTGTGGGGGCCGGATCGACCCCTCCCGCCGCGAACAGCGGAACCGCGTTCCCTTACGCGCCGGCGGCGGGCCCGACAAAGGCCAATCTCGCCGGCCGGCCCCGCGTTCACGCCCCTGCACTCCCCCGCTGAAGGCCCGGAATCACCCGGCGCAGGTAGTTGAAGCGGGCCACCACGAGGTAGACCACCATCGCACCGGCGAAGATACCGACCACGATGCCGAAATCGGGCCAAATGTTCACTCCACGCGGTAACAGGTGGGTCAAGTCCAGGATGGCGACCACGCTGTGAGCCAGCCCAAACAAGACGGGTGCCGCGAACAGCAATAGGAGTTCGCGTGTGAGGACAGACTTCGCCTCTCGTGTCTGCAGGCCGATGCGTCGCAGAGCGGTGAACTGCCGCTGGTCTTCCTCCAATTGCGCTTGCAATCGGAAGTACAGCGCGCTTCCACAAGCGAGAAAGAACAGGACGCTGACGAACATTCCCGCAAATATCATCGTGGAGAAAAGTTGCTCCGTCTCCGCGTACGTCGGTACAGGGCTTTCGTAGTGCGCATCCCGGACGTTGCGGGGAATCTGCGCGTACATCTCCTGAATCGCCGACTGCGCGTGCTGCCAGTTCGATACCAAGAACGCGTGCATCGTCCAGTGGGATGGGCCCGGCGCCATCGCCGACCATTGCGCGTAGTCCTGATCTGGGACCACCAATGTGTACATAGGCGCACTGCGGATGGTGTTCATCAGCGCAGCATGGATGGTCCGATCAATGACGATGGGCTGTGTATCATGGCCGGGCACGACTACCTGGCCACTCGTCGCATGGTCGAATGGACCCGCAATGAAGGCCGGCGACAGCTGCAGGAACGCGTGGCCTGCACGAGGGGGTGGGACCACGGGAAGGTATTTCCGCAGCGTGGGCTCGGACTGTCTCAGTGCAGCCTCTGTGCGTTCAAAGGTCGAGGCCGACATCACGTAGACGGGAGTGTCCGACTTCGACTGGGCGAGGCGGAACGGCAGGACCAACACGGGCAGCGTGGTTTGCTGCCGGACGGCGAAGTGGTGCGCTTCGAAGGTTGATCTCGCTTGTTGCGCAGAAACGGGAAGCGGAGTGCCCTGTTGCTCAGCCACCATGAGCGTGTAGGGATCTCCTTGGGTGGTGACCACCTGGATGTCGTGTTGTAACCCGAACACCCCGCCCATGCTGGTGATCACCACTGCGGCGAGCATCGTGACGACCGTCAACACGCGGGCGTTGTCGCGGATGCGGTGGGCCAGCCGGCCCACGACCAAGATCTGTTTCCCAGATCCGCTCCGTTTACGCAAGTGGCTGAGCACCATCACCGAGACTTGGCTGTACAACAGATACGTCCCGAGGCCCGTGAGAATGAGAATCGGGACCATCGTCGCGACGACCGCTTTGCTGTAGGCGAGGGCGAGGTCATAGGCGGCCGCCAGACAGGCCAAGGAGAGGAACACCAGCCACCACGAGAACCTCGGGGGTTTTTGCTGCGCGCGCTGGCCGAGCATCAACGCCCTTGGCGTGCGCCGACGGATGCGCCAAGCCGTGAACAAAGCCTCCGCCAGGAACACGCAGCCGAAGACGGCGAGTGCCAGATGCAGTGCCCGCGCCGGGAGCTGAAACGGGATGGAGACGGGAAGTTGCAAGAGCCTATCCATCGCCATCAAGAACAACTTTGTCAAACCTGCGCCGGCCGCCATGCCGACGACCATGGCTGCAGCCGCCATCAGGATGCTCTCAAAAAGCACCATCTGCCCAATCTGCCCCGGCCTGGCGCCGAGGACGAGGAACAGGCCGAACTCCCGCCCGCGGAGGCGGAGCAGGGCACTATGAAAGAAAAAGATGAAGAAGACGGCGAAGGCGATGACGATGTACTGGCAGAGGGTCAAGATGGCCTGCGCGGTGCTCGTCATGTGGCTGTGTTCCACTGTCGGGTTGTAGAGAAAGCAGGCGAACATGAAGAAGACCATCACGGCGACCGCACTGGATGCCAAGTAGCCGATGTAACGGCGCGCATGGCCCAGGGCGTTCTTCAAGATCAGTTGGCGCCAGCTCATGATGGCCTCCCCTCCAGGACCGCAAGGCTGGACAAGATCTCCTGGAAGAAGTCCTCCCGTCGCTGTGTCCCATCTCGATCCAGTTGGGAGAAGACGCGCCCATCCCGGATGAACACAATCCGTCCGCTGTAACTGGCCGCAAACGGGTCGTGGGTCACCATGAGAATGGTGGAACGCAGCTCCTGATTCAGCCGCTGAAACACTTCGAGAAGGGCCTGGGACGATGCCGAGTCGAGATTGCCCGTTGGTTCGTCCGCCAGGATGATGTCCGGTTGGTGGACGATGGCGCGCGCCACGGCCGTGCGTTGCTGTTGACCGCCCGAGAGTTCATACGGGTAGCGGTCCAGGTCATCCGCCAAGCCCAAAAATCGCACCGTTTCGATGACCCGTTCGCGCACGTGCGGCCCCTTGTGCCCATCCAAGGTGAGCGGAAGCGCGACGTTTTCCGCGAGTGTCAGCGTATCGAGCAAGTTGTAGTCCTGAAACACGAAGCCCAGGTGGCGACGGCGAAACAGCGCGAGTTGGTCGGCGCCGAGCGCTGTCACGGACTGATCTCGCAGCCAGATCTCCCCGCTGGTCGGCTGGTCGAGTCCGGCCAGGAGGTTGAGCAGCGTCGTCTTGCCGCTGCCGGAAGGACCCATGATGCTGACAAACTCCCCTTCATCGACCGTCAGGTCAATCCCATTCAGCGCCTTGTGCACAGCACCGGCGTATTTGGCTCCGTAGACTTTCGTCAGGTGTTTCACCTGCAAGACTGGCAATCTGAAGGCCTCCTCGTCGTGTATCTTTCGTCACGAGGAGAGTATCGCATGAACACAGGCCGACTACCTTCGCGAAACCTTACAGCACCAGCCGGACAACCTTACAGTTTCGTCACCTGACCCGTTGCCGGCCCATCGTCCGGGTCGGCGATACGGTCCGGCCGGCTGGTCTCGCGGCTCCGCCCCGCGACACCCCATCCATCGCGGCCTCCGTGCGTCATCGGCTGGAAATAGCGTTCGCGGGGGACCGTGACCGACACCGTCGTTCCCACACCCTCTGCCGAGGAGATGGAGACATCCATCCCGAGCCGATTCGCCACCTCCCGCACCAAGTACAGCCCCATCCCCGTGGCCCGCGAATGGGTGCGTCCGTTGGCCCCAGTGTAGAACGGATCAAACACGCGGCGCACGTCTCGCTGCGGAATGCCGATGCCGTTGTCCGCGAAGTCGATGCGAACCGCCTCGTCGAAGGGCGTCAAGCGGATGCGAAAGACGTGCGTCTCCGCCTCGGCTCGATATCCGTACTGCAGCGCGTTGCGCACGATTTGGTCCGCGATGAAACGGAACCACTTTCGATCCGTCGACACCACGACGCGCTCCCTGTCACACTCGATCTTCGGGTACATCGACTGGCGGATCCACGAGCGCTTGTGCTCGTTGACGACCTCGCGCAGCGCGGCAAGTAGATCAAACGCTTCAAACCGCGCGTCGAATTCGAACGCATGGAGACGTGCCGTGGAGAGCATGGCCCCAAGTGACCCGTCGAGCCGCGCACACTCCTGCGCCAGGCTGTCCAACACAGGCAGCACCTGCTCGGCAATCTCCGGCCGCGATCCGACGAGTTGCCGCAGTTCCTGTTCCATGAGCTGAATCGCCGTCACAGGCGTCTTCATCTGATGCACGAACCGGGTGGAAAAGGTCTGAAAGAAGCGACGGCGCTCCTCCAGTTCTGACAGTTCACGGGCGTAGCGGTTGTAGTAGGTATGGAGCACCTGTAAAAACAGGCGTTGTTCCGCCGTCGCTGCCGTGACGAACACACCCGCACCGTGCAAGCCCTGGTTCGTCCCGCGAATCCGGCTCTGCGCCTCCTGGTAGAATGGCCGGCGCAGCCAATACTCGACGCAAAGGAAGATGCCGTCACAGGCGGCGGCGAGCAAAAACGCGTAGAGGATGTCCGAGAATGGAATCCCGGAGCCATGCTCACTCGCCGCCAGTACCAAGGCCGCGGTCAGCAGGGCGAAGCCAAGCAAGGAAAAGAGTCCGAGGCGCCATTGGTCACGTAGAAAGATCCACAGGCTCATGGCGTCCCGGCCCCTCCGTCTGCACGCGCCGTCCCGCCACCTGCGCGCCGGGATGGTGCGTTGGCGGCCGGCGGGTTGGCGGAAGGGGCCTCTCCGCCCTGGCTCGCCCCTTCACCGCCGGCGCGCCGTGACGGCGGATTTACATGCGGGGCCGGTGGACGAGCGGAACTCACCGCATCCACATCCAGGCGGTAGCCGAGGCCGCGGACCGTCAACACGGCGCCGTCCAGTCCCAGGCCGCTGAGCTTGCGGCGCAACCGCGTCACGTTCACCGTCAGTGTATTGTCGTCGACGAAGTGTACGTCGTCCCATAGCGCCTCGAGCAAGGCCTGACGGGATACAATTTGCCCATCCGCCTTCAATAATTGGAACAACAGTTGCAGCTCCGTCTTGGTGAGTGGTTCCTCCCGCTCGCCGTACGCGACAACGGCTTTGTCGAGGTGTAGACGCAGTGTTCCAACCGCGATGCTGTCGCCCGCATGAAGCGGGTCGATTCGCAAAGCCTGCGCGTACTCACCGTACGCCCGTCGCAGCAGCGCGCGGATTTTGGCGAGCAGCACATCGGGGTGAAAGGGTTTCGTGATGTAGTCGTCGCCCCCGTTTTCCAGCGCATAGACTTTGTCCATCTCGCTGTCCCGGGCGGAAATGAAGATGATGGGAACCTTGAGGGAACGGCGAATTTGACGACACCAATAGAAACCGTCGTAATACGGGAGGTTGATGTCGAGCAGGATGAGGTCCGGCTGCACCTCCTCCACCTCCGCGGCGATGTCGCGCAGACGCGTGGCGAGCGTCACGCCGAAGCCGTATCGCGTGAGCTCCCCGTGCAGCAGACCCGCGACGGTCGCATCGTCTTCGACAATGTGTATCTTGTGTTGCGGTTGCAATTGCGCGGTCATGAAAAAATGGTACCTTATCGCCTCCGGACCTGGCAAAGTCTCTATCCGGTGGACGGATGGCGGATGGTCAGTCGTTTGTCGGTTGAGGTTCCGGCTGCACGGGTTGAGCGACGAAAAGGGCTCTGAGGTCAACCAGCGCGTGAAGGAAGATGGGGAGCCAAAGTGCGCCCGTTGACAAGTAGATGAACGCGAACACAACTCCAATCACGCCGGCCGCCAACATGCCCGTCCAACCCTGGTACAGATGCGCGATTGCAAAGATGAGGGCCGTGATGACAACCGTCAGAATCGGGCCCAAACTGGAGAATTGGCGGTTCAACACGTACACCGCCATTCCCCGGAAGAGGATCTCTTCACAGATCCCCGCTGTGACCGCAACGCCGGCAAAGGCCCATTTTTCCGATAAAGATCTAGGGAGCAACGCGTCGAATTCGCCTGCCCGCACACCGTGGCGCCGACGACTCCGACGTGCTGGGGCGGATCCGCGCCGGTTTCGCAACCAGAGGACCAGCCCGCTCCCCAAAACCCCAACGCACAGAGCCACACAAAAACCTGCGAGCATGCTGCCGATGGAACCGGGCGGCCAGGAGAAACCGTTCGGATTGTACAGACCCAACAAGCGCAACGGAATGCCACCGAGGAGATACACCAGCACCACAAACAGAGCCAGTCCCCACTCCACCAGCATGGTGATTCGGTAGACGTCCAGCCTGGACTGCTGCCCGGCTTTCAGCCGCTGGTAAAGGCGGCGGCCCAGCCAGGGCTGACCAAGCACAAGGTAGAGAAGGACCAGCGAGAGGAAGACCATAGACAGCGACATGACGGAGCCTCCACTTGGGAGATTTGGTGGGGGCAGAGCCACCGGGGCCCATCTCGCCGGTCGACGGTGCCGATAGCGGGACCCCGGCCTGCCCTACAGGTACCGCCGCACAATTTCCGCGAACAGCTGCATGTCGGCGTTCCCTCCGCTCGCCAGGACCACGACTTTCTTCCCCGCCAACGGTGCCTGGCCGTAGATGACCGCCGCGAGGGCCGCAGCGCCGGACGGCTCCAGCACCAGCTTCGCCCGTTCCGCTGCCACCGCGACGGCGCGGGCAATCTGCTCCTCCGAGACCAGCACCAGGTCATCCACGTACCGCTGCGTGTGCGCGAACGTTAAATCTCCCGGTTTCTTCGCCATCAACCCGTCCGCAATCGTGTCGACCTTGTCGACTTCCGTCGGCCGTCCCGCGCGCAGCGACTCGTACATCGCCATCGCGCCTTCCGTGTTGACGCCGATGACCTCGACGGTCGGCTTCGATTCCTTCAGGGCCGCAGCGACACCGGAGATTAGACCGCCGCCGCTCACCGGAACCACCACCGCATCGACCTCCGGCAGGTCCTCCAGGATTTCAATCCCGATGGTCCCCTGCCCCGCAATCGTCCACGGGTCTTCAAACGGGTGGACCATGGCGTAGCCTTCCTCCGCTTGAATCTCGAGGGCTTTGTGGTGCATCGTGATGGAAGACGGACCACCGAGGACGACCTTCGCACCGTACCCTTCAATCGCGTTCCTCTTGCTCGCGACCGGGTTGTCCGGCATCACCACCGTGGCCGGAATGCCCAGCTTCATGGCCGCATAGGCGGTGCCCGCACCGTGGTTGCCCGCGGAGAACGCAATCACTCCGCGGCTGCGAACGTCCTTTGGCAGGTTGGCAATCTTGTTGTACGCACCGCGGACTTTGAACGATCCGGTTTTCTGCAAGTTCTCCGGCTTGATGTACAGCGCACAGCTGCCCATCCGACTGAATGTCTCCGAGTACTGCAGCGGCGTGGCGTGGATCACGCCTGCCAAGGTCGCCCGCGCCTGGCGGATTTGCGTCAAGGTCACGAGAGCGGACGAGGCAGCGAGCGTGTCACTCGTCTGTTCTGCGTTCACGAGGTCCATGGCTTGTCCTCCTGTTGTGCCGAATCATGCCGCGCGGAATGTTCAGACCTGTCTACCATCATTCACTTCTTCAGCCGCGCTGTCAACCTGCCCGCCGGCCCGAGCAGCTGCATCACCGACTGCTCGTTAGCCGTCGGCCGTGCCGTTTCAACCACCGACCCTTTCGCTGCAATCTTCCGTCCGCTTGGCTGACCAGCGCTTCCACGCGATGGGCCAGCTCCAGCGCGCTCGCCGTCTCCTCGCTGTCGCCGACGCAGGTAAACACGTCCCCTTCTGCCCCGCAATTCAGACATTTGTGCTCCGGCTCAAACGATGCCGTGTGGTAGCCGCAACGTCCACAGGCGTAGTAGTACATTCTCACATGCCATCACCCCCTTCATTGTGCGCGGTCGAGGCTGTCGAAAGCGCGCAGTTTGTGCGCCCTGTGGACGAAAACTTCGGAGGCTCCCGATTGCCCGTTGCGTCATGGGACGGAGTGGGCCGTCGCCGCGTTTTCGTCGGTGCGGATTTCGGTGGTTGGAACGTGCACGTGGGCGGAATCGACACCGTATGGTGTGGGCAACACAGGTGCATCCGGCGCGGCTTGCGCGTGCCGCCCCGGGTCGGTGAGCACCTTCGAGCGCGCCCAGGACAGAGGAACCAGGTCTTGCGCCGGACCTTGGGCGAGGAAAACAACGTGTGGAGGGACTGCTGTGGACACGGTTGACCTGGCCAAATCGGCCCGTTTTGAGCTGTGCTTTTGGATGCAGATTTTGGGGGATCACGGACGGTTTATCCGGGATTCGCTCGCCCCATCGGAGTCTGTCGAGATAGATCGCGCGCGGCAATTCATCCGGACCTTTGACGGGTTGTTGGAGCAATCCCGCTCCGAACACGACGCCACTGGACTCATCGCCATCGTCCGCGACGCCATCGGTCACGTTCGATCCCTTCGCAGCTTCAAACTGCACCTCCTCCGCAGACACCTCACGCGCGAGCTGCACAGTACGCTGCCGCCGACGTTCTACAACCACATGGTGAACGAGTTGGAAGAGTGCCTGCGCGTACTCTCCGCGCTCTCTGTTGGGGAACAGCCCAAACCCGGGCACTCCGTCCACCAACACCTGCTGTGGCTTCCGGACGCATCCGGCCACGCCGCCAGCCTCCGGTCCGCTGTCGACCTGTCGGAGCGCCAGATACAAGCGCGCTGCGACCAATTTACGGAGGCGTTTGACCAGTTTCACCTGAAGGCCATCGAACTCGCGGGCTACCTGCGCGCGAACATCGACGACTTTCCGGCGTTGCGCCAGTTTGACGAGACCGTCAGCCTGGAGATTTGCTTGTTTCACGGCTTCCTGGCCGAACTGGAAGAAATGGAGCTGAGCAACCGCTTGCTTGGGTCGGTCGCCGCTCTGATGCCGGACCACATGGCGCGGGAGGAGTGTTACTATTTATGGAAGTTGCGCGAGACGAGCTCGGCGAAGGAGATCTCGCTACCGGGTGGGATGGCGGCACACGACGACACCGCTGTCGATCTCACCGGCACCCCGACCGCCTGCGACCCGACGCACCCGCGCGTCCGCGACCCTCGGCCGCGCACGTAAGCCGCGGGTCGCATCGGCGCCTGCACGTGCGGAGTGGCCCGCGCAGGGCGGG
This sequence comes from Alicyclobacillus sp., assembly GCA_023511295.1. Taxonomy (GTDB): domain Bacteria; phylum Bacillota; class Bacilli; order Alicyclobacillales; family Alicyclobacillaceae; genus JAIMBT01. The sequence continues at coordinate 67,611 of JAIMBT010000014.1, forward strand.
CGGATCTGGCCGGTTACCCCCATTTACTGCGGCCGGAAGACCGCTGCCACCAAGCGCTGGAGTTCCGTGAGATTGTGGTGAAATTGGGCGGTGAGGAAGTGCAAGCCAGCGGTCAGGCTGCGGTCGAACGTGGCGCTCCACACCGAGGCGTACAGGACCGCAAACACCAACATGAGCGAGATCAAAATTCCGACCATCACGCGACCAAGGCCATCCGCAGCGACAGGATGGCCTTGGTTGGCGGGCACGTCGTGGACTGCGGTTCGCATCGGCCGGGCGGCTCGATGACTGCGCGAGTCCGCGCTCCATGCCGCGATACTTCGAGTTTGCGTCCGCACACTACCGCCCCCCTCGTTGGTCTGTTACTTGACACAGGCTTCGAGGGGGCGAAGGAAATTTGTGTGGGTGGCCGAGCTCTCTCGCGGGGGCGCCGGGTTACGCCTCGTCTCCCGCCCCTGCCGCACCCGCTGCTTCGAACAGCGCGCTCAGCTTTTGGTAGGTCGCCGGAAACTCCGCCGTATACTTGAGAAATTGCGGGACTGGATAGCGAACGCCGCCCTTGTGCGTGCCGCTCAGCCCTTCCACCAGTTCCTCGGCATCCGCGAACGGAAAGCTGAACGCCATCTCGTGGTCCTGCGTCTGGGCAAACACGCGGTCCCCGTAACAGGGCAGGATCACCTGCGGCTGCCCAGTCCGAAGCGTGCGAATCGCGATGTCCGCGCAGTCGGCGCGGGCCGAGAAGGTGGACGGGATGGAGCCGCCCCGCCGGAACAACATGCCGGCCACCAGGCGCATCACCTGAGCAGAGTTGGCGTAGACGACGACCACATCCGGGTTGAACGGCGCGCGCTCGAGCGGAAAGGCCACATAGTACCCGCTCTCAGCCGCAGTCAGTCTGGGGACGTCTGCTTCTGTGCGGCGGGCGCTCTCCGGGTCTCCCGTGTACATGCCACAGACGAGGTTCCCTTCGGTGTAGTAGTCGAGCGCTGGCTGGTATCCAAACGCCACCTGCGCGATGGGGCAGCTCAGGTCTGCGCCGTTCATCGCGATGGTCCAGCCGTACCGCCTGGCGTATCCGACGGCTTGGCAGATGGTGATGCGCTCCCCGAAGTCGCGGGACGGCCGTTTATACCGTGCGGGGAGCTCGCCCTCCTCGCGGACAATGCGGATGCCAACCGGAAACGTGTCCGGCCTCACGTGTTGTTCAATCGCGCTGGCCAGTTCCTTTGCGTCCATGTGCCCACCTCCCCAAGTCCAGTGTTCTGTCGAAATCCCGCGCGGTCTGATTCTACGCGGCCGCGTTCAAAATCATCCCTTGTTCGCCGCGGTATAGTACTCCATCAACACAGCGACGACCTCTGGCCGACTGAACTCCGGCGGCGGGGCAATCCCTTCCGAGAGCATGGCGCGCACCTTGGTTCCGGACAGAATGACGCGATCTTCCGCGCCGTGCGGGCATGTCTTCGTGGTGGCCATGCCGCCACACTTGCGGCAGAAGAAGGCGTGTTCGAAAAACACGGGCGTGATGCCCAACTCGTCGGGCGCAAAGTTGCTGAAGATCTTCTGCGCGTCGTAGGTGCCGTAGTAGTTCCCGACGCCCGCGTGATCACGGCCGACGATGAAGTGCGTGCACCCGTAGTTGCGGCGCACGAGCGCGTGCATCACCGCTTCACGCGGCCCGGCGTACCGCATCGCGGCCTTGTATACGCCGAAGTGGACGCGCTCCAACGGGTAGTAGTGCTGCAGGATGGCCTGGTAGGCCCGCAGTCGAACCTGTGCCGGCACGTCGTCCGATTTGGTCGGCCCGACCAGTGGGTTCAGGTACAGCCCGTCCACCGTCTCCAGCGCCGCCTTCTGGATGTACTCATGCGCGCGGTGGATGGGGTTGCGGGTCTGAAAGCCGACGATGGTCTTCCAGCCCCGGCGCGCGAATTCGGCCTTCACGTCCTCCGGTGCATAGAAGTAGGGAGAGAACACGTCCTGCCGCTCGTCGTCGAACACCTTCACGGGACCGCCCAGGTAGACGCTGCCGCGACTGTACAACCGCTTGACGCCCGGGTGGGCGTCCTCCGTCGTGCGGTAGACCCGTTCCGCCTCGTGGGTCCGGTCTGGGCGGTACATGTGCGTCACCTGCATCAATGCGCAGACGACGCCGTCCGTTCGAACCAGTTGAATCACGTCGTCGAGGTGAATGCGCGCAGCGGTCTCTTCGGCGACCGGCAACGTGATGGGGATGGACCACACCTGCCCGTTCTGAAGGTGCATCGTCTCCACCACCGACTGGTAGTCCGCCTCCGAGATGAAACCCGTGAGGGGGCGAAACGCGCCGATGCCAATCTGGTAGACATCGGATTCTGCCACTTCATCGAGCTCCACCTGCGGCAGGGCGCTGAAATTCGCGAGGACGGCGTCGCGCTGATCTGTGGGGATGCGGATGGAAAGTTGGTCAAAGGTGGACGCTGCGTCAACAGACAATCGAAAAACTCCTTTCTACTCCATTCGACAAATCCGTGTGAGAAACGCCGTTTAGGAACAGCATACACGATGCAAACGGAGGGCGGCCAGGTCACCGGCCGGGGCGTCCGTCGCGAATCCGCGACCATACCACCGGGAAGGCGGGTTCCGAGCATGCGACAATGCCGTCGACCAGCGTATCCTCGCGGTTGAACTGAAACGGCGCGCCGTCCAGTTGGACCACCCGCCCCCCCGCTTCCTGCACGAGCAGGACGCCAGCCGCGATATCCCACTCGTTCTTCGGTACCAGGCTGAACGTGCCCGCGGCAGACCCTGCGGAGACCAATGCGAGTTTGTAGGCCACCGACCCGACCGGCGTCACGTCGAAATCGTCCATGAAGTCGTCGAACTGGCCGCGTTTGACCTCGGACCGGCTTGCCAAGATCGCCGGCTTGCCGGCGAACGCAGGCATGGCGGCGACCGGATCGTCGTTCAGAAACGCCCCTTCCCCTTGCGCAGCCCAGAACAGTTCATCGCGGGCCGGGTTGCAGATCACCCCGACCACCACCTCGCCGTTGACGGCCAGTGCGACCGACACGCTGTACTGCGGGACCCCTTCCACGAACTCTTTGGTGCCGTCGATTGGATCAACAATCCACACCCGCGCCCGCGACAGCCTGGCCGGGTCATCCTGTGTCTCCTCGGATAGCCACCCGTCGTCCGGAAACGTTCCAAGGAGGGTGGTGCGGAGGATCTCGTTCGCCGCCAAGTCGGCGGTTGTGAGGGGATCTTCGTTGGCTTTGTAGGATGTCTCGAAGCCGTTCTCAGACAGGCGGAGGATTTCGCGCCCCGCCGCCAGGGCAGCGGTTTTGGCGACCTGCAATTCCCGTTCGTACACGGCACTCTTCCTTACATTGTTGAAGTGGCCGGGTCCGCTGCGCAGCTGCACAGCGTCCGGCCACTCCATGATACCAATCTTACGCTGCTGCGTCCCGCCCGCCGCGACCCAACCGTCGGCTGACCAAGTAGCAGGCGGCCGCGACGGCAAACCCGACATAGAACGTCAGGTCCGCACCGCCGAGCGCCTTCGCAATGGGTCCGGTGTAGAGCGTGGTCGACATGAACGGGATGGACACCGCAAACCCGACCAGGAAGCTGACGAGGCCCGCGGCCTGAACGGATTCGTTCGCGCGTCGGTCCGTTGCGGCGGCCCGGTGCGCCTTGAGAAGGTAGAAATCGGTGAACAGCACCCCCAGCCACGGCATCATCCAGTAGCCCAGCAACAGCAGGAAGTTCTCGTAATTCTGCTCAAACCCTCCCTGCCCGAGCAGGCTCAGCGCCAGGCCGATGAGGCTCGCCACCACGGCCAGCGCCCAGCGCGGAAGACGGATGTCGAGCGCGCCCGCGGAGAGTGAGTTGGAGTACAGGTTGAGCGCGTCGGCCGCGGTCCCGCCGAGGATGATGGCGACGACGGCGATTCCGCCGAAGCCCCCCATCACGGCGTGGAGTTGGGCGATGGGATTGCCCGAGGCCGCACTCGTACCGGCGGCCAGCACGCCGACCGCGAGACCAACCAATTCCAGCCACGCGGACGCGATGAACGACCCCAGGAAGGCGTACCACCAGACGCGCCCTTTGCTGGTGTCCGGGGCTAAGTAACGGCTGTAGTCCGAGGCGTACGGTCCCCAGCTCCCGATGTAGGAGAAGGCGGCCGCGACCATCACGAAGAAGAGCACCCACGGGCTGTGCGTCTGCGGGTGGTACAGAGCGAGCTGCGCGTGGTGCGTGAGCGCAATGACTGTCACCACTGCGAACAGGACGCCGAGCACGACAGACATCACGCGCTCATAGGTGTGGATGAGGTTGTGCCCGTAGACGGCGAGCAACCCTTGGATGACGACGAGGATGATGGCTCCTTGCCAAAACGCCAGGGCCGGAAACAGGACCCGAAGGCCGAAAGTTCCCAGGATGTTGTTGACCGTGAACCAGCCGATGGTGCTCACGTAGTTGAGGATGGCCGGCAGGTAACCGCCGACCCGTCCGAACGTGAACCGACCGATGACAAGCTGCGGTGCCCCGTAGGTGGGCCCCATCGCGGCGCAGCCCGCGAGGACTGCCGCGCCAATCAGGTTGCCGACGAGGATGGACGCAATCGACCAGGCCCATGACATGCCGAGCGTGATGGGCAGAAAGCCGAGGGCGAAGTCGGCAATCGTCAGGTTGCAGCCGAGCCACAGCGTGAACTGGCTCTGCGCGCGACCGTGGCGGTCTGCCGCCGCGACGGTCTCTACGCCGTACGGCTCCACCTGCAAGACCTTGTCGCCGTAGGATGCCGATGTGGAAGAAACGGACAAGCCGAACAGCTCCCTTCACTTTCACTGGATGGCTGGATGGTGCGCGCGATGGTTGGGAACCGCCATGCGGTCCGCTCCACCCGCGCACATAGAATATGCTACTGTATATACACCAATTTGTACAGGGTGGAAGAATGAAGGGCTTCGAGGGGTGGTCAGCGCAGACGCGGGTCGGTGAGGAGATCATCCAGGAGGAGGTCCGCAGCCAACTGGTGTCCGGTTGCGTTGGGGTGCCAGCCATCATGCGTGATCTCTTCGACATCCACGTGGTACCGTTCGACGTACGCCTTCATCTGTGTGAACAGGTCCAACACCTGTACCTGCTGTGGTGGAAAGGTGCGGGCAACCTCCATCTCGGCGTTCAGGTAGCGCGGCTCGAGGGTTCGGTACGAGCGGAAGGAGACCCGGCTGACGGGCGGCGTGACCACGAGCACCCGGGCCCCAGCTGCGGTCGCCTCCTCCAACTGCGCTCGGATAGCGGCCTGAAAGGCCGGGAGGGGCAGCCGGTGGTGGATGTCGTTCAGGGTGCCCCACGCCATCACGACCAGGTTCGGGTGAAGCGAAGCCAGCCACTGCGGGAACTGCCTGGCGATGCTCTGCACGCTGGCACCGGGGATGGCGTGGTTGTAGAGGACGTACATCCGCCCGGTTTTGTCGGCCAACCCCTGAAAGGCCCGCTCCACAAACCCGCGGTTGCGCGGTTCGTCGAACCAGCCGTGGGTGATGGACCCGCCGATGACCAGCACCCGCACGGCCGGTACGCGCCCTGGCTGCGAACCAGCCGATTCGGGACCGAGCCGGATTGCGCGGACGTCGGGCGTCGGCAGGCTCGCAGTGAACAGCCCCCACACCGCCAAGACCAGTGCAGACACCTTCCATCGACGCACGCGTTGTCTCCTCCTCTCGTACGGACGCGCTGGGCCGGAGCGTGCCGGCCGGCGCATCGGGCTCACGCGCTGCGGCGGTTGGGCGAGGGGGCGGATTGGCCGCAGCCACACCTTTACGTCCCACACAACGGTCCCCCGTTCTCGGCCACTCCCTTCGCCTCCACCGCCACGCCCTCCCGTTCCGCCATCACGTGACCTGCTTGAGCGCTTGTGTCCCGGTATCGTACCATGGACAAAGAGAGAACCCGGGTCTGCCGGAGAGGAGGCTATCCATGTCTGCGTCGACACCCGCGCCGTCCTCCGACGGCGCGACGGCGGTCCGCGCTGGAGCGCTGCGATGGAGCCTCCCGCTCTGGCTGTGGATGCTGCAGTTCGCGGCGACCCTCGGCTCGATTTTCCTGTTCCGCCATATTGTTCCCAGGGGCCCGTTTCATATCCCGTACGGCATCGACACCCTCGGCGCGTGGGACGGCGGACATTACCTCGCCATCGCCGAGCGCGGGTACCAATCCGTCACCGACACGGCGTTCTTTCCCATCTACCCGTTGGCAATCCGGTGGCTCCACCGACTCGCTCAACTCCCGTACCTGACGTCCGCGGTGGTGGTGAGTCAGCTCTCCCTGCTCGCGGCGTTGTTCGTGCTGGATGGGGTGTGGGGGCGAAATCGGGCCGCGGCGAAAGCACTCTGCCTGCTGGCGGCCTTCCCGACAGCGTTTTTCTTCAACGTCGCCTACACGGAATCTGTGACCCTATTTCTTTACGCCATCTTCTTCTTCGCCCTCCGACGGGGTTCCTGGTGGACGGCCGTTGTGGCGGCAGCTGTCGCGACGGGCGTCCACGACCTCAACGTCCTACTCGCCCTCCCCGCGCTCCTCGCGTGGTTCAGGGACCGCCCATCCGCTCGGGGCTGGCGCCGGGGCCGGCTGCTCAGCATTTCGCTCATCCCGCTGGCCTTGGTCGCCTATATGGCGTTCCTCGGCGTTCGGTTCGGCCACCCGTTGGCCTTCCTCATGGCAGAAGCACAGTGGGGGCGGCACTTCACGGTACCCGTGCTCAACCTGTTCCAGGCCTGGCCGAGCGGAGCGAAGTGGTTTGGGCCGGCGCGGTGGGACGGCCTCACCCTGTACGCCGTGAATGCCGGGGCGACCCTCCTGTTTTACGCCCTCGGCGTGGGCGTCGTGCGCTGCCGGTCGCTCGACCTGGGGACCAAGGTGTTCTACGTCGCGACCGCCCTCGCGTCGACCACTTCGAGCACGTTCAACGGGATTGAATCGTTCGGACGATTCATGGTGGTGCTGTTCCCTGCCTACCCGGTGCTCGCGCGCTGGTGCCGCCCGCTCCCCCTTTGGCTCCTCGCGATGGTGGTGTTCCTTGCGGGCCGCGTCGCGCTCGCCGGTTTCTTCGGCGCCGGTTACGTGGTGACGTGACGCCCCCAGCCGCATCGCCCCGCCTCAACCGGGGCAGGCGTGACAGCGGAGCAGGTTCTGCCGCTTGTTAGTGCAGCGTCTGCATCACGATGCTCGCGATGATGACCGACGCCGACGTGACGCTGGTGAACCCGCCAATCAGCATCGGCGAGAGGATCTCGTTGAAGATGAGTTCCCGCTCCTCGGGCGTTCGCCCGGTGCGACTGACCTCCGTGCAAGTGATGAAGTCCCCTGGAAATCCGAACAGCGCAGTGAGCGCGACGGCGATACCTTTGTTCGGGTCCCACTTGAAGATTCTCGATCCGATGTACCCCCCGACAATCAGGCCAATCGTCCCGATGAAGAGGGTGGCGAGGACCGGCGGGATGGAGCCGACGAACATCTGCGGCGTCACGGAGTTCATCGACGGCAGGACGACGAAGATGATGCCGACCATGGCAATCCCGAAGGAGTTGGCGCGCTCGAGCGCTTTGTCCCGGTAGAATCCAGCGAATGATCCGATGAGGCCAATCACCAGGCACCAGATGCTGTAGTTGACGTGCGTCCACGTGCCGAGCCACACAGCCAAGGCGCCGCCGAAGAACAGTTGAAACAGCACGATGATGGGAGTCTGGTAGGCCTCCGGGATCCACGACCGCGCACTTGCGGACGCGACCGGTGCGTGTGCGCCCCCTGTCTTCGCCGCCGGTTCGACGGTCGCAGCGAGTTCGTTCGCGGGCGTTCCGGTGGATTGGCCGACGGGAACGAACGTCCCATTGTCAATGGCAGCTTGGATCTTGCGTGCGTAGCGGCGCAGCAGGTTCGACGCCAAGGGCAGCCCGACGAACCCTTGCACAGCCAGGATGAGTGTGGGCACGGTAATGAGTGCAGTCAGGCCCAGCGCCTTCAACTTCGCAGTGGTGACGAGGAAGGCGATGATGCCGCCGGTCAGCGGCCCGACGCCGGAAACCGCGGTGGAATAACCGAACACCGGGGCGACGATGGCCAGAATCAGGCCAGACGCGATGACGAGTCCAATCAGCGTGATGACCAAGGCTCGAATCTCGCGCTTGATGACGCGAAGCGGGATGAGGGTCCCCATGTGGACGATGGTCGGTGCGACGAGGAGTGAGCCCACCGTCGAAAACGAGGTGTTGTCGACGAGGTTCTTCGGAAACACGCCCGTCCAGAGCAAGACCAGGTAGCCAACGAGGACGACGAGGAGCATCGGGACGCGGGCGCGCGTCCGAATGGACACCACTTCACCCACGACCAACAGAGCCAACACGATGGTACTGGCGATGACAGGCTGACTGAGCATCTCTCTCCACCCTTTCTCTGAGCTGGTCAGGCACCGGACACACACCGCGGCCGGACGCCGGAACCGGTTGCGCTCGGGCCTGCACAAGTTTGATGTATATGAATATACCGTCTATTTATGCGGGGGGCGATGATAGATTTTGTCGAACGCGGTCGCAGCGCCGCAATAGATGCGTTGTGGCCGGGTCGTCCGTCGGCCAACGCAGCAGCATCGGGATGAAAGAGAAGTTCGGGTGACACCATCTACTGCAATCGTTTCACATCTACGGTATCATGGGAAACGTCTGATATTTTTGGATCATAAATCGAAAAGGGGTTGTCCGATGATTCAGTTTCCCAAGCCGTCACTGAAGGAATTTTACCGCACCTACAGCATCGGCACGTTCGACGTGAGCGAGGACGAACAACAGATTGCGATGGCTGCCAACCTGTCCGGGAAGTTCAACCTGTGGGGGATGCACTTGCCCAACACCTTCCCGTATCCGCTCACCTATGAAGACCAGATGCCGCAGTTTGTCCACTTTGATCCCCAGGGCCGTTTCCTACTGGTCGGCTTTGACCAGGACGGCGATGAAAACACGCAGATCTACGCCATCTCGCCGGACGGCGGCGCGCTGGTCCCGATTCGGACAACGCCGGGTCGGCGGCATTTTCTCGGCGCGTTGTCGAAGGATGGCAACCGGCTCTACTACACCTCGGACAAAGAGAATGAGCGCTTCATGAACGTGTACCGCTTCGACATCGCGAGCGGCACCGAAGAGACGCTCGTCGTCGGGCGTGAAGCGACGACGACCCTCGACAGTGTGGTGCCGGACGAGTCGTCGTTCACCTACGTGAAGGCGTACAGCAACACGCACGTCCTCGCCTACGCGGTGGTCAACGGAGAAACCATCTGCTTGACCCCTGACGACCGTCGGGTGCAGCAATCCGGCGAAACCCGTTACGTCGACTCGAACACGATTGTGTTCATCACGAACTACGAAGCTGAGTTCAGCTACCTCGCCACATTTGACCTCTCGACGCGGACATTCCGACCGCTGTTTCAGCCGAGCGGGGAAGACGTCGGCCGCATCCTGGTCAACGAGCGTGGACAGGTGTTTTGTACGGGCGAGCGCGGCGTGGAAGACGTGTTGTACGAGGGCGGGCTCACGCCGGAATCGTTCCACCCCGTCTCTTTCCCCGGTGCCGTGTTCCACGCAGGCCAGCTGCACAAGAGCGGGCGCCTGTACGCCATCGTCTCACAGGAGAACGTACCTGCCAACCTGTACCGACGCGAACTGGACGGCACGTGGACACAGCTGACCAACATCCGCGTGATGGGCGCCCCCGCCGACCGACTCGGGCGCGCGGAGACGCTCCGCTTCCCGTCGTTCGACGGTTTGTCCATTGAAGCGCTGCTGTGGCGAGCACCGGCGGACCAGCGGAACGGCCATACGCTGGTGTTCCCGCACGGTGGGCCGCAGTCAGCAGATCGCAAGTTCTTCTGGTCGCTGTACCAGTTCCTGCTCTCGGAGGGCTACGACATTTTCCAGGTGAACTACCGCGGCAGCACGGGGTACGGGGCGCGCTTTACGAAGATGATTGAACGCGACTGGGGCGGTGCGCCGAGGCGGGATATGATAGCCGGGATCGAATACCTGTTGGCCCAAGGCCTCGCGGACAGAGACAAACTGTTTGTCATCGGCGCCAGCTATGGCGGGTACATGACCCTGTTGTTGCACGGGCGGCATGCGGACTACTTCCGCGCGGCGGTCGACATCTTCGGGCCTTCCAACCTGTTCAGCTTTTACGACTCTGTTCCGGAGTTCTGGAAGCCGATGATGGACGCGTGGGTCGGCAACCCGGAACAGGACAAGGAAAAGATGACCGAGGACTCCCCCATCACGTATCTGGACGGGATGACGAAGCCGATGCTGGTCATCCAAGGGGCGAATGATCCGCGCGTCGTAAAGGCGGAATCCGACCAGATTGTGGAGAAGCTGCGCGCGGCAGGCCGCGACGTGGAGTACATCGTGCTGGACGACGAGGGACACGGGTTCTCGAAGAAGGAGAACGAACTGAAGGTGTACCAGGCGGTCGCGGACTTTCTCCGGCGGCACCAGGCGATGTAGCGGGGCCCGCGCGTGGCCCCGCTCCTCCCGCGCTACGAGGCGACGCCCGCTTCTTCCGCCAGACGGTGCTTGTCGTCCGGGACAGGCATCAACAGGGCCAATCCCGCGAGCACGGCCAGAGATCCCATCACCGCAAACACGACCGGGAGCGGCACGTGCACCATCAGCGCGCCAAATCCCGCCATGCCGACCGGCATGGCAAAGGTGGACAGCGCGCCCGTCAGGCCGAAGATGCGGCCGCGGAGGGCCACCGGGACCATGCGGATCATCTCCGTGCTGAGCGCGCCGTTCAGGTTGCCCGAAGCGAATCCTGCGACGACGCCGAGGGCAATCTCTGCAATCACGTTGTGCAACAGACCAAAACAGCCGCAACAGGCGCCAATCACAACCAAGCCGAGCACCAACACGGTGCGCAGCGGGAGCCGGCGCGCCGTCTTGCCGAGGAGGACGCCGCCGGCGATGGCGCCGACAAAGAAGCCGCCGTTGATGAGTCCGAGGTCCAACGAGGTGCCGTGCATGGGCCCCTTGACCCAGGCCGTGATGGCGATGTCAAACGGAGCGAGTGCCCCATTGGTCACCAAGGCGGCGAGGAGAATCAGCATCAGGAAGCGCGATTGTCGCACGAGGTGGAAGCCGTACAGCCAATCGTGGACAAAGCCCTGCCAGCGGCCCCTCGCATCCGCGTCGACGGTCGTGTGCGCGCCGCCCGCGTCCGCCCCCGCGCGCTCCTTCACGCGGATGAAGAACAAGCTCGCGACGGAGACCAGGAACGTCCCGAAGTCCAACAGAAACAACAGCGGTGCACCCAGGGAAGCGAGCAGTGCGCCGCCGGACACGGTCCCGGCCAGTTGGGCCGTCGCGTTGGCGGACTGAGAGATGCCTGTGCCCGCGGCGATGTCCTCTGGGTCCATCAACATGGGGAACAGCGCCGAGGAGGCCGGCCCGAAAAACTGTCCCGCCACCTGCAACCCCAGCACCATCGCGAGGATGGTCCAGAACGGCCAGTGCAGGAGCACGGCGGTGAAGAGCACCAAACTGAGGGCGGCGCGAACGAGATCGGACCCCATCATGGTGGCGCGTTTCGCCCACCGGTCCACCAGCACGCCCGCGAACAGCCCCACCACCGCTGGCAGTGTCTGGGCGAGCCCGGTGAGGGCGAGGTCTGACTTCGAGTTGGTCAGCGCATACACGTACCACGGCAGCGCGATGCTGAACAGGTTGTTCCCAAACGTCGACACCACTTGACCAGACAACAAAATGGCGTAATTTCGATTCCCCTTGAGCGACACGGTCTTCCCTCCGTCCAGGCCATCCGTTCCTCTCCATCGGAAGCTTACAGTAAGGGCGCATGGCTGTCGTCCGCCATGCGCCCCGGAATTCTCTCCGACCTGAGACGGAGGGGGTGCTCCGACCTACGCGTTTGCCTGGCTCAACACGCCGTTGGTCGCGGTCATCGCGATGATCACCGTACCCCAAAACAACTTGTACGCAGTCACGATGTCCTGCGCAGAGAAGCGGATGGTCTTCGGCCCCGTCTGCTCGACCAGCGGAATGGTCGTCGTCATGTGGGCTTGAGCCGTGTTCTTGAACTCCACCTCGAACGTGACCGGCCCATCCACGGACACCGGCTGGACCTTTCCGACCAGTTTCATCGCTGCCGCTGCCCGCTCGCGGATCTCCTGTTGCGCGCGTTTCGGCGGAATCAACTCGGCCGAATAGCGGTCGACACCGCGTTTCACAATCGCGGCCTCGACGTGCGGCAGGTCCTGCTTGACCTCTGCCACGTACGCGTCGTCGCCGCTGATGAACAGCGCTGGGACGCCAAAGCGCCCGGCGACGCGGGCGTTCAACTGCGTCTCGCCGACGACGGTGCCGTTCACGCGGAGCTCCGTTACACAGACCCCTGCCAGGGTGTGGTTGATGACGGCCCGCTCGTGACCGCCCTCACGGCCGTGATGACCGACGAAAAAGAGGCCGTCAAAGCTGTCGTCGAGTCCCTCCAGCTGGCACATCACGCGGTTGTTGCCGCTGATGAGGCGCGCCCGCTCGTCGAGTTCTTCAATCAGGATGTTCGACATGTTGCCGTGCCCGTCGGCCACGACGACCTCCGTCGCACCGCCATCGAACGCCCCTGCGATGGCTGCGTTGACGTCTGCCGTCATCAGCTTGCGGAAGCGCTGGTACTCCGCTTCCTTCGTGAGCTGCATGTTCGTCGCAACCCCGGAGATGCCCTCCATGTCCGCCGAAATGAAGATTTTCACGCGCGATTCCTCCTGACCCTTCAATTGCGGCGCGCCCGGGCGCGCGAACGCCGTTCACCGGCCGTCGAGCACCCCGGGACGCCCCCAGTTGCCTCATTCGTTCAATACGCCGCCGGATACGTGTCCACCTGCGTCTCTTGCACGGTGTCGTGACCGTAGAAGACGAAGGCCTGCTCCGCCTTCGCAATCTCCCGCAGCTTCGCAATCGACTGCAGCTCCAACCCCTCGTCCGCCCCGGCGAACGGGATCCCGTCCTCGAAATTCGCGCGGCAGTAACTCGCGTCCACTGTCAACAGGACGGCCCCTGTCTTCGGCGTCGTCACGAGGACCGACTGGTGGCCCACGGTGTGTCCCGGTGTGAAGAGGAGGCGCACGCCCGGGACCAGTTCGACGTCACCCTCGACAATCCGGTAGTTCAACCCGGCATCATTCCAGAAATCGGATGGGTCCGCTCCGCGGTTGGCGATGGCCGCGTCATACTCTGCCTTCTGGATGACGACCTCGACTCCGTGGAAGTGACGGTTCCCTCCAGAGTGGTCGAAGTGGGTGTGCGTGTTCACCAAGCAGAGCAAATCCGACGGCTGATAGCCTGCGCGGCCGAGGGCCGCGAGGATGGTGTCGTCCGCCGTCATCCGCGGGACAATCTCCGGCTCCCGACCCGGTTGCGTGAACAGGTCCGGTTTGCCAATCATCTCATCCGGCATCCCGGTGTCAATCAGAATCGGTCCGTCGGTGGTCTCAATCAGGTAAGCCCAAATCGGTAAGTCGAGCATCCCGGCCGGACGATTCTGGGTGTCCAGCATCCAGGCCGCGACCCCGCACCGCCCGGTCTTCAGAAAGTGCAGCTTCTCTACGCTCATCTTCGCTTCTCCTCTCTCAGGTCCCGCGCTCCAGCAGCTTCCGTACCTCGTCCCGGCTTGGCAGCGAGGACTGTGCGCCCATGCGCGTGACGGTGCACGCCCCCGCCGCAATGGCGGTGGGCAGCGCCTCCGTCCAGGTCATCCCCGCCGCCAGACATGCGCCGAGGGCCCCCGTGAAGGCGTCCCCCGCCGCGGTGGTGTCCACCACGGGCACGGGCACCGTCGGCAGGTGCAGGGCGCCCTCCTCCGACTCGGCGTACACGCCCTGGCTGCCGAGCGTGAGGACCACCTTCGGCACGCCCCGCTCGCGCAGGACGCGCGCCGCTTGCGCCGCCGTTTCCAGATTCGTCACCGGAACGCCGGTCAACGCCTCGGCTTCGGTCTCGTTCGGCGTGAGGATATCGACGAGTCGGTACAGCTCGTCTGGCAGAGGCGTAGCCGGGGCCGGGTCCAGCACGACGGTGAGGCCGCCCTCTTTCGCCCGCCGCGCCGCGTGCAACACGGCGGACAGTGGCACCTCGAGCTGCAAGAGGGCGACGCGCACGGGTAACCGGGCTGCGAAGAACCGGTCAATCTGCGCTTCGTTCAGGTGCTGGTTGGCATGCGGGACAATCACGATGTCGTTCTGGCCAGCCTCGTCCACGCGGATGTGCGCAATCCCCGTCTGCACCCCGGGCAAGACAGCGATGTGGGACGTGTTCACGCCGTGCGCGCGCAGGCTTTCCAACACGATATCCCGGAACGGATCATCGCCCACACAGCCGACCATGAACGTCGGCGCACCCATGTGGGCAGCCATCGCTGCCTGGTTCCCCCCCTTGCCACCCGAGACCAGCGTAAACTGCGTGCCGATGAGGGTCTCCCCAGGGCGCGGCAGTCGGACCGCCTTGGCGGTCATGTCGGCGCTCATACTGCCAATCACCGCCACGCCACGAAACTGCGAGGACGCCGCCGTGTCCCGCGGCAGGGGCCGTTGATGCGCTTGTCTGTCGTTCACCGGTGCATGCAACAGGTTCTGTCCCCCTCCGTGATTCTTTTATCATATCAGGTTTATCTGGGTTCGAAAATTCAGTTTTGGGTAGGTGTGCAGCGTGACGAGGTCTGTTGACATCTGTTGCGCAGTGTGCGTGGATACCCGTGGCTTTTTAGAACGGCTTGAAAGGGGCTTCGAGCACCTGCCTTGCGGCACAAGCATAGAACAGGCGTGCCAGCGAACCGGCACGCCTGTTCCACCCTCAATCCCAATCTTCGTCTGTTGTCCGACCTGAAGCTCAGTGACGGCCGTGACCGTGGTCCGCCCCGGGGCCGTGGTCGCCGCTGCCCGGCCAGGTCCAGTTCCAACCCGTACTACCCTGTACGTTCCCCTGGGCGGTGCTGTTCGCGCCAGCCAATCCGCTGACGACACCGCGCGTTCCGACCTGCACCTGCGACTGCGAAGACGCCCCGGCGCCGGTCACGTTGCCCTGCGCCTGTGCATCGCTGTCCGCCTGCACGTCGTTGCTCTCTTCACCGACCCGCGCCTGCGACGCGGCCTGACCGTCCACGTCTTTGCCAGCCGCGTTCTGCCCGCTCTCGGCTTGCGCCATCGCTCCGAGGCCGCTCACGACGCTGTTCATCAGCGCCTGGAGGGATTGGTCCAGCTGCGCTTGCGCGGCGGCCTGCCCTTGCGGGAGGGCCGGAATCGGCCCACTGTGCAGCTTCAGTGGGTGCTTCGGTGCCGGGTGAGCCGGCTTCCCGTCCTTCGCTGCTTTCCCCTGTTGCTGGCCCTTGCCCCGCTCCTGGTCATGGTCACCGGCTCGCACCGAGGTGTCGCCCTTTGCCGCGACGTCCGTCCCAGTTGATGTACCGGACGGGTCGGACGCACCCGCAGACGCCGCTGCCAGACCGATGGGGCCCCGGGCCCCCGCTCCCAGTGCCGCCTCGAGATGCTCCAAGCTCTTCTCAATGTTCTTCGCCAAAGCAGCCTGCGCCGTGGGGTTTTTCACGTGTTGCAGCGCCGCTACGAGCGCGAGGGTGTCCTGGCTGAGGTGGGCGTACACCTGCGCCCGCTTCATTTGGTCCTCATCCCCGCTGGTCGCACCGCCCGCCGCGTTGTTCGCCGCTCCATTCGCGTCCGCTGTACTGTTGGCGGATGCGTTCGACGATGCGCCGGTGTCGTTCAGGACCGTGATATTGACGGACCCCACCGCATTCCCCGCACTGGACACGGTATTGTTGCCTGTGCCGTTTGTCACCCCAAAATCAAGGGGAGCTCCCGTCTGCTGCGCCAGTTTGAGCGCGGCCGTCTCGTCTTGGGCCGCTTGTTGCAAGGTCTGGGCCGCCAGGGTCGTCTCGCCCTTCGCCGCGAGGGCATTCGCCTCCGCAATCCGCTGCGCCGCATAGCTGGCGAGAAGTTGCGCCTTGTTGACATCGTTGAATGTCAGCGCTAGCCGAATGTTCTCAATCGTCATCTTGAGGAAGTAGAAGAAGCTGCCCGGCAAGATGCCGGCCGATGCCTGAGTCTGCGTCGTCCCGGACGCGTCCACGGTCGCGTTCGCGTCTCCGGTCGCATTCCCGCTGCCCGTCGCATTCGACGCGCTCGTATTGTTCAGGACGGTGATGGAGACGTTGCCGGAAGTCATCGTGTTGCTGGTCGCGGTTCCGCTCATCCCCGCCGTGTTTCCGCTCTGACTGCTGGTGTCGGCGAACGCGGTCACGGCACC
Source organism: Alicyclobacillus sp. (assembly GCA_023511295.1). GTDB lineage: Bacteria > Bacillota > Bacilli > Alicyclobacillales > Alicyclobacillaceae > JAIMBT01. The sequence goes on from JAIMBT010000014.1 coordinate 83,966, forward strand.
CGCCGCGTTCACGCCGACGAGCACCAGCAGCGTGGCTGCCCCTTTGCTCAGGGCGCGCAGCGGGCGCCCCGTCCGTGGCGTTCTTTGCTTCGTGCGATGTTGCAGCGCATTCTTCATCAACCTTTGCCTCCCCGTCTGTGTGTGGATGTTGGGGTCGGACTGCTTTGCGGCCGCTCGTCGTCCGTCCCATGGACGGTTACAGCATTCGAGATGGCGGTGACATTTGTGGGCGTTGTGTGGCATGTTTGTCCACATTTTTTGACCATCGACGACACAGCGGACAGGTGCCGCTCGTACGCACTCGTTGCCAGGCTGGGAACGGGTGGACCACTGGGGAGAGGAAATGGAAAACGGCCGACCGCGCGAACGGTACGCGCAAGTCGGCCGTGCGATGTGCCAGCGGGCGGATTGCACCGTCCACGGCTGAACTGCCGATTTGGCGGGGCAGCCCCGTCAGTCGGGAAGGACCTCGCCCTTCGTCTCGAGGGCCGCCGGAATCACCAGCAACCCGATGACAAACGCGATGGCCGTCAGCGCAACCGGCGTTCCGAGCGTGCCCATGCCCTTCACCATGGCGCCAATCACAAACGTGACAATCGCGCCGACGAAGCGCCCGATGGACGTACAGAACGCGAACGCAGACGCCCGCACTTCGGTCCGGTACTGCTCCGGCAGCCACAGACTGAACATCGCGAAGTTGCCGCCGCCGAAACCGAGGAAGAACAGGATGACGAGGAACGGCGTGAGTCCGTGCGGCAGGTAGTAGGCCCAGCCGAACGAGAGGACAATCGTCACCACCATGATGGCGAAGTAGATGGCGAGCGCCTTCTTACGGCCTATCCGCTCCGCCATCGGCGGCAGTGCGACACAGCCGAGGATGGTGCCAAGTGACAAGATACCGGTGCCAAGCGACGACATGTGAGCGGGACCCGCACCAGCCATGCCCGCGTGCTTGGCCAGGTTGACGATGGCCGTCGGCTCGTACACGCTGCCCGCCCACAAGCCGATGATGGCGACCGTGAGGAGGATGGAGTTGATCCAGGTCCGCTTTGCGTACTCCTTCGAGAACAGCGACCGCAACGGACGAACCTGCGCCTTGCCCGGCTGCTTCACAGCCTTCTGCCACTTCTCAGGCTCCTTCACCGCGAAGAGCACCCAGAACGAGACCGCCGCCGGCACGAGTCCAAACATGAACATCGGCCGCCAGCCAAAACTCGCGCCGACGGTGTAGTTGAGCGCAGCCGCGACGAAGAACCCGAAGTAGTAGCCCGTCTGGAGGTAGCCAGCCCCCATCTTCCGCCGATCTTCCGGCCACGACTCGGAGACGAACGTCCCCGCCATCGACCACTCGCCACCGATGCCGACGCCGGCGAGCAGGCGGAACGCAGCCAATTCCCAGATGTTCTGCGCAAACGCGCTGAGGAACGTGAACACCGCGTACATCAAAATCGTCAGCATCAGGGCTTTGGCGCGGCCGAACCTGTCGGCCACCGGGCCCCACAAGAACGACAGGCCCCAGCCGACCAGGAACAAAGCGAACATGATGGAACCCATAAAGGCCACATTGCCAGGCGTTGCCTGCATGCCCGATTTCGGCAACAACTCAGTCATCGCTGGCGAGAGAACAAGGGCATAGATGACGGAGTCCATTCCGTCCAACATCCAGCCGAACCAGGAGGCCCAAAAGCCGGTGATCTGATGCCGATTCAGTTTGGTCTTGGTGCTGACAGCACCGGTCGAAACGCCAATGCTCATGTTGTCACGTCCCTTTCTCAGTCGTCCTGTTTCATCGCTGTCCAAACGCTGTGCTGCAGCCGTGGATGTCGACGCGTCAACCTGCAGTCTGGCGGGTTGGGCTTGTCCAGTGCGCGACCTACGCAGCATGTCCCCTGTGTACGGCGTCCGAACCGAGGAGGCCGGCGGCCGCCTCGGTCACTTTCGGTACGGAATCCGCCGGGCCGGTTCAAACGGGCCCTTGCCTTCCTTCAGAAGTCCACCGTAAACGGATACATTTCGGTCCTCGACGTGGTCAAAGATCATCGGGGCACTCGTCCCCCGCGTGATATGGCGCAGGGGGTCGGCGGAGAGTTTCGCGAACACGGTCTCCTCCGTGCCTCGGGCTTGGGCCAGTTTCCACGCAATCGGATCGACAATCATACTGTTGCCAAAGTAATAGTTGTCGCCCGCGTCGCGTCCCACCGTGTTGACGGCGACCATGTACACGTGGTTGTCGTACGCGCGGGCCATCGTGGTCAGCTCCCAGATGTTCGCGCTGCGCAGGAAGGCCGCGGGCCGGACAATCACCTCAGCGCCCTGGAGCGCCATCACGCGAGCGAGCTCCGGAAAGTCGCCATCGTAACAGATGAGCACGCCCACTTTCGCGAAATCGGTTTCGACGACCACCACCTGGTCACCGGGCGTCGCCCACCCGCCGCCGGCGAGCCGTTCGGTTGGAAACAGGTGCGTCTTCCGGTACACAGCGGCCACTTCGCCTTGGCGGTCAATCACGGCCGCAGCGTTGTAGATGACCGGAAACTCGGGCCCTTGCTCGTAGAGCGGCCAGACCACGTAGACGCCGAGTTCTTTCGCCAAGGCCTGAATGCGCTCCGTGTGCGGCCCCGGGATGGGGCCCAGCATGTGGTAGAACGTCTCCACCGCTACGTCGGGCGTAAAGCCGGTTGTGACCGTCTCTGGGAACACGACGAGATCTGCCCCGGTCTCCGCCACCGCCTGGCGCAGCCGCTCACAGCACTTGTCGATGTTCGCCTGGATGTCCATCGGCTGCACCGCCATCTGGATGCCTGCGACCGTGCACTCTTTCACAGCGGATTGCCTCCTTCACCGGCTTCGTGCGACGAACTCGGTTCGCAATTCCGAGTCATTCTAGCGACACGGCAGGTCATATCGCTGGAATCAAGAGGATAGACAGACCAAACACAATCAGTCCAATGAAGAATGCAATCACGGTGAACCCCATCATGTCGCGCACGCCGAGCCGTGCCAACGCGAGCACCGGCAGGGCCCAGAACGGCTGAATCATGTTTGTGACCTGCTCGCCCATGGCGACGGACATCGACAGCTTGCCGAGGTAGGCGTTCGCGGTGAGGCCCATCGCTTTCGCTGTTGCAATCGTCACCGGTCCCTGAACACCCCAGTGACCGCCCCCCGAAGGCACGAACAGCGAGATGATGAGAGAACCCACGTAATTCAACACCGGCAGCGTCGTCGCGTTCGCGCCGTGGACCAACCCCTGCGAAATGACCGTCTGCAGTGCGGGCGTACTGGGGTTCGGCTGGTAGGCCATCAGCGCCATCACGCCGCCGTACAGCGGATACTGCAGGACCAGACTGCCGCAGGTCTTCGCAGACTCGTAGAACGCAGCGATGAACCGTCGCGGCGTCCAGTGTAACACGAGTCCCAAGCACGTGAACAGCATCACCACCGAGCCGATGTTCAGCGCCCAGCCGGACATCACGAAGAAGGCGAAGCCAGCGGCCGCGAAGAGGAGGTTCAAGATCCAAGCGTTTTCAAGCGCTTCCGCGAACGTTTTCCTGCCCGTCAGTTTCGCGGGGGGCTCAGCGCCTTCCAGCGCCTCCATCGGCGGGATGTGCTCCTTCGTCGGCGCCATCAACCGCAGGGCAATCGGAATCACAATCAACGTGACCAAAACCGGAATCCAGCTGTAGGGCTCGAAAATCGAGTGGCTGAACTGCACCGTCTGGCCGAGTTGCTTGTAAATGATGTTCAGGCTGCTCGTAGGGTCCGTGTTGGCGAGCGCGATGGAACTCGAAAAACCGTTCGTCCACACGATGTATCCCATATACCCGGCCGCGACGATGTACCCGAAGTGGATGTCCTTGCGCAACTTCTTGGCGATCTCCTTCGCCACGACGACGCCGACGACGAGGCCGAGGCCCCAGTTCAACAGCGACGCGATGCCGGCCGCGAGAAAGCAGGTGATGGCGGCCTGAACCTGGTTTTTCGGCACCGACGCGATGCGCTGCAGCAACCTCTGCACCGGCGGCGCTTGGGCCAGCGTGTAGCCCGTGACGAGGATGAGAATCATCTGCAGCGCGAAGGTGAAGATGTTGCTGTCGCCCCACACGCCCCCATACCAAGCCTTCACCATCCCGCCGAGGCTGGCGTGGGGAACGAGAATGAAGTCCAACACCACGACCACCAACGTCAGCACCAGCGCGAAGATGTACGGGTCCGGCATGAACCTTTGAACGTACGAGACACACAAGTCCGTGAAGCGGCGCACCATGGGCAATCCCCCTTTCTGGCAAGTGATTCGACAAACCCGCAGGAAACCGTTTTCTTGAACTCGCCAACCCCGCGGACGGGACGAGAAGCGGATGCAGAGCGGTCACAAGGCGGGCTCTCGACCGTTCCGAGCCAGCCTGGTCGAAAACCCGTCGTCCGCGCCGCGCATCCGATTCAAGCGTCCAGTAAGGTCTATGCGTTCTCGTCCCAGTCGATACCGAACGCTTGCAACACCTCCTTTGTATGCTCGCCGAGCAGCGGCGGCGGCGTGGGCGTTTCGCTGTCCGCGTCCACTCCGTGGAACTTCACCGGTGTGGCGAGCGTCTTGACACGGCCGGCCTTGGGGTGTTCCACCTCGACCACCAACCCCCGCGCTTCCACGTACGGGTCCGCGTACAGCTCCGAGAAGGTGTAGATGGGGCCGCACGGGATGTTCGCTGCGCTGAACAGGTCGACCCAATACCGGACCGGCTTCTGGACGAACACGGCTTCCATCAACTCGACGAGTTCGTCCCGGTTCTCAACTCGATCCCGGTTGGTCCGAAACCTCGGGTCATCCACCCATTGGGGCTTGCCCATCGCCTCGCACGTGAGGGCCCACAGCTTCTCGTTGCCCACCGCCAGGTTGAAGTGCCCGTCCTCTGCCCGAAACGACTGGTACGGTGCGATGTTCGGGTGCATGTTGCCGAGCGCCCGCGGGTTGCGGTTGGTCGCAAAGAAATTCGCGGCTTGGTAGGTCTGCCAGGAGATCATCGTCTCGAGCAGCGAGACATCGACCCACTGGCCTTCGCCGGTCTTCTCCCGGTGGTGCAGTGCGGTGAGAATGCCGATGATGGCCCACATGCCGGTCCCGAGGTCCGCCAGCGAGTACCCGCCCTTGAGTGGTCGTCCGCCCGGCTCGCCGGTGACGGACATGAACCCGCTCATTCCTTGCGCAATCACGTCGTACCCCGGCAGGTGCCGGTACGGGCCCGTCTGGCCGTAACCGGAGACCGAAGCCAAGATGATGGAGGGGTTCAACTCCCGCAGTTGTTCAAAACCGAATCCCAGCTTCTGTAGCGTGCCAGGCTTGAAGTTCTCAACCACGACGTCCGCCTTCGCGACGAGCCGCCGCAGCGCTTCCTTGCCCGACTCCGACTTGAGGTCGAGCACGATGCTCCGCTTGTTCCGGTTGACACTCATGAAGTACGTGCTCTCGCCGTTGATGAACGGTGGCCCCCAGTTGCGGGTGTCGTCCCCTCCGGGCGGCTCGACTTTAATCACGTTCGCGCCCATATCCGCAAAGTACATCGTGCAGTAGGGTCCGCTGAGTACACGGGTCAAGTCGACGATGGTGAGGTCACTGAGCTGTTTCAACAGACCGACTCCTCTCTCGGCATGTGGGCAACGTTCACCGGAAGACGGCTGCCCGCTTCTCGTTGAACGCCGCCACGCCTTCCACGAAATCCTTGTCATCCACCCACGCCCCGGTCCTTGGGGCGGGGTTGTTCAACACCTCGTGCACGCTGTGTTTCACCGCGTGGATGGACGCCTTGGACTGCTGCAGGATGGAGCGCGCGGTGGAGAAGACGAACTCGTCCAACTGGCCAGCCGGGGCAATGTCATTCAGCAGTCCCAGGCGGTACGCGGTCGTCGCGTCATACTGGCGCGCGGTATACACCATTTCCTTCGCCCGGCTCGGGCCGAGGTGCTGGACCATGCGCCGGATGAACGGTGGCTGCAGCGTGATACCGAGCTTGCCCACCGGCATCCCGAAGGTTGCGTTTTCCGACCCAATCCGCAGGTCGCACGCGAGCGTCAGGACGAAACCAGCCCCGTATGCCGGGCCATTGATGGCCGCGATGGTCGGGATGGGCAGCATCTCGACGGCGTGAATCGCCCGCTCCATCTGCTCGAACGCGCCATTCGCCTGCGCCGGGGTCAACCGGGCAAACTCCTTGATGTCGCTGCCAGCCGTAAACTCGCGCCCGCTTCCGCGCAGGATGAGGAGTTTCACCTTCGCAGGCAGGTTCGAGCACCAGTACTCCAACGTGTGCCACATCGACTGCGTCAGCGCATTCCGCCGATTCGGCCGGTCGAACGTCACAATTCCGATTGGCCCCGACGTCTGCAACCGCATGCTCCCGGTTTCCTCAAAGCGGTTGACTGTCACGCGCATCCTCATCACGCCCCATGTAGATTGTCGACAATCGTCATGGCGCTATTATTCTCAAAGAGTCACCAGATTGTCAAGATTGGACTTCTCCGCCCCGGCGCAGATCAGCGACGGTTCACGAGCGCCCGATCCATCCCGTGCCGCACGTGCTGCGTGAGCAGCTCCTTCGCCCGCGCCCAGTCGCGTTCGGCCATGGCCGCGTAAATCGCCTTGTGCTCCTCGACCGACGTCTGCATCTCGACCACGTCCTGCGTCGACACCTGGAGCAGGATGGTGAGGATGTTGTTCATCTGGCGGTAGATGCGCCAGAGCATCTGGTTCCCCGCCCCTTGAACCAGGGTCTGATGGAACACGTCGTTCAGGTGCGCGTACGTCTGTGCGTCCTCCGCCTCTACGGCCGCCTCCATCCGCCGTAGAATCTCCTCCATGCGGGCAGCGATGGCAGACGGCTCCGCCGCAGCGAGACGCTCCAAAGCCAGACACTCGAGTCCGATGCGGACATCGTAGAGCTCGGCGAGTTCCTCGTCCGTGTACTCGCGGACGACCGTACGTTTGCGTGGCAGGCGTTCCACCAATCCTTCCACCTGGAGCAGGTACAGGGCTTCCCGGACCGGCGCTCGACTGGTGTGGAAACGAGCCGCCAGTTCCTCCTCCTTGAGGTGGTCTCCGGTGTGGAGTTCCCCGCGGAAGATCTGGTGCACGATATACTCCGCAATCTGCATGGGCAGCGACTTGCCGAACTCGGGTTGGTCAAAGAGGGACGGAAACGTTTGAAAGTCCATCGCTGAACCCCCAACGGGATCGATTGATGCCAGCGGAAACGGCATGGGCCTGGCGCGCGGTGCGTCAGGTGTGCGGCCTGCCACGGCAAAGGGCCATCCGCGGGCTCTCTGACATTGCGATTTCATTATACCAATTCGATGTCGCCGGTTCTTCGATGTCGCCGGTTCGCCCTTGCCGAGCGAGGGCGGTGGGTCTGGAAACCGTCCGCGATACAGTCGGTTGGAAATTGCGTGATATAATGAGGCGATTTCGGATGGACCGTGCGCTCTGCGCTCGGCGCCGGTCCGCAAGCCGGCCGATTGGAAGGAAAACCGGTGCGGAGGCACAGCGCTTGGGGGCCGGCACCGGGTGCCAGTGGGGCCGACGTGAGGTGTGGAGGCAAAGCCATGAAGTTATACGGACTCTATGGGCCGAGCGGGTCTGGGAAGAGCCATATTGCGGAGCGGATCGCCGAAGAGGTAGGGGCGGACTGCCTCATCGACGACGGCCTGCTCATCTCGCACGGGCGCGCGCTGGCCGGGTACTCGGCGAAGTTTGAGACCACCCGGATGGCCGCCGTCAAACGGGCCATCTTCGCGGACTTGGACCACCGGGCGCAGGTGCGCCGTGCGCTGGACCAGCTTCCGCCCGACAGTGTGGTGCTGATTCTGGGGACGTCACAGCGGATGATTCGCCTCATCTGCGAGAGTCTCGGGATTACGGGCGAGATATCGTGGATTCCGGTGGAATCGGTGGTCGACGAGGAGACCCGGTCCCTGGCGCAAAACCTGCGCAACTACGGCATGCACGCCATCCCCATCATCGAGGCGACCGTGGAGGAGACGCGCCTTCGCCACCTGTTGTCGCGGATTCGCGTGCGGATGCTGCGGCATGAGAACCCCGACGGCATGGGCCGCGGTGGCCGCGGGCGGATGCAGACCCTCGACCGCCGCCCGGATGCACCGCCATACCCCGCGGGCAGCCGCTCGCGGGCGAAGGGCGAATCTGGCGCCGCGGTGGGGCGCGGTGCAGCAGCGCGGCGCGGCTTGGCGGCGACTCGGCACGATACGGCGACTCGGCACGATACGGCGACTCGGCACGATACGGCGACTCGGCACGATACGGCGGCGGGGCGCGGCGCATCGGCGGGGCGCGGGACCGTGCCAGCCTGGGCGCCGACCATCGTCAATCCGCTGTTCGCCGGGGGCGTGGTGTACGTTCACCCGCGCGCCATCCGCCAGTCCATCCTGCAGCTGGTGCAGGTCGAGGGACATCCGTTCCGGATTGACCGGGTGTCCGTGGATATCGGACAGTATCCGAAAGTATTGTTGCGGGCCAAGGTGTACCACGGGCACCACATCCCAGACGCAGCCGAGCGGTTGATGCGGGGGGTGCGGGATTACCTGCGCGCCTACCTCGGTCTATCCATGATTCACCTCGAGCTTCAGATCACCTCCGTGCTGGTGGATGAGTCAGGCCCATCAAACGCTGCTGCGACACGGAAGCACGACCCAGACATACGGTAAGAGATAGAAACGATTCCGGTACCGGCTGCTCCCGGCGGTCGGCGTTCCAAGGGGGAACTGTGGTGACAATGCTCATGGGTGCCACGATGTTTGGCATCGTGTTTGCGGGTATGTACTGGCTCGTCGCCATCGCAATCTACGTCCTGCAAGCCATCGCTTTCTACCGTTTGGGGCGGCGGGCAGGGTGCGACCGCATTGCTTGGTTTTCCTGGGTACCCATCTTGAACACCATTTTGCAGCTTCGGATGATTGGATGGAGCGGCTGGTGGGTGCTGGTGTGCCTGGTCCCGGTTGCGAACATCGTGTTCCTCATTATCTGGCAGGTCAAGCTCCTTCACGCGTTTGATAAGCACGGCGCGTTCGTTCTCTTCCTCCTCTTCCTGCCGCCCATCTACACCATTCTGTGGATTGTCTGGGGCCTGTCCAACCGCACCTACTACGTGGGGCCGCGCAGGCGTAGCAACTCCGGCGGCGGTGACCAGTTCTTCTACTGAGCCGGCCCATGCCGCACGCCGGAGGGAGCCGGGTCGGCGATAGCGGAACGCCGGTCCCTTGTGTCAGCGAGATCGATCCCGTCAGACACGAACAGCGGAACCGCGTTCCGCTGTTCACCCTGGCCACGCCGCAAACTGGCCCATCCACCCTCTGCCCCGCCCGATAGCGGAACGCTGGTCCCTTGTCCCGGCGGGATGGACGCGTGCCGGCTCGTCAAGCCCACCGCGGGCCCTCCTCACCCCTGCGACTCGCCCATCCGCTGTGCCAGCGCCTTCCCTGTCATGAACGCCAGCACCAGGTGGGCGCACGTGCGGACCGTGAGATCTCGGAAGTCGGACGCCGGGTCCACGCAGACGATGTCCAACGCCTTCACCGCGCGCTGCCTGCCCAGCCACTCCAGCGCTTCGATGGCGTCCCAGACGGCGAGTCCGCCTGGCGCGGGCGCGGGGACGCCGGGGGCGAAGGCTTGCGCCAGGACGTCGACGTCGAAGCTGACATAGATGGCGTCGACAGATCCCCGAATCCGATTCAAGGCCTTCTGCACGACGTTCATCAGCCCTTCGCGGTGCACCGTGCGGGCGGAAACCACGTGAACGCCCTTGCGCAAGACGTACTCTGTGTAGGCGCTGCTGTTCACGAAATCGTGTACGCCAATCTGGACGATGTTCGATCCGCTGATCTGCCCCGCCTGCGCCGCACTCGACTCGAGGATGGTCCGGAACGGCGTGCCGTTGTGACGGCCGCCGTCCTCCAGGTTGCGCACGTCGTGGTGCGCATCGAAGTGGAGGATGCCGTAGCGGATGGGCCGCGCGGAAGCCATACCGAGGACCGCACAGCCGGTGGTGGAGTGGTCTCCTCCGAGCATCACCAAGGGCTTGTCACACGCGGACCAGTACGCGGCCGCGGCCGCTTCGATGTTCGCCTGGCAACGCGACAAGTCGGTCAGGTGCATCGGTACATTTCCGAAATCCACCACGCGGAGGGTGTCCGCCAGGTTCATCCGGTGGTGCACACTGTACGGGCTGAGCGCTTGGAACACCGCCCGGATGGCGTCCGGCAGGCGCGACGCAGCAGAGTGACTGATGGATGTCCGGCTGAGGGGGGCGCCGAAGAGGGCGAGATCAAACGAGTCCGGGCTCACCTCCTCCTCCCCAACGGTGCGAATCCACTCGCTCACTTTCGCGTCCAGGTGATCTCGGAAGCCCGTCCCCGGTGGGACCAGGTTCATGCGCATGCTGTCGCCTCCTCGTGTTCGTGAGCCGCCGGGTCGAGCCCAGGCCCGCGGCGGCGTTACGTCGCCGCCTGACACCGCCGGAGTTGCCCCAACCACCCGGCAGCCGAGATCAGGGACCGGGCGCCGATGACCGGCGCCGGCCCTACCCAACCCTGCGCCCGTCTTGCACCACCACGGTTCCGCGCTTCACCACGGTGTCCACGTGGTTCACGCCGAAATGGTACACCAGGTAGGCTGGATTGCGGGCGTTCCACACGCACAGATCCGCCTGTTTTCCGACCGCGATGCTGCCGATCCGCTCACCCCTCCCGACCGCAAAAGCGGCATTGCGGGTGACTGCGGTCAAGATTTCTTCCGGCGTCATCCGCAACACGTTCGCCGCGAGGGCCATGATCAACTGCAGCGACTCGGTGGGACAGCTGCCCGGGTTGTAGTCGGTCGCGAGCGCCACGGCTGCGCCCGCTTCATCTATCAGGTAGCGCGCGTCGGCGTGCGTTTTGGCGCCGAGGTTCCACGACGTGCCTGGCAGCAGCACCGCGATACAACCGGCCTCCGCCATCGCCTGCAGACCTGTGCGGCTCGCGGCCAACAGGTGGTCTGCCGACACCGCACCGAGTTCCGCGGCCAGTTCCGCCCCGCCGAGCGGCTCCATCTCGTCCGCGTGAATCTTCACGCCGAACCCGGCCTGTTTCGCGGCCATGAGGAAGCGGCGACTCTGTTCGATGGAGAACACCCCGTCCTCGCAGAAGATGTCCGCGAACTCTGCCAGGCCGTCTGTGTGAATCGGATGGAGCAGCGCCATCATCTCCGACAGGAACGCGTCTGGGTCCGCCTTGGCCTCCGGCGGAACGGCGTGCGGGCCGAGGAAGGTCGACACCACTTCCACCGGTTGAAGTTCGGCGAGCGCCTTTGCGACGCGCAACTGGCGCAGCTCCACCTCCGCGTTCAGCCCGTACCCGCTCTTCGCCTCGACGGTGGTCACCCCGCCCTCCAGCATCCGCCGCAGGGACACGAGCGCCTGCTGCGTCAGGGCCTCCTCGCTGGCTGCGCGGGTCGCCTTCACTGTCGAGAGGATGCCGCCGCCGCGGCGCAGAATCTCGAGGTACGGGACGCCCGCCAACTTCAGGGCCAACTCGTACTCGCGGGAGCCGGCGTGGACCAGGTGGGTGTGCGGATCTACAAGGCCCGGCGTCACGAGTCGGCCGCCCGCGTCCATCTCGACACTTGCCTCTATCCCCTCCCGGTTCGCGGCATCGCTCTGCCCGACCCACGCAATCCGCCCGTCTTTGACCGCCACCGCGCCGTCTTCCACCCATCCGATGTCGCGCATCGCCCGGCCGCGGCTGGGTGCAGGAGTGGCCTCGGACGCGGCCCCTGCCTCCCCGCCACCCGAGGGTTCCATCGTCGCCAGTTGCCCGTGGCGAATCAGAAGGTCGACGTGCATCCACCCACCCCCTCCGACGGTCCGGACGCCCACATCGGGATGTGCACCCCGCGCTCGCGCGCCACCTCGGCGGCGCGCTCGTACCCGGCATCGACGTGGCGAATGATGCCCATCCCCGGGTCGGTGGTGAGCACCCGCCGCAGCTTGCGCTCGGCGCGGTCGCTGCCGTCCGCCACCACCACCATCCCGGCGTGGATGGCGTAGCCCATCCCCACGCCGCCGCCGTGGTGCACCGAGATCCAACTGCCACCCGCAGCCGTGTTCAACAGCGCGTTCAGGATGGGCCAGTCGGCGACCGCGTCGCTGCCGTCTTTCATCGACTCCGTCTCGCGGTTCGGGCTGGCGACCGACCCCGCGTCGAGGTGATCCCGCCCAATCACAATCGGCGCGGAGATCTCACCCTTTCGCACCAGCTCGTTGATGGCGAGGCCGAACTTGGCTCGCTCGCCGTAGCCGAGCCAGCAGATGCGCGCCGGCAGGCCTTGGAACTTCACCTTCTCGCGCGCGAGCTCAACCCAGCGCCGCAAGTGCGCATCTTGGGGGAACAGCTGCAGCACCAGTTCATCCGTCTTGTAGATGTCGGCCGGGTCCCCCGAGAGCGCGGCCCAGCGGAACGGGCCCTTGCCTTCGCAGAACAGCGGCCGGATGTAGGCTGGGACAAACCCCGGGAAGGCGAACGCCTGCTCGAACCCCTCGTCCTTCGCCACCTGGCGGATGTTGTTGCCGTAGTCGAACACCGTGCTGCCCTGCTGAAGCAGGTCCACCATGGCCCGCACGTGCACCGCCATACTCGCCTTCGCGCGACGGACGTACGCCGCCGGGTCTGCCCGGCGCAGCGCCCCAGCTTCGTCGAGCGATAACCCCGCCGGGACGTACCCGTTCAGGGGGTCATGGGCCGACGTCTGGTCCGTGACAAACTCCGGCACCACCCTGCGCCGCGCCAACTCTGGCAGGACCTCCGCCGCGTTGCCGAGCAGGCCGATGGAGAGGGGTCGCTTGGCACGCTTGGCCTCCTCCGCCAGGGCGAGGGCTTCATCCAGCGTCGTGGCCATCCGGTCCAGGTAGCCGGTGTCGATCCGCCGGCGGATCCGCTCCTCATCGACCTCGACGACCACGGCTACGCCGCCGTTCATCGTCACGGCCAGCGGCTGCGCACCGCCCATGCCGCCGAGACCCGCCGTCACCGTCAGGGTCCCGGCCAGGCTCGGCAGCCCTTTCTGCCGCGCTGCCTCCGCAAAGGTCTCGTACGTCCCCTGCAAGATCCCCTGCGAACCGATGTAGATCCACGACCCTGCGGTCATCTGCCCGAACATGATGAGGCCCTTCTGCTCCAGCTCGTGGAAATGCTCCCAGGTGGCCCACTTCGGTACCAGGTTGGAGTTGGCCAGCAAGACGCGGGGCGCGTCCTCGTGCGTCCGGAACTTCCCAACCGGCTTGCCCGACTGAATCAGCAGAGTCTCGTCTGACTCGAGGTTCTGCAGGCTCCGCACGATGGCGTCGAAGCAGTCCCAGTTGCGCGCTGCCTTGCCAATGCCGCCGTACACCACCAGATCTTGCGGCCGTTCGGCGACGTCCGGGTCCAGGTTGTTCATCAGCATCCGCAGTGCTGCCTCCTGTTCCCAACCTTTGCAGTACAGCAGCTCCGTCCCGCGCGGCGCGCGGACGGTGCGCGGTGTCGCAACGCTCATCCCAGGTCCCTCCTCCATTTGAAAGCGCTTGCCTGTAGAGTCTATTGTACACGGAGAGAGGATGTTCAGGGGAGACTGGGTGCGGCGGGGCGGACGACGGCCGGGCTCACCACCTCCCCGCACACCGCCTCGCCCGATGGGCCGAACGACCGCGGCGTCCCGGTTGCGCATTCGCAGGAAAGGTGCGATGGTGTCCATACCACCGGAATCTCCGCGCAGCGTGCGCCGGAGCATCTGAAGGAGGGAATTTTGTGAAGATCTACATCTCCGCAGACGGAGAAGGTATTTCGGGTGCGGTCAGCACCCGAGAGATGCACGAGACGGGAGAGGACTTCGCCCAGTTCCGGCACTGGATGACGCAGGACGTGAACGCGGCGATTGCCGGCGCGTTCCGGGCCGGCGCGACCGAGGTCGTGGTGAACGACGCGCACTGGTCGATGACGAACCTGCTGCTGGACGAGTTAGATCCGCGCGCGGAACTGATCCGCGGCGGCGGCAAGGACCTGTCCATGGTGGAGGGCGTGGAAGGGTGCGACGCCGCCTTCTTCGTCGGCTACCACCCGAAGGTTGGCTACAGCGACGGCGTCGCGAACGAAACCATGGTGGGCTACGAGATGTACGAGATGCGGATGAATGGGCAGGTCGTCGGAGAACTGGAGATAAACGCCGCCATCGCTGGCGCGTACGGTGTGCCGGTGGTGATGGTCTCAGGAGATCAGTTCCTCGCAGACGAGGCGAAGCGCTCCCTGGGCGAGATTGAGACAGCGATTGTGAAGTACGCCATCGACCGCTGGTCGGCCCGCTGCCTTCCGTTTGCGAAAGCGCACGAGACCATTGAAGCCGCTGCGTACGCTGCGGTGAAGCGCGTTTCCGACCTGACCCCGTATCGAGTGACCGGTCCCGTGGAGATGGAGATTGAGTGGACATCGACGTCGGAGTGCAAGCGGGCCGCTTTGGTTCCCGGCTCTGTTCGCAAATCGCCCCGCGTCGTCGCCTACACCGGCGCGGACATCCTCGAAGCGTGGCGCGGCATCTACTGCTGCCTGAACCTCGGTTGCACGCGAACCAACCCCATTTACGGCTGACGAGCCCGGGGGCGGGCGGAGGCAGGTCCCCGCGCTTGCGGGCGGGGCTCACGCCGTCCGCCCCCGGCAAGCCACTGGCGACCGTCACCGCAACTGAACCGCGCTGCTCTCGCCAATCATCGCCTCGCCGGACGGCGCCTGGTAGATGACGCGGACGACGCCGGACTGTCCCTTCATCGAGGCAGGGTACACAAAACTGAGGGTCTGGCCGTCACCACTGATGTTGAACCCCGGCATCAGGTTGCCGCTCTGCCCGTTGTTGACCGCCTGGGTGAAGGTGTTCACCACCGCAGACGCGGCCCCGTTCGCCGGAATCCACTCCAGCTCCTCGAGGGTGTAGCCCTTCGGCGGGTGCTGGATGCTGAACGTGAACAAACTGCCCGTCTGCCCCGGCGGGTTGTTGATGACAATGCCCGGGGCTGGCTGCGTCGCCGCCATGCTGTTCACGGTGCCCTGCGGCCAGAACACGGACACGTGGTCAACGGTCGCGCCCCGACTGCCATCCTTCAGCTTCGGAAACACCCAGAGGAGCTGATAGTCCGGCCCCGCTGGGTAGAGGTAGATGTACGAATCGGAGGTCTGCCGCACCGTCCCCGGGTTCCCCAGCACGCGCACGATGTCGGAATAGGAGATTTTCTGGAAGTTGGCGGCGTACGACCGCACGTCGAAGATCTGCTCTCCCTTGTTCAACCCAAAGGCTGCGTGCCGGCTGTTGTACGTGGCGTAGGTGCCAGCGCCCGCCTCGTTCTGCTGGCTGGCCGCGCCCCAGGCCTGCTGAACGTCGCTGATGTTGGACTGGTCTGTAAACGGGATCCCCGGCACCTGCCCTTGACGCGCCGCCGCCATCGTCTGCTGCACCAGCTGCTGTTGCGCCGACAGAGGGCGAAGCGAACCGCCCTGCGTCCCCGCATTGCCCGCAGAGCCCGCACCGGCCGTGTTCAATCCGGTGGCCGTATTCTGGCCTGCACTCACGGCGTTCGTCACCGTCGTCCCGGTCACATTCTGACCCGTGCCGGTGCCGCCCACGACGGTGTTGTGGACGGCGTTTGCGGTGTTCCCACCGGACGTGGCCGGTTGGGAACACCCGGCCACCACCAGGCCGCCCACCGACACGGCTGCCACGGCCCCCCAGACGGCGATGCCGCGCCGCCACGCGCGCGCCTCGCGCCGCGCCCGTCGAGTCGGTTTCGGTGTCTGCTGCTCCCGCTGCTTGTCTCGCCCTGTTGGATGGTCTGCCACCGTCATTCCTCCAATTGGCTGTCGATTTCGGCTCTGAAAGCCGTGGCCCTACCGCGTGTCGCCCACCAAGCGTCGTCTCGCGTCCACCGTCGGTACGGGTGGTTCAGTGATTCGACGGAAACCCCCGCGGTTGTGTGACGAGAGGCCGCGCCCGGTCTCTACGGCTACCGTTGCCGGAACAAGCCGCTTCCATTCGCGCCAGGCGCGCGCCACGCGAATCTCGCCGCACGCCACCGCACCCCACGCGGCGGACGCCGCCAATCCCGTCCACACTTCGGTACCCTTGTCGACGGAATTCGACCTGCCGGACGTGCTATAGTGGATGCCGAAGCGCACACGAGGAGGAGGATACAGATGCAATACCGCAATCTCGGCAACAGCGGCTTGAAGGTCTCCGTGTTGGGCCTTGGCACCAACGCGTTCGGCGGTCGGGCGGACAAGCAGACGTCCATCCGCGTCCTGCACCACGCCGTCGACAAAGGCATCAACTTCATCGACACCGCGAACATCTACACCAACACCCAATCGGAGGAGATTATCGGCGAGGCGTTTGAGGGCCGCCGCCACGAGGTGATCCTCGCCACCAAGGTCGGCATGAAGCGCGGAGACGGTCCGAACCAGATAGGGTCCTCTCGCCACCACATCCTGGAGGAGGTCGAAGGAAGCCTGCGCCGTCTGCGTACGGATTACATTGATTTGTACCAGATTCACGCCTTCGACCCCTCCACCCCTTTGGAGGAGACACTCCGCGCACTGGACGACCTCGTCACCTCCGGCAAGGTTCGCTACATCGGCGCGTCCAACTACGCAGCGTGGCAGATGATGAAATCCCTCGCCCTCTCGGACAAGTACGGATGGGCGAAGTTCGTATCCGTGCAGCCCGGTTATTCGCTGGTGGATCGGCGGGTCGAGCTGGAACTGGTGCCGTTTTGCGTCGACCAGCGGATTGGCATCATCCCCTACTTCCCACTCGCAGGCGGCATCCTGACCGGTAAGTACGCGGGCGGCGCGAAGCCGGAGGGGAGCCTCCTCGATAAGAACCCGAACTTCGCGAACCGGATGGATCCCGCCCGGATGGAAGCCGGCGACGCCGTCGCGAAGATTGCGGCAGAGCTCGGCGTCACCCCGACGGCGCTGTCGCTCGCCTGGCTCATGCACCAGCCGGCCGTGTGCACCGTGATTGCCGGCGCGACGCGGCCGGAGCAGGTGGACGCAAACCTGGAATCGGTTCATCTCGACCTTTCCCCGGACACCCTGGACCAGTTGGACGAGGTCACCTGGCAGTTCATTTACGCGCCAGGGTTCGGCAGCAGCGGCCGGCCGAAGAAGTGACCGGCGGCTGACGTCCTCCCGATTCACCCGTTGCCAGACAGACCTGGCGCCGGCAAGGAGAGCCGCTTCCGCGGTGCGCCTGCCGGCGCTTTTTTGTCGGGTGCGCAGAGTGGTCCACCCTGCGCATGGTACCCCTTCGGATTGGGAATGGATACAACCGTTGCCGCCGTGCCTGCGGCGGCGTGGCGGACGAACGGATCGTCCACCTGTACAAGCGGTTGGAGGAGGCAACGACGATGGATATCCAGCGGGCAAAGGAAATCTTGGAGTCCCCGCACATCATCCCGGTCACATACCGCGGAAAGCCAATCCACATCGACCAAGTCTTTGAGACGAACCAGTACGTCGAAGGCCACTACGAGGACGGGACCACCGTCAACGCGCCGGCTGCGGAGTTGATGGAAGGGTCCACACCAGCCCAATCCTAGGCGGAGGCGAGGTCGATGGAGCGCGTTCGGTTGCGCCGCGGCCTGCACACCGGACGGCGTGCGCCCGGCGGTACGTGGGCCGCGGAGCGAGGTGGTGCGTCTGGGATGCGGCGCGTTGGGGAGCGAGATTTGACAATGGTCGGCGCGTTTTTGTTCGGCATCGGCCTGATTGCGATGCTCGACGGCATCGCCTTTCACCAGTTGCTGCAGTGGCACAGCACGTACATGTGGCACCCCAGCCGCTATGTACAGATCTTCAGCGACGGCGTCCTGCACGTGTTCGCGACAGGGTTCATCGTCTTTGGCGCCGTGGTGCTGTGGAACAGCTCCCCCGTCTCCAGCCCTTGGCGCTACCGCCGGTTCTGGAGCGGGCTGTTGCTCGGGTGCGGCGTGTTCAACCTGTGCGACGGCGTGTTTTCCCACCACCTCCTCGGCATCCACCACGTCCGTCCGGGGGCCCCGAACCAACTGGGGTACGACCTCGCCTTCGACCTCGCCGCAGTCCTCCTGCTGTTGATTGGCTGGAGCCTGTACCGCAGCATCCCGCGGAGGGGAGGGTGAGCAGCGGGATCGAAACCGTGACTGTCAAAATTTTCGATTGCGTGATATACATGGGGGGAGGTCGGAAAGCGGATCGACCGAAGGAGGGGGCAATGGAATGGCAGGCATTCGCCAGGTCATCAGCACGTTGACCAACGACGGGAAGGAACTCATGGGGCCGGAGGTTCTGGTCTACCACTACCCGGACAACAACATCTTGAACGGATCACTCCTGACCGTGGAGAGCAACCACTTCGCCGTACTCAAGTCGCGCGGCGCCATCTTGGATGTCTATGAAACAGGGCAGTATGTGATTCAGACGCCTGACCGGCCGATTATCGGCGCCTTCCAACAGGCGTTTTTCGGCGGCAACAGCCCGTGGCAATACGAGGTGCTGTACATCAACCGGGCGAAGTTGATTCTCGACGTCTCGGGCGTGGCCTACTCCCGCGAGATGGCGGAGATGGGCTACCACGTGAGCTGCTACGTCCACGTGGACTCGAAGGAGGACGCGCTGAAACTCGTACAGCACATGCCGGTGTCGGGACACTACGTCAGCATGAAGGAAGTCAACCACTACGCGGGACCGGTGATTGAGCAGTCCATCAACCGCATTGTTCAACTGACAGAGTTGGAACGGGTGAACGAGAAGATGCCGGAGATCCTGGAGTTGGTCAAGGACCACCTGCAGGAGTTCCTGTCGGTGTACGGGATGACGCTGAACGACGTGAAGGCGCTGGTATTCCCCCGCGACGAGCGGATGAAGGAACTCATCGCCCTGCGCGCGTTTGGCCTCTCGGAGCTCGATGCCGTGCGGTACTATACGGCGATGATCATGGCGCAAAACGGAATTGTCTCCGCTCCGAACATGGCGGTCGGCAAGCCTTACTTCGTCGGAAACCCGCAGGTCGCGCTCACCACCGGCGAGGAGGCGAAGTGAGGATGGGGCGGCTGACGCGGTACGGGATTGCGACAGCCCCGGCGGGCCCCATCACGACGCTGCTGAAAGGCACACTGGATCTGTGGAGTTACGACTACCGGCGGCCGAGTAACGCCCTGCGAGATCAGAGCCAGCGGCTGCGCAACGTGTGCGACGAGGCCCTCGCTCAGTACACCAAGCAGCTGCAGCAGGAACTCCGTCGACTGCGCCAGTCCCTGCCAGAACCAACGCGGGAGAACCCCTACCCGCCGATGGAAGGGCTGGCTGCGGTCAAGGAGCTGGAGTCGTACATCCGTGAGGTGGAAGGGCTGCGCAACCGGATTGTGGCAGCCGCCACCCCGCCGAACGAGTTCGTCCGCCGCAGCGAGGAGGACAACAGTCGGTTCTTTGCGCAGCTGGCGGAGGTCGACAAACGCCTGTTGGCGATGCTGGCGGATATCTCGGAAGACACGCTGTCCGCGGTGGACGAGTTGTTGCAAGAGCGAGCCGCCCTGCTCCACACCTGGACGCTGGGATAGGTCGGCAGGGTCGGCAGGGTCGGCAGGGGGTGGCAGGGTCGGCAGGCCACGGCTGGTGGGCACGGGCGGTGGGCGGCGGGCGGCGGGCCGCCCGTGGACACTTGCGGCCGATAGCTCCCCTGACTCTGCCTATCCCGGCCCACCTGCGGCCGACAGCGGACCGCCGTTCCCTTCTCGATCCGCTCCGGCGCCCCTTCACCCCCGATAGCGGAACGGCGTTCCGCTATCGGACCGCCAGCCCCCCTAACCCCGCCTATCCCCGCCCGCGGGGGGCCCAACAGCGGAACACCGTTCCCTTCTCGGTCCACTCCGGCGCCCCTTCACCCCCGATAGCGGAACGGCGTTCCGCTATCGGACCGCCAGCCCCCCCTAACCCCGCCTATCCCCGCCCACCTGCGGCCGACAGCGGAACACCGTTCCCTTCTCGGTCCGCTCTGGCGCCCCTTCACCCCCAACAGCGGAACCGCGTTCCGCTATCGGACCGCCTGCCCCCAAAACCCCGCCTATCCCGGCCCAGCTGCGGCCGACAGCGGAACACCGTTCCCTTCTCCATCCGCTCGAACGCCACCCCGCCCTCAACAGCGGAACCGCGTTCCGCTATCGGACCGCCTGCCCCCCAATCCGCCCACCTGCCTCACAGCCTCCACCATGGCCCTCTTGACTCCAGTGTATTACGTGTTATGATACACTCAATTCACATGATACGCCTGCAACAGCCCGATAGGAGTGGTGCTGGTGGACGAGCGCCAGATCGGCTCGTTGCGGTTCCAATTGGACCTCAGCCAGCCGATATACGAACAAATTCTGCAGCAGATGAGCAGCGCAGTCGTCCGGGGTGAAATTGCGCTCGGCGAGAAGATCCCATCCGTGCGCGAACTTGCACAGGCGTTGAAGGTGACGCCGAACACGGTGATGCACGCCTATCAGGAGATGGAACGCAGCGGATTGACCGAGACGCGCCGCGGCCAGGGGACGTTCATCACCAGTTCGAGGGAGCGAGTGGAGCAGTTCCGCTCCGAATTGGCGGACGAAGTGATAGACGCATTCCTGCAAAGGATGATGGCGCTGGGGTACTCCCTGGCGGACATTCGAAAGCTTCTGGAACGAAGGCAAGGGGGCGGCAGTCGATGATTGCACAAACGCAGCGAAACGCTTCGCACAACGACACAGCCGGCGAGATCTGGGGTCCAGTCGAGGGGGCGACTCCGGGCGAATCCGCTGCCATCACGGCCGGCGCAGGCCACTCCTTCACCGGCTCGCCTGCCGGCGACATGGCCCATCGCCCAGCTCGCCTCGCGGACAGCGGCACAGGCGGCACAGGCGGCACAGGCGGCACAGGCGGCACAGGCGGCACAGGCGGCACAGGCGGCACAGGCGGCACAGGCGGC
>JAIMBT010000033.1 GCA_023511295.1 Alicyclobacillus sp.
AACGTCAAAAGCCAAGTAATCACCGCCATAACCCACACGTAGACTAGGCCAGAATCAAATTTATCTCTCGCACGCACCTGAACCAACCCCTTCTATCAACTCCTGTTTCGTTGTTCAGTGAACGGCAGGCAACTGAATCGAAATTTCGAAGTCATCACAATGTGACATGACGCCATGAATTGACGTCACAAGTAAGTTGTGGCAGCTCTATTTGCTGATTACAGCGTATCACTTTCGGTCACATTGGGAACGGGGAAGATACACGGAGAACTGCACGAATATATGTAGCGGGGAACACCCCGCTTAGGCGGCTCGCTTTGTCAGAATCACGTCGAGTCGCCGGAAAGCCTGTATCAGTCTCACTGTAGACGGCAGAACTTCATCGATCACTTGCACTTCAATGAGCACAAGCACCCTGATTCTGCGCTCGATGACCAGTTGCTCCAACGTTTCCAAGACAGCCTCTTGTGTCTCCCCGAACGCCTGTAGCGTGTCGACAAAAATAGCGTCCCCAGCTTCAAGGGTGTTCAAGAGTTCGTCCATGTTGACGGGCCAGAAGGCTTCTTCGACGATGGTGAATCCTTCGGTAACTGCGTGACTGTAAAGCGCTTCGAGGGACACCTTATGATTCCGATCGACCATCACCATGGCCAGCATGTTTGTCATCACCTCTAACATTGGGTCCTTAGGGTTTGCTACGATGCCTGGGCCGTACGGGCACCTCGCAGCAGCGTTTTCAACCACTGACGATCCTTGCCTGCTGCCAGCGCATCGTTGAGATCCGCATAGCCCAGTGGAAGATGAACCGGCACAATCCTGTCTGGATACCTTGCCCTTAATGCGGCAAGTGCCTGTTCGCCTGCTTGGTCCTCGTGAAGAAGACAGTAGATGAACGGGTACTGCTGTAAAATGTCATCCAGCGCCGGATGGTTGGCGGTGGATGCACTGGTAAGGGCAAGGGAGTGTTTGGCTCCAAGTGTCTGGGCGCTAAGCAAATCCATCAAACCTTCGACCAGGAGGAGCGGTTTTTGTGAAGGCCACGCACCGACTGAATAAACGGGCGGAACCTGTGTCTCAGTGTACAGGTAGCGCACGTATTTTCCATCGTCGATCAACTGACGGCCGGCAATGGCGGAAATGCCGGCCTGCGACCAGACGGGAATGAGGATGCGGTTGACGAACCGGCAGCGGCGGGATTGCTTTGAAACAAACCCGACTGTCTCAAGATCTCGCCAGGAATAGCCCAGTTCACGCAGGCTTTTCACAACAGCGTATCCATCATCGATGAATCCGAGTTGGGCTTGCTCGATGACGGATGCAGACAGGCACCGTTTTTGCGTCAAGTACACCATGGCGGTAGGCGATTTGCGCAAGATTTGCCGTCCAAGCGATACGATGTCTGCGAGCAGTGAGTGAGTATCGGCCGGATGTGCCGGTTCATATTCAAGTCCCAGTTCGTTGGCGAGAAGCGAAATGGCTTCAGAAAAGTCGATGTTGTGGCGCCACTGCACGTACCCGATGATGTCCATGCTGGTTTTGCCACAACCGAAGCAACTGGCCACCAGATCCCCGTGGCGGTTGGGGCCAACAACGAAGGAAGGATTTGTGTCCCGGTGGTTCGGATGCGGACAGTGCCCCCGAAGGCTTTTTCCACTTCTTTGCAGATTGACTTCCCGGCTCACGTAGTCCACGAGATCGATCCTTTGCTTGATTTCGTGTACGAGCTGCTTTGTCTCCATGTGATCGCCCCCTTTGTTTTCATCGGGGACAGGGTACGGAGTGTTGATCGGATAATGCAAGCCCCTGCGAGAAATTTTTTGATTTTGTCGGGTAGCCTTGTCAAAAGAAGGCATGACTTATCTTTTCAAGGACACTGTGTATTGCGAACTACCGCTTATCCACGAAGGCAAGGACACGTTCCCCAGGGAAAGGATCCCTTCTCCTATAAGCAAACGTACTCGTTAAAAGACAAGCATATATACCTATCTTTTAAGAAAGGTCTTCTCAAGAGAAGTAATGCTTTGTTTGGAACAAGGGGCTTTTCAATATAGCCGCACAGTGGGGAAAGCGGACAGTACGATACAGCATCGCCGAAAAAATTTTCACCCGATGGGGCTTGCAATATCGATACAAGCCTCCGTACACTACGGGCGTCGGATGCTTGCAAGCTGTGGCGGCAGGTGCCAAGTATCCGATATTACAGTGGCGGAGATGGGGGGAAGGAACGAATTCGAGAGGAACGAGGTTATGGATCGTGTACCATGTGTGGAGGGTCGGGTGGTTGATCGATTTGGGGCAAGCAAACGGATGCCCCGACGGTTCTTACTGTGGGGATGCAGAACGGCCAAGCCCGCATGGTCTCTTGATTCCACCACTCGGATCTGTTGCGGCCAGCCGTCCCGTTGAGGGTTATCAGTTCCGTGGCAATGGTTCGACGGTAGAGCGGGTTTAGAACGGGTCCCCAACCATTGTTTGCACTCTCGCACTGTAGACCTGAATTATAGCGGCGTTCCGATGTGCGACCGCATGCGAAAGATGTCGTTGCGCCTAAGTCACATTACTCACGACGTTAGGGTCAAGTCTCAAAATCTCGACAATTTCCTCGGCGGTTCGATTTTGGTACAGATCAAGAAACTTCGCCTGGATGTACGCCTTATCAGGACACTTAGGTGGCATCAAATCAACGTCTGCTTTCGACTAGCGTTAGACCGCTAAGTGTGGGATAAGGATCTCCAGCTCGGGCGGTGCATAATAACCTTCTTCCGAGCGAAAGCATTGGGCGGAAAAACGAGTGTGGTCCTGATCAATCTCCCGTTCCAGGACAATGTAGTCTGAACCAGCGTGGATGATCCCGCTTTGCACAAGGCTAAGGTCATCCGTGAGTTGCTTGATCTGGTCGCTGATCCAAAGGGCGTCATCCGGCGAGTAAACGGTCAGTGTGATAGGTCCGAACCAAACATCCATGGTCATTTGTATGTAACTTGGGTGAACTGGCATCTTCGTTGCCTCCATTCGGGGCTCAATTTGCATCCGCATGCCGAGCAAACTTCCCGCAACCGTTCATAGGGGAAGGTAGCTGTGTGCTACATCCTGGGCCCGGAGTGGCTTTTTTTGAATCGACCTCAACTGTTTGTCTGGCCGTTCTTCGGCCACCTTGTTGAATTAACCTATAAAGGATGTATTTCAGGTTAATATAGCCGATTTTCCTTAACCCGTCAATTGTGTATGATCGGGTTAATAAGTTTGTTCGAGATGAGGGTAATACGGTGAAGATAACAGTTCAGTCACTGACCGAAGGCAACTTAGCGCTTGATCTGGTCAATACAGAGGAGATAAGAAGAGGCATTCAGCATGACTTCATTAAGTCTGCAGAAGATTTTTCGGTATGGCTCTCCAACGAAGAACTGGCGGGTGCAGTCTCGAAAACACAGATGCCATTCGAAGTGGAGGTTTGGTCTTCGAAAAGGATGGAGAACGTGCATCAATTGCGGGCCGAGGTGCGGGGTCACCTCGAACCGGTTTCACAGGGTGAAGAAATCGATCCACAGTTTGTTGCTCGGCTTGAAGTGTATATCGAACGGGCCCCACTATCAATCAAGGTGTATCAGGGTAACATCATTTTTGTACCTGTCGGTGATCCGTTCGAGAAATTGTGTTCACTGGTGGCGATAGACATATTGAAGCTCATTGGTGATGGGCGGATCGAACGATTGCGCAAGTGCGAGAATCCGAAGTGCCAGTTTATGTTCATAGATACAAGTGGGAGAAGGAAGTGGTGCTCGATGCAACGCTGCGGCAATCGTGCGAAGGTGGCGAAGCATTTGAGGAGGAAGACAGAGGGGTAAGGATAAATATGGAATGATACACAATACAATTGTGTATCATTCGTAAAAATGCTGAGAACCCGCACCGCACATGGGGTTCTCGGCGTTTTTTCATTTCTCCCGAATATCCTATTGAAACCGAATCAGACTTATCATAGTTTTGAGAGATAGTATGTTTGATTCTGGGGACGAGGGAGATGCGAGTGGAATTTGTGCAACCAATACGGGATCGAAAGCAGATTGAGGCCATCAAGAAAATCTTGAAGGCGAGCAGTTTGCGTTCGCATGTCTTGTTTGTGCTGGGTATTAATTCGGGGCTAAGGGTGAGTGACCTGTTGAATCTGATACTCGGCGATGTTGCTGAGTCAAAGAGCAAGGTGAAGGACCGGATTTCGCTCCGGGAAGAGAAGACTGGCAAACAGAAGGATTTTCCCCTCAGTGACAACGCCAAGAAGGCGCTTCAGGAGTATTTGCGCACACGGGAGTACGAACCGTCTGCTCCGCTGTTTCCTTCCAGAAAGGGAGGAACCCCCTTAAAGAGAGCGCAGGCGTGGAAGATTCTCAACGATGCGGCCCGACTGGCAGGCATCAAAGAGAGAATCGGGACTCATACATTAAGGAAAACATTCGCTTACCATGCGTACAAATCCGGCCAAGACATTACGCTGATCCAGAAGTTGTTGAATCACAGTTCCCCTGCGGTTACTTTGCGTTATATTGGAATTACACAAGAGCAAATGGATGATGTGTATTTAACGGTCAACTTATAAACTTTTCACCTGCGGCGGACTGTCATGATGCTCGTGGATAAAAGAGGGAGAAAAGAAATGGAGACTACCCAAGAGCGCATGAGAAACTTTTCGAATGATATCAAAGTTTCGCTTGCCACTTTGATTTTGGAGCACTCCAGGATTGTTCAGTGGAATCATCCGGGGTCCGGCATTATTACAGGTAGCAACTATAAATGGGAACCGTTGAGTATTGAGGCACATCGATTGCAAGCAAAGCTCATCGAGGACTATCGGCATTTTTGCAATTTGCTTAGAACCCTGTTGGTAGGACAGCCCTCGCAGGTTAAGCGAGCATTTAGCGATGCGGAAAAATTGGTTATCGGTACGATCGAGCAAAGCAAAACAACGTACCTCCGTACGACGGAAATAGCCCTCCAAGAAGCTCACAAGTGTCTCGATAACCAAGTTGCCTTGATAGAACACCTATATGACAGTTCTGAGGGAGATCACGTTTATGTACCCGATACCAATGCCTTAATCTACAATCCCAATCTTGAAGGATGGGATTTTCCGGATGTTCATAGGTTCACGATTGTACTTACTCCAACAGTGTTGTCAGAAATTGATCAGCATAAGGTCGACCACCGTAATGAAGAGGTTCGGAAGAAGGCAGAGAGCTTGATTCGGCGGATCAAGGGCTATCGAACTCGTGGTCGGCTGACCGACGGGGTTCCTTTGAGGAGTAACAAAAGCAGCCTTCTGTCTATTGCCAAGGAGCCCGATTTCGGTGACACATTGCCTTGGTTAGATCCTAATAATGCAGACGATCGATACCTGGCATCCTTCATAGAAGTCATGCGCATGTTTCCGAGGTCCCCAACGGTTCTGGTGACACGGGATATCAATTTACAAAACAAAGCCGAATTTGCACGCCTCCCGTTTTCAGAACCTCCAGAGCCGTGACAAACGACGCACATTCCGTTCGCAGCCCATGGAGAGCACAGTGAAGTCCATTTTGTTCATTGGTAGAAAAACTGTTCGCCACTCAGGCTGGACCAACTTAGCAAGCTTACTGGTTTGACAGGTTTAACTTCTTTCACCATCTTCACGGGCTTGACGTGTTTCACGTTTTTAACTGGCCTAACATGTTTCACTGGCCTAACAGGACCGCCACCTTGGGTAGACTCTGTGAAAAACACGCAGTAACCTGAGTTGTCACGTACCCAGCCATCCAGGTATCGTCCAAGGTGCTTGCCTATGTACGAGTAGATGGAATCATCATAAATGTATGCCACTGGGGAGCCATCAAAAAGATAGATGTGGCAGTGATCCTCCGTATATGCTACTGCTATTCCTTGATGGTTATAGAATGTCAATTGTGACATAAACATCACCTCCTTCCAGTTCTATTCAATTAAAAAATTCCGTTTCCTGCCGAGTGTCGAGTTTGCATGAGATGTTTCTTGTGTATACGATACGGTTTCGGGCACTATCCACGGTTCATTGTGATGCAATCTGTGGCTCAGCTCATGCTTGCACAGTGAACTTAAGGATTAAACCGGTTTGTGACGGGTCGCCTCCACCACAGATTTAACCCCGATCGAGGCACAGAAAAATGTGCTTCGATTTCTTTATATAATGGTCGGGGGTGAACATTCACGAATCTCTGAGTCGAATTTCTTGTGCTAATGCCCTTGATGGGTCGGTCTGTACATGATCTCAACTCAGGATTTCAGCCAACAAGAGAGTAGATATCGGCCCTCTTACCGAATTTAGTGTCTCACACAAACACTAGTTCCAGTGTTATCTGACTCAACAAGTATTTCAGCGCCAATATCTCTTGCACGATTGGCAATGATATCCAGCCCATACCTTCTTTCCCGAACTGCGTCAAGGTCAAACCCAATGCCATTGTCTCGGACTCTGAAAGTCCACTTCGCTGGATTCGTCTCTTGAACATCCAGGCTGACCAAAATCGTGCTGGCGTTTGCATGTTTAATCACGTTTGTTACGCTCTCTTGGAGAATACCGAAAAGCTGGACTTGTTCCCAAGGCGTGAGCGGTAGTGCATCCGGAAATTGAAGGTCCCATGAAATTTGACGGGCTGACAACGTATTGTTGAGGTAAGAACGTACCCGATCCTCAAAATTTATAGCCTCTATGGTGTTATGCTTCAGATTAAATATGGATTGACGAACATTCTCGTCAATCTCTCGAAGAGACAAATGCACATCGTCCAACTTTACCTTGAGCGTCTTGTCGCCATGCTGTTCGGCTAACTTTTTCGCTCCATCCAACTGGACTCCCGAATAGAAGATGGACTGGGCGATTTGATCATGCAGGACCTTGACCAGCCGTTCTCGTTCTTCGAAAACAGCTCGGGATTCCCGTTCCTTTCCTAGTTCCTTTTCCGTGTTCACATACTGTTGAAACAATCTTCTGGTGATGAGGGCGATCACGAACGCATCGATAAGGGCAGTGATCCAGTTGCCAAGTTCCATAGGTAATGCCTGTTCAAGCAGAGTGTGACGGATGGTCTCAAAACCTCCAATCACGAGCGCAGGAACGATGAACAGAGTCCATTTTATACGTGTGGGAGTCATGAAGAACCTCCTGAGAAAACGTGGTTTATGGATAACAATCACTTTGTATATCATAAGGATAGTCGTTTCTACCAGCAATCAATAGAGCCACTTGGAGGTCAACATGAAAACCTACGAAATCGTGATCGCCGATGACAGTGAACGTGCCCGGAAGGCCGTTCGTATGATACTTGATTCCGACCCTCAGTTTCGTGTAGTTGCTGAAGCTACAAATGGCCAGGAGGCGATCAGCAAGACGCAAGAGTGCATGCCTGACTTGGTGCTGATGGATATCAACATGCCCGTCATGAATGGGTTTGAAGCGACACGCATCATCAAGCAGGAGCTTCCATATGTTCGAGTTGTGATCCTCAGTGTGTCTGATGATGCCGCTGACCTTTTTGAAGCCATTCGGCATGGGGCGCAGGGATACCTCGTAAAAAGTCTGAAACCGTCCGATTGGGTCTCATATCTGCACGGGATACTCGACGGAGAGACACCGGTGTCTCGAAAAATGGCAGAAAAGCTGCTCGCCGAATTCAAGTTTACAGCATCTTCAAGAGGCGTCTCTGCGGCGCCAGATGAAAAGCTGACGGCACGTGAGCAGGAAATTCTCGAACTTGTCAGCACCGGGGCAACCAACCGTGAAATCGCTGCTAAACTGTTTATCTCCGAAAACACAGTGAAAAACCATTTGAAAAATATCATGGCGAAACTGCACATCCAAAACCGGGTCCAATTAGCCACCTACGCACGGGAAAACAGGATGAACAAAGCATGAGGGTGGGACCAGAATTCTAGTTTTTAATGATTCGGACACAGGTCCCCTGCTCATTCGATTCAATGAATGCGGCCGCACCGATGTCCTTCGCACGATTCCGGATGATATCAAGTCCATATTGATTCGCTTGCCGTTGTTCAGGCTGAAATCCCACGCCATCATCGCAGATTGCGAACACCCACTTGGTTCGACTGCCCGGTGATGGCACTTTCGTCAAGTTTACGGATACTGAGGATGCGGAGGCATGTTTACGGATGTTCGTGATCGCCTCTTGGAGAATACCGAAGAGTTGTATCTGCTCACTGGTTTCAAGAAACGAGGCTTCGCAAAAATCTACAGTCCAGCGTACCTCTCCATGGGAAAAGGCATTTTCCAGATACCTCTCAACCCGCTCTCGGAAGTTTATTGTCACTTCGGTAGCTTGCCTCAGATTAAAAATGGCCTGACGGACGTTTTCGTCCATCTCCCTGAGCGCTAAAAGAAGCTCGTCCCATGATTCGGGGGCGACTGGTTTTTTGAGATTTGTCTGTCGTAGTGACTCAATTTCAACCCCCATGTAGAAGATGGACTGCGCAATCTTATCGTGGAGCTCTCTGGATAAGCGTTCTCTCTCTTCCAGAATGGCCCGCTTTTCTCGTTCTCGACTGAGTGAACGTTCCGCTTGTTCGAAACGACCAAAAAGGCCCTGCGAAATCAAAGCAATGGAGATTGCCGTCATCCCTGCCATCATCCAATTGCCGGTCTCCAGTGATACGTATGGAATACAGAATGTGTGTCTCAAGTATTCAAACCCAACGACAATGAGTGTTGGAACGAGCAACAATGATATTCTGATACGATTTGATGTCATATCGTCCTCCACAATTGGATCTTTCATTCACGCCGAACTCCGATAAAACAATGATCGAACATAACTTCTTTAACACGACATAGCCCTTTCGGGCTATTTGCCTACTAACATTTGATGGAATAATGGTAGAAGGGCACCTCTGATGCTTGATGGGAGGAAGAGCCAGTGAACATCGCTCTACGATTCATGCGTCGTCGGTGGTTGACCTTTCTGACCGTTGCAACCTTCTTTGGCGTCTGCTGTGGTGGTATTACGTTACACGCCCTGAAAGGAATACCTACTCAGAGTCTACCTATGGAAGGCAAGGCATATAATTTTTCTCTCGTGAATTCGAATGGCAATCGAGTGACACTGGGAGACTCGAAAGGCAAGGTTAGGCTGGTGGCATTCATTTATACGAGATGCAACGCCAGTTGTCCTGTCGTCACCTCGGAAATGGTCCAGTTGCAAAAAGGTCTGGAGCGCCAAGGGATCATGGGAAACCACGTGGAGTTGATTTCGATCACGATGGATCCTACGCATGACACAGAATCCGTGCTTCGGAGCTACGAGAAGGAGTTCGGCGTTGCACCGGTTGGGTGGGAATTCCTTACAGGTACGCAACAAGCGATAGATCAGACACTGAAACAGTATGGGATATATGTCAAGAAGGTAGATGCAACACAGTACGTTCATACCATTGCCGAGTTTCTGATTGATGGACAAGGTAACATTCGCAAAGTGTATGGGTTGGACATTCCAGAAACAAGTACAGAGAATGACATTGAATCCCTTTTGCATACGGAATGAAAGTTCGGTAGAAGCACGATCAACGATCAATGGGCACCCGTTTCAGACGCAATGCGTTAAGGACGACCGAAACGGAGCTGAATGCCATGGCTGCGCCGGCGACAAGTGGACTGAGTAGCCCCATTGCAGCGACAGGAATCGTGATGCCGTTGTATATCAGGGCCCAAAAGAAACTTTGCCGGATATTGTGAATGGTTGCCCGAGATAGACGAATTGCTTGTACGACTCCTTCGAGTTCCGCTCCGATGAGAGCGATATCTGCTGCCTCGATGGTAACATCGGCACCGGTGCCTATGGCGATGCCCACGTCTGCGGTGGCCAACGCTGGTGCATCGTTAATACCATCTCCGACCATTGCCACTACGTGGCCTTGTTTCTGAAAATGTCGAATGACATGCACCTTGTCTTCTGGTGTCAAGTCGGCGAGTACATCACGAATCCCAACTTGCTCAGCTACTGCCTGCGCCGCATGGGGATTATCCCCACTCACCATGACCACATGCAGACCCATTTGTTTGAGGTTATGGATGGCCTGGTGGGACGATGCCTTAACGGTGTCTGAAACACCGATCAGTCCTGCAACTTGTCCGTCCACGGCAGCGACGAGCGTAGTCTTACCCGATTTCTCCCAGTCTTGTTGCTGCCACAAAAGGGATGTTATGGCGATTCCATGTTCACGCATGAACGCAGCATTACCGATCAGAACTGTTTGGCCTTTGACAACTGATTTCACACCTCGGCCTGCGTAGGATTGGAAATCGGAAGGCTCAACGAGACGTGCCTGTTGTTTTGCATGCCGAACAACCACTCGTGCCAAGGGATGTTCAGAAGGGAGTTCTGCACTTCCTGCAAGAAATAGCAACTCGCCTTTGGATTTAACAAGTGGATGATTTGCAACCAGAATATCTGTGATCGTTGGTTCTCCGTGCGTGATGGTTCCGGTCTTGTCCATCAAAATCACCCGTGCTTTGTGCAGGGTTTCAAGCTGCTCGCCGCCTTTGAAGAAGATACCATGCTGTGCGGCTCTCCCTGTCCCCACCATGATAGCCGTTGGCGTCGCAAGGCCAAGTGGACAAGGGCACGCAGCCAATAATACAGCGGTTGTGTTCAAAACCGCCTCA
This sequence comes from Alicyclobacillus sp., assembly GCA_023511295.1. Taxonomy (GTDB): domain Bacteria; phylum Bacillota; class Bacilli; order Alicyclobacillales; family Alicyclobacillaceae; genus JAIMBT01. Next base: position 10,679 of record JAIMBT010000033.1, read on the forward strand.
GACATTGGGTAGTCAAGTACGAAATACCAGACCACAAAAGTTGCAAGAGACAGGCACATCACAATAGGAACGAAGATCCCACAAATCGTATCCGCCAATCTCTGTACGGGCGCTTTTGACCCCTGTGCTTCCTCAACCAACCGAATGATTTGACCGAGTGCAGACTCACCGCCAATGCGTGTCGCAACCATTCTTATCGCTCCGTGCTGATTGAGTGTGCCTCCATATACCGGATCGCCGGGTTCTTTATGTATCGGCAGGATCTCCCCGGTCAACATGGATTCGTCGACACTCGTTTCGCCAGAGACGATTTCACCATCCACCGGGATTTTCTCGCCAGGCCGGACAACCAGCATGTCGCCGACAGCGACTTCAGCAACCGGGACTTCCACTTCATCGTGGCCAATCAGCCGATGCACTTGTTTAACCTGTAACTGTGCAAGTTTTTGTAGGACCTCTGAAGTCCGGGATTTAGCCTTTGATTCAAGAATTTTACCGAGAAGGACCAAGGTAATGATAATGGCGCTGGTTTCGAAGTAAATATGGTGACCTCCTTCTAAAACCATCCAAGTACTGTAGAAGTACGCTGCGGAAGTTCCCAGTACCACGAGTACATCCATATTTGCACTGTGACCTCTAAGTGACTTGAACGCCCCAACATAGAAGGCCCAACCAGCGATAAACTGTATCTGCGTAGCGAGGGTCAATTGTATCCACGGATTGAGTAGCACCCTCGGTATGCCAATCAGCCCGAACATATTCAGCATCAGCCAGAAAAAAGGGATTGACAGGATGAGTGAAAACAAAAACATCTCAATGGCGGGCCATGACTGATCCTCGCTTTGACTGGTAGAATCCACAACAACTTTCGCACCGTACCCAAGTCGTTCGATTCGGGATATGATGTCGTTCACTTGAATTTCCTCTGGTAAATAGTCAATTGTCGCTCTTTCCATGGCTAGGTTTACATTTGCATCGAGAACCCCCGTCTGTTTCTTAACGACTTTTTCAATTCGTGCCGCACACGCTGCACAGTGCATTCCAGTAATCTCAAGCGTAGTTTTTTGCTTTGACATATTATGGGCCTCCGCTCCCTGCACATCCCCCTGATTGTCCACTGTATTCTATTGCCGACTGAGTGCTTGATATGTCTGATTAAATCTCTTCACCACAGAATTCATAGATTTAGCCAAGCTCGTCACAAAAATAGCCCTATTGGGCCAGAATAGTTTTCTGTCTACGAAGATACAGTGTCATGAAGGTCTGCAATGTCTTCACGGACCAACTTATGGTGAAGAAAAACCAAATGCGAAGTTCAATTGACCGCTCCAATTGGTGGCGGTCATTGTGATTTCTACCGATATCTTGTCACAAAAATAGCCCCAACGAGTCAGAGTGGTTCTCCAATTTGATAGATATCATGGGACATGAGTCCGGGGAATCGTGCCACACGGTGGAAGCGCACCAAGAGACGGGCGGATAGGCCCAAAGGTGTCAGGAGGAAATGAAATGCTTAATGAGATGAACCACCAGAACAAGACCCCACAGGGTTTATGTCAATGATGACGGACGAAGAAAAGAGGAAGAAGCGAGCGCTGTCTGACCTTCGCATGCAGTCTCTGAAACACCATGTCTTGGTTTGTAACGGCGGGTGTTGTGTCAAGAACGGTTCAGGGGGTTTAATTGAAGCTTTTCGTAGTGCTGTGTCTGAAGCCAATGCGGCAGACTTCATTCGGATCACGGAAACCAAATGTACCGGTCGGTGTATAGATTCGTGTTCTGTTGTGGTTTACCCTGAGGGCGTGTGGTATCGGAACATTCGTACAGAACATGTTGCGTTAATTGTTCAGGAGCATCTTTTACGAGGCAACGTTGTGCCTGAACTGGTGAGTTATGTCTGTCGAAATGGGAAATTTGTGAAATTGTCCTCCGATCCGCTCGAAGGTTTGTCACAATTATAGCCCAGTCAGGCCAGTGTTTCGATAATGATTGACGGCTACGATTCATATGGGGCGGGATTGTGACAATCTCCGTCGAAGTTAGAAAAACTAGGGGGTAAACCAATGTTTCGAAGAATTGCTGGAGTAGGGACTGTCATAGCATCTTTGACGTTTGCGCTCGCCGGATGCGGAGCCCAAGGTGGTCAATCCAACAACACAATGAACATGACCGGGACAAATATGAGTGGGATGTCTGATACTTCGACAGACCAAAAGATCACGGTTACTGATGGAACTGGAGCAAAGGTTGTTCTCAACAATCCGGCAACGAGCTTTGTTTGTCTGGATCCTTCTTCGATTGAAATGTTGAAGGATCTTGGTGAAACAAACATTGCGTATGACCATGGCGATCAATCCTTTGTGAAAATGGTATTTGGGGCGGATGCGAAAAAGTTAAAGATGATTGGCGGCTCATGGATGCAACCGAACGTCGAGGACATCGTGGCGGATCACCCTGATCTGGTCATTGGAGATGCGTACCCACATGCGCAACTTAAAGCGGCCCTGAAGGGCGTAGCTCCTATGTATTTGATATCAAGGAGCGGTGGTTACAAGCAGTCCATGAAAGATTTGATCAATCTCGGTATTTTAACTGGACACCAAGCGACTGCTGAACGAGAGGTGAATGAATTTACGGCACACCTTAATTCGGCGATGACAAAATCTCCCCAAAACCAAACATCTCTCATCATATGGGGGTCATCACCTACTGATTTCCAAGTCCCAACAGTGGATGATCCATCAGCCTCCGTTCTTGCTGCCATTAGCAAATATCCTTGGGGAGGTCATGGGGCGCACGGTATGAGTATTTCACTGGACCAAATTCTGAAGGTGAATCCAGACGTGATATTCGTGGAATCCATCGGCCGGCTGGACAATTCCAACGCACCGACACTAACATCACAACTTGCTTCGAATCCGATATGGAATCAATTGAAGGCCGTCAAAGATCACCGTGTTTACGAGGTGAATCCGGATGTTTGGCACTCCGACAGGGGAGGCCTTGGGCTCGAAAAAATCCTTGACGATGCTATGCCGAAACTCTATCCAAACCTCTTTAGGAAGCAGTGAAAGAAGGAAGCATTGTGGGATCGGGATTTTCAGGTATAACCACAAGATTCAGTGCTATGGTGGCTATATTTGTCGTTGTATTGCTTGGTATAGGGGTACTTGGACTTTCCTGGGGTACCCCTTCACTGTCCCTCGGAAGCTTATGGAATGTACTGTTCGGCCATAGTCACAGCGTAGAGTCCGTCGTCGTCTTGCAATCACGAATGCCGAGATATGTTCTGGGCGCTTTATGTGGCAGCCTCTTGGCACTAGCCGGCGTGTTGCTGCAAGACTCGATGCGAAACGCTATTGCGGGGCCGGAGATCCTCGGTGTCTCGGCGGGCTCGGCAACCGTAATGGCTGCAATTATTATCCTCCAGATCCCGGTTGCATCCATCCTTCAACCATGGCTTGCATTACTTGGAGGAGTCATGGGAGGCGGAACAGTGGTACTCGCCAATCGAAACAATCAGTCACCTGTTCGGCTGGTTTTGATTGGTGTGGCAGTCTCATCCTTTCTCAATGCCTTAATTGTGGTCATTGTCAGCATGGGCCAAGAAAGTACAATCACCTTGTTCTATTCCTACCTCATGGGAGGGCTTGAAAACAGGTACTGGACGCAGGTTGTACTGGTCTTGCCTTGGCTGATTGTTATTCCGGTTGCGCTTTCCTTGGCGAGGAAGCTGAACATTCTTCGGCTTGGAGATGAAGTTGCAAAGGGACTTGGGATGAAAGTCATATGGATACGAGTCCTTATCCTGATTGTCAGTATCGCACTGGTGGCGCCGGTGATTGCTGCGTGTGGACCGATTGGGTATATCTCGCTTTTGTCTCCGCATGTTGCCCGCAAGCTACTTGGCACACAAGACGCAATTCGGGTTCTGCCAATGTCTGCATTGGTTGGTGCGGTTTTATTGACCGGGGCGGACATCGTGGCTCGACAGCTATTCTCGCCTGTCGAGATCCCGGTTGGCGTATGGACCACTCTTTTGGGCGGTCCGCTCCTTCTCATCTTGTTGAATCGTCGATTGGGGAGTGCCGGCTGATGCTTCATACATACAAACACAACAAGGTCGACCGACGATTTCTAATTACCATCGGAATTTTCATTGTACTGCTTGTCCTCTTATTTGTTCTTCACGTTGGCCTCGGAACTGTATGGATATCACCAAAAGATGTGATTTCTGCGTTGTTCAATAGGCCCGCAGCAGAGTACCAAAGGTGGATTGTCTGGAATTTACGGTTACCAAGGTCACTCATTGCAATGTACGCAGGTGCCATGCTAGGACTGGCGGGTTCTATTATGCAGGCGCTCACTCGGAACCCGTTGGCTGAACCAAGTCTCACTGGGGTTACTTCAGGCAGTATCCTCGGGATTGTTTGTTGGCTTGGCTCGTTTCCCCTGGCTGCAAAATACGAGGAAATCATTCCGTTTGCAGCCCTGGCCGGGGGGATGCTGACCGTTGTGATGATGTATCTGGTAACACGCAGGATGAGGGATAACCCGTTTGTGCTCATTTTGAAGGGAATTATCATGTCGGCCGTTCTCTCGTCTATTGCATCTCTGATTTTGTTGCAGAACCAGGAGCAACTTCCAACAGTCATGCTTTGGATGATCGGTTCCCTTAATGCGAAGGTTTGGCAGGACTGGTTTACGATTTGGCCATGGGCGGTCGTTTCCTTACCTCTGGGAATCGCCTGTTATCGAGCAGCCAACGTGCTGCAACTGGGTGAAGAGGTGCCGATAGGACTCGGGTTTCGATTACAAAGAACTAGAATTCTTCTGTTCGTGGTTTCCGCTCTGCTCACTGCCGGGGCAGTGTCAGTTGCCGGCGCCATTAGTTTCATAGGGCTGATAGGTCCGCATATCGCTAGGCGGTTGGTCGGGCAAGATTCTGTTCGTGTCTTTCCAACATCCGTTTTGGTAGGCGGTTGTTTGCTATTGTTTGCCGATATGCTTGCGCAAAGTGTGACCATTGGCATTGGCGGTAAGGGGTCGGGATTACCCGTTGGCGCACTGACAGCGATGCTGGGAGCGCCGTTCTTTCTGTATCTACTGCGGCGGTCAAGACGATAGGAGGGTCTGTCATGGTCGAATTATGGGCGGAAGATATATCCATCGCATACGAAGAGAAGATCATTGTAGAGAACTTGAATCTTACGATTCCGAAAGGGCAAATCACCGCTCTGGTAGGAGCGAATGGTTCAGGGAAATCCACCATATTGAAGGCCATCGCTCGCATCCTCCACCCGATACATGGGACCGTGTACTTGGACGGGAAGTCCATTCATCAAGAATCCACGAAAACAGTTGCGAGGAAATTGGCTATTTTACCACAAAGTCCAACTGCTCCCGAAGGGCTCACCGTGAGGGAACTCGTCTCCTATGGGCGCTCTCCGTATCAAAAGGGGTTTCGGCGGCTTTCTGACAACGATCACAAAATGATCGAGTGGGCGTTAACGGTGACGAACATGGGTGAATTCGAACATCGTCCGGTGGATCGTCTTTCCGGAGGTCAACGTCAACGTGCCTGGATTGCCATGGCTGTAGCTCAAGGTACAGATTTGTTGTTGCTGGACGAGCCAACAACATTCCTTGACATGGCGCACCAGTTGGAGGTTTTGAAGTTGCTCCAACGGCTGAACGTGGAGGAGAACAGAACGATCGTCATGGTCGTTCATGATTTGAATCATGCAACAAGATTTGCACATCACATTGTCGCAATCAAAGACGGGGTAAAGGTCTGTGAAGGTATGCCGTATGAAGTGTTGACTCCGTATGTTCTTAAAACAGTGTTTGGTGTAGAGGCCGACATTCTGACAGACCCTCGTACAGGAGTTCCATTGTGTATTCCGCATGATCTCGCTTGAATGCTGTGCAAACAGACGAATTGAGTTCATTACAAGGAGAGACAAATGCTTTGTCATGATATCAGTGGTTTTCGTTGTCGTTATCGGCATTCTGTTCTGGGTCGTAAAAATCTAGTGATAAGGAAGAAAGTTTTCATGCGGCGTGTTGCTCTTTGCCTTTTCTTTTTCTCAGTGAGCCTCGTATTCAACACGGGGTGTGGCGCCAGACAGACGACTTTGGATACGGATTCCCACAATGGGTTCTCGGATGCGGTTCAGCTCTTTCAAACAAACTGTGAGTCGTGCCACGGTGACAATCTACAAGGTGGAATCGGCCCCAGCCTGCAACACGTCGGATCGAGTTTGACGCTTGAGCAAATCGAACATCAGATCAATGTCGGGGGAGGGCCAATGCCCGGATATGGCCCCACGAACCAAGCGATTTTAACTACGCAACAGATTCATACGCTGGCAGTTTGGCTATCGTCCAAAAAATAAAGTCTTCTGTCTCATAGTGCAACGATAGTCCCATTGATTGTCACGACCTAGTGGCGGTCATTGGGATTTTTGCTTATGTCTTGTCACAAAAATAGCCCTTTCGGGCTAAGGATGATGAAACGAAATCAGGTTACGTTGAAATGAACTGGTATAACGTCTGCATCTGGAGGTGAGCAGGGTGTTTTCTTTACGCAAACGATGGCTGAAATTCGGCTTTTACGGGTTCACGGTAATTCTCTTAATCGGAATCATTGGCGGTATCACCTATATGATCCGTGCCGGTGGAGGGACTCTGCCTGTCGCTGGTCAAGCGACAGATTTTACCGCCACGAACGTTGATGGTAAGACAGTTTCCTTCAACAGCCTGGATGGGAAAATCAGGTTGGTCACTTTCTTTTACACTCACTGCCCTGGTCCTTGTCCATTGGTTGCATTTCGACTTGAACAAATTCAGAACGAGCTGAAGAAAGAAGGTGTTTTTGGGAACAAAGTCGCTATTGTGTCGGTCACGCTGGATCCGGAACATGACACACTACCTGTGCTCCTCAAATGGGCAGACCGATACCATCCGGATTTTCAGGGTTGGTATTTTGTTCGCCCCACACCCGAACAGCTTCCTCAAATCTTAAAGGCTTGGGGCGTACAGAAGCAGGTTGTACCAGGCACTGTGTATATTTCGCACACGATTAAGACTGAGCTCATCGACCAGAACGGAAACATCCGTGCCACATATTCAGGCGATAATCCCAATCCCCAGCAAGTTGAGAGGGACATCAATAGTCTGTTAGCCAGATGGAACTGGCTGTAGACACGATTGGAGGAAGACGATGATTCTGTTGAAGAAAACTACAGTTGTCGGAGTTGCATCACTAGGCTTTCTTGCTTTGATCTCGGCGGGTATCACGGGCTGTGGGACCAGCAATTCAACGAGCAACCAGTCCACGAATATGTCAATGAGTATGAATTCTACAGGGTCCCAGCAACCCATGGCAAAAGTGAAGATGACTATACCAAAGGAAACGAAAGTCGGAATGAAAAATCAGTTTTCCGTACTGGTTACCCAGCAAGGAAAACCAGTGAATCAGGTGGACGACGTAATGTTTGAAATCTGGCAGGACGTGCCGAACTCCAAACACGAGATCATTCATGCAAAGCGAACGGGTGACGGAATCTATTCGATTGAATATAGCTTCAAGCAAGTGGGTACATACGACGTGATGTATCACGTTGTGGCGGACGGAAACATGATCATGACCGGGCCTCAAAAAATTTCAGTGACAAAGTAGGCTTGGGCTCTGTTCTCAATGACGCCTACTGAAAGGAGAGAGAAAGTGCTGCGTAAGGTCGTTGGCCTCGTAGTGGCTGCGGTGGTCACGATAGTAGGCATAGCTGGATGTGGTTCGTCTGTTCAGACTAAGCAAAATAATGTTCAAACTTCATTTGGCACAGCGTCTGCACCGTCTGACGATACACCCTTGAATTGGCCAGTTCCTGCTTTTAAGGGGATTGATGAAAATGGGAAGCCGTTTGATTCGTCTTCGCTCAAAGGGAAGGTTTGGATTGCCGACGTTTTTTACTCAACTTGTCCGACGGTTTGCCCACCCATTGCGAACAATATGGCACATCTTCAGCAGCAGTTGAAGAAGGACGGACTCGATGTGCAAATCGTTTCTTTCAGCGTCGACCCTCAGAATGAGACACCAGCAACGCTCAAAAAGTTTGGCGAAGAGCATGGAGCGGACTTTTCCAACTGGCACTTCCTCACAGGTTATAGCTACAAGTGGGTGCAACAATTCTCCCTAGATGCATTCAAAGAGTCGATTAGTCAAACGGGAGGAAAATACTACTCACATACGGTCAATTGGTACTTGGTGAACAAGTCCGGGAAAATTACTCAGTTCTTCGATGGACTGCATCCACCATACAACGACGTTATTCAGGCAGTGAAGTCCCTGGAATGATCTTGTTCGTTTCGAATCAAAACAAGCATAGAAGGTGAGTATCGATGATGATTTCCCGACGGACCATTCAGACGGTGCTTGGATCATCTGGTTTATAGACGGGTTGTTACAACTGAAACCGGAAATGTTCACGAAATCGTTCATAGAACAAGTGATTTTGCCTGTGGCTCAAGGGCAACCCGCTTGGATTGGTCATTCCGTAACATGGGCCGCACACGTGATTGAGCCACACATTGGAGTCTACAATGCGATCTTCGCCGCTATTCAACTGCTGATTGGGCTTGGACTCATGTTCAACGTCAAGGTAAAGACGACGCTTACAATCTCCTTCGTTTGGCCCCTTATTGTTTGGTGGTTTGGCGAAGGATTCGGTCAGTTGTTGACGGGCCAAGCGCTTATTTTGATGGGGGCGCCGGGTGCAGTGCTCCTTTATGGACTTATTGGATGGTCGATTTGGCCTGACAAAGACACAGATACGCAATCGGGGATTTCTCGTCGAGGAATCAAGATTGCACGCTGGTCCCTCGGTATCCTTTGGATATTCGGTGCTATTTTGCAGTTACAGCCAACGTATCTCACACCAAAGGGCATTGGTGGTATGTTTACTGCTGATTGGATGGCGAGTCTTGTTGGGAACAATGGTGTATCCGTCAGCATCATTCTAGCCGTCATCGAACTCGCAATGGGGCTTGGAATTCTGATTAACAGACGGATTGGCCCGTTCATGTGGGCATCAATCATCTTGTCGCTGATTTTCTGGTGGGTGGGTCAATCCTTCGGGCAAATGTTCACGGCGCTTGGCACAGATCCGAATGCTGGGCCTCTGTTTGTCCTCTTGACACTGGCTGCATGCCCAACATTGCTCGCACGGGCCGAACTGGAGGACAAGCAACGGGCGAAGAACGGACCAGCGACGATTTAGATTTGCTATTGCAGGAATCGTCTTATCAGCCAGGGGGTGTACCCATATGAAAACGGCCAATTGGATATCTTTTGCCGGGGCTTGCTTTGTTGTCGGGGTTTTTTTGATTGGGTGTGGCACGTCGGGAGCTCCTTCCACGCACAATCAGAATGGAAACCAACAGGTACTCATTGGCGATCCCGCTAAGGGGCAGCAGCTCTTTCAGCAAAATTGTGCCAGCTGTCATTCCACTGGCACAGAAACGATATTCGGACCCGGACTAAAGGGACTGTTCTCGAAATCATCCCTTCCGAATGGGCAGCCGGTTACGGTGGCAAATGTAGAAGCATGGATCCAGACGGGTGGTGGAAACATGCCGTCCTTTGCGCAGTTGTCCGATCAAGACCGTGCGGACCTTGCCGCATACCTAAAAACACTCAAGTGAGAGCGCATATGGAGGTACATGAATGCGATGGAAGTCGTGTTTGACGGTTGTTGTATGCGGGACTTCGCTGGTTGTTGGATGCGGTACACAACCATCAACACCTATTGTGGAGCCTGTACCGGGGCACATGGCGCCAGGGTTCTCTTTGAAGGCACTAAATGATGATGGCAAAACCATTTCATTGAACGACTTGACGCATAACGATAAGCCGATTCTATTAAACGCATTCGCATCTTGGTGCGAACCGTGCCAACAGGAAACGCCAGATTTGGTACAAATGGCTTCCAAGTACGCTGGTAAGATACAGTTTGTTGGTGTGAACATGACACAGGATGACAGCACTGCGGATGCAGATTCGTTTGTAAAGAAATTCGGAATCAAGTATCCCGTTCTCTTGGACCCGAATGGTGATTTTATGAACGAATACAACATCTCCGGCTTCCCGACGACGTTCTTGCTGAGTTCGAAAGGAAAAGTTATCAGTGTGCATCTGGGGGCGTTGACCGAGCAGCAGTTGCAGGTCATGATAACACAAGCCCTCGGAAAATGATATCATAGTGTTTTTATCATTACTGGCCAGCACCGACCGTGAATCTAAGGATTAAATCGGTTTGTGACGGGTCGCCTCCACCATGAAAGACCACGACCAACCATCGTGGTGAAACCCAGCTTGCCTTGCGGCGCTGGGTTTTTTAGTGCTCGTAAGTAGTGCGGCCAACTGAACCCCTTTTTAAGTTGGGGTATTTGGATCTGCGGGGGTGTAGTCCAAACTGTCTACAGGCAGTATACGCGTAACGTTAGGATAGCAAGCTTGCATAACTACTCCCGTCGAGCCATGGTGGGACTTACGCTCCACAGGAGCGCTAAGAATAAACCCGGAGCGTGTGGGAAAGTTTACTCTGACACGTTGTACTATCACTCCAAGAAAAACCGACTTGTTGGCTAGTGGCAGATAGGCGACAAATTCTGTATAAGGTGAGCCTGGAATAGAATAGTTGCGGCGTTTGAAACGATTGTTTGTGACGACCTTGCTAAGGTCGCTAATCTCGTTATATACGAAAATGCCGACCGTATATCCGTTACAAACACTTGGATGGTCAACGCAGTTCATTTTGTCTTGCCTGAAGACGAGCACGTGTTCACTGTTCTTCGAATGTCCGACATCCAAGTATTCGTCAAGACCCCAGATTGTCATTCCTACTGAAGGACCACTGGTTATTGGGGTTGCTAGCGGGTAGCTTTCGTATCCCATACCTTTAGGCTCTTTGGTAACTGGATCTCTGCCAGAGATTATCGTTTGAGGGTTTTCCCCAGAAAACTGAACAAAACCGTCAACGTGGTAAGACAGTTTAACCCTATCTGAAGCAGAGTAGCGAACGATTAACCCGTTTTCAGCAACAGGCATGAGTGTGCGCTGATAGTCTACAGCATGTTTGAACAAAAACCCTTGCTTTGCGGTATGATACGGACTTAAAACCGCGAAGCCTCCATCTGACAAGGACGTGATTTTCGTTACTCGTTTGAGCATGTTGTCAGTGCGAATTGCTATTGTGTACTTTTTCATTGCTGCCTCCCGGAGTAGAGTCCGGTATGCTGTGTAAAAAGGGATGGCGCTGCGGAGCATAAAATATGAGCCATCCGCCCTCTTTGGTAAAATGTGAGATTGACAAGATCCGCATCACCAGGAGGGAAACAAATGACTCAACACCAGATTACCCTGAACGACGATTCTTTGAAAGATCTCTTTCTGCAAGATGGGGGTGTGGCGAAGTTGGTCGAGCAGGTGCTCAATCAGGTGTTGCAGGCCCAAGTCACCGAACAACTGAAAGCGAGTCCGTATGAGCGAACGGAGGAGCGCCGAGGGTATCGCAACGAAACACTCCCGCACCCCATTACGACACGGGTTGGCCGACTCGTCCTTTGGGTTCCACGGATTCGCAATGGTGAGTTCTCAACGGAGATGTTCGCCCGCTATCAGCGCAGTGAACAGGCACTGGTGATTGCGTTGATGGAGATGGTGGTAAACGGTGTGTCGACACGCAAGGTGGCCCAGATCACGGAGGTGCTTTGTGGAACAGAGTTCTCCAAGTCGACGGTGTCTGCCTTGTGTAAGCGGCTGGATCCCATCGTCAAGGCGTGGAACAATCGCAACCTACGGGAGAGACGGTATCCGTTCATCCTCGTCGATGCACTCGTGGTGGGGATTCGAGAAGACGGACGTGTACGACCTCGAGCGGTGATGATTGCTGTAGGCGTCAATGAAGACGGATACCGTGAGATTTTGGGCCTGATGATTGGCGACAGCGAGTCGGAAGCGAGCTGGCGAGAGTTCTTTGCCTGGCTCAAATCACGGGACCTGAGAGGCCTAGACATCGTCGTGTCAGACAGCCATGCAGGGCTCGTTCGTGCCCTCCAGATGGAGTTCCAGGGATGTACCTGGCAGAGGTGCCAGACGCACTGTGTACCCAGAGCGGGTCGATACTGGACCTGTGCAAGCTGATGGTGACCAGCCGGTGAAAGTCCGGTTCGGGTAATCGCCGGGGAGCCCGGTAGCAGACGGCCGGTGTTCGGGGGAAACTTAGTGAATAGGATGAACTGGATATGTATGATATTCTGTTGACATATATCTACGTTAAGCCTACTATCAAACTCATAGCTAAATGACGAAATATTTGAAATAATAGGGGATGCCAAAATGGGCAAGGTAATTTCCAGGGACGGGACGCATATCGACTTTGACCGCAGCGGGGAAGGGCCGCCGTTAATTCTGATTTTGGGCGCCTTTAATGACCGTACAACAGGTGCGCCACTCGCCAGTCTACTGAAATCAGAGTTCACAGTTGTGAATTATGATCGCAGAGGAAGGGGCAAGAGTGGCGACACTGCTCCGTACACAATTGAACGGGAGATTGAAGATTTGGCTACACTCATTCAGGAAGTGGGTGGATCCGCCTTTTTGTTCGGCTATTCATCTGGTTCCCTTCTGGCATTGCATGCAGCCATCAAGGGACTCTCCGTACCTAAGCTCGCACTATACGAAGCCCCTGTCATGGGACATGATACCCGGCTTGTTCCGCCCTTGGTCGACCTAGTATCGACGGGTCGTCGCGGAGAAGCGGTTGAGTATTTTCAATCGAAGTTTGTGGGCATGTCGGAACAGGTCGTGAATCAACTCAGACATGCGCCATTCAGGCCCTATTTGGAATCCATCGCACATACTACGGTGTATGATGCAACGTTGGTTTGCGAACCACCTCAAGCCAGTGACTTGGCTCGGATCACGGTTCCGACGCTTGTGATTACGGGCAGTGAGACTCACTATACATTTCGGAAGGCAAATGAATCATTGGCCTCTTCTGTTTCTCAAGGTCAGTATCTGTGCCTCGAAGGACAAGGTCACTACCTCGATGCCCCTGTGCTGGCCCCAGTTGTCCGTGACTTTCTGCAAGAGGAACTAGGTTTGCAATAACGATACGAAATAAAATTCCACAAATTTCAATAAAATGTAAAGACGCTTAACTTGGTACGAAACGAACTGAAGTTACAGATGCAGGGGGAAATGAAGCGGGGGCTGGACTGACAATATTGATGGAAGCCGGACAATGCTGACCACGAAGGAATTTCCTGGACCAACAGTGGCCACTCCCAGCAACGAGTGATAGACATGTGAGCGAGGCTTCTATCGACCAAATCGTGCAATGCGCAACAAGTGAAGGCGTCTATCATCTTCGGTAAATCGTGGCTAGTTAAGTACCGTTTGCTTTCCGGACAGAGGTGATGGCGTGGGCGAAAGTCGCAATCACGTGAAAATGCATATCTGGACAGGCATTTTCGTATCTGGTGTTGGGATCTCCGCCATCGGGGATTTCATCTATCTTGTTGCCATCAATGTCTTTGTTCTGAACCAGACCCACTCTGCGCCGGCAGTCGCCGGATTATGGGTGGTATCGAGGATTGCTGCTCTGATTGTAGGACCTTGGGCCGGGAGCATTACGGATCGCTTTCCCCGCAGGACGCAACTGATTATAATCGAGTTTTCCCGTGCGGTACTTATAGGTATCTTGCCACTTCTCTCTCATTTGGTTTTAATTTATATCATCCTCTTTTTGCTCGGAGTCTGTAGCACGTTCTTTGGCAACCTGTTTCTACCTTACCAAACTCTGCTTATTCCCGGTGGCTCACGAAAACGAGTGAATTCCATTGTGAGTACGCTGCGGTACAGCGCATTTTTGACTGGACCTGCCATTGCGGGAGTGCTCTTGATTCATGCAAATGCGTCGATTCCGCTATGGTTGGATGCGGTGAGTTTCTTGGCGTCCGCAACTTCTTTCATCCTGCTGCCCAATCTGGGAGTGCCACAGGCATCCACGGAAAGAAAACGTCTTTGGCGAACTGTTTTTACCGACTGGAGAACCGCTTTTGAGTTTCTCCGACAGAACCGGTTGTTTACCGTACTCTTTTGTCTGAACGCAGTCGTCAGCATATTTGCGCTTACGGCGGATACGCAGGAAGTTGTCTTTGCTAAGCAGGCCTTGCATCTTCGGCAACTCGGTTACGGCATGATGGTGACTGCTGCTGGAATCGGATTTGTATCTGGGGCGCTCCTATTGTCGGTCATCGCTAAGACGGTCCATGTAACGTGGCTTATCGGCATCGGTACCTTGTTGAATGCGCTGGGTTACCTGCTGTACGCCTTATCCCATTCATTTTGGTGGGCTGTCGTCGGACTGATCATCCTTGGCATCTTTGGCTCAAGTGCAAGTGTCGGATTCACCACGTACACGCAGAAGGTGATGCCTGTATCGCACATGGGTCGTATCAACAGTGTGGTTGGACCACCGCAGCAGTTGTTGAATATCGTGTTCATTCTGCTTGGCGGCTTCATTGCCACGTGGCTAGGCGTACGTTGCCTGATGATTGGTATAACTTTTTTAATGAGTTTGGCGGCACTGACAATATCATTCATTGTATTTGCAGAACGAAGCCGAGCAAAACCTCGTCATCTCACATCAGGCGACTGGTGAGACGGTGTCAGACGAGATTGCGGCGTTTCTGGGTGACCAAGGGGTGGAACATGGATATCAATCCAACGTTGCGTACATTGACAGACTGGGCCTGGGAGGAATATCACCGATTCCACGAGGCGACGTATGAAGCCGTGGATGGACCACGGACCTTCGTCGTGCCCGATTCGCTGCCAATCTTGTACTTTGGAGATCTCGACGCCTACTGGGCCTCTGGACTTCGGGTGGTAACGGCAGCGCTCAACCCCTCCGACGAGGAGTTCCCAACCAAGCGGGGGGATCCATTTGAGCGCTTCCCAGCCATGCGCGGCGTGGCGTTCTGTCCAGAGGAAACTGCTACGGTCCAGGCGTACATCGAGGCACTCGGGTCGTACTTCTCAACCAACCCGCTGACGAGTTGGTTTGGCAATGCGGCGGGTGACCGCTGTGGGTCGTTCGAGCCGGTGCTGAACGGCCTCGGCGCGAGCTACTGGGGTGAACGCAAGGGGATGCGACACACGGCGCTGCACACAGACGTCATCAGTCCCATTGCAACAAAGCCCACGTGTTCGGGTTTACGGCAGCGGAAGATGAGCGGGTGTAACCAAACGGTCGTCGCTGCATTGGCCGAACGGGGTGCGCCTCTGTGGCGAGACCTCATGGCGTACTTACGGCCGGACGTGGTGCTGCTCGCCGTGTCGCGTGCAGATCTGCCCGCAGCCCGGCTGCCGAAGCTGGACAAATGGCGCGAGATCTATACCAACCCGGACAACGGTCACACCGTCCGAGCGGTACAGGAATCGTTTGCGCCGGGCTCGGCAACGTGGGTGGTCAGCGCCACAAGGGGCAATCACACCCCGTTTATGAACTTCAAACGCCCACGGCGGGTAGAAATTGGCGAAATTGTGTCTGGACTCGTTCATCGGTGACGGGCCTGCTCCATTCTTGTCGTGTTACGTGCAGACCATCGATGCACATCGAATCCGAAGAAGCAGAGATTGTCCTAGCGTTCCTTGGCTGTGTGAGCAGGAAGGAGGGGCCGAGCGTGCATGTCTTGACCATTGGCGGGACCGGGATGCTCCTTGGCGCGACCAAATGGCTGTTGAAGCAGGGCCATACCGTGTCTGTGGTGAGCCGGAGGGCGGAGCAGGTTTGCCGCGGAGACTGGGCGGTGAACACACACCCCATCTCCGTTGACTACCGACATACGCAGGAACTGCGCGGGCGAATTTCCCAAGCGCTTTCCCTGTACGGGCCGGTCGAACTGGCGGTGCTATGGATTCACTCCGATGCGCCGGATGCGTTTTCCGTGATTGCGGACGAGGTTTCGCGCGCTGCCACCGCGCCTTGGCGCCTGTTCCACGTTCGCGGCAGTATGGCACACGTGCATCCAGAATCGCCGAGCGTTCCTTTGAATTGCCGTTACCGCCAGGTGATTCTCGGGTTTGTCCGTGAAACAGGCACGTCTCGATGGTTGACGCACGAGGAGATCTCGGACGGTTTGGTTCGAGCCATCACAGCGGATTGTGAGCGCCTTATCGTCGGGGCGCTGGAGCCGTGGGCGGATCGCCCCGTCTGAGGCGAACCGTTGCAGGTGGCGGCGGCGGTTGAAGGGTTGCGGTCTCGAGCTTTTCAGATTGTAATAGAGAGAGGATCACGATGGGAGGACGGGGTCACTGTGGGGAAGGTTGATGACTGTGACACCGTGTTTGTGAACCGTTTTCACGGCGGGAGTTTTCGTCGCGCTCTGCTGCGCGGCAGGAGAAGCTGGGAATGATGGAATACGTCCGGGAACCATATCGTTTCTAGACCCTTAAAAGGGATGCAATCGCAGTACAGGGGCGCCGCGATGATGGCGCTGGCGGCAAGCATTTGGGGCGGTATGTACGTCGTCAGCAAGATGGTCCTCGCGGCCGTTCAGCCGCTGACGCTCGTGTGGTTGCGGTACATCGTCGCGTTGGCGGCCCTTGTCGGAGCGGCGGTCGTCACGAGACAATCGTGGCGCGTCCGCTGGCGGGACGTTCCGCTGATTGCCGCCATCGGCTTGATTGGATACGCCCTGTCCATCTGGACACAGTTTCTCGGAACGAAGCTCGGCACTGCGCAGATGGGTGCGGTCATCACCTCTGCGACTCCAGCGTTCATGGTTGTGTTCGGGCGGCTGATTCTCCGTGAGCGGATCACCCTGCGGAGGGGTGCGTCGGTGGTCCTCGCGACGGCCGGGGTCCTGTTGGTGGTCGGGGTTGGTGGTATGAGCGGAAGTGTGGCCATTGGCGGGGGCATTCTGTTCGCAGCGGCCGTCACGTGGGCGCTCATGTCGGTCCTGGTGAAGTGCGTGCCGCACGCCTATTCCCAGCTTGTCGTCACCACGTACGCCATTGCCGCGGCGACGGTCGCCATCACGCCGGGCACGCTGCGTCAGATGCCGCGATTCGGCACCCTGTTGTCGCACCCTGTTTTGTGGGGTGGGGTGCTTTACCTGGGGATTGTCTCGACCGCGGGCGCCTTCTTCCTCTGGAACAAGGGCCTACAAATGGTGGACGCGGCGACCGGTGGATTGTACTTCTTTTTCCAACCGCTCGTCGGTACGTTCCTCGGGTGGATGGTGCTCGGGGAGCAGGTGACGATCCGCTTTTGGATCGGCGCGGTCCTCATTGTCGCCGGGGTGCTGTTCGTTGCCCGTGAGTGAGGGCACGACCTACTGCCTGGCAACGCTTCCGGGATGGGTGCTGGGATGCGAGCCAGCATGGAGATTGACGAGATGGCGAAGTGGTTTGTTGCACGCTTCCTTTACGACAACGTATTAAGATATTATGATACGTGGTGAGAGGAGATGAATGATGGTGCAACATCATCATCAAGAGCAACAGTCCAATGCTGGAATCTGGGGATTGCTGGGGTTGGCGGCCCTTCCTGTGCTCTGTTGTGGACTTCCGACTTTGATTGGAGTCCTCGGCATGACGACGGCGGGTGCAGTTCTGGCGTCACACCGCGATTGGATATTGGGCGGCCTTGTCATCTTCGTCGGCCTCGTGATGTTCCTAGTATTCCGCAGAGGCAAAAGGTCCGGGGCGGATTCTTGTTGTGCGACGCACCCCAACGACTTGTCGTCAAAGAGGCATCACGAAGGGAGTTGAATGGAATGCCGGAGCTCAACATCGCATCCCCTGACAGTGCGGCACAGACCGAAATTTACGCCAAGTTTTTTCACGGGTTGTCGAATCCGACACGATTCAAAATCGTGGAGGCCTTGCTCGACCGAGAAATGAACGTGAGTCAGCTGGTTGACGCCATTGGAGCGTCCCAAAGCCAGGTGTCCAACCAACTCGCTTGTCTGAAATGGTGTGGCTATGTGACCTCAAGGCAGGAAGGGAA
>JAIMBT010000015.1 GCA_023511295.1 Alicyclobacillus sp.
GAACGCGAGTCCCTTAACGCCACCGAGATCGGGCCTGAGGAGCGAAATAGAGGAACGGCAGTCCGCTACCGGGGCCAACAAGGCCGCCAACGCCCGGCAGGAAGCGGATCGGTCCATCGCCCGGACCCTCCCCGCCGCCAACAAGGGAACGCGGTTCCGTTGTCCGCCTCCGCAGCACCCCAGTCGCGAACAACAAGGGACTCGCGTTCCGCTATCCCACCCACCAACCCCCGATTTCGAGCCGAACCGAGGGGTGGACACGCCAACAGCGGAACGCGAGTCCCTTAACGCCACCGAGATCGGGCCTGAGGAGCAAAATAGAGGCACGAAAGTCCGCTATCCGGGCCAACAAGGCCGCCAAACCAGCAAGGCCCATCCCGCAGACCTTCCCCAGTGCCCACAAGGGAACGCGGTTCCGCTGTCCGCCTCCGCAGCACCCGAGCCGCGGACAACAAGAGACTCGCGTTCCGCTATCCCACAGACGAACCCCCGATTTCAAGCCGAACCGAGGGTTGGACACGCCAACAGCGGAACGCGAGTCCCTTAACGCCACCGAGATCGGGCCTCCGGTGCAAAATAGAGGAACAACCGTCCGCTACCGGGGCCGGCTAACCGACGACGCCCGGCGAGACACTGCGCCGGGCCCTCGACGGACCCACCCCAGTGCCCACAAGGGACTCGCGTTCCGCTATCCCACGGACCGACCCCCGATTTCGAGCCGAACAGAGGGCTGGGCACGCCAATAGCGGAACGCGAGTCCCTTAACGCCACCGAGATCGGGCCTCCGGTGCAACATAGAGGAACGGCAGTCCGCTATCGGGGCCAACAAAAGCCGGCAAAACCCACAAGGCCGCCAAACCAGCAAGGCCCACCCCGCGCAAACCCGTCCGTCCTCACCGCCACCGTGCATCCTACTTCTTCAACTTCAACCGAAGCTGGTGCTCGATAGAAAACCACAGCGCGAAGATGAGGCTGACCCAAATCAGGATGCTCGCGACCAGCGGGAGATGGGCTGCTGAGCGGAGGATGTAGGCAATGACCAGTCCCACGACCAGCGAGATGGCGAGCCGCCCATCGTCCACGAGCAGACCCCACAGCACCTTTACCACCTTCATCGGTTACGCCCTCCCTTTCTCGGCTGCGGACGCGCGAAGTGCCGACTTGCAGCGCAGCACAATCAGGTACGACAAGACACAGAGTGTGGCAGCAAGGTACAGGATGGAGAGGTCCGCCTGCGGCCAGTCGACGCGCATGCTCTCCCCAACCCAGAACGCGCCGAAGCTCGTCAGCATCACGCCGACAATGAACTTCATCGTGTTCTCTGGGATCTTGGCCATGGGCTTGCGAAGCAGGATGCCGAGCACCGCCACCACGACCGTTGCCACAGCGGCGCCGAGAACCGCCGAACCCATGGCGTGCGTACTCAGCCCGAACGTGATGACGATAAAGATGGCCTCGAGGCCCTCGAGGAAGGTACCACTGAATGCGGTTCCAAAAGCGAATGAGTCAATCCCCGGTTTGACTGCGCCAGCCCTGCGCTGGCGTTCCAGCTCTTCTTGGTAACTTTCCTCTTCATCGTGGAGCTTTTTCAAACCTGCGTAGCGAAGGATGGCTTTGCGCAGCCAGCGAATGCCGAAGAGGAGCATCAACAGGCCAATCACGAGTTGGACCCAGCCGATTTGGATGATATGCGCGAGCGGTGCACCGATGATGGCGACCAAAATCCCGAGCACCACCAGTGCAGACACGCCGCCGAGGATGGCGCTGCGCCAGTTGCGGACCGACCCGACCGCGAGGATGATGGTCAACGCCTCGATGAATTCAACGCCTGTTCCCAGAAAACTCGATATCGCGCCGTAGATATTCACAGTCTCCCCTCCACTCCGCAGCTGTTGAACGACACGCGTACATCATAGCAGGTTTCTGCCAAGAGCGGGTCCTCCGTTCGTCGGACGGGGTCCGCTGTTGTCCGGCCGCGTTGGACGGTCGGCATGCCGCTTCAACCCTTGCCGCCCTGCTCCACTCCCCTCGCCTTCTGCGCAGCTTCTTCCAACGGCTGATCCCGCTCCATCTCCGGCCGTGCCGCGCCAATCGGCTCTTGCGCCATATACACGACTTTTTGCATCGGCAGGTCCACGCCCTGTTCGACAAACGCCTGATGAATTCGCTGCTTCGCCAGCCGAATGATGGAGAAGTGCGTGTACGGCGCACACTCCGCGGTCGCCCGAATCGTGTAGTTTGAGTCCTGAATGGCCTGCACGCCCAGGACGCTGACATCGCCGACAATGTTCTCCTGCTCTGCCTTCAGTTCGTCCATCACCTTCTGCACGATTGCGGTTGCGGTCTCTGCATCCGTCAGATAACCGACATTGACGTCAATCACGGCGATCGAGTTCTCCTTGGAATAATTCGTGACCTGCGTGATCTGTCCGTTCGGGATGACCACCAACTCTCCCGTCCAGACCTTGATCACGGTGATGCGGAGCCCAATGGAGCGAATCTGTCCGTACGTCCCGTTAATCAACACGTAGTCGCCCACGCCGTACTGGTCCTCAAACAGGATGAAAAGTCCGTTGAAGAAGTCCTTCAGCAAGCTCTGGGCGCCAAACGCCACCGCCAGGCCGGCCACCCCAGCACCTGCCAGCAGCGCCTCAATATGAACGCCGAATATCGGCAAGACGGTCAGGAGCAGAATAAAGTACACCGTGTAGCGGACGAGGTTTTCAAACAAGGAACCGAGCGTGCCCCGGCGACGCTCGTCCAACCGCGTCCGCAACCGCAACAGGCGCTGGCCAACGCGGGACAGGACGCGGATGGCAAGCCTCGCCACGGCAAACAGGACCAAAATCTTTACGACGTCCCAGCCGGCTGTTTCAAACGACCCGAGATGCCGGTTCATATACGCGACGATGTGATGCCAGAATCCGTTCATGCGGACACCCTCCATGCACTGGTTCTCCTCATCATAGCACAGGCGGCGGCCCAGTCCCGCCGCCGCGATTGGAGTGTGTCTGGTTGTACCGATCCGCTCTCGCGCTCGCCCTTGCGGCGGCGTCCGTGCTGCTATCCGGCAGCCCCGTTCCAACTGCATGGGCCCAGTCCAAACCGTCGCATCCGGCCCACCCCACGACGGCACCTGGCCGGGCCGGCGCTGCCGCGAGATCTGCGCCGGCGCAATCGGCCGCCGGGACCTCCTCCGGGGCACCGCCGATCCGGCCGCCGCTTCTCACCTTCGCGGTGTTGAGCGACATTCACATCCGCTCGGGCCGCAGCGACTGGGGTGTCCCCTACCGAGATCGAGCGGCCAGCGAGCGGTTCGCGGCGGACCTGACCGACCTTCATCAGCGGAATCCACACCTCGACGCACTCGTGCTCAACGGCGACCTGACCGTGACGGGATTGGATTCCGATTACCAGGAGTTTCTACACATCCTGCACACCCGGCCACACCCGGCCCGTACGCTGTTGACCATCGGGAACCACGAATTTTACGCGGGGTTCTACGGTCCGTCGGGGGTGCGTCGTCCGGGCTCCTTTCCGAACGGGGTGACCGAAGCCGCATGCATCGACCGGTTTCTCGCCCGTACCGGGATGCCCGGGGTGTATTACGACACCTGGGTTCACGGCTTCCACTTCATCGCACTCGGCACAGAGCGGTCCGTCATCTCGGACCGCCTCCACGGAGACGGGGCGTACCTCAGCCCATCGCAACTCACCTGGTTGCAGGCGCGGCTGATGGAGTCGCCCCCCACGCAACCGACGTTCGTCTTCCTTCACGAGCCCTTGCCCGGCATCGGGTTGGGCGGGGCACCTGACGCCGTGCGCCCGGCGGAACCCTTGCGGGCCATCCTCACCCGCCACCCGAATGTCGTCGTGTTTTCCGGCCACACCCATCGGACCCTGTGGGTGTCACCGCAGGCCGTGCGGGTTCGCGCGACCACCTTTGTCAACGATGGGGCCGTCTGCGAACCGAAAGACGACAACCGAAAGGTGGTGCGGGACAGCGAAGGCTTGTACGTGGAGGTGTTCCCGAAGGTCATCCGGATTGAGGGGCGGGATTTCACCCACCGCCGACCCATTTGCCGGATCGACGTGCCAGTCGAGCAGACGATTTCCTCCCCAACCTGGGACACGCGCACAGCAGGACGGTTGCCTGGCGGCATACACTGGCGCAACATCATCACGCAGCGAGGGACGGGATGAGCATGATCCGCCGCGCTTGGTACGCCGTTCGTTCATCAGACAATCTGCGGGACCGCCCGGAGAAGGTTGAGGTCGCGGGCGTCGAACTGGTGCTCTGGCGAGGGAGGGACGGTGTCGCGCACGCCGCCGGGGCGTATTGCCCCCACCGCGGCTGCGACCTGTCGCACGGTACACTCACCGGCGACGCGTTGGTCTGTCCCTTTCACGGTTGGCAGTTTGACCGGGATGGCCGGTGCACGCACATCCCATCCCTCCGTGACGACAGGCGCATCCCGCCGACCGCGCGTCTGGACGTGTACCCGGTTCAGGAGCAGGCAGGTTTGATTTGGGTGTATCCCGTTGCCTCCACGGCGAGGCGCCATCGGGGCGCGGCACATGTCATGGACGTCCCGCCGCTGCGTCTGTTTCCAGAACTTTCCGATGAATGTTGGCGAAAAGTGCCGTTTTCAACCGAGTGGCACGCGCACTTCGGGCGCGTGGTGGAAAGCGTCCTCGACGTGTCGCACCTGCCGTTTGTGCACCCAGAGACCACCGGCTGGGATGTCGATCCGGCGGTAGACGGCCCGGAATACACCTCAACACCGGGAGGTCTCCGCATCCATCCAACGCCGTTCGCGCCGAGCCACCCGATGGAACCGATTCCCGCCGCGGCGTCCGCAGAGGCGCGAACCGAGATTGAACTGCGCTTCCCGAATTGCTGGATCATCCGGACGCCCATGGGCGAAGGCCAGTGGATGTGCACCTTCCTGACGTTCACGCCCGCGGCACTGGACAGGACCCAGATCTTCGGCGTGGCCATGCGCAACTTCGAACCCGACTTCGCCGCCCTGGACGCGTTCCACTTGGAGCACACACACTTCGTCATGGAGCAGGACCGTGCGATTGTGGAGTGCCTGCGGCCGACGGTACCTCCGCCACTCCGAGAAGAAGCACACGTCCCTTCGGACGGCCCAACCATTCGTTTCCGCCGGATGCTGTTCGACGCGCTGGCGGAAGAACAGCAGGATGTCTGCGGCATCTCCTCTCCGGTTGCGGGCCCAGCAGAGGACGGTCACCCCGACGCTGCCGCCTGCCGCTGGCACGCCTGACGCTCGGTACTGCGAGCCGGTCACGACCGCGCGCTCTGCAAGTGGTCGACGAGGAACTGCCAAAGCACGACCGCGTGGTTGTGGACAGGATCTTTGGCCGCATACAGCAATGTGACCGGCCCCTGTTCCAGCAGTTCCTCGACCTGCTGGACCGCCTGTTGTTGCGCCGGCTCGGTCGCCAACTCGCGCCGGTAGCTGTCCTGGAAGAACGCGAACTTCTCGGGGTCATGGCAGAACCACTCGCGCAGTTCCGGCGAGGGCGCGATGGCCTTCAGCCACAGGTCCACCTGCGCTTGTTCCTTGCGCACCCCCCGCGGCCACAGCCGGTCCACCAGCACGCGTGTACCGTCCGTGGTTTCGACGGGTTCATAGACGCGTTTCAAACGAAGCCGCCCCGGAGCAGCCGCCTCCGGCGTCGGCGCTGCCCCAGCGGTCTCCGTGCGCGAGTCTGACGCCGAATCGTCCAGCGGCCCAAACGCAAGCTCTTCTACCTCTTCCTCCGTGCCGTCCTCCCAGCGAATGTCAAACGTCCGGATGAGGCAGGCCGGATTGGTATGGATGTCCAGCACCTGCCCCTTCCGGCCCGACTCTGGGTGCTCAACCGTGTCGCCGATCTGTACGCGCATGAAATTCGCCTCCTGTGTCCCCCAGTACGGATAAGTCACTGCTGCCGAGGCTGCGGTCGGACAGGCCCAGGCGCCGCAGCTCCCGTTCGTGGCGCGTTGTCAACTCTGCCAATAGGGCGCGCCCCTTCTCCGTCAGGGCGATGCACACGCTCCGCCCATCCGTTGGATGCGCAAACCGCGTCACCAACCCCAGTTTCTCGGTGCGCTGGATGAGGCCCAGTGCGCTGTGGTGCCGAATCAGCAGGCGGTCCGCAATCTCGCGCGGCGTCATCCAGTCCCGGTCAGGGTGCCCGGCAATCGCCAGCAGCAGTTGGTGTTGGTTCGGCGTGATGCCAGCGTCCTGTGCCGCCTGCTCACTGAACTGAAGGAACCTGCGCAACCGGTAGCGGAACTCCGCAAGCTCCTGGTAATCCGCTTTCGTCGGCTCGCCTGTCACGTGTCGCTCACCCTTTCTCACCACAGCCTGCCCGATGATCAGATGCGTGAACCCTGCCCGGTGGCAGCCCAAAATGGTACGAACGGATTGTCATACGTATCGTACTACGATATAAATATGTATTGTTGGTTTCGGCCTGCCTCGACAGCGTTTGACGTTCAGCCACGAAGGAGGCTACACGTCCACTATGGTACAAAAGCCGACGAAGCCGAAAACCGGTGACTTCACCACCACGTCGCAGATCTCCCGCCTTTCCGCCGCGGCGGTGGTGATTGGCGCGGCGTGCGCACTGGTCGCCGTTGTCCTGCTGAAGATGATCTACCTCTGTACCAACATCGCTTTCTACCACCGGCTGTCGTTCGCGTACGTGACGCCGACTCACACGCACCTGCACGCGTGGGTGCTGCTGCCGCCGGTCATTGGCGCCCTTCTGATTGGGCTGATTGCCCGCTACGGGTCGGAGAAGATCCGCGGGCACGGTATCCCGGAGGCCATCGAAGCGATGCTCGTTCACGACAGCAAGGTACAGCCTCGCGTGGCATTCTGGAAACCCATCTCGGCCGCCATCTCCATCGGTTCGGGCGGACCGTTTGGGGCCGAAGGCCCCATCATCATGACCGGTGGATCCGTCGGGTCGCTGTTCAGCCAGTTTCTTCACTTTTCTTCAATCGAGCGGCGAATCCTCCTCGTCGCCGGTGCCGCGGGCGGGATGTCCGCGACGTTCGCCGCTCCGGTTTCGGCCGTCTTGTTCGCCGTCGAGCTGCTGGTGTTTGAGTTCCGACCCCGCAGCCTGGTGCCCATCGCCATCGCGAGCGCCGTCGCGGACGCCATCCGGATGACGCTGCTCGGGCCCGGCCCACTGTTCGGCATGCCGCCGCTCGCCCACGTGAGCTGGCGCCTGCTCACGGCATCTGCCGTCATCGGACTCGTGGGCAGTCTGCTGGCGATGGTGCTCACATGGGCCATCTACGGCGTGGAAGACGCCTTTCGGAAGTTGCCGGTTCACTGGATGTGGTGGCCCGCGCTGGGGGCAGTCGTCATCGGCGTCGGCGGCCTCCTTTGCCCCCGCGCACTCGGCGTCGGATACGACAGCATCTTCGCGGTCCTGAACACCCGGCTCACCTTGACTGCGATGGTGACGCTGCTCATCGTGAAGGCGGTGATCTGGGTGGTCGCCCTCGGTTCCGGCACCTCAGGCGGTATCCTCGCACCCATCCTGATGATTGGCGGAACGCTCGGCGGCGTCGCCGGTGAGCTGGCGCACGCGCCACACCCCGGGGTATGGGCGCTGCTTGGTATGGCGGCCATCTTCTCGGGCGTCACCCGTACGCCGTTCACCAGCGTGGTCTTTCCGCTCGAGCTGACGCACAACCTCGGCGCCCTGCTGCCGCTGCTCATCGCCTCCTGTATCGCCACCGGGCTGTCGTCGCTGCTCTTGCCCCGGTCCATCCTGACGGAGAAGATTGCCCGCCGTGGGTTGCACCTGACCCGGGAATACCGCACAGACCCGCTGCAGATGCACCTCTGCCGAGAGATTGCCTGGCGGCCGGAGCGGCAGTTGGCTGCGGATGTGCCGCTGCGCCAGGCCGTCATCGGTATGCCGGATCTGCCGGCAGAGGCGTGGTTCGAAGTGATGAACAGAGACGGAACCCCCATCGGCATCGTCCCGGCCTGGGCCTTGGTGTTCGAAGCGCAACAGGCCCCAAATGCGCCGGTCGCGTCCTGTATCCACGAGGTACCGGTCGTCAGCGTCGAGGACACCGCGAAGGACGCCCTTCAGGCCATGCTCATCGCGGATACCTCGTGCGTCCGGGTGACCCATCCGATTGGGGAACCGGCCGGCTACGTCACGGTCACACAGCTGTTGCAGCTGCGTCACCGCGAACTCATCGAAGAACACGCGCGACAACGCGTGTTCTCCGTGCCGCTCCCCAAAGCGCGGGGACCCGCGCGGCGATGGCTGCGCCCGAGCCAGCCGGCGCCGCTGGACACAGAGCACCGAGTGTCTCAGTGACGCCCCGGCTTCACGTCAGATGTCGCGGTGAAAGACGTAACCCAAGAACCCGACGATGGCCAGGACCAACACAATCAAGAAACTCCCCCAAAAAATCAACGGACCAAGTGGCATCACGTGGCATCCCCTGCCCTTCTGTCTCTCTCCTATTGCGGTCAGCGCTTCCAAGGCGGCCTGCGTCCAGGCCACCTTGTTCTGCCGGGCGCAGGCGGTGGCCTTGAACGCCCCTGATGGCGGCGCCCCGTATCCGTCTTCCAGCGTACGTCCGCGCAGCCGCACGCGCTGTGACCTAGGTCACGGCACTGCCGGCTTCCTCGCCGTATCGTTGGTTCGACGGCGCCGCGTGCGCTGACATTGTGCAGATGGAGGAGGAGTTTCTGTGAATCTGGCCGAATTGCTGAAGGTCGAGCAACAGCCTGGGCACTGGGTGATTGACGCCCGCGACGCCATCCGGAGCGGCCACCACCCGCGCTTTGAAATCTTGAAACTGGTGGAGGGCGCACCGGCTGGCACGCTCTGTGAAATCCACGTCCCGCACCGCACGGGGCCGCTGATTGCCGCGCTCGAAAACCTCGGGCTGAACGTGGCGGTGGCGGAGGTGGAACCCGCGCACTGGCGACTGCGCGTGGTGAAGGGATGACCCGCGCACAACACGCGCTGGCTGACCCGCTTCGGCAAGTGAATCGGCTGGCCCGCGAGGCGAAGGCGCAGGGTTGGGACATCCTAGGCCTAGATGTCGGCCGGCACCTCAACCCGGGTGACATTTTCGACGCGTACGAAGCGCTGGGCCTCACGCCGGTCGTCTCGGACGACTGCGCATCCGCGAACGCGTGTGGACCGCTCCTCGCTTGGTTCCGCCATCAGTTCCCCGATGCGCCGACGGAACAGTGGACCGCACAGGTTGCAGCGATGTTCGACGGATTGTACCTCGCGGGCTTCATCGACGGCTTCCGCTTGGTCGTACCGGAGCGGGTGACGGAGCAGAACCTGCCGTACATCCGCGGCGTGTACGACGGCGTCATGGCACACGCGGCGGTCTTCTGATACCGCAACCCAACCCGGACCCGGCTGGCACAGACCGATTCGCAGCCACACAGGGGGCAAACGACGTGCCAAACGAGACATCGACCAAAAAGCGGCTGTCCGCGACCGTCTACTACCTGCTGACGGGGCTCATCTTCGGCTGGCTTGGCCTGCTGGCGACCACCACCGCCTTGCCGCAGTGGCGGAACGGGACCCTATCCGCCTGGTCCCTCGCCGTCATCCACGAACTCGTCCTCGGGTTCATGCTGACCGTCGCGTTCGGGGTGCTCTACCAAATCATCCCGATTGCCTTTCAGGCGCCCGCGGTTCCTCGGCACGTGCTCCGCTGGCACCTGCCGCTGCATTTGGCGGCGGTGCTGACGATGTCCATTGGCTTTGTCGCAACGCGTTGGTTCCTCGTCGGCGCAGGCGGCGCAGCCTTGTTGGTCTTGACGGCACTGTACCTCGGCTTCATCGGGCGAAGCTACCTGCGTGCGCGCAACCGGACGCCGGTGCACAGGGGCCTGGTGGTGCCCGCGGCCGCATTGGCTTTGGTGATGCTCCTCGGCCTGCTCCAAGCCTTCGCCCCCCAGTGGGCGAACGCGCACGTGGTGCGGACGCACGCGCTGCTCGGCGGGCTCGCGTTTTGGGGCGGGTTGGTGCTCGTCTTCTCGTACAAGCTGGTGCCGATGTTCGTCATCAGCCACGGGTACACCGTGAGCCTGCGCAGAACGGCCGCAGTCTTCTACGCCGGCGCGTTGTTGTGGACAGTGGCCGCTTGGATGCCCGCCGGAAGCCCTGCGCGCGCCGTGGTCGTCGTTGCCGCCATCGTTTGGGCCGTGAGCCTGGCGCTGTACGTGCGCGATATGATCGCCATCGTCGCGGCGCGCAAGAAGCGTCGCATCGTGCGGCCGATGTACCACGCGTTCGCCGCGATGGCAGCCATGGTCGTCGGCATGGTCGGGATGGGCGCCGCGGCGTGTTTCAGCGGATCGACTTGGGCGTACCCGGCGGTGTTCCTGTTCGCCTTCGGCGGCTTCATCCCGCTGATGTACGCGTACATGCAGAAAATTGTTCCGTTCTTGTGGTTCGAGTACCGATTCAGCAAGCGGCCGGAACGGAAGACGGCGCCGCTGATTGACGACATGGTGCCAGACCGGGCCGCCCAGTGGGCGATGGGCGTGTACGGCGCGGGCGTTCTCGCCGGGCTAGCCTGTCTGTGCGGCCCGCCCGACGGCGATTGGCTGGCAGCCGCGGCACGCGCCAGCGGCGGGCTGATGACCCTCGGCAGCATCATCTTGTTCTTCGCGCTGCGGCACGTCCTCACGATTGGGGGCCCGCGGCCGGACGACGAAGGAGTGAACCCATGACCACCACTGACGTTTCAACACACACCTCCCGCCCACCGTTTCGGGCCGACCAGGTCGGCAGCCTGTTGCGCACAGCCCGCATCCACGAAGCGCGTGCAAAGCGCGCGGAGGGGGCGCTGTCCGCGGAGGCATTGCGGAAGATAGAGGACGAAGAGATTCGCCGCATCGTCCGGCGGCAGGAGGAGATTGGCCTCACAGCGGTCACCGACGGCGAGTTTCGCCGCGGCTGGTGGCACTTCGACTTCCTCGAGGGCCTCTGCGGGGTGGAACCCTACGTCGCGGATACCGGGATCCAGTTCCAGGCGCAGCAGACGAAGTCGCGGGGCATTCGCGTCACGGGGCGATTGGACTTCGACGGGCACCCCATGCTTCGCGATTTCGCGTTCTTGCAGGAGACCGTGAGCCCCGGACACATCGCCAAGATGACCATTCCGAGTCCGAGCATGCTGCACTTCCGCGGGACCATCGCAGCGGAAGCGTATCCGGACGTAGACGAGTTCTTCGCTGATCTCGCTCGTACCTACGCCAAGGCCATCGCCGCCTTCCACGCGGCCGGGTGCCGGTACCTGCAGTTGGACGACACGGCCTGGGCGTACCTGTGCTCGGAGGAGGAACGCGCGAAGCTCGTGGCCCGCGGCCTGAATCCGGCAGAGCTGATGCAGCGCTACGCCGACACCATCAACCGGGCCGTTGCGGACAAGCCGCAAGACCTGACGGTGACCATGCACATCTGCCGCGGCAACTTCCGCTCCACGTGGATTGCGTCCGGCGGCTACGAGCCGGTCGCCGAGGTCCTGTTTCAAGGTCTGAACATCGACGGGTTCTTCCTCGAATACGACACCGACCGAGCAGGGGACTTCGCGCCGCTGCGGTACGTACGGCGGCCGGACCTGCGGATTGTCCTCGGCCTCATCACGTCGAAACACGGCGCGCTGGAGCGCCCCGACGACATCAAGCGGCGGATTGCGGAGGCGGAGCGGTTCGTCCCCCTCCATCAACTGTGCTTGAGCCCGCAGTGTGGCTTCGCCTCCACCGAAGAAGGCAACCTGCTGACGGAAGACGAGCAGTGGGCGAAGCTGGCACGGGTGGTCGAGGTTGCGGCTGAGGTGTGGGGATAAGGCATTTCACGGAGGGGTTTCACATGGACACGTTGTTTACCGAGCATCTGGCGTTGCAGTTTGAGACCAGGTGGTGGCAGGCGAGCGGAGCGGATCGACAAGCGATGGTGGAAGAGGCCGCTGCGCTCATCGAGTCCCACAAAGACGTGGTCACGTTGCGGGGGGCGTACATCACAGAGGGTTTTCGCGCCGACACGGACCTCTTTCTCTGGATGCACGCACCGAGGGTCGAGGCGTTGCAGGACCTGCAGTTGAAACTGCGGAAGACCGCGCTCGGTGGGATGGTTCGCGTGCCGTGGTCGTTCGTCGGAATGAGCCACTCGGCCGAGTTCAACCCGGACCACATCCCGTCCTTCGTACGTGGCGTACCGCCCCGCACGTATCTCTGCTTTTACCCGTACATCCGCACGGCGGACTGGTACCTGCTGCCGCGGGAAGAGCGGGCCGCGATGCTGAAGGAACACGGTGAGACTGGGCGCGAGTATCCAGGGATTCTCACCAACGGGGTCTACAACTTCGGCCTCGGCGACTACGAGTGGCTGCTGTCGTTTGAATCCGAGGACCTGCGCGAGCTGGTCAACTGCCTGCGGCGCATGCGCGACACCCAAGCGCGCCGCTACACGAAACACGAGTGGCCGTTCATCGTCGGCCGCCGTTTGCCGCTCGCACAGGCGCTGCACCAGTTCGTCTGAGGATGGCCGAAGGGACAGGAGGGGACCCGCCGTGAAGGTCGTAACAGTGCCAAGGGACTGGTTGAACCCCATCCCACTCCCCGGCATGGGCCGCAGCATCGAGCTGCCGGAAACACCGCAAGCGGAACTCTCCGAGATCCGCATCGCATTTTCACGAGGCGAGCTGTTCGTCTCGTTCGAGGGAACCGCTGAGGCACCTCTGCGGGTCAAGCAAATGTGGGCGAATCCGCATTCGCCCCAGGTGACGCTGTTCGTGTGAGGTTCGTTGAGGCAGGAACGTGTCAGCGCGGGTGGACCCGGGCGTCCTACGAGTGGGCGGCCGGGTCCGTCCGCCTTTGCAGCGTCAGCGCACTGCCACCTGCAAGCCGCAGCGCTCCATCACCTGCTGCGCCAACCGGGCGTACGCTGCTCCCTGGAGGCTCTCCGCAGGAAACAGCGCGGTCTTGAGTTGCGACATATCCGCCATCGGGATCTCCTGCAGCAGGTCGGTCTGAAGCGCATCGGCCACCATCGCCCCGCCGCCTTGTCCGAACAGGTAGCTGCGCTCACCGCAGTTTCCGCACTGGAAGTAGGCCATGTTCTCGACCACGCCGACAACCTCGTGGTTCGTCCGCAGCCCCATCACGCCCGCGCGAACGGCGACGTCGGCCGCTGCCTGCTGCGGCGTCGTGACGATGATCTCCTTGCTCTTTGGCAACAGTTGGTGCACGTCGAGCGCGATGTCGCCCGTCCCTGGCGGCAAGTCGAGGAGCATGACGTCGAGGTCCCCCCAATGCACCTCCGAGAAGAAGTTGCGCAGCATCTTCCCGAGCATCGGTCCGCGCCAGACCACCGGGTTGCCCTGAGGGACGAAGTAGTGCATCGAGATGAGCCGTACGTTCTCCACTTCAATCGGCATGATGAGGTCGTCAATCACGGTTGGTCGCTGCTGTTTCAGCCCAAAAATGCCAGGGATGCTGAACCCGTAGATGTCCGCGTCGACAATCCCGACACGCAGGCCCGCTTCGCCCAACGCCTTCCCGAGGTTGGCCGTAACGGTGGACTTCCCGACGCCGCCCTTTCCAGAGGCAATCGCGATGAACGTCACACCGCTTTCTGGCTGCAGGATGGCCGGCGTCCCCTGGTTCGCCGGGCGGCCGCGTACCTTCTCCGCGAAGCGCGCGCGTTCCTCATCCGTCATATGGCCAATCTGGACGTCGACCGCAGCAACCCCCGGGATGGACAGGAGGCGTTCGCGGACCGACCGCTCGATGGTCGTGTGCAACGGGCACCCCTTGATGGTCAGCAGCACCTCCACCCGGACGCGGTCGCCGTCAACCTCCACCGACTTGACCATGTCCAGTTCCACGATACTGCGGTGGACCTCCGGGTCTTCGACATCGCGAAGGGCCTCCAGCACCTGCTCCTTGGTCAGCAAGGTCATTCCTCCTCTGTGGTGCAATCCTTGACCGCGCAAAGCGGAGCGGCCGCCTGCCATGCCGCCCCGTGCGCACTCCGTTTCCACACCCCAAACGATGTTTCAGCGAGCCGCTTGCTCCGCCAAGAACGACTGCAGCTCACCGGCGAACGCCGCCTTCTCCTCTGCTGTCAGCAACCGGCTCGCCATCGGAAACAGATGGCTGTCTTCCTTGCCAAGGTGGTTGAGCAGCGCTCGGGACAGGTCTTCGACCTTCTGGGTCAGCAGCGACCGCGCGTGGTCGTCCTTCGTGGCTGCCGCCGCTTGCAGCAGGGACGTCGCCTCTTCGTGCAGCCGCCGGATGTGCGCGTGTTCCTCCAACAGCCGAGCCACCGGTCCGACGTCTGACCCACCGACATGCGCCGCCATCCGCGGAAACAAGAACCGCTCCTCCGCAACGAAGTGCTCATCGAGCTCCCGCTGGATGGTGCGAAGCGCCACTGCAATCGCGCCGGTTTCCACCGGCCCTGCCACCGATTCCAACACCTTGCAGACCTCGATGTGGTCCGCCACGAGCGGCCTCAGTTCCGGCGCCACCTGCTGCAAAAGCTCCGGGTGCTGATACGCGTTCTCGTGTTGCAGCGGCGGTGCCGATGGTGGCTCAGCCGCTGCCAGCGGTGTGTCAGGCGTCAGCACCAGCAAGACGGTGCTGCGCTCCACCGCCTCGACGGCGTGTTCCACGGCCGGATCGACCGTCAGCATCTCAGAGGCTTCCAAGATGACGGTCTCGTCGCCGACCGTAAAGCGGATCTTCCCGGTGAGCACCACCACCGCCAGGGCGAGCGGCGCCTTGTGCTTGGTCAACCCTTGGCCCGGTTCAAACGACAGTTGCACGAACTTGCTGTCACCTCGTTTGAGGACGCTCTGCACCGGCTTGTCGCGGAATTTCAGGGAAATTTTCTCCATATTCAACCACTCCTCTCTTGCACTTCCGGTTTACTGGACAGCGGTGGTCCACTGTCCGATGGCGAGGGTTTCGCGCCCCTCGTTGGTCGCCTCAGCGACGGAAAAACGGCAACGCCTGCTCCATCACGACCCCGGCCCAATCCGTTTCCTCGGGCGTCAACAGGGTCAGGCTGGTCTTGAGCATCCCGAGACAGCGGATGAGCAGCATGTACCGCGCCTGCACCCGGACGGCTCCGGCCTGAACCAGCCCGCGCAGCTGCGTCATGGCGACTGCGGCCGGCGGGCGGTCCTTCAGCAAGTGGCCCACCACCTCTGTCACCGCGTCCAAGCACCCGGGTTGGACGAACCCCAAGTCCTGCAGGGCCGCGGCGACGCCGGATGCATCCTGTAACACGGCGTGCTGCAGCAGCCGCCGCAAGGCCATCCGCTCCGGTTCGCCGTAGGCGGCCGCCATCCCGAAGTCCAACAGCGCCAACCGCCCGTCCTGCAACACCAGCAGGTTTCCCGGGTGCGGGTCCAGGTGGACGAACCCAGTCACCAGCACTTGCTTCAGGTAGGCAGCCAACAGCGCGTCGCGAAGGGCAGCGGGATCACTCCCCCACGCCCGTAGTTGATCTCCATCGCGGATGTTCACACCGGACACGTACTCCATCACCAGCACCCGCCGTTTCGAGGCCGCAGCGTACACCGCCGGGAGCGTCAGGCGTTCCGAAAACTGCGCCAGGTCCGCCTGCAGACGCAGCATGTGCTCCGCCTCGGCGCGCATGTCCAGTTCCAGGCGCAGCGTTTCGTCGAACGACCGGTGCAGCGCGACGAGGTCAATCCGCCGGCGCACCGCCGGGACGCGGCTGGCCACCCGGGCCACCCACCGCAGCGTCTGGAGGTCGGCCCGGACCATCCGTTCGATGCCTGGGCGCAGCACCTTCACCGCCACCACGCGACCCTGCGTGTCCACGCCGCGGTGGACCTGGGCGAGTGATCCGGACGCAATCGGGACCGGATCGAGTGTGTCGAAACACTGTCCAAACCGGCGGCCGTACGCCCGTTCCAACACGCGTTCAACCTGTGCGAAGGGCGCCGGCGGCACCGCGTCCTGCAGGCTCTGCAGCTCGCGGGTAAAGGCGGCGGGGAACAGCTCCTCGCGCAGACTGAGGAACTGTCCGGCTTTGACGATGGCACCGCACAGCCGGCTCGCAGTTTCGCGAATATCCCGCCCAGCCGCGGCGTACACGCGATGGAGCGCCGCGTCGTCGGCACCGCGCTCCTGCAGGCGCTGTATCTGGCGAAAGGCCCGGTACACGCGGATGGCAAGACGCACGATGTGTACGCGGCGGGCGATAACCCGTGGGCTCACAAGCCCAGCATCTCCCGCGCCTCTTCGGACATCATCTCCGGTGTCCACGGCGGGTCCCACACCACTTCCACCTGCACCATGGCGACGCCAAAGGCCTGCGCCGCGGCCCATTCGACGCTCTGGCTGATGTTGTCGTGCGCGGGGCAACCCGGCGTCGTCATCGTCATCTCGATGTACAGGCTTCCTTCTTCGACTTCCTCCAGTTTGTAGATGAGCCCGAGGTCGACGACGTTGATCCCGATCTCCGGGTCGTACACTTCCTTCAACTTCTCCCGTACAGCCTCCAAGTCAATCACGTTCGAACAACTCCCTTCCGAGCTTCCCCGGCTCCATCACCCGCATCACCTGAACGCAGAACACCGCGGCAGCGGCCGAGATGGCGGCGCACCCGACGACGACGCCAGGGGTCCAGAGTGCAGCGCGGCTCGCCGTGAGGACGACCAGCCCGGCCGCAAAGCCGATGAGGACGGGCCGCGCCCGGTCTGGGCGAAGCAGGTCGGAGATGAGGATGGGCTTGCCCTTGCCGGATGGCTTGCTGTACCGCTTGCTCCACACCAGAAACGGCACAATCTTGTACGCGAAACTCATCACGGTCAGCGTCACCACGCCGAGCAGGTAGAACGCGACGACGTCCTGCCAACCGGCCGCACCCCGCCCCCACAGAAGCCGGAGTACGAGCAGACACAAACCGACGAGGGCGGCCACAAGGGCCGCGATGACGCCGCGGATGGGCGACTCCACTTTCTTGCGCATGCGCTTGCGCACGATGCCCCGTACGTCGAGACCGTGGTTTACAAAGGCTGCCAACCCGACGGCTGCACCAACCCAGAAGAGCGGGCGCACGGGCGACCAGATGGCGCCGAGGATGCACCACAGCGCGACGTGCGCCAGGGCCAGGGTCCAGCGCTGCCGCCAGGTCGGAAATCCGTGCGACAGCGTGAACATCGGCAGCAGTTTGAAGCTGAACCCCATCACCAAGAACGAGAAGAATCCCCCGACCGCCAAGGTGATGTGGGTCGCAAGGAGCGGTTCCAGAATGGCGGAGAGTCCCGGCGCCCGCCCCGCGTCCACGAGCACGAGCAGCACCGCCGCCGCGACCGCGAGCATTAAGTACACGTGAGCCGACACCACGAACCCAAACATCGCGTCGCGGTTCTTGGTCCGCAGCAGCGAGATCACCAGCACCACCGCGTAGATGTACACGGCGAGCGCCATGAGTGAACCGAACACCAACAATCCGACGCTCCACCACGCGCTCATGGAGACGAACAGGCCGACGAACGCAAGCAAGTACAACCAGAAGTTCCAGCGCGCGGCGGGAACGCTCGAAATCGGGATCAGAAACGCCACCGTCGTCAACTGGTACACAGCGCCCATCACGAACGACAGCAGGGCGCCGAGCGTGAGCGCGTGCGTGAGCGCGACGATGTGCGGCGCACCGGGAATCCCCTGCGCCAGCGCGGTCGATTGCACCAGAAAGTCCACTGCGAACAGGGCGAAGCAGATTACGCCGAGGCACATGTATCGAATCGGCACCGCGAACGGCGGCGATTGGCTTGTGATGACCCCGCCCGGCACCGCACCTGATGGTCCTCGTTCCGGCACTTCCGACACCTCCCCTCTGACACCGTCCGGCCAGGAGACCCGTTAATCGCCCGCTTTATCCTTGTGGATCTGCACGCGCACCGTGCCGTTGTCCTGCTCGCTGTCGTCGATATCGAACGCGAACCCTCGGTCTTCGAGCTCCGGCAGGAGAAACGCCGGAACCCGCACATTCCAGATTTCGACGCCCAGTTCGCCGCGTTGGCAAGCGTCGTGGTTGTCGAGAAACTCCAGGGTGCGGACCATCGGGCCCGGCGGATCAAGCTCGCGGTTGTCGAGGTGAAAGTAGGGCAGCGCGCCCTCGTCATCCGGGTGATAGAACTGCACGACGAAGTGCTCTGGTTCCTCCTCGACCACCGCATGGGTAAACCCCTGCTTCCCGAGCACGCGAATCAGCGGATCTGGCCGAAACGTCGCGTGCAGTTCAAACACGTCCGCATCGCCGAGATCCGACACGGTCCCCATGATCCGTTGAAACGGCTCTTCCTTTTTCCGTAACATCTCTCGCACATCGAGCACGACAATCTTCCGTTCCACCTGTATCGCCTCCCTGATTGTCCCCTCGTCCTGCGCCTTAGACCGACCGCGCTGGGGTCGCTGCGGCCGGCACCGCGACCTTCGCAATCTGGACCTGCCACAGTTCCGGTCCGTCCGCGACGTAGGTCCATTCGAACTGCCCTTTGTACTCCGCATCCAGCTGATAGTAGAGCGGCTTTGGGTCGTGATCGTTAACCAAGAGCATCTTCGTACCCGGCGTGAGTGCGTTCCACACACTGAAGATGGTACGGTGCTTGACCGGGGCCGCGAACTGTCGAACGTCAATGGTTGCAGCGTACGTCTCCAACCTGCAACGCCTCCTGTCCTTGATTCCATCTGGCCTTGACGGCTGCATCCTGAGTTCACGTCCGTAGGGTAGCACGGCTGCAGTGTGCCCGATGTGCTGTGGGTCACACCTCCCTCGCTGAGTACACCATCCTAGTCCGGTGGATGTGCTGTGATGTGCGTCACGATCTCGCCGTTCGCCGTATCGTACAGTTCGGTTTGAAACGACCTACTACGCCATCAGGAGGGATTGTCATGAGTGAGTTTGCAGCGACGGTCAACGCGACCGAGTATCCCCCGCACCTGAAACACAAGGTGATCTTCGAGACTTTCGACGGTTTGCAGCCGGGGCAGGCGATGCTGTTGGTGAATGACCACGACCCGCAGCCGCTTCGCTATCAGTTTGAACTGGAACGGCCAGGGGCTTTCTCCTGGGAGTACATCGAACGCGGACCGGCCGTGTTTCAGATCCGCATCGGCCGGGTACAGGGATGACGGCGCGCGTGACGTGGCTCCCCGTGGGTCACGTCGCGCACGGGTACCGGCGCGTGTTTGCCATCTTTGAGGACGATGCCCTGCGGCACGTGGTGAACTTCGCGCACATGCCGTACGAGCAGGTGTACCGCGTGCGCGAGATGGCGGGCGGCGAAGTGGTGGAGGACCCGGCCCTATGGTGGGGCCTCTCGGTGATTCGCGGCCTCGTCGCGGACGGCACCTTGCTGGGTGCTGCGAATCCGGAGACGGCGGATGACGGTTATATTCAGGTCCGGCCGTCCCTCCCCACACCGGAGGACCTCATCCCGCTGTCCGACTACCGGGACGCGGTT
The DNA here is from genome assembly GCA_023511295.1 of Alicyclobacillus sp. Lineage (GTDB taxonomy): Bacteria > Bacillota > Bacilli > Alicyclobacillales > Alicyclobacillaceae > JAIMBT01. The sequence goes on from JAIMBT010000015.1 coordinate 19,538, forward strand.
TCAGCCAACGCCCTCGTCCTCTCGGACGAGAGGAGGTGAGCCTGTGGCAACCGTCGAACACATCAGCGAGACGTCCATCCGCATCCACGTCGACGTGGCCGACGCCGTTCGGATGATTGACGAAGCCGCGCGGGACATCACCTGTTACGCGTCAGACATCGTGACCATCTACGAGAAGATGCCGTTTTTCGACTACACCAGCTTTTGCTTCTACGCCTATGACAGCGCGCGCCTGTTCGAGTTCATCCTCGGCGTCGACCCGCGCCAGTACAACTCGTTTTCGCTCGACGCACCGGACGGGTTCTTCTACACCCTCTACGGCGGCATGGCGGCCCTCTACGGTCCTGCCAAGCAGGCTTTGACAGCAGCCGGTTGAGCCCGGACGCCCGGGGCACCGCACCCGAACGAGATGGTCCAGAAAAGGGACACCCCCCGATGGTCAGACCGCACCGCCATCCGGGGGTGTTTTGCGCGAGATGCAATCGATGGATGGCCCAGCGCCCGGCCGTTTCCGTCGCCCCTTGTCGCGACGGCGCGGCGACCGCAGTCGGGAGACCGGGTTCACGCTGCCGCGCGGGGCGCAAACGCCCACTGTGCGAGGAAGGCGATGGCACTGAGCGCCGCCAAACTGCCGCCGACCGCGAGCAACCCCGTGGACACGGCCCCACCCGCCGCCAACCGCAGAAACGCGACCGCCATCAACAGCACGCCGAGGATGCCAGCGGCCACCTGGGCGACCGCCCACCCAGCCGGCGGGCGTCGCCGCCGCAGCACGTACGGGAACAGCGCGTGCCCGACGCCGTACACGAGGTTCGTCGCGAACCCCAGGAACAGCAGGTGCAACGCGGCGAGCGACAACGGCGGCAGGCCAAGCAGCAGGCCGATGCCGAGGATGAAGCTGTACACCCACGCGGCCCCCCACGCCAAGCGGCTGGCTGTCCATCCATCCGGCCGCTGCGACCCGGGCTGCCCGCCGCCCCACAGCCAGCGCAGGGTCACCGCCGCCCAGAGGGCGAACACGAGGCCCAGCAGGCGGAACGCCGCGTCGGCCAGCCAGGCCGGCCCGACCAAACCTGCTGCCCCGAGAACGGTGGCTATGCCCCAGCCCACCTGCAGGGCGCCGAACATGCGGCCGGACGGGCCCGAAACACCGGCGAAGCGCGGGAACAGGTGCAACGAGACGGAGAGGACGGTGCCCGCAATCCAACCGTAGTACGTGACAAATGCCGGTGCCGGCGCCAACGCCGCCAGAGGGCTTGTCCACGCCCGCACCATCGTCCAACCCGCGGCGAGCAGAAACAGCATCAGCGAGATGTCCGTCCCGCGTTGGGCGACCTTGTCCGTGCGCTGGTAACGGTCGCTGCGCTGGAGGTAGGCGAGTGGGTGACCTTCGTCCATGGCCATCTCCATCCGGCCGCCCGGGCGGCGCGCTGCGAACACCGCAGACAGGATGTTCACCAGAAACACCGCCGGCGCTGCAAATTGGAGCGTATAGCCGAGTCGAAGCAACAGCGGATTCCCTGCCGCGAGCCCACCCACCACGGCGACCACGGCGCTTTCCGCCACTGCGAGTTGGAACCAACCCACCCACGCCCGCGGCGGGCGAAGCCCAGCCGAGATGGCGAGCACCGCATAGGTCATCCCGTAGATGAGCAGCGTCAGCCAGCCGAACGGGTTGATCTCCCCGTGGATGGCCCCGACCGTTCCCCACGTCCCCGGGTCGTTCGCCATCCACCCGCCGAGGCCCGCACCGACCACGAAGTTGACGAAGCTGCACGCGACAAACCCCTTCGGGAGCCATCCCATCCAGTCGTCCCGACCCATCCGTCCATCACGCGCCACCGTTCAACCGCTCCAGGTGCAGCACCCACTCGTCCCGCTCGCCGCTCAGTACGCCGTCGCGCCGCAGTTGGTTCCAGATGCGGTTCACCGACTCGCGCGTCATGCCAATCATGTGCGCCATCTCGCCGTGCGTGATGGGCAGCTTGACGTAGACGCCGTCTGGACCCGGGGTCCCGTGTTCCTCCGCGAAGTGGCGCAACAGGGCTATCACCCGGTCGTGCGAGTCGTACACCGCCAGCTCCTGCAGCTTTGCCTGCAGCATCAAGATGCGCTCCCCCATCACGCGCATCACCTTGCGGGCGATATCGGGGTGGTCCGTGAGGAGCGCGTCGAAGTTCTGGCAGCGGATGGAGAGCAGGTCGCTCGCCTCCATCGCCTGCGCGGTGCCGGGGTACGGGCCATCCTGAAAGAACCCGACGTGCGGAAACATCTGGCCGCGGCCAAGGATGTTCACGATGTGTTCACGGCCTTCCTCGTCGACTTTCAGCACCTTTATCAGCCCGCGGCGAATGAAGTACACGGCCTCCCGCTCCTGGCCTTCCATGAACACGTACTCGCCGCGGCTGTAGTGGCGCTCCGCCGCCAAGCTGGAGACGCGCTCCAACTCGGCCGACGTCAGATCTCGAAACAGCGAGATCTCACGCAACACCTCCAGCGCACCCTGTGGCAATCTGTTCGACCTCCCTTCGGCAGTCGGAATGGGGATAAAACGCCAATCTGCAACCAGAGTGGCCCGACTGCCCAAAGAGGTTCACGAACCGCGAGTGCGCCGCCGGAATCGGCACGCCCCTCGTCGCGTGAACCTCTCCATATCGCACCCTTCCAGTTGGAAAGAGTATACCAGATTACACCACTGCGCACAGAGCCATCGCTGTGAACACGGCCGGCAGGTACAACAGCGACGCGAAGAAGGTGCGCTTCGCCCAAGCCATCTCGCTGTCCGGCTCGCGCAACAGGCGAAGGTTCACGTACAGAAACCAGCCCCCGAAAGCCGCCGCCACGACGGCGTACACCAGCGGGGACCGCATGGCGGGTGCCATCGCGACAGACACCGCCAGCAACGCGACCGCGTAGGCCACCATCTGCCGCTTGGTCGCGCGGGCACCGCGGACGACGGGCATCATCGGTACACCGGCTCGGGTGTAGTCCTCGTTCTTATACAGCGCTAAGCCCCAGAAGTGGGACGGCGTCCAGAGGAAGATGACCGCGAACATCAGGACGGCCATCCAGCTCAGGTGATCCGTCACCGCCGCAACGCCGACGAGCGGCGGAAATGCGCCGGCGCCGCCGCCGAGCACGATGTTCTGCGGCGTGTGCCGTTTCAGCAGCATCGTGTAGACGACACCGTAGTACACGTACCCGGCGCCCGCCAACCAGGCGGACAGCGCGTTGACGGTCGTTGCCAAAAGGACCACCGAGGCGACGCCGAGCAGCAACGCGAATCCGAAGGCAGCCGGCGCGCTCACGATACCGGCGGGCAGCGGCCGTTTCGCCGTGCGGGTCATCACGGCGTCGATGTCGCGGTCAAACCACATATTGAGCGCAGCAGACCCGCCCGCCGCGAGCCCAAGCCCCAACAACCCGAGAAGCGTCACGCGGAAGTTCGGCAAACCGCCCGCCGCGACAATCATCGCGGCGTAACCCGTGAACACCAGCAGCACCACGATGCGCGGTTTGGTCAGGGTCAGGTACGCCTTCGCTGCTGTGCGGAGGTCGCTGCGGGTCAGCCCGTGTACCGCAGCGACGTGCTCCGCTCGAACCGTGGCCATCTCGCTCACCCGACCTGCGCCATGAACGCCGGGAAACTCATAATCCAGACGGACATCAGCGCAATCGCAAAGGTGAACAGCAAGCCGAGAATCAGGAACACGGAGTGAAAGGGCGGGCCGTCGCCTTCCGTCACGTGCATGAAGAAATACAGCTGAACCACAATCTGCAGAGCAGCCAACACGGTGAGCACCACGACCAGCGGGCCCACTGGCAAGGTGTGCTTGACGAGCGCGAGAAGAAACGCGATGGCCGTCAACACCAGAGACGATGCGTAGCCGACGATGTACTTCGTCGCTTTGTGTTTGTGACCGCCGCTTGAAGGCATTGCGCCGCTAGGGACTGCCATCTCACATCACCCTCCCGGACAGGTACACAATCGTGAAGATGAACACCCAGACCACGTCGAGGAAGTGCCAGTACAGGTTGACCACGAACACCTTGCGCGCGGTAACCTTCGTAATACCCCGGCGCGCGACCTGGAGCAACGTCAGGAACATCCAAACCAACCCAATCGACACGTGGCTTCCGTGCGTACCGACAAGCGTGAAGAACGCCGACAGGAAAGCGCTGCGTTGCATCGTCGCCCCGACCGCGACGTCACCGACAAACTCCTTGACTTCAAACCCGATAAACGCGAGGCCGAGCAGGATGGTGACCGCGAGCCACGTCATCAGCCACTTGCGGTTGCCGTTGCGCATCGCAAGGGTGGAGAGCCCACCTGTGAAGCTGCTGGTCAGAAGGAAGAACGTCTCCAGGGTGAACCCGGGAATATCGAACAACTGCTGCGGCGTCGGGCCGCCGTCGGTGTGCGTGCGCACCACCAGGTAGGTGGCGAACAGGCACCCGAACAGCAACATGTCCGTCGCAAGGAACAGCCAAAAGCCCAATATCTTGACAGATTGATTCGGGTCTCGATACTCGAGCGGCTTCTCGTCAATCCCGGTCGGGTTGTGCACCGCGTGCTCCATGACCGCCATCAGGACAACCTCCCAAGCGCCGCTTCGTGCGACTGCACTTCGCGGACCGGAATGTGGTACTCATCGTCGTACTCCAGCGCCCGCGCAATCATGCACGCAGCGACGCCAGCCAAGCCGAGGACAATGAGAGGCCACCAGACAAACACGAAGCCAAAACCAGCGACGAAGAACGACAGCCCCATCAGGAACGGGCGACCAGAGTTCTTCGGCATGTGAATCGGTTGGATGTCTTTCGCCTTCGGCCGCAGTTCGTCCGTACGGCCCTCCTCCTTCAACACCCACCACATGTCGCGGTCGGTCACCGTCGGGATGACCGCAAAGTTGTAGTGCGGTGCGGGAGACGGCAAGGACCACTCCAGCGTGCGGCCGTCCCACGGGTCACCGGTCAAGTCGCGCTCGCCGTGCTTGATGCTATAGACGACCTGCACCACAATCACCACGAACGCAATCCCCATCACGTAGGCGCCAATCGTCGAGACGAGGTTCAGCGTGTTCCACCCCATCGTCGCCGGGTAGGTGTACATCCGCCGCTGCATGCCCATGAAGCCGAGCGCGTACTGCGGCATGAAGCAGACGTAGAAACCGATGTTGAACAGCCAGAAGGCAATCCGGCCGAGCCGCTCATCCAGCTTGAAGCCGAACATCTTCGGCCACCAGTAGTACATGCCGGCAATCATTCCGAACACCACGCCGCCAATCAGGACCTGGTGGAAGTGGGCAATCAGGAAGTAGCTGTTGTGGTACTGGTAATCCGCCGGAGCGGCAGCGAGCATCACGCCGGTGGCGCCACCGATGACGAAGCAGGGTACGAACGCAATCGTCCACAGCATCGGCAAGGTCATCCGGATGCGCCCTTGGAACATCGTGAACAGCCAGTTGAACACCTTCACGCCGGTCGGAATACCGACCATCATCGACGCAATCGCGAAGAACGTGTTGACGTCCGCGCCGGCGCCCATCGTGAAGAAGTGGTGGGCCCAGACGAAGTAGCTGATGACGCTGATGAGCATCAGCGACGCCACCATGGAGGAGTAGCCGAACACGCGCTTGCGCGCAAACGTCGCCACAACCTCTGAGTAGACACCGAACGCAGGCAGGACGACGATGTACACCTCGGGGTGACCCCACAGCCAGAACAGGTTGACGAACATCATCGGGTTGCCGCCGTGCAGGATGGTGAAGAAGTGCGTGCCGACCACGCGGTCCAGCATCAGCAGCGCCAGGGCAATCGCGAGCGCAGGGAACGCGAAGATGATGACGATGGACGCGGCCACGACGGACCACGAGAACAGCGGCATCCGCATCAGCTTCATCCCCGGCGCCCGCATTTTGAAGATGGTGGCCAGGAAGTTGATGCCCGTCGCAATCGAGCCGATACCGGAGATCTGGATGGCCAAGAGGTAATAGTTCTCGCCCGGGCCTGGGTCAAACCCCAACTCAGAGAGCGGCGGGTAGCTCACCCAGCTGGCATCCGGCGAACCGCCGAACACGAACGACAGGTTGAACAGCATCGCCCCGAAGAAGAACAGCCAGAACGAGATGGCGTTCAAGTACGGGAACGCGACGTCACGCGCACCAATCTGGAGCGGGACGACGATGTTGAAGAGCGCGAAGATGAACGGCATGGCCATGAACAAAATCATGATGGTTCCATGCGTCGTAAAGATCTGGTCGTAGTGGTCGGCCGTCAAGAAGTGGTTGTTCGGCACGGCCAACTGCGTCCGCAGCAATTCGGCGTCTGCGCCGCCCCGGAACATCATGAGCAGCGCACAAATCAGGTACATGATGCCGATCCGCTTGTGGTCGACCGTCGTAATCCACTCCCGCCACAGCCACTTCCACTTGTGAAAGTAAGTGAGCGTGAAGATGATCCCGATGGACACGAGCAAAATCAGGACATCCGAACCCCAGATCATCGGGCCTTCCTGCCACATCAGGTATTTGTCCGCGAATGCGTGAAACCACGATGGCATCCTGTATCACTCCCCCGTCTTACTTGCCGGATGCGCTGTTGCTGGAGCTGCTCATGCCAGCCATGTTGCTCGCGCTCGCCGCGTTCATCGGCGACCCGGTCTGGTTCATCATGCCGGGCATGTACTGTCCACCGTCGGCCCAAACGGTGTCGTTGAACAGGTGCGCGGGGTACGAAGCGTAAGACGACGTCCCGACGACGCTCGGCTGCTTCAACTTCTGGTAACCCGCCTTGGTCAGTTGTTGCGACGACGACTGCACCTGGTGCACCCATCCGTTGAAATCCGCGTCCGACTTGGCAATGACGTTGAAGTCCATGTGCGCGAACCCAGAACCGGTGAAGTTGGCGCCGTGGCCGTAGTACGTTCCCGGCTTGTCAGCCTGCAGCCACAGCCGCATCGCCATCCCCGGCATGGTGTACTCCTGCCCGCCGAGCTGCGGAACCCAGAACGAGTTCATCGGCGCGTCCGACGTCAGCTCGAACTGTACCGGCACGCCGGTCGGAATCTCGGCGTAGTTGACGGTCGCGATGTGCTGGTCTGGGTAGAGGAACAACCACTTCCAGTCCAGGGAGACGACCTGAATCGTCAAAGGTTTCACCTGCTGGTCCTCCGCTGGCGGCTTCACCAGTGCAAACGTCGTCTTCGCCGTGAACACGCCGAGAACGGCCACGATGACGACCGGAATCCCCCACCAGATGAACTCGAGCACCTTACTCTCTGACCACTTCGGCTTATACGGCGCCGTGTTCCCCGGCTTGTCTCGGTACCGCCAGACGATGAAGGCCAGTAAGAACAATACAGGGACAATCACAATCCCGACCAAAATGGCGGATAGGACGATGAGGTGGAGTTCTTCCCGACCGACGGGCCCGACTGGGTTGAGGACCAAGTACTGCGGTCCGCATCCGGTCAAGAACAGCGTCAACACCGCTGCGCTGAAGACCACCGTGCGTACTCGACGCGGGCGATGTTCCCTCCGCAATGCCGCTCACTCCTTTGCGCGTTCCATCCCAAGGCGTGGGGCCAAGCGCCAGATGACTCGCGCGGTTCCGCTGTCCATCGGCTCATTCCCCGTGGTAACGCCTGGTTGCAGGGTCACTATATCGGCCGCGAAGAGAACGGACGTGTGCGCTACATCACACTTTCCCCGCCAGGTCGACGGGTGTTCACAAACTGTTCGTGAGCCCTCGGAAAACGCCCGGAAGACCCGTGGCGATTCTGTGACGGTGCGCGCGCGTTGCCCGCAGGGTGTGATCTAGATCAAACCGAGCACCCGTCCCTCACGCGCATGATGATCTCGCAAGATACTGTGAAGGAGGCGGAACGCCGTGACCAACGCCCGCATCCCGGGTTTCTATAAAATGAACGTGGATGAGCGCCTGCGCAAGCTGCGGCAGGCTCGTCCCATTCCGCTTCGCGACCTGTACGCACTGACGTCTGAAACCGCCGCCCTCCCGTTTGAGACGGCGAACCACATGATTGAGAACGCCATCGGCGTGTATCCGCTGCCGCTCGGCGTCGCGCTCAACTTTCAAATCAACGGCAAGGACTACCTGGTCCCGATGGCGATTGAAGAGCCGTCCGTGGTTGCATCCGCCAGCCACATTGCGAAACTCGTTCGCGAAGCGGGCGGATTCACCGCGGAAGCCACAGAGCGGGAAATGATTGGGCAGATTCAAGTGGTTGGCTGCCCGAACCTGGAGGCCGCGACAGAGATTCTGCTCCAGCGCGAAGCGGAGTTGGTTGCGCTGGCAAATGCAGCGCATCCGTCCATGCAGGCGCGCGGTGGCGGTGCCAAGCACCTGCAGGTGCGGGTGGTCGGCGAGGCGGGAACCGCTCGCCACAGTCAGATGCTGGTTGTGCACCTGCTCGTCGACACATGCGACGCGATGGGCGCCAACGTTGTCAACACGATGGCGGAGGCGATTGCACCCAGGGTCGAAGAGCTGACGGGCGGCAAGGTCTACCTGCGCATCCTCTCCAACTACACGACCGGGTGCCTCGCGAGAGCCCGCTGTATCATCCCGCCAGAACAACTGGCGACGCGCGGTTACACCGGCGAGCAGGTGCGCGACGGGGTGTTGTGTGCCTATCGGTTCGCGGTTTCCGACGTGTACCGCGCGGTCACCCACAACAAGGGCGTCATGAACGGGATCGACGCGGTGGTGATGGCGACTGGCAACGACTGGCGTGCGATTGAGGCAGGTGCGCACGCCTACGCCGCACGTTTTGGGTCGTACGCGCCGATGACCGAGTGGCGCGTGGATGAACTCGGCCGTCTCGTCGGGAGCCTGGAGTTGCCGATGCCGGTGGGGACGGTCGGCGGCAGTATTGGCATCCACCCGATGGCCCGCTTCGCCCGCGACCTGCTGAACGTCCGGTCCGCGGCGGAACTGGCCCAGGTGGTGGTGGCCGTCGGACTCGCACAGAACCTCGGCGCCCTCAAGGCCCTCGCCACAGACGGCATCCAGCGCGGGCACATGGCACTTCATGCCCGGTCCATCGCGATGGCCGCCGGCGCGACCGGTGAGATGGTGGAGCAAGTGGCCGCACGCCTGACGGAGTTGCGGGACTTCAGCCTGGACCGGGCCAAGGAACTCGTGCAGGCGCTGCAGGCCCCGCGTCTGACCCATGCGGTTCGGTAGAAGTGGACCCGCCGGCACAACCGGGAGGGGTGTCGCACACGGGAAGGCCATCCTCCTCGGCGAACACGCGGTCGTGTACGGGCAACCGGCGCTGGTCATCCCGCTCGTCCGTTTACGGGTCGCGGCCGCCGTCGACGCGCCGGGCATTGCCGTCCCAAACGACCGGTGGCGACATGCGGCGGACGGGGTGACTTGGTGGGTGGACAGCTCTGTGTACCGCGGCCCGTTGGACCGCACGCCAGAGGCTTTGCGGGGCCTGCAGTCGTGCATCCAGGCGTGGCTGTCGGACCACCGCCAACGCGGCGCAGCAGCCGGGCCACATGTCATCACCATCCGCGCGAACCTCCCCATCGGACGTGGCCTCGGATCCAGCGCCGCGGCGGCGGTAGCTGTGCTGCGGGCACTGGCGTCCTGGGCCGGCGACGAGGCGGCGGACGAGGCGCTCCGGCCATACGTCGATCAAGCGGAGGCAGCGACGCATGGCCGCGCCAGCGGCGTCGATGCAGCCGCCGTCTTGGCCGCTACGCCGCTGTGGTACACGTCCGGCCAACCGGCGCGGATGGATGCCGGGCCGAGGACGTTCCATTTCGTCCTGGCGGACACCGGGGTGCCAGGACAGACTCGCGCTGCGGTGGCCCAGGTGCGTATTCGTATGCAGGCGCAGCCTGCGGCGACGCGCGTACGCGTCCGCCGCTTGGGCAGGTTGGCGGAAGACGCAAAGGAAGCGTGGCTGGCGGGGGACGACTTGGCGGTCGGCGCGGCGATGGACGAGGCGCAAGCGGCCTTGGCCGATCTCGGCGTCAGCCACCCAGCGTTGGATGGTTTGGTCCGGGCCGCCCGTGCGGAAGGGGCCCTGGGGAGCAAGCTGACCGGCAGTGGATGCGGCGGCTGCACCATCAGTCTGGCTCAATCCGCGGAGCACGCCGCCTCCCTGTCGCGAGCGCTGCTCGCATCGGGTGCCACCCAGACGTGGTGCGTGGAGATCCCGGGGCACACGGCCGGCACAGATCAATCGCTACGGAAAGGGTGGGGTACCGGTGGAAGCGACAGCGCGTGCGCACAGTAACATCGCCCTCGTGAAGTACTGGGGCAAGCGAGACGAGACGCTCGTGTTGCCGATGCACGGCAGTGTGTCGCTGACCCTCGACGCGTTGTCGACCACGACCACCGTTCGTTTCGCGCCGCATCTCCAGCAGGACGTGGTGGTCATCGACGATGCACCCGCCTCGCCAGCGTCGCAGCGCCGCGTCTCTGCCTTCTTGGACCGAGTCCGCCAGCGCAGTGGTACACGTTCGTTCGCGGAAGTGGTGTCCCACAACACCATGCCCGTTGGAAGCGGGCTCGCGTCGTCCGCCTCGGCATTCGCGGCGTTGGCCGCGGCTGCAGTGGGCGCGCTCGGGCTCGAGCTCTCCCCGACAGACCTCTCGAAACTGGCGCGACAAGGTTCCGGCTCCGCCTGCCGCTCCATCTACCCCGGGTTTGTCGAATGGCGACAGGGTGAACGGCCAGACGGCGAGGATTCCTACGCTGTCCCACTGCATCCGGGCGGTGCGTGGGACGTGCGCTGTCTGATGGCAGTGGTCTCCGACGCCCCGAAACCGGTAAGCAGCCGCGAGGGGATGAGACGGACGGTGGAGACATCGCCGCTCTACGCGAGCTGGCTGTCCAGCGTCCCACGCGACCTCGCGGCCGTCCGCCAAGCGGTGGCGACCCGCAATTTTTCACTGCTCGGTGAGACTGCGGAACGCAACGCCCTCAAAATGCACGCGACCGCGCTGGCGGCGGAGCCACCCATCTTCTACTGGCGCCAGGAGACCGTCGCCGCCATCGAAGCGGTCTGGGCGCTGCGCAACCGCGGTGTCCCCGCTTACTTCACCATCGACGCTGGCCCGAACCTGGCGGTGCTGTGCCAGCCGTCGTCTGTCGACGAAGTGGCACGCGCTCTGAGGCAGGTCCCCGGCGTGACCTCCCTTATCTCCGCCAAGCCTGGCCCCGGCGTCGAGCTGCTGAAGGGCAGGTGAACGATATGGGGTCAATCTGCACAACCGCGCGTGCCCCTGGGAAGCTCATCCTCGCTGGCGAGTACGCCGTAACGGAGCCCGGCCAACCGGCGCTGGTCGCAGCGGTGAACCGATTCCTGACCGTCCACATTCGCTCGGCTGGCCGCAGCGGACGGGCGCAGCACGGGTGGACCTGGTCCGGCGACACCTGGCAAGTGCCGGCTCGCGGCCAGAGCCAGTCCCTGCGCTTCGTCGATGCCGCGGTATCCGTCGTACGAGCGTATCTCGGCAGCTGGACTGAGGGTGAGTCGGTCTGTATCGAGATCGACAGCGAGTTGGACCGTTCAGACGGGAGAAAGTACGGCCTCGGGTCGAGCGCTGCGGTCGTCGTCGGAGTGGTCGCCGCTCTGCTCGCGCACTTCGGCGCGGGTGGCTCGCCGGGGATGGCGGCCGCATGGCCCTCGTTCCAGGAGGTCGTGTTCAAGCTGTCGGCCTTAGCCCACACGGCGGTTCAGGGGAACGGCTCTGCCGCAGACGTCGCAGCGGCGGTATACGGAGGCGTCATCGAGTACACCGCTGCAGACCCCGTGTGGATCCGTTCCGCGCTGGGGCAACCCGCGTTCCCGCGCGATGTCCGCCGCACCGTCGCACAGGCCTGGCCCCGGTGGACAGTCGCCCCAGTTCCCTGGCCCACTGCGCTCCAGTTCTCCGTCGGCTGGACTGGGCAGGCCGCCAGCACGGCGCGGATGCTCGAGGACGTCAGCCGCTGGCGCGCTCGCAACCCTGCTTCCTACCGCCGGTTTCTGGACGTAAGTGCGCCGGCCGTGCGCGCGCTGACCGCCGCGCTGCGGGACGGCGACACCGCCGGTGTCCTCCACGCCCTACGCCGAAGCCGACGCAACCTGGCAAACCTCGGCGCACAGTCCGGTGTGGGGATTGAGACGCCGCAGCTACGCGCGTTGGCGGAAGCCGCCGAGCGCTTCGGCGGTGCGGGAAAGCTGTCCGGAGCCGGCGGTGGCGATTGCGGCATCGCCGTGCTGCCGTCGTCCCAAACCCCCGCCTGCCTGTTCGACGCATGGCGAGCCGCGGGGATTGAGCCGCTCGACCTGCAAGTGACACCGGCTGGCGTACACATTCTCTCCGATGGGAGTGTTCTTTGTGCGAATCCCAAACTTTCGATCTGAAGCCGGTAGCATTCTCTACAAAAACACCGTCGGTCGCCGCATCTCCCCCCGCGTCGCGCAGCTCCTGCTGCAGCAGGCAGAGACGGTCATGGCGAGCCAACCCGTACACGACGTGCTCGATCTCGGCTGCGGCCCGGGCACGGTCAGCCTGACCCTCGCAGCCCGGTATCCGACGTTGCACATCGAGGCGACGGACGCGTCTGCCGCGATGGTCGACCTCGCTCGAGCCGAGGCGGAGCGTCTAGGCCTGTCCAACCTCACATTCGCCGAAGCGAACGCCAACCACCTGGAGCTGCCGCCGGCGTCCTTTGACCTCGTCGTCTGCAACTTAGCGTTCCCGTTCTTCCCGCGACCCTACGAGAGCATGGCCGCGGTCGCCGACCTTCTGCGTCCTGGCGGAACCGCCTGCTTCACCGTCCCTGGCGCGCGCACCTGGGAGGCGTTCTTTGCCGTGGCCGAGACCGTGTTCGGTGACAGCGTCCGCGTCGCCCGCCCGTTTCTCGTGAAGTTTCAGCAGGCAGAAGTGTTGCCGGATGCCCTTGCGAAGGCGGGATTCCACGACGTGACGGAGACGCGAACCCTGCTTCCGTTCTCGTTTGACTCCGGTGAGGCGGTCCTCCGCTTCTTCACCGAGCTGTTCCACCTGCTCGACAGCGCGACACCCGACATGCGAGCCGAACTCGCAGATGCGGTGGACCGTCTGCACCCGAATGGGTTCACCATGCACTACGAGGCAGTGCTGCTGACTGCGGGAACTTGATCTGGCTTTGCCGAGCCCGACAGCGGGCGCACGGAACAGGCACATACGCCGCACAGGGCTCGCAGCGGCTACTCCCGCGCCAGGAGGTTTTGTACGCCAGCTGCCAAACGACGGTACGGGGAAGGCCGCTTCGCCGATTCCGTTGCGGAAACAGGCCGGTTGCGGCGGCGCGTGTGTGACGTCAACAGGCCGCGGATGACGCAGTTTTCGGCGTCCTCCGCCACCTGAATCGGCATCTCGGTCGCACGGCGCAGGCGCTCCATTAAGCCGGAAAGTTGTGCGCCCGCACCGGAGACGACAATGCCGCACTCCATGAAGTCGCCCACCAACTCCGGCGGAGCGGACTCGAGTGTATCGACGAGTAGACTGACAATCGCGTCGCTGTAACTCTCGACTTGTGAGGCGACCAACGCCCGCGGCACAAGCAGCGACTCTGGCAGTCCGTTGCCGAGGTTGCGGCCCCGCACTTCAAAGTCCTTCGTGTCTGCAGACGCGCCGGCAGCGCACTTCAGCTGCTCAGCCGTCTTGATACCAATCAAAAACCCGTATTCTCGGCGCACCGCTTCCGCGATGGCTCGGTCCAAATTTCGGCCGCCCACCGCCGCCTTGCGGGCGTCGACGATGCCACCCAGCGAGACCACCGCTGCTTCCGTCACCCCGGCCCCGAGGTTCAGAACGAGCGTCCCGCGCGGCGCCGCAACCGGAAGGCCGGCACCGATAGCGGCGGCAATCACCGTTTCGAACAAACGGACCTGTTTCGCACCGGCGGCCCGTACGGCCTCTTCGACCGCGCGGCGCTCGACGGCCGTCAAGCCCGTAGGAACCGAGACGGTGACGTTCGACCGCCGAGATAGCTTACCGCCTTCCACCAAAGACAACGCGTAGCGGATGAGTTGGACCGCAGCGTCAAACTCCTTGACCACCCCTCCGTCGATGGGGTGAACCACGGACACCCCTCTGGGGGCTCGTCCCACCAATTGCTCCGCGAAGACCCCCGCCCGGCAGGTCCCCTGTTCGTCAACCGACACCGTGGCCGGCTCTGACCAAATCTGTTCATGGCCCAACACACCCACGCGAAATCTGGAGGTCCCTAGGTCCAAGGCGATGTCCACGTGCGTTCCCTCCCTGTGAAGTCAAAAAGGAGCGGGGCCCGCTCCTCTGTGTACGACCATGCGACTGACACTCTACTTGTTTCGACACAATTTGCGAGATTGTGGGGGTCGCTACGTCGCCATGCGGCGGCCGATGCGGACGACCGTCCGGTTTGGGCGACCAGCGTGATTCGAAAATTGCAATCCAGTCTGCGAATCTGGGATGATGGGACTGGTCCCAACGCCTGCCGCCCCGCGGCCTGTTGGAGGACGCGGTCCGCAGCGGTTGAGCCGGGGCGAGGCCGATGCTGCAGTCGAAAACGCGCGTCGACCAAGCGGATGCGACGAGGAAGGGGGAAGCACGTGTTTCGCTGGTTCGGGAAACTGTTTCGGCTGTGGGAGATGTACCTGATGGTGACGACCTTCAGTCCGCTTGGATTTGCGATAGACAAGGCGATGGAATACATCTTCGAACGGATGCGCCCGCGCGATTGGGTATTCGTCGGGGCGGCGGCCCTGTTGGCCCTCGTCTGGGTCGCAGAACTGCTCAACTGGGTGGTACAGGTGATCCTCGCCATCGTTCGGGGTGTGACGGGGTGGCATGGGTTTTGGCCGCACGGCCCGCTCCTGTCCACCCTCGCTCACCCCAGCGGGTCTTCCTTGTTATGGTGGATATTCACCCTCCTCCTGTTGCTGGTGGCGCTGATCCGCTGGCTGTCACACTTCGCCGCGCACCTGTGGCGGAGTCGGCCCGCGCACTTCGTCGCGTGGACGTCGGCCAGCGGCTGGCGAGGTGGCGCAGCGCGGTTCGAAAGTTCGGCGGGGCCGGGGACCGATACAGAACCCACCCGCCCAGGCGCGGCCATGGAGGCTCGGACGGCGCCGGGTCTCTTGCCCGGCACTGTCCCGTTGGTGCTCGCGTGGGTGGCGCAGTGGTTGTTGTTCCGGTGAACATCGGCACCCCCGAACATGGTCCAACGCGCGGATGTGGTATAGTTTGGGTAACGCGCACCTCCCGGGCGGCTGGCGGTCACACGTGGCTCCATGCAGAGCAACGCTTGCCACGGACCGGGGACAGAGAACACCGCAGCTGGCCGCGGCCGCCGTACGGAAGTGTGCAATCGCGAAGGAGGGGATGACGGTGGACGCACAGGCAAAGAAGACCGCCCTACGCGGCATCACGTACGGACTCTACGTGATTGGAACGAAGATTGGCGACGGAGATGTCAACGCGTTTACTGGAAACTGGGTGACGCAGACGTCGTTTGATCCGCCGTTGGTCGCCATCGGCGTGAAAAAGGGGACCACCTCGTACGACGGCATCGTCGCGAGCCAAGTGTTCTCCGTGAATGTCTTGGAGACTGGGCAGAAGGATTTGGCGTTCAAGTTTTTCAAGCCCGTAACCCGGGTCGGCAACAAGTTTGACGACGTCGAGTTCTACACCGCTACCACCGGCAGCCCGATTTTGAAGGATGCGCTGTCGTGGTTTGAATGCAAAGTGATCGACGTGAACGACCGAGGAGACCACGCCCTGATTCTCGGCGAGGTGGTTGACGCCGGCGTGCACCGAGAGGGCGAGCCGCTCAACCTGCGCGAGACCGGCCTGTTCTACGGCGGTTGATGCCGCGCAGCGGCGGGGCGAATTTGGGCGACGGCGCCATCCGCGATGTAATCGGGATTGGTCCGCTCGCCCTCCTCGGCCCCGCCGACGGAATCTGCACACCATCTGGGCAAAGGTTGTGTCATGTAGCAAGCCATGGTATCATATTTATGTTAACAAGTCGCTCGACCGGCTGAATCCCCTTCGGGGGAGCGGGGGAACCAGTTTTGGGGTGAAACGCCACGCGTGGGGCAAACCTTTCTGCCCTAACCCGTCAGCTAACCTCGTAAGCCGATAGAAAGGAGAGGTTACCGCATGCGTTTCCGCCGTTTTCGTCCTCCCTGCGTTTTTTACGCTATCCGTTTCCCTCATAAGTGCCACCACAACTGAAGAGCAGCTCGTCAACCACCTGTACAGCCTGCCATGCACCGCTGCGAATTTGCCACGTCTTCAACGCTGGCGAACTATCTGCCGTCCGCATCGGCACGGTTTACAGTGGCACCTGTGGCGCCCAAAGTGGAGGCTGACGTTCTATTTCGTCGCGCCAATTTTTCTACACACGAAAGGAGACCCAAATGCGAAGAGAGAGAACCAATCTGGTTGAAGATGCGCCGTTTCGTCCATTTCACTTGAAACTCACGCTGTACTCGTCGGGCGGGCCGTTCCTCGACGGGTACATCCTGAGCATCATCGCCATTGCGTTGACCCAAATCGGGCCGCAGCTTCACCTGAACGCGACCTGGAGCGGCCTGATTGGAGCGTCGGCGCTGATTGGCATCTTCATCGGCGGCCTGTTCGGATACGTGACCGACAAGTTCGGTCGCCAGCTGATGTACACCGTCGATTTCATCCTGCTGATTGTGGCATCCATCTTGCAATTCTGGGTCCAGTCAGGCTGGGAATTGTTCGTGATTCGACTGATATTGGGGATTTCCGTCGGCGCCGACTACCCTATCGCGACGTCACTGTTGACGGAGTTCGCACCGCGAAAGCACCGGGGCATGATGCTCGGCGTCACGCTGGTGGCATATTACGTGGGGTCGACCGTCGCGTACGTTGTCGGCGAAGCCATGCTGGGTCTCGGCCCCGATGCGTGGCGCTGGATGCTGGCCAGCAGCGCTGTCCCGGCCATCATCCTGGTCCTGTTGCGCTTGGGCACGCCGGAATCGCCGCGTTGGCTCCTCCAACACGGTGAGCGTGACAAGGCGGAACGGGTTCTCAAACAGGTTTACGGGCCGCAGGCGTCCATCGACGACATCGCGTTGCCGGACATGGAGCAGCGGCGCACCAGTTATCTGAAGTTGTTCACGCGCGGCTACATCAAGCGCACGCTGTACGTCGGGTTGTTCTACATGGCCGCTGTCGCCCCGCTGTTTGCGATGCTGACGTTTGGGCCGGAGATGCTCACGTCCTATCACCTGTTCACAGGCGCGGACGGTTACGGCGCAGCCATCATCAGTGCACTGTTCCTGATTGGTTGTATCCCGGCGTTGTTCCTCGTGAACAAACTGGGTCGCCGGTTGATGATCATCACGTCTTTTGCCGGCATGACCGTCGGTATCGCACTGCTCGGCTTGTTCCCGCACGGGCCACTCGCCCTCATCCTGCTGGGCTTTGTGGTCTACGCCATCTTCTCGGGCGGGCCGAACGTCATGGAGTGGCTCGCACCGAACGAGCTCTTCCCGACGGAGGTCCGGGGCACCGCCGTCGGCGTCACCACCTGTATCAGCCGGTTCGGTGCCGTGTTTGGAACGTACCTGTTCCCGTGGGGTCTGAAGAACTTCGGTATCGGGCCGACGATGTTGGTCGGCGCCTTGGTGACCCTCGGGGGGTTGATTGTCTGCATCCTGCTCGCACCGGAGACGACGAACAAGACGTTAAACGCAGCCAGCAGCACGGAATACAGCAGCCGACGCCAGCCCCCCTCCGGGGTCCGACAACGGATACAGGCTGGCGGACGGTAAACCGACGGTCGGAGGGAAACAGCATCCGGGAGGAACGGCAGAAGCGGGCTGCCCGATGGGGCGGCCCGCTTCTGCGATACTACTCCGAGAACATCCAACATTACGCGCCGACGTTTGCCGAGGAGTTCAATATTTCCAAGGCCCGTCCACGAGTCCGCTCCGGCCGGCGTTCCGCTATCTCCTCATCGGTAGGCGGCCGCTCGCCGTTCAGCCCGGTCGCCGAGGCGGCCAATCACCAGACTCATGACGAGATACAGCACCGCCGCCATCAAGTACATCACCCCGGGCGCGGAGGTTGCGTCCTTACCGAGTCGCGCCTCGTACATGATGTCGGCGTACCCGACGAGGTACAGCAGGGTCGTGTTTTTCAACTGCAGCACGACGAAGCTCGTGATGGCCGGCAGCATCAGCGCGAAGGCCTGCGGCACAATCACCTTGCGCAACGCGAGCCATCGGCCAAGCCCGAGTGCGGTCGCGGCCTCGCGTTGACCCAGCGGTACGTCCATCAGGCCGGCCGGTAGGTTCCCGGGACGGCCCGCATGCTGATGGCAAGCCGGTTCCAGCCGTTGATGGCGACAATCGCCATCGTCAGGTTGACCAACTCTTCCTCCGTGAACTGGTTCCGCGCTTCTTCGTAGACGTCATCCGGGACATGCCCGTCCACCACGTTCGTGACCGCCTCCGTCCACGCCAGCGCAGCCCGTTCCCGGTCCGTATAGAACGGCGTCTCCCGCCATGCCGGCAGCGCATACAGCCGTTGTTCCGTCTCGCCCGCCGCCCGCGCATCTTTCGTGTGCATGTCGAGGCAGTACGCGCAGCCGTTGATCTGCGATGCGCGCGTCTTGACCAGTTCCAGCAGGCTGTGCTCCAGCCCGCTCTCGCGTACGTACGTCTCCAGCCCGTACATCGCCCGCACCGCTCCGGGTGCAACCTTCGCGTAGTCAATACGTGGTTCCATACGTTCCTCCGCCCCTCTCCGAATCCGAATCTCACGACCCCGGCGGCCGCGGCCCGCGTTCTGTACACACCTTTGCCGTGGCACACCACAAGTCTAACGCTGCGATACGATGGCTGCGTTGATCTGCATCACACCCCCCGCATCTGGCCGCAATCCCTAATGGAACAGTTTGCCGATCCCGCCAAGCGACGTGATGCCCGCGTACGCGGTGATGACAAACGCGAGAATCCCGAACACGTACAGCCATACCGGGTGCCGGTAGGTGTCTCCCACAATGCGTCGACTGCGCGCGGCAATCAGGATGACAATCAGCGACAGCGGGAGAATCAACCCGTTCAGCGAACCGACAACGACCAGCACCTGCACGGGCTGACCGACGATGAGAAAGACCAGGGTGGAGAAGGCGATGAAGCCAATCACGGTCTCCCGCTGGTGCGTCCGAAACCACGGGCCAAACGATTGCATGAAGGTCGCACTCGTGTAGGCCGCGCCGATGACCGAGGTGATGGCCGCGCACCACAGCACCACGCCGAAGAACTTGTAGCCCAGTTGCCCGAGGGCGAACTGGAACGCCGACGCCGGCGGGTTCGAGGATGCCAGGTGATGCCCTGCCGAGACCACGCCGAGGATGGCAAGAAAGAGGATGATGCGCATGATGCCGGTGACAATCACACCCGTCAATGACGCCCGCGTCACTCGACCCAGGTACTTCTCACCCGTGATGCCTGCGTCGACGAGCCGGTGGCCACCCGCGTACGAGATGTACCCGCCGACCGTGCCGCCAATCAGCGTGATCATCGGAAGCATCATTTTGCCGTAGCTCGACGGGTGGACACTCGCCACCACCGCCCGGCCGACCGGCGGATGGCTGGTGAACATCACCCACAAGACAATCAAGATCATGACCCCGCCGAGGATCTGCGCCACGCGGTCCATGATGCTACCCGCGTTCTTGCCGAGGAAGATGAGGATGCCAATCGCGCCAGAGACAGCCGCCATCACCTTCACATTGATGCCGAACAACACGTTCAAGCCGAGCCCAGCGCCGGCGATGTTCCCGATGTTGAACGCCAGTCCGCCAAGCACAATCAAGAGCGCCACGAAGGTCCCGAGCCCCGGCAGCACCTTGTTGCCGATGTTCTGGCCGTATTCGCCGGTATACCCGATGACCCGCCAGGTGTTCATCTGCGCCCCAATATCGAGGATGATGGACGCGAGAATCGCGAACGCGAAGTCCACTCCGTACTGCTGTGTAAACACAGCCGTCTGCGTCAAAAAACCCGGGCCAATCGCCGACGTCGCCATGATGAAAGCCGCGCCCATCAGGGCCGTGGCGCCAGATCTGCCGGCCGCCTGTGCAATCGATTTTCCGTCCACGACAACACCTCTCTTCGATGTTTTCCGCCTGTTCCCGCCGCCGAGGGCATCCAGCGCGCTTTGCCCGCACCTGCGGGATGGTCGAAACGCACGCGACCCCGGTGCGACCGGCAGACTCTATGTCTTGCTCACAACACCGCCAGTTGCTCGTCCCGCAGGTCCGTGATGAACATGTGCCCTGGCGCGTGGGTGATCATCAGCGCCGGCTTCACGTGCATCGCCACCGACTGCGGCGTGACGCCACAGGCCCAGAACACCGGGATCTCGCCGGGGTGGATGGGGACCGGATCGCCAAAGTCCGGACGGGTGATGTCGGCAATCCCGATGGCACCGGGATCACCCATGTGGATGGGCGCACCGTGCATCGACGGGAACCGAGACGTCACCTGGACCGCGCGGACGACGTCTTGCGCCGGGATGGGCCGCATGCTGACCACCATCGGACCTTCGAAGACACCCGCCTTCACGCACGGGATGTTGGTCCGAAACATCGGCACGTTGCACTGCGCCTCGATGTGGCGAACTGGAATTCCGTTCTGCAGCAACGCGCGTTCAAAGGTGAAACTGCACCCGAGCAGGAACCCGACCATATCGTCCGTCCAGTACGATTGGATGTCCAGCGGTTCATCGACCAGGACACCGTTCCGGTAGACGCGGTATTTCGGGAGGTCCGTGCGCAGGTCCGCATCCGGGGCCGTCAGCGCAGGAACGGGTGATCCCGGCTCGGTCACATCCAGCACCGGGCAAGGCTTCGGATTGCGCTGACAGAACAGGAGGAAGTCAAACGCCAACGACTTGTCCAAGACGACCAAATTGGCCTGGACGTGCCCCGATGCCAGCGACGCTGTCGGCCGGCACAGTTCCCCGCTCCGGAACACGCGCCGCACCTCCTGCGCCGTGGCGGATTGGAGATTCGCGCTCATCACCTAACCTCCCCTTTCATGAAAAGTGACTTGCAAGACCTAGTATAACGTGCGGGACAGCGGTTTCACCAGGGATGGCACCGCTGCTCCGCCTGCAGGCCGCTCTCATCCCGCCCAATCTCGCCCCTCCGCACACCCCCTTGCCACCGACCGCCTGATGCCGCTACAATGAATGTGGCTTGTGTATCCGAATCCCGTGCAGCGGGGTGTCGCGGCCTTTACACACAAGGAGAGAACGCACGGGTGAACAAGACGAAAGGCTGGATGGAGGCCGAAATCAGCAACGCGCTCACGAAGTGGGAGAAGGACTACTTGGGCCGTGGGTCCGTGTCCGTCAAGACGGACATCCTGCGAGACCTCATCATCGTCTCCCTGCAAGGCATCCTGAGCGCGGCGGAATACGCGCTCTGCGAATCGCTGGAAGGTCGGCTTTCCGTCAAGCGCAACCGGACCAGTCTCGTGGAGTCCGGGATTGAAGACCTGAACGCCATCATCGAGGAGATCACCGGCGAACGCGTGAAGAACTTCTACACCGACTTGAGCACGAAAACAGGCGAACGCATCATGGTGTTCCGCTTGTATGATGACTTGGAGAAGAAAGTGACCAACGGAGACAACGCGTAAGCCCGCCCGACAGCGGTGGTCCTGCAAAGCGCCAACTTGGCGAGTTGCGGAAGGCCGCGACCGTGGGCAGCGCATCGGGAGCTATACTGACTGCCCGCCGAACGGGCGAGTCCGATAGAAACCGGCGTAATCCAATGCGAAATCCGGGGCAGTACGGCCCGGCTTTCGCGGCGGTTTGCGCCGGTTTTTGCTTTTTGCGGCAGCGGCTTCGTTGCCAAACCGCTCGACATCCTTTCCACCGTTGAAAAGGAGGACCTAAGATGCGCGACATCGCGTGGGGATGGCTTTGGATGGCGCCGTGGGTCCTGGTGCTCCTCAGCGCCGCTGCGACGATGGTGCCCAACCGCAGGCGCCAATCGACGCGCGTGGGGCGCCTTGTGCTCCTGCACACCGGACTGCTCTGGCTGCCTGTCCTCGCGTCGCTCGCGGGGTTGCTCTTCGCCCCTGCCCCCGTCGTTTGGGGGCCGTGGCGGCTGGACCGGCTGGGCTTCGGCCTGTCCCTCTACATCGCCTTGTTGAGCCTCATGATTCAGGCTTTTTCCGTCCGGTACTTGCATGGAGATCGGGCGTATGCCCGCTACTTCGCAGGGCTCACCGGGGTGACCGCAGCGGCGGCGGCCACGTGGATGAGCGGCAACCTCGTGCTCTTTGCCTGCGGCTGGGCGGCGATGGGTTTCTTCCTCGTCTGGCTCATCGCCTCAAAGCGCGAGTGGGCCCCCGTCCGCGCCGTCGTCTCCCTGTCCGCAGCCTGCTTCGCGACGAGTGCGTTGTCGGTTGCCGCCGCGGTGGTGTGGCTGGCGC
The DNA here is from genome assembly GCA_023511295.1 of Alicyclobacillus sp. GTDB lineage: Bacteria > Bacillota > Bacilli > Alicyclobacillales > Alicyclobacillaceae > JAIMBT01. Next base: position 42,027 of record JAIMBT010000015.1, read on the forward strand.
TCGCCACGGGGTCGTGGAACCGGATGACGGCCATCCACCACGCTGCCACCCTGTCGCCGGAGGTGCGCCTCGGCATCAGCCTGTTGCTCGTCCTCGCCGCCTTGATTCAAGCGGGCGGCTGGCCGTTCCAGCGCTGGTTGATGGAGTCCGCTGTCACGCCGACCCCGGTGTCCGCCGTGATGCACGCCGGCCTCGTCAACGCTGGCGGCCTGCTGCTCACCCGCATGGCCCCAGTGTTTGACGGGAGCGGCCTCGCGGGGCACCTGGTGCTGCTTGGCTTTGCCTGGCTGTCGGTCGCCATCGGCACCGGGGCGATGCTGGTGCACGCCGACTACAAGCGCCAACTCGTCGCCTCCACGATGGCGCAGATGGGCCTGATGCTCGTCCAATGTGCCCTCGGCGTGTACAGTGCCGCCGTCGTGCACCTCGTGTTGCACGGGCTGTTCAAGGCCACGCTGTTCATGCGATCCGGTTCGGTCGTCCCCCGCCCAGACCAGCCGCGGCTGACGGCTTCAGTACACCCGCCGCGTGCGGGCCGCGCCGTTTCCGCCGTCGGCATGGTCGCGCTCGCGGTCATACTCGGCGCCGCGTACTGGGCCTGGCAGCCCGGGTCACCGACCCGGGCCCTCAGCGGCCTGTTTCTTGGAGCTGGTATCGCGCTGGCCTGGCGACAACTTGCCGCCGTGCGGGCCGGCCGATGGCTCGGCCTCGCTGGCGTCGCCGGTGCGGTGATGGTCGCGGAGTGGGTCCGCGCCCACCTCGACATCTGGGTGCAGACCGCGCTGCCGGCGGCCCATACCAACCTCGGAACCAGCGCAACCCTCGCCGTGACCGTCATGGCGTTCGTGCTGTTCGCGGGGACCGCGCTCGCCTTTGCGGTCGCGCACACCCGTCCGACCGCGCGCGCCGCGATGCGCCTGTACCTGTGGCTAGCGGCGCTCGGCGAGGCCCGTGGCGCCGCGGTCGAACCGCACCCACAGTACCTGGCGGACTACGCAAAGGAGGCGGTGCTCAAATGAGTCAACGCGAACAGCACTCGACCCACGGGCACGCCCACCGGGTGCAGACGGGTGGCCCGAAGGCGACGCGTGAACCGGTGGCCGCCACCGGATCAAATGTTCAAACGCTGTCGCACCCGGACTGGCAGGAACTCGTCCGCAACTCCGCGGATGCCATCGCGCCACTTTGGCCCATCGCTACCTTCATCGCTCGCCATCCATGGCCGGAGTTGGAACACCACCCGTATGCCGAGGTCGCCCATTGGTTGCGGGACGCACAGGGAATCCACCTGCACCCACCGGCTTCTGTCGTGGAATCCGCCGTCGCAAACGGCGAGGTTGCACCGCACCACCTGACGCGGCGGCTGAACGCGTGGCTCGACGCGCAGCCGGTGCCAATGCCGCGCGACGCCGCGGAGCGCGCCTGCCTGGCGCTGCTCTGGACGTTTCAAACGGACCTTCCGCCCGCGAGCGCGACCGCCGAAGCGCTGGCAGACACCCTCCTGCAGGATTCGGGCGCACACGCGCGTTGGCAGGAGGCCACCCATCCGACGCGTACTCGCTGGACGGTTACGCCACTCAGCAAACGGCTCGACGGCGCCGCAAAGGCGCAATCGCAGGACCGAGACGTGCGGGAGAGGCGGGGTGCTTCCGCGCGCGGGCTCGCCCACGAGTTGGACGTTCAGACCATCCGCTTCTGCAAGCTGTTCTTTGACGACGGGCAAGCCAGCTGGCCCCTGCCTGGCCGCGAGGCGGGGTTCTACGCCGCGTGGCGCCAGCTGACCCCCCTCCAGCCAGGGCTGCCTCGCCGGGTGCGTCAGCAGATTGACCATTGGCCGAAAACGCCGGCCGACGCCCTCGAACGCGCTCTGGTGGCGTTGGACGTACCGGCGGCGGACTGGGAAGGGTACTTGCGTGCACACCTGCTGGCACTACCGGGATGGGCCGGGTGGGCGCTGTGGCAATCGCGCGGTGCGGGGCGCGAGCCGAGTCTCCTCCTCGAGTACCTGGCGGTGCGCGTCTCGCTCGAGTGGGCACTGTGCGCAGATCATCTCGACACGCGCGGCGGCGAGCCACTCCGAGGTGCGGTCCGCGATGCGGACACCAGCCGGCGCCAGGCAGACGCGCGCCGATTCGCCGCGCAGTTGATTGCAACGTGGCTCCGAGACGGCGGCGTACGCGCCGAAGACTGGAGTGCCATGACGGCGGATTCCCAGGTCGCATGCCTCGATTGGCTGCGGCGGTTTGTCGAGACGGACCGGTGGCTGTTGTGGCTTGAAGCGTGGGAGGACGCACAGGCTGACCAACTGCGCGCGGCCATCGCCGAAACGCGACCCGAAGACGGTCCATCGAGACGAGGCGGCCTCGAGCGAACCTTGGCGAAAACGACGGACGCGGTGCGAGAACCGGCGAAAGGCGGCGCAAAAGGAGCGGCCGGGGCGGCAGACCGCCCAGCAGCGCAGCTGCTCCTGTGTATCGACGTCCGGTCTGCCATCTTCCGACACTACCTGGAAGCGGCCGGGCCGTTTGAGACGTACGGGTGTGCGGGATTCTTCAACCTGCCCATTCGGACGCGCGGGCTCGACAGCGACTACGCGCACCCCGCCTGCCCGCCGATTGTGCATCCGGTCGTCGAAGTGGCGGAGACCTTGGCGACGGACGGACGCGACTACCGGCGGCGGCGCAACGGGGCGCGCATCGTCGCGGAGATGTTCAAGAAGGCCAAGCACAGCGCCTTGGTCAGCCTGGCCCTGCCGGAACTGAGCGGACCGTGGCTCGGCGTGCACACCCTGTTCCGGACGGTCTTGCCTGCGCGTACGGGACGGTGGATGCGCGCCTTCAACCGGGCGGCCAGCGATAAGCCGGCGACGGAACTCTCGTTACGGCGCCCGCACGAACCCCAGGAAACCCACTCCGAGGTGTCCGGTCTGCCGATTGGGATGACGACGGAGGAGATGGTGGACATCGCGGCAGGACTATTCCAGAGCATCGGCCTGTCAGAATTTGCGCCGCTGGTCGTGATCTGCGGGCACGAAGGCGAGAGCACCAACAACCCGCACGCCTCGTCCCTCGACTGCGGAGCGTGCGGTGGGGCGGCCGGCCAATACAACGCCCGTGCTTTTGCCGCGATGTGCAACCTGCCCGAGGTGCGAGAGGGGCTCGCCGAGGCCGGGTTCGTGATTCCGGGAGAAACCGTGTTTGCGGCGGCCGAGCACATCACCACGACCGACGCGCTGCGCTGGTTGGACGTGCCACCGCTCCCACCGGCTGCCCGAAGTGCGTTCCGCAGCCTCGAGGACGTGCTGCTGGAGGTCCGGCATGCGGCCAACCAGGCGCGCATCGCGCAGCTGCCGGTTGTTCAGCCGCGGATTCGACCGTTTGACGAAGCCGACCGCCGGGCGGCGGATTGGAGCGAGGTACGCCCAGAGTGGGGCCTCGCTGGAAACGCGGCGTTTGTCATCGGGCGCCGCCAGCTCACCGCACGCTTCCCGCTCGACGGCCGCGTATTCTTGCATGACTACGACTGGCGGATGGATCTGCACGGAGACCGCCTCGCCTCGATTGTCGCCGGGCCGGTCACGGTCGGCCAGTGGATCAACCTGCAATACCTGGCGTCGACCACCGCCCCGCACATCCACGGCAGCGGAAGCAAAACGACGCAGACCGTCACCGGCGGAGTTGGCGTCATGCAGGGCAACGGCAGTGATCTCCTCCCTGGCCTGCCTTGGCAGTCAGTGGCGGCGTCAGACGACGCGCTCTTCCATCGCCCGCTGCGCCTCTTGGTGGTGATGGAGGTGCCGGACGAAGCGGTCACGCAACTTCTGGAGCGGGACGCTGCATTCCGGCAAAAGGTACAAAACGGCTGGTTGCGCCTCGCGTCCGTGAACCCGGTCACGGGCGAATGGCGCGACTGGGGCGCGGCAGCGAGTTCAGTGTCCTTGGTCACGGCGGGGTGAGCGGCCGCCAGCGGTGGACGGGTAGGTCAACCCGGATGCAACGGGGCGCATTCAGGTCACCCCCGTGTCCAGGACCATCCCATTTCCACTCCCCAGTACGTCCAAGACGCGCTGTCGTTCGCCCCGCCGGATAGCCATCAGGTCGACGGCACCATCACCAGGCGGTTGACCTCGCCGCGGTCCAGTCGGTCGAACCCGTCGTTGATGTCGTCCAGCGAAATGTGGCCGGACAGCAAGCGGTTGACCGGCAGGCGGCCGCGTCGGTACATCTCTAAATAGCGCGGGATGTCGCGCGACGGGACACAACTTCCCACATAGGACCCTTTGAGCGTCCGCTCCTCGGCCGTCAACAGCGCAGGTGACAGCGCGAAGCGGGCATCTGGATGGGGAAGGCCGGTCGTCACCGTCATTCCGCCGCGGCGGGTCACCCGAAACGCGGTTTCGAGCGCCGCCACCGCGCCCGCCGTCTCGATGGCGAATTCGACGCCCCCTCCCGTGGCGGCTTGGACCTGTGGTGCGACGTCGGGATCACGTGCGTCAAACACGTCCGTCGCACCGAGCGTCTCAGCCAGGCGCAACTTCGCCGGGTTCACGTCGATGGCCACAATCCGCCTCGCCCCCGCCGCCGCCGCACCGAGCAGCGCAGCAAGTCCCACACCGCCGAGGCCAATCACGGCAACCAGCGCCCCTGCCGGGACGCGCGCCGTGTTCACGACGGCGCCCACGCCGGTCATCACCGCGCAGCCGAAGACGGCCAGTTCGTCAAATGGGACGTCTGGCGGAACGCGGACCAGCGAATGCTGGGACATCACGGCATATTCGGCGAAGGCGGAGACGCCGAGGTGGTGGTGCAGGGAATCACCGTCCTCCGCGTGCAGGCGGCGCGCGCCAGACAACAGGGTACCACGCGCGTTCGCTTCCGCGCCGGCCTCGCACAGGTTCGGGCGCCCTTCCTGACACGGCCCGCAGTGCCCGCAGCTGGGGACGAAGGCGCACACCACGTGATCTCCGGGCTGCAACCGGTCGACACCGGGCCCCACATCTACCACTTCGCCGGCCGCCTCGTGACCCAACACCATCGGCACCGGCCGCGGGCGGCTGCCGTTGATGACCGACAAGTCCGAGTGGCATAGCCCGGCCGCGCGAATGCGGATGAGCACCTCCCCGTACCCCGGTTCCTCCAAAGAAACCGGTCGGACCTCCAGCGGCCGACTCGCTGCATACGGTGCCGGTTTGCCGATGGCAGTTAGAACCGCTGCCCTGGTCTGCATGCGAAATCCCTCCCCTGTGCGCGGCTGCTTCGTGCGCGCATTCTGAGACTTCCATTTTATCACACATTGAACAGGACATCGGGACCGAAAGACAACAAAATGGACGCCGCCGGTCCTTGGGGGGACCGGCGCACGTCCATCACTCGACCCGCTCAGTTCGCGCGGACGTTGACGCGGAGCAGGCGCGCGATGTTTTCTGCCGCCCCAAACAGCAGCGGTTCGGCTTCCTCCATCGCTTCGGCGAGTGTCATCGGCCGCGATACAATGGAATGCAGACTCACGAAGTGGTCGTACAGCGCCTCCACCCCATGGCCCAACCCGCCGGACAGAAGGATGGCCTTCGCCCCGTGCTTCGCCGCCACCTGCGCGACGTAGAACGGCACCTTCCCGAACAAGGTTTGGTAATCACTCTGGCCCTCCCCGGTGAAGGCGAAATCGGCGCCTTGCATCTTCTCCTCGAGTCCGACCGCGTCCCCCACGAGCTTTGCGCCGGGTACCAAGTGGGCGCCCAGCAGCAGAAAGGCGAACCCCAGTCCCCCCGCTGCACCGGCACCTGGGACCTCGTGCAGGTGCGACTCTGTCACCGCTTGAATCCGCGTCGCGAGGTTCATTAAACCGGCGTCCAGGCGCTGCACCTGTTCAGGCGTCGCCCCTTTCTGCGGACCGAAGATCGCCGACGCGCCGCGCTCGCCGCAGAGCGGGTTGTCCACGTCGCACGCCACCTGAATCTCGCTCTCCCATACCCGTTTGTCCAGGGTATCGAGCCGCACCTCGGCGATGTCGGACAACGCGCCACCGACCGGCGGCACGGGCCGTCCGCTGGCGTCGAGGAACACCGCTCCGAGCGCCTGCAACAGGCCGATACCACCGTCGTTCGTCGCACTCCCGCCGAGGCCGACGATGAACCGCCGGTACCCCGCGTCGAGCGCGTGGCGGAGCACTTCGCCGAGCCCGTACGTGGTCGTCCGCTCTGGGTTGCGCTGCTCAGCGGGGACCATCGGCAAGCCGGCCACGCTCGCCACCTCCACAATGGCGGTCGGTACGCCCGCCCCAGCCGGCTCGGACCGGGCCACGGTTGCCACTCCCGGAGCCGGTCCGGGGCCCATCGTGCCGTATCGCGCCGCCACGGGGTGTCCGAGCGGTCCCGTGACCGTCACGTCGATCACGCTCCCGGACGCGGCCTGGACAATCGCTTCGACGGTGCCCTCCCCGCCGTCCGCCATCGGGACGACTTCGACCGTTGCCGTCGGGAAGACCTTGTGCACGGCCTGCTTCACGATGGTTCCGACTTCCCAGGCCGTGAGACTCCCTTTAAACGAATCTGAAGCGATCACGATCTTCATCTTTGCCCCTCCAGCTCCGGAAGAGATCAATGTACGCGTTTACTCTTTGCCGGCTCCGGTTGCAAGCGACGCGCCAGATCCGTGCGCGACCTTGCCCGAGCGGTCGGTGCCGAGCGCGAACGAGATGATGGCCGCGATGACCAGGAATGCCGCGAGCACCAGAAACCCGGCGAAACTGTTGTGCGTCGCGCCCTTGACGTAGCCCACGATGTAGGGGCCCAAGAACCCGCCGAGGTTCCCAAGCGCGTTGATGAGTCCCATCGCCGCCCCCACCAGCTCAATGCGAAGCAACGCACTCGGAATCGCCCAGAACGGGCCGTACGGGCCATACACGCCGATGGCCGCGATGCACAGGAAGATCATCTGACCGACGGCGCCGTGCACAAACAGCTGACCGATGACCAGACCCGCTGCCCCGATGAGCGCCGGGATGGCGACGTGCGCCTGCCGCTTGCCCCGCTTGTCGGACAGAGCCGAGTTGACCACCATGGACACGAGCGCACAGAAATATGGGATGGCGGACAACCAGCCCACCGTTGCGGAGCTCGTCACGCCGTGGAACGATTTCACCACGGACGGAAGCCACAGGCTGAATCCGTAAAAGCCGCTCATCCAGAAGAAATACGCCACAATCAGCCACAGGACCGTCTTGTTGCCGAAGGCCGCTTTGTACCCGGCACTTGGCGCCTTCTCCGCATCCTCTTTGGCCATCGTCGTCTCGATGTACTGCCGCTCTTCCGGGGACACCCACTTGGCCTGACTCGGCTTGTCGGAAATGGCAAACCACCACACGATGCCCCAGATGATGGGCGGCAAACCTTCAATGATGAACACCGTGCGCCAGCTCATAAAGGTGAGCAGCCACCCGGAAATCGGTGCCATAATCATCGCTGAAACCGGCAGACATGCCATCCACAAGGCGTTGGCCCGCGCGCGTTCCCGCGTGGGAAACCAGGAGGCGAGCAGGACCAACACCGCCGGCCACACGCCGCCTTCAAAGATACCGAGCACAAACCGCGCCAGGTACAACTGGCCTACGCTCTGGACCAAACCGTTCGCCATTGCCGAGAGGCCCCAGAGCATCATCAGGATGAAGACGACCTTCCGGGCGCTCCAGCGGCTTGCCAGAAGCCCACCGGGAATCTGCAGAATCATGTAACCGACAAAGAAGATGCCGGATGCCAGGCCGGTGGCCGCGCTGGACAGGTGAAAGCTGTTCCCGATATACGGGAGAATCATCGACACGTTGATGCGGTCCATGTACGCCAACATATACATGATAGCAGCAATCGGAATGATAAAGCCCCAACGCCTTGCCGGGATGTTGTTCATCTGTGTCCCCTCAATTCTCATGAAGTCGCTTACAAATCTGGGTGAGGGGCGCGCGGGGCGCCCGCACAGAACCTCAGGTGAGTTTGACCCCTGCTTTCGCGTACTGCGCACCGACCTTGACGGCTTCAATCATGCTGACCGGGCTCGCGATGCCTTTGCCGGCGATGTCGAATGCGGTCCCATGATCCACGCTCGTCCGCAGGATGGGCAGGCCCAGCGTCACACTCACGGTCCGCTCGAAGTCCATCACCTTGGCGGCGATGTGGCCCTGGTCGTGGTACAGGGAAAGGACGGCGTCGAACCGGCCGAGCCGCGCCATGTGAAAGACGGAGTCCGCTGGAACTGGACCCGTCACACGCCATCCGTGCGCCTGCGCCTCGAGGACCGCCGGGGTGACACCCTCGACCTCCTCCGTGCCGAACAGTCCGTGTTCACCCGCGTGCGGATTCAATCCGGCCACCGCCAGGTGGGGATTTTCGTAACCGAGCTGCTTGAGCGCCCCGAGGCTCTTCTCAATCCCCGCGAGTACCCGGTCCTTGGTCACCAGCTTGCACGCTTCGGCAAGTGAGACGTGGCGCGTTAGGAAGAAGATCTTCACGTTCAGAATCGAGAACATGGTCATCTCGTCCTTGGCGCCGGTCAGGTCAGCAAACATCTCGGTGTGGCCGATGTACGGCACGTTCGCCGCCTTCAGCGACTCCTTGTTGATGGGTGCCGTAACCACCGCATCGACCACCCCGTCCATCGCGAGTTCAATCGCCTTGCGAATGTACCCAAACGCGGCAGCGCCAGACTCGGCCTGGACCTGGCCGAGCTTCAGCTGAGAGACGTCCATCAAGCCGAGGTCGAGGACGTCGATGGTCCCGAACTGAAACTGCGCCTCCGCCGGATGACCTATCCGGCGGACGTGAGCCGCTAAGCCGGAGAAGCGAATGGCGTCTTCGAGGATACTCGCGTCCCCGACCACCATCGATCTCGCGACATCGAACACCTCTGCATCCAAGACCGCGCGCGCTGTGATTTCCGGGCCAATCCCGGACGGGTCACCCATGGTCAACGCGAGGACAGGTTTCTCAGTTGCTGTCATGTATCCCACTCCAATGTGTTCAATCTCGGCGACAGGCCGCCCGGCTCAGACGCAGGCCTGAGACGCCGGTTGCGCCGTCGTGATGGCGCTGTACAGCGAATGGATGGCGGCGACGGCCGCCATGCGGTCCCCCATCGTGCCGCCTTTCGTCAGCACCCATTTGCCCCGAAGCAGGCCGTTCACCGGCACCGACAGCGTCGTAATGGGCGCCACCTCGCGCTTCATCGCAAGGTCAGACACACCGACGCCCGCGAGAATGGCCCGGGCCGCCTCGCCGCCGGACAAGTAGAACCCGGCCAAACTCGGAAACGCCGCCACGGCCGCACGGACGATTTCGGGCAGGCGTTGTTGAACCGCCCGGGCACCGCCCGCCGGGCTTTCCCAGGTATCCGTGCGCACCACCAGGACGGGGCTCGCTCCACCCCCCGCCCGGCAGAGTCCGCGGCGATTCGCGCTGACCATCGCCACCTGTTCCCGCATCTGCCGGACGACGGAAGCGGGCGATTCGCCGTTGTAGCGCACCATACACACCCCTGGCATGCGCGCCAAGGCATCCATCTGTCCCTTGGCTTCTGCCATGAGGCTCGCCGAGATGCCGAGGATGCGCGGAGCCCCGGGTGCATCCTCCACGCGCGGTTCTGCCAACCGCCCGGCTTCCGCAGGGCAAGGGTCACAGCGCGTGTCCGCAACTGGAGGCGGCGCGCCGCCACTGTCGCCTTCCGCCTGTTGCTTCCGCATCCGGCTGGCCACTGCGGCGGTGAACGGACCGGGATCAACCGTCAACAAGCGCACGCCGGGGCGGGCTGCACAAAACTGGAGCGCCGCCTCGGCCAGGGTATCGATATCGCCCGGCGACGCCGCATCGCAGAACCAGATGCGGGCTCCGCGCGCATATCCCGCCGCGAAAGCAGCGCACACGGCGCCAGCCCCGGCCGCGACGGCAGCCATCGGCACAGAATCGCTCGGCGCATCGCACCGAAGGCCAATCCACGAGGCCAGCCTGGAGTCGCGCACTGGGGCGAACGGGTCCGCCCCGACCGACGTCTCGTGAACCGGCACGCCGTGGACCAACTGAACCCCTGCGACGGTGGTGCGCCCGGACCTCGGGTGGGCCGGGACGACCACCGCAATCCGCCGCGAATCCTGCGCCAGCAGGGCATTGAGCGATGCCGCAATGGGACCGCGCAGCGTGCTGTCAATCCGGAGTGCAACGAGATCCCATGCCGCGTGCGAAATCGATTGGGAAAACGCCCCAACCGCCGCAGCGGCCTGCGCCTCCGAAAGGTTGCGCGTGGCGAGGTCGTAGACGTGCGCCTCCTGCGTTCCGGTGGCGCGTCGGGTCTGCATCGCCGGTTGTGTCGCTGCAGCCCGGTCTGCAACGTCTTCCCCGACGAGGTGCACCCAGACGCGAAATCCCCTGTCCGCGAGCAGAGCAGCGGTGCCGTTCCCGCCCGTCAGGTCGTCTGCAGCCACCAAAACCTTCATCGCATGCCGCCGCCTTTCACGGTTCGACCACGCGGGGCAAACCTGCAACGGGATCTGGGAGACACAACCGAACACCGGCATCCAGCAGCGCAGCCGCTTCCGTTTCCGGAAAGGCAGCGTCGCTCACCACCGCGTCGAAGGCGCTGAGCGGGGCAATCCGCTGAAACGAATGATGTCCGTACTTGCTGGAGTCCGCGAGCAACACGGTTCTCCCCGCCGCCCGCATCATCCCCTGCTTGATGGCCGCCTTTGTGGTCGTGCGGCTCATGGCCGCCTCTGCGCGAAACGAGTCGCACCCGATGAAAGCGAGATCCACATAGATGGAGCCCAGCATGCCGAGGGCGAACTCCCCGTGCGTACTGTACACACCCGCTTTCACGAGACCGCCAACCATGTAGACCTCGAGCCCTTCGACGTCGCTCAGCATCTGCGCAATCGCCAGGTCGTTCGTGATAACCCGCAGCGGCCCAACGTCTGTCAACCGCTTGGCCACCGCAAACGTGGTGGTCCCGGCGTCGAGCAGCAGGCTCATTCCTGGTTCGACGAACGCCATCGCCAGGTCGGCAATCTGCTCTTTCTCGTGCGGGTGACTTTCGCGTTTGTCGTCGAGCGTCAGTTCCGCGAGACCACCGTCTGGTTGCATCGCCCCGCCGTGCGTTCGCTCCAAGAGCCCTTCGTCCGTCAGAACCTTTAAATCCCTGCGAATCGTCATGGCCGACACGCCAAACCGGCGGGCCAGTTCCTGAATCTCCACTTCTCCGAACCGGGTCACCAGCGCCAAAATCTCACGCCTTCTGCGCTCAGCCAGCAAGATGCCACCCCCGTCGCGCTTCTGTTCGGTTGTGTCACTTGTTGTTTGGAATTGTTCACTATTGATGCTATTAGTTTATATGTGTGCGCTTTCGTTTGTCAATAAGCGCTTTCAGAGGGGAGTTGGTTACACATCCGCACAAGAGGTGCACGGCGCATCCGGGCCTTCGACAGGCCCGGGTAGCACCATCGGGCAAAGAGGGAAAACGGGGCCCCTAACCGTCTTTCGCCTCGTCGTAAGACATCGAGTTCTGGCGCACCGTGCACACCCGGGAGCCGTCTTCCTTCGTGGCGACGTCGATGTAGATGGGCGTCTGGTCGTCGTAAAAGAACGCAGCCGGCAACAGCGGGTCCTCCGTGTTCGTAAATCCGACGGTTCCGCAGTAATCCTCGATGAGGTCTGCCACGATAACCATACCGTTGCAAATGACGAGATCCCCCCGCACACGGTCAAAGTGTATTTCCGGCACCGAATCCACACGCTCCCCGTTCAGAAAGATGGGCACTCTGCACAGGTCTGCTTGGACGGCTTTGGCCCGCGCGTCGCTGACGATGCAATCGTAGCTCCGATAGGTATCGCAGACTTCCGGACAGAATGTCAGGTCCACGTCGATCGTCTGCTGTCCCCGTTCGTAAACGACCAGCGGGCGCCCTTGAAAGGCTACGGCATCGACCCGGTGACTGGCCCCCGCAATGCGTACGCGGGTGCACTCGGCATCTTGAAAGAAAACCCCCATCCGGTCGATCCACGCCGCGACGGCGGATAGGGTGAACCGTTTCTTCAGAAACTGCGCCGACACCAGGACGTATTGGCCCTTCTCCTGTAAAATGCCGATAAACGCGTCGCCCACCTGGATGGAGTGAACTTGGAACGTCCCAAACTTGTCTGTGTAGTCATCGATGAAGCAGTATTCGTAGTAATCCTCAAACTCCCGGCAATGTTCGGCGAGTTGTTGCTGTCGCTTGGTCTTTCGCCACGACTGCAGTTCCACAATCACGCGAGTGGCCCCCTTTCGTCGCCCTGGGTATCGAGAAGCCGGGTCAGGAGTGGCTCCACCAAATCCTGACCCCGCATCGCGCGGAACCACCGCTCTGGAATCCCGTTCACGCCGTCCCGGATGCCGGCCAGCCCCCCCGCGACGGCGGCATTGGTATCTGTGTCATTCCCAAAGCGGATGGCCCGCCGGACAACGGCTTCATAGGTCGTCTCCCGGAGGGCGATGCGGGCCGCATTCAGCGTATGGACGACGTACCCGCCGCCGTCCGTCCTCGGCGCGTCATCGGGTCGCACGGTGTGTTCCAGTTCCTCTCGGTACGGCGATGCCTCCCCGTACAAGGTGCGGAGCGTTTGGACGGCGTCTCGATAACCGGATTCCGCCTCCAGGCCGTTCAGCAGGCGGCGCGCCCAGAGACAATAGAGTGCGCAGCAAACCTGATTCGTTAGTGCTCCGTGGGTGACGACGGATTGCAGGTGTGCCATTTCAACCAACTCCGCGTCCGTCCAGTGATGCCACAGGGCCAGCGGCAGTACCCGCATCAAGGCCCCGTTGCCCTTGCCATTCGGATTCACGAACCCTGCTCGGACCGGCGGCACACCATCTCGCAGCTGAGTAATCGCCGCACGGGTCTGTATGCCGCAGTCGAAGACGTATCCGTCGATTGCCCACAGTCCTTCGTTCATCCAAGCCACCAGGCGGGCGGCGAAGTCCTGGATGTCAAACCCCTGGGCTTGCAGCAGCGAATCCAACAGGCAGAGCGCCTGGGCGCCATCGTCTGACCACGTACCCACTGGGAGTTGTGGATACGTCCGCGCATACCCCGCCGGAGGGGACATTTCAATCTGATCTTCCGCAGGAATCTGGAACGCCGCATGAAATTCATACGGTACGCCCAGTGCATCCCCGACCAACAGCCCCCACAACCCACCACGAACCCGCTCTGCTCTACTCACCATCTCCATCCCCTCCATTGGGTGCTTCGTTGTTCCATCCTGTGTTCAACTTACACCGATCCCCCAATGTATGTCAATATGTATTTTTCATAATGAATATATATGATTGTCTGTTTCACTCGGAAGGATTTATGAAGTATGCTATTCTACACGGTATCCGCGCGAAAGGAGGGGGCAACGTGCGTCGACAGACTGAACAAGAGCGCGAATATCCGAGCCTCCGTGGCCTTCCAGTGGACATTTGTATCTTTACGGTCGCCACCGAGCGACGGACTGCGGACAACACCCGTACAGACAGGCGAAGCCTCAAGTCCTATCCAAGACGCTGCCTCGAACTCGTCTTGATTCAACGATCCGGCGACACCTTCAACGACCACTGGGCACTCCCTGGCGGGTTTACGAACGTTGAGACGGAAAGCTTGGACCAAGCGGCCATCCGGGAACTGCAGGAGGAAACCAATCTGACTGCGGCGATTGGGGGTGAGACCGAGGGATGGATGGACGGCATCTACTTGGAGCAGATGAAGGCCTACTACACCCCTTGGCGAGATCCGCGCGGCCCAACGCCCACCGTCGCCTACGTGGCTTTGGTGAACGAAGCGTTGCTTGCCGGTTTGCGTGCAGGCGGCGATGCCAAGCAGGCTCAACTGTTCCGGGTCCGCGTGAGCGATGCCCAGCCGCTCGTGTTGGAGTCTGAAGACGGGGCCATCACACTGCACGCGGCCGATTTGGCCTTTGATCACGCCTCCATTATTGCGGACGCACTGCGATTCGTGGAAAACAAGGTGATGACCACGACAATTGCACGAACCCTGCTGCCAAAGGAGTTTACCATCGCGCAACTACAGCAGGTGATTGCCGCCGTCGCCCCCTCGTACCGGCCGACGACGACGAATTTCGCACGAGACCTTCTGAAGACCAAGACACGCGACAGGATGTTGCTAGAGGTACTGGACGAAGCGGGCCGGCCCAAGAAGACCCGCCAGTACTCGGCCCGCCCCGCACAGTTATACACATTCAACCGAGCGTTTGATGCCCGAGTGTCGATTTATCCCCGCTTCTAGTGGTCAACCCGTGCCTGCGCGACGACGCGCCGCACCTGCTCGTGCATTTCCCGCAAGCTGTCGACGAGCATCGGGCCGCACTGAAGCACTTCGCCGCTCAACTCCACGACGTGTCCGTTTCGGGCAGCCGGGAGGTCTGCGAATCCCGGCCTCGCCAGGAACGCCGCCTGGTTGAACGGCTTGCCACACCACGAAGCGAAGACGACATCCGGTGCGGCGGCAACCACGTCTGCCGCCTCCACGACGCGCCGAGACGCTCGCCGCCCGCCGATGGACCGTTCGCGGAACACGTCTCGTCCTCCCGCAATTTCCATCAGGTCGCTGACCCACGCCGTGCCGGCGATGATTGGCTCCATCCACTCCTCAAAATAGACGCGGGGGTGCCACGGCAGGGCTTCAGCCGATTGGCGGATCTCCTCGACCTGTTCGCGAAGCTCCGCGACATAGGTGACGGCCTGTTCATACTGGCCGACGACGTTTCCAAGCAGCAAAATGGTGCGAAACATATCTTCCAGGCGGTGCGGGTTGAAGTGGAGGATGGGGACGCCTTCCGCCGTGAGCTCCGCCGCCAGTTTCTGTTGCACGCTCGAGGTCAAGATCACCACGTCTGGACGCACCTCCAGGATGCGCTTGACGCTGCCGTGCTGAAAGCCCGAAACTTTTCGGATGGAAAGCGCTTCGACCGGCCGCGTCGTGTAAGCGGAAATCCCGACCACCCGGTCCAACGCACCCAACCGGTGTAAAATTTCAGGTATCTCCGCGGCCAGACAGACGATGCGTTCTGGGTACATTACCAACGCCCCCCTCAGTTGGTTCGTCTCGACAGACCGAGCATCTGGTAGATTGAATCGACATCGAGATGCGCTCGAACGGTACGGGCCAATCGATCCAATTCGCGTGCCCGTAACGACTGCATGTTCGCTTGCGGTGGCTGCGGCGGCAGGCCTTTCTGGCGGCGTATCTCGTTCAGCCAGGCAGCGCGAAAGGCGTCGTTGTGCAACAGTCCGTGCAGGTACGTCCCGAGGATCTGCCCGTCTCGCGCCACGTGGCCCTCCAGCACCTCCGCATCCCGGTCGGTGCCATCCACCGTTGCTGCTCCGTCCCCGGCGCGGCGCGTCCGCGCCAGCGGATTCTGCGTGCCGAAGAACTCGGTGACGCCCATGTGAATCTCGTACCCCTCGAGTGGGATGCCCGCAAAGCGGCCGAGGAAAGTCCCTTGCACCAACACCGTGGTCTTGTCCGCCTGGATGGTGGTCACCGCATCCATCAACCCCAGCCCTGGCACCACCGCCAGGTCCGACTCCTGCCGCCCCGGGTCCCGGACCTCCACGCCCAACATCTGATACCCGCCACAGATACCGAGTACGTACGCACCGCGCGCCACACACGCCTGAATTTCCGCCCGCCACCCTGTGCGCCGCAGCCAGTCCAAATCCGCGAGCGTGCTCTTCGTGCCCGGCAACACAATCGCGTCTGCGCGGGCCAGATCTCCCGGTTCACTGCAGAAATAGGCGTGGACGTCGGGTTCGAGGAACAGCGGATCAAAATCCGTGAAGTTGGCAATGTGCGGCAGCCGCAGGATGCCGACGGAGAGGCTGGCCGACGTGGCCCCGGCTCGTCGATATCTATCCGCTGTCAAACCGACCGAATCCTCCTCGTCGATTCCGAGGTGGTCGATGTACGGAAGCACTCCGAGTACGGGCAGGCCGGTATACGATTCCAGCCACCGTCGGCCATCGTCGAACAGGCGCGCGTCGCCGCGGAACTTGTTCACGATGATCCCCTTCACCCGCCGACGTTCGTCCGGGTCAAGGAGGGCCAAGGTCCCGACAATCGATGCGAACACGCCACCGCGGTCGATGTCCGCCACGAGCAGGACCGACGCATCGGCCATCTGTGCGGCCTTCATGTTGGCGATGTCTCGCCGCTTCAGGTTGATCTCGACGGGGCTTCCGGCACCCTCCATCACGATGACGTCATACCGCTCGGCGAGGAACTGGTAGCTCTCCACTACCGCCCGCCAAAGTTCCTCCTTCTCGTCGAAGAAGTACGATTGAGCCGATCTCGTTCCGACCGGCCGGCCCTGCAGCACAATCTGGCTCTGCAAATGACCGGTTGGCTTCAACAACACGGGGTTCATGTGTTCGTTCGGCAAAATCCCGCAGGCCTCCGCCTGAACGGCTTGAGCCCGCCCAATCTCGCGTCCGGACGGCGTCACGGCGGAGTTCAACGACATGTTCTGCGCCTTGAATGGCGCCACGCGGTGCCCGTCTTCCGATAGAATCCGACACAGAGCGGTTGCCACGATGCTCTTGCCCACGTGGGACGATGTTCCGACGACCATCAGGCTCGGCGTCATGCTTCGCTCTCCTGCCTTCCCGTCCACGCCGCCCGGTAACTCGCGCACCGCTCGACAAAGTGCTGTGCGACGGCCGGGTTGGACGCGAAGTGCAAGTGGGTATACCCCGCCACCAGGTTGCCCTGCAGGTAGCCTTCTCCTTGCCCTGCCAAACCGCCCTGCCACGCGAACGACTGCGGTCCGTGGTAGGCGATGGTCGAGTAGTGAAACTCGTGGCCCCGGGCGGTCGCGCCCGGTGGGACCAGCCAGTTCCCTGCAACACCGGTCACTTCTCGATACCCGAACCCGGACAACCGAGGCTGCATCGACACGCGGGCGGGAATCACCCCAACCATGTCGTGCGCGGTGCCTTGCATGTCGACGATTTGCTCGGTAAGGTACATGTAGCCACCGCATTCGGCGTACGTCGGCAGCCCGTTCAAAATCCGCTCGCGAACACTCGTCCGGACCCCCTGTTGGCGGCTGAGGTCCGCTGCGAACGTTTCCGGAAACCCGCCGCCGATGTACAGTCCGTCCGCATCTTCCGGCACCGGGTCCCCAGCCAGCGGACTGAACGGCAGCAGTTGTGCACCGCAGTCGGTCAGCAAGTCGAAGTTCTCGGCGTAATAGAAGTGAAAGGCGGCGTCCATGGCGACGGCAATTCGCGCCTTTGCACCACCTTCTGAAGTCCGGCGGGTCGCTTCCGCCTTCCCTCCCGCCGCGTTCGGACGCAGGGAAGCCAGCGGCGGTGCCGCCCCCGCGAGCGCCAGGACGGCGTCCAAATCGACCGTGGCGGCGACGGCTGCGCCGAGAGCCCGAAACAGGCCATCGTGGTCCCCGCGCTCGAGCGCCGGAATGAGTCCCAGATGTCGCTCCGGAATCTCCATCTCCGGATGGTGGGACAGGTAGCCAAGGACGGGAATCCCGCAGACCTGCTCCACCGCCTGTTGCACCAGCCGAAAGTGACCCTCGCTGCCGACACGATTGGCAATCACACCTGCAATGCGGAGGGTGCGGTCCAGCTCCTGATACCCTTTGACCATCGCTGCGGCACTCCGGGCGACACCGGCACAGTCAACCACGAGGACCACCGGGCAATCGAGCAAGGCGCTGATTTCCGCCGTGCTGCCCTCGTTCGACAAGGGACCTTTGCCGTCGTAAAGTCCCATGACGCCTTCGATGACGGAGACGTCCGCATCGCCTGCCGCGCGCCGAAACACGTCTCGAACCGTCGCGTGGGACAACATCCAACTGTCCAGGTTGCGCGACGTGCGGCCGGTGATGGCGGTATGATAACTGGGGTCGATGTAGTCCGGTCCAACTTTGAAACCTTGGACGCGCAGACCCCGCTGACGCAGTGCGGCCATGAGGCCGAGCGAGACCGTCGATTTCCCGGCGCCGCTGTGCGTCCCTGCGATGACGATTCTGGCAAAGTTCATGGTCTCTCACTCTCTTTCCAATGGAGGGAGCACCTTGACGGCACTCATCCTCGTCCGACACGGCGTCACAGCAGAAAACTTGAACTACGTCCTGATTGGGCAGACCGACCCGCCCCTGAACGAGCACGGGTTGTGCCAGGCCCAGGCGCTGGCCACCGCGCTCAGCGATGAACCCATCTGCCACATCTACTCCAGCCCGCTCCAGCGCTGTGTCCAGACCGCCGCGGCGATTGCGCAGGCACAACCCCGTGCGGCGTGGGAGTTGTGCCCAGCGCTGCGAGAGCTTCATCTCGGCATGGTGGATGGGATGTCCTCGTTCGACGCCTACCAACGGTACCAATCCGTGATGGACCAAGCGCTCGACGAATCGCTCCCGGATTTCGAGTTCCCCGGCGGTGAGTCGCGCCAGGCGGCGCTTCACCGCTTTCAAGCCGGTCTCCAAGCCATCTCTTCCCGACACCCGCAGGACACCGTCTGCGTCGTCACACACGGGGGTCCGCTCGGGTTGTGGTTGGCGGCGCTCCACGGTGAGCCGCTGGGTCGGTTCCGCCGTTGGCAACCCCACCACGGCTCCATCACCCGCGCGGTGTACGACGGGCAGACGGTCTCGATTCAACAACTGGACTATCGAGCACATCTGCCGGCCGAACGCGCGGAACCGCGGAGATGGCGTGGTTGAACGCGAGCCACAATCGCTCGTTGTCGGAGCGAGATCGGATGGCCACGCGCAGGTCGAGCGGACCGAGGCCCACAAAGTCGTCGCAGCGTCGGACGAACAGGCCCTGCTGCTCCAAGCATGCTAAAATGGCCTGCACCGGCAGGTCTTCGCGCAAGCGCACCAAGAAGAAGTTCACACTCGGCGGGAACAGCTGGACTGCAGGGTGCAGGCCCCACGTATCGGCAATGTACCGGTGCTCGCGTTGGAGCCAGGTCCACGTCTCCCGCACAAACGCGTCGTCTTCATACGCGGCTTGAGCCGCCACCTGCGCGAGGTGGTTGACGCTCCACGGGTCTCGATTCTGGTCCATGCGTTCGGCCAGGTCCCGGTGAGCGACGCCAAAGCCAAAGCGTAGTCCTGGAATCGCGTACATCTTTGTGGCAGACCGGACCACGATGAGATTCCGCCAGCGCTCGGTGTCCGGCAGGACGCTCCGCGCAGCTTCATCCCAGCGAAAGTCCATGAACGATTCGTCGACGAGCAGCGTCCCCCCGCGCACTGCGAGTTCGGCCAGAGCTGGCAGGAGGTCTGCGCGATGCCAGCAGAGACCGGTTGGATTATGGGGGTTGTTGACGACGACGAGATCACCCGGTTGACACTTGGCTGCGACCGCGGCGAGGGTCTCGGAGAACGGCCGCCGGTCCGCCAACAGGTTCACGGATTCCACCCGCACGTCGCAGCGCGACGCGGCCTCTCGGTACCCGGAAAAGGCGGGTTCGAACAGGAGCACGCGCTTCGGCGAAACGGCCTGCAGCGCCAAGTCGATGACCTCCGAGGCGCCGTTTCCGCAAACCACACCTTGTTCTTCGGTTATTCTGTACTTGGCGCGCAGCACCTGCGTCACCGCGCGATGTCGGCCGTCCGGGTAATGGCGGATGCCGGCAAGTCCCGCCTGCAGCGCCTTCAGGACCGACCCCGGCGGTCCCGCCGGGTGGATGTTGGCGCTGAAATCGGACAGCTCCTCCACACCGCGCCCCGTCTGCTCGGCGTATTCGTACACTCGACCTCCGTGCATCGCTGTCACCTCCAGTGGGCGAGTCCTGTCGACACCATCCACCCCACCCACTCCACAACCTCGTTCAAGGCGCCGTACGTATCTCCGGTCGAACCTCCGAATTTCCGAAGTATCCACCAATGGTAGAGCGAGGTGGTGCCGACAACCGCAATCAACAGGCAGAGCCCGTCTCTCGCAGAGACGAGCGGCACACAGACCGCTGCGCTGAGGCAGGTGGCGGTGACCAGCACCCACGGCCGAATCTGTCGGGCGAAATACGCCCCCAACCCATTCCCGCGGGCGGCAGGCGCAATGGCCATGGACCAGACCATGGCGAGCCGCGACCACACCGGCACCACGACGAAAAACCCAGGCGATGTTGGCGATAGGCTGGACAGCGCGGCGAATTTCCCGACCAGGATGAGCACGGCCGCAACGGCCCCCATCGCGCCAATCCGGCTGTCTTTCATGATGTCGAGCGCCGCGTCCCGCGATCGGCGGCTGCCTGCTGCATCGGCCGTATCCAGCAAGCCGTCGAGGTGCAAGGCTCCTGTCAAGAGGGTGTACGCCGTCAGTGCAACCGCGGTGGCGGGCAGCAACGGCAGGTACCCCGTGAGCAGCCGCTGAAGCCCCCACAGGATGGCACCGAGGAACCCACCGACCACGGGCAGGAACAGCACACTGGTGCGCACGTCGCGGTCGGAGGCGTTGGGTACGGGAGGCATCGGGATCACCGTGGCGAACTGGACGGCCAGCACAAACCATCTCACCATCGCCATACGAACACCCCTCCAATCGCGGCAGCGACCAGCAGGACAGCGCACGCGGCGTGGACCGTCCGAATCGCGCGTGGGATGTCGCGGGGTTCCAGCGGCCGTTCCGGCGTGCCCATCGTGGCGCGATGGGATGCAACCCCGCCGTAGAAATTGAGCCCGCCGAGTTGGACGCCGAGGCCGCCCGCGAACATGGCCTCAGGTATGCCGCTGTTGGGGCTCGGGTGCCTGCGCGCATCCCGCCACATCACCTGGAGCGCCCGAATCGGGCGGCCCTTCGCAACCCACAGCGCGATGCAGAGAATACCGATGGTCAACCGGGCTGGGATGAAGTTGAGCACGTCGTCGACTCTTGCGGAACACCAGCCAAAGTCGCGGTAGCGGTCGTTCCGATATCCCACCATCGAGTCGAGGGTGTTGGCCGCCCGGTATAGAAACGCGAGCGGCGCGCCGCCGATGCAGGCGTAAAAGACCGGTGAGACCACCGCGTCGACGATGTTTTCCGCGAGCGTCTCAACGGTGGCTCGCACCACCTCGGCCTCCGACAGGTGTTCCGTATCGCGTCCCACAATCATGGACACCGCGCGCCGAGCCGCGGCGAGGTCCGCAGCCTGGAGCGGCCGAAGCACCTCCCACCCCGCCTGGGCCAACCCTTTCCATGCGATGGTCGTCGAAACCAAAAGGACATCGAGCACCCAGCCGAACCAACTGGCGTAGTGGCGGACGACCATCAGCGCCAACCACGGTGCACCCGCTGCCATGAGCAGCGTGGACGCGGCCAACCACACCCCGCGAAGGCGCTTCGTTCGCGGGACCGCGTGGGCCGTGTTCAGCCGCCTATCCATCCACGCGATGTACCGCCCCATCCAGACGACCGGATGGGGAACCCACCGGGGGTCCCCCACCACAAGATCCACCAGTAACGCGATGCTCGCGGCAAGCAACTGGTTCATGGAAGGGGAACCTGCAGCTTTCGCACGTCGACCGGAATCCCCGCAACCATCCAGACCACCTGCGCCGCCTCTGCGGCGGCCTTCTGATTCATCCACCCCAGCCAATCCCGGTAGCGGCGCGAGAGGAAGTCCGCTGGCACAATCCCCTGACCGACTTCGTTACTGACCACCACGACGCGATGTGCGGTCGTCGCCATGGCTTCGACGAGACGATGGGTTCGCGAGTGAACCTCCTCCTCGTCACAACCACCGAGAAACAGCCAATTGTTCAGCAACAAGGACAGGCAGTCAATCAGGACCACCCGGGACGGGCGCGGTGCCTGGAGCCAAGCGGCAACCTCGAGCGGAATCTCCACGGTGTCCCAGGAAGCCGGTCGTCCCTCACGATGGCGGCGAATCCGCTCCTCCATCTCCTGGTCCGTCCGCTCGGCCGTTGCAATGAATGTGACCGGCAGTCCGTGAACCTCGGACATCCGGTGTGCGAGGTGCTCCGCGAAGCCGCTCTTGCCGCTGCGGGCCCCGCCAAGGACCAACGTGTACCCCATACTACCCCTCCTCTCACGTCGAGTAGCTCACGCGCAGATGGCCGCCATACGGGTCCGCGTAGGTCCTCGCCTCGACGCGAAACACCTCCTGGAGCGCCTGTTCCGACAGGACATCGCTGGGGCGCCCCTCTGCGTAGATGCGACCCGCGTGCAACAGCAGCAGCCGGTCGCAGTACTGCGCTGCGAACTCCAGGTGGTGGATGGCCAAAACCACGAGCCAACCTTGCTCAGCCAACGTCTGCAGGTGAAGCAGGATGTCCAACTGGTAATGGACATCGAGGTTGGCAATGGGCTCGTCGAGCAGGATGATGGGACTCCCTTGGGCCAGACACCGTGCAATCCCAGCCCGCTGTCGTTCCCCGCCTGAAATTCGGTCCAAGCGCGCCCTGCGCAGCGGCAACAGGTTCACGCGTTCAATGGCCTCGTCAACCGCCGCGCGGCTCGCGGTGTCCAGCCCGCCCCACAGAGTGCGATGCGCAAACCGCCCCATTTCCACGTACTGTTCGACCGTAAAGGCCGTGTCGTCTGGAATCTGCTGAGGCAGATAGGCCACGAGCCGAGCGCGCAGCTTCGGGGAGATCTGGTCCACCAACTGCCCCTGAACCCAGACGCGGCCGCGGGTGGGCCGACGGACTCCGGCGAGGATGCGAAGCAGGGTGGATTTCCCGGCACCGTTCGGCCCGACGAGTCCCACCACCTGACCGCCGGACCAGTTCGCCCGAATCCCCTCCAGGATGTCCGCGAAAGCGACATCCTCCAGCACGAGTGACGTACGGTCCATCCTCCTCTCACCCCTCAGAACGAGCTGGATTCCTGTCGTCGCAACAAGAACAGGAAAAACGGCGCGCCGATGCACGAGGTGATAATCCCGACGTTCAACTCCGCCGGCAGCAGAATCATCCGCGCAACCAGGTCTGAAAACAGCATAAGCACCGCACCGCCCATGGCCGACGCGACAATCAACCGGCGATTGGCCGGCCCGAGCCAGATTCGCAGCAGGTGCGGCACCACGAGTCCGACAAACCCGATGACGCCGGTCGCGCTGACGCACGCCCCCACCATCAAGGCGGCCGTCACGAGCACAATTTGCTTGGTCCGCTGCGGCGCGACGCCAACCCCTTCCGCCTGCTCTTCACCGAGTGAGAGGACGTCCAGCGCGTGCGCCTGCGTCAAGTACACCGCCATCCCGACGGTGAGGAACGCGAACAGACTCAGCCCTTCTTGCCAGGAGCTTCCGTCCAGCCCGCCCATCAGCCAGAACAACATCTGTTGCATGGTCTCCAGCGGCGCCAGGGATAAGATCAGCGTGACGATGGAACTGCAGAGCGTGCTAAACGCGACACCGGACAGCAAGAGGGAGTAGATGGAGGTCCTGCCCTGAACCGTTGCAATCCGGTAAATGACGAACACGACGACCAACGCACTGACAAACGCACCGACTGGTGTGGTCCATCGGTTCAATTGCGACAACCCCAGTTGAATCGTCAGCACCGCGCCCAGGGATGCTCCGCTCGACACGCCAATGACGGATGGGTCGGCCATCGGGTTGCGAAACACTGCTTGTAGAACCGCGCCGGTGGTCGCCAGCCCGGCGCCAACCAACGCTGCGACAACCAGCCTGGGCAGACGAATCGCCCCTATCACCACCGCATTCGTATCCTGCAGGCCGTGAAAGTACCGCCAGGCGTCGGGAATCAATTGGCGGACGGGGATGACCACTGGTCCGAGAGAAAGCTCTAACGCCGCGCCGATGAGCAGTGCTGCGCCGAGCAAGCCGAAGACCCAACCCGGCCGCGCGCGCCTCATTGGCTGATGTGGGCACTCGGGTACAACAACTTCGCGAGATCTACGACGCCGCGCGTCACATACTGAGAGACGCTCGTCAAATCTGCGGAGTTGACACTGTACACGCGGCGATTCTTGATGGCCGAGACGGTCTGAAGCGCCGGATTGTGCAACAGCTTTTGAACAAACCCTTTGTCGTCACTCGCGTCGATAATCACGTCCGGATTGAGTTTGACGACTTCTTCGTCTGTGATTTGCTGCCACCCGTTCAGTTTCGCGGCCGCGTTGATGCCGCCCGCATCGACAATCACGTCGTTCACGGTCGTCGACGCGCCGGCGGCATACCCGTAGGAGCTGTAATCGAGGACGGTCACTTTCTGCTGGCCCTTCACGGCGTCTTGGACCTGATGCAGCTGGGACTGCATGTTCGCAACCAACTTCTCCGCACCCGCTTCGTTCCCGACGAGCTTGCCCACGACCTCGATGTTGCGCTCAATGTCGGCGATGGAGTTGAAATCGTTGAATTCGTACGACGGGATGCCGGCTTGTTCAATTTGCTTGACCACATTTTGGTTGGTATAGGAAGCCATGAGCACCAGGTCCGGTTTCGCGGCAATCACCTGCTCCGCGTTTGGGTTTTGAATGGTCGGGATTCCTTTGACCAGTTGTGTGACGTTCGAATACTGCGGGTCATCCGCGTAATTGGTGACGAGTACGATGTCCTTCTTCGGCACGAGTGCGGTCAGAATCTCGTCCGTGCCCTCGGTGGTCGACGCGATGCGCTGCGGCCGCTTCGCGACGGTGACGCGATGGCCGGCGTCATCGGTGAGGGTGACAGGAAACGCGTTCGCCTGGTTCGCACTCGTAGCCGTCTCGTTCGTGACGTTCGCGGCAGATCCCGTGCTCGCTGAATTCCCGGACGCAACCGGCGCACCGCAACCGACCACCCCCATCGCCACAGCCGCCGCCAGAACGGGAGCCAGTACCATCGATTTGTTCATGTGGATACCTCCTGATATGGTTCAATCTGGCATCCCCTTCTAAAAGAAAATCTCTGCCTACGGCAGAGATGGTGGTGTGGTTGGACAATCCAATGGACTATCCCCGCAACCTCTCCTCGAAGGTTCCGCGCGTCACTCTTCAGGCAGGTCTCCTGACTCTCAGCTCGGGGCCGTTCAACACCTTCCCACATCGCGGCAGTGGTGTTGACCCGAAAAAACGCTGATTACAGTGGCGGGACCGTACCGGGTTCTCACCGGTTTCCCTATTATCTCTGTTTCCAGAGCACCTGAAGAGGTCTATTGAATTCGTTGGTCATACTACTGAATCCCGAACCGGACGTCAAGCCTCTCCCTGCGGGTCCGAGTTCGGGTTGGCCTGCTTCCCATCTCGAAACACGTCCGTGCTGTGTTCATAGAGGACATCCTTCCGCTGCCGACGCGCATTCACAGCCCGTGCCAAGACAAACAACAAATCCGAAAGACGATTCAGGTATTTGAGTGTCGGCGGGTAGATCTCCTCGACCTGCATCAGTGCGACCACCCGCCGCTCCGCTCGCCGGACCACCGTACAGGCCACGTGGAGCGCCGCCGCTGCCCGGTCCCCACCCCGCAGGATAAACTTGGTCACCTTCTCCGCCTCGACCATGTACTTGTCTATCCACGGTTCCAACTCCGCGGCCGCCTCCTCCCGGGTCCGAAACGTGTATTTCGCCCCAGAAGTGGCAGCCAGATCTGCACCGACATCCCACAGGGTTTGCTGCACCTGACTCAACACCTGAAGGATGTCGCTCTCCGTCGCCTCGTCGAGTTCGCTCACAGCTAGGCCCAGAAACGCGCCGGCCTCGTCAACCGTGCCGTAAGCCTCCACGCGCAGGTCGTCCTTGAACCGCCGTTCTCCCCCAATCAAAGCCGTCTTTCCCTTGTCGCCGCCACGCGTGTAGATCCTCACGGTGACTGCACCTCCTCATTTCCCCAGAAGTCGTGGTAGATTAAGCCCTGCAACGCCAGCCTGCTCCGCCAGCCCACGCGCTCCAACAGCGGAATCTCCGGAAAATGCGCGGTGTAGCCGATGGACAGCAGGGCGACCGGATCGATCCGCTCCGGAATCCGCAAAATCCTGCGAATGTCCGCCTTTTGGTAGATGCTCACCCACCCCACGCCGATGCCCTCGACCCGCGCCGCCAGCCACAGGTTTTCAATCGCGCAGGCTGTGGACATCAAATCGGTTTCTGGAATCGTGTTTCTGCCGAGTACATGCGGCCCGCCCCGCGTCGGGTCGTTCGTGACACAAATCGTGAGCGGCGCCTGCAACAGACCCTCCACCTTGAGCCGCAGGTAGTAATCCCGCTGGAGGTCTTCGTAGTGTTCCGCTGCCAAGACGCGCTCCCGTTCCACCACCCTTTGAATCTCGCGGAGCACCTGCCTGTCCCGAACCAGGATGAAGTTCCACGGCTGCATGAACCCGACCGACGGCCCGTGGTGGGCGGCAGCCAGAATCCGCATCAGCACCTCGTCGTCAATCGAGTCTGGCAGAAAGGAGCGAATGTCGCGGCGCGCGTAGATGGCCTTGTACAAGGCCTGCCGTTCCGCTTCGTCAAAGTCGTTCGCCGTTGGCTGAACCGCGGCGCTTCGGTTCGCCGCACCGTCGGTGCACTCCGCGCCCGTAGCAGCAGGCGATTCGACCCGAGCCTCGCCAGGGCCGAGCGGCTCATGCTCGGCTCGATGCGGATTCGAGACCCGCGCGTCCCCGAACGTCGCGGTCTCCGCCATCACCTTGCACGCGTTGCGTACAACCGGCAGGATCGAAAGGGCACCGGATGCCTCGCCGAGGCGCATGCCCCACTGAACCAGTGGCTGCAATCCCAGGGCTTTGAGGGCGTAGGCGTGCGCCGGTTCTGGAGATTGGTGAGACGCAATCAGATAGTCTGCGACCGCAGGATTCAAGCGGTAGGCGAACAGCGCAGCCGCGGCGGTGATGACGCCATCCAAGAGCACGGGCAAGCGGTGGTAGGCGCAAGCCAGGTAGGCTCCAGCCATCGCCCCGATTTCGAAGCCGCCGAATTCAGCAAACACCTGCCAGGGGTCGTCCGCCCCCGAACTCGGGTTCGCATCCTTGAATCGCTGAATCGCCTTCTCTATCAGTCGGCGCTTGGCTTCCTTCTGCTCCGCCGAGATGCCGGTCCCTTCCCCCACCAACAACTGGGGCTCGATGCCGAGAAAGGCGGAGAGGAGCGCCGTGCTGGACGTGGTGTTGCCAATGCCCAATTCCCCGATGACGAACAGGTCGCGCCCTTCACTGATACAAGCCTCCACTGCCTCGATGCCAATCTCGACCGATTTCCGCGCCTCCGCCACGGTCATCGCGGGCTCGGCGGCAAAGTTCTTGGTCCCGCACGCGACCTTCCGAACCTGCACGTTCGGATGGCGAACGCGAGTCTTCACCCCCACGTCGACGACGCGAAGCGGCACGCCTTGCGCGCGTGCCAGGACACTGCTGACGGCCCCGCCCATGCACATGTTGACCGCCATCTGCTCCGTCACGTCGCCGTCATACGCAGAGACCCCCGCCTCGCTCACACCGTGATCTGCCGCAAAGATCAGGACCTGCGGGGACCGGAACATGGGAATCACCCGCCCCGTCATCGCCGACAACCGCAGGACCAGGTCCTCCAGCATGCCGAGGCTGCCGACGGGTTTCGTCAGGTCGTCGAGTCGGTTGCGCGCACGCTCCAAAACCTCCTGATTGCTTGGCACGATGCCACCGACGACGCGGTCCAGCACAGGTTGCAACGGCGCTCCCACCTTTCCCAAAACGTCAAAACGGCTACCCCACGAGGAGATAGCCGCCATCACGCAGAAAGACGCCAACCCATCATCCGTAGGTCCTGGTCAAACCGGAAAAGGCAGGTCTCCTGGCTCAGGTTCATCGCGCGACTCACCTTCCCAAACGCAACGCGTTCAGTGGTCACATGAGCCGAACTCACCCTCACAGTGGCGGGACCGCACCGGAGTTTCACCGGTTTCCCTCTTCGGTTCACAACGGTAGTGAACACCTTTTCCGCCGATGAAGTTGTCGTTCTCTACGGGTTCATCGTAGTCGCATCGGTTCCGTTTGTCTAGGGTGTGCGCGACGGGGTGGGTGTCAGCTCATTCGGATGTAACTCATCCCCTCTAGGCGAACGTACCCAGCCACCTGCAGGGAGTCCAAGACGCGCGAGAGCATGTCGCGCATGTCCTGGGTCACCCGAAGGAAACCGAGTGCACGTCCGGTAGCCGCCATGAGTTCCTCTTCCGAGAAACCGTAGGCGCCGTCGATGAGCGCTAGCATAACCGCCGCGATTTCCACCTCCGCGATATACTTCATCTGCTTCTCCCCTGGTGGGAGATCTGCCCGAGAGCGCATGGGCACCACTCCCTGCTGCGGACTGACGAGGAACGCACCCTCGAGGTTCACCAGATGGCTTCGCACCGCGTGGTGCAAAGCCCGCTCGTACGCACCACGAATTCGGTTGCCAACGCGGCGGACCCCGCATGCGTCGGCGATTCGGCGAACCACCACGTCTGTATGGACGGGGCTCTCGGTAGCGACCACCTGAGCAATCCAATCTGCCCACTGGCCGACCGCAACCTCGTGCAGTTCAACCGCCAGGGGCGGAATGTGCAGCATCGCCGGTACGTACGGCGCGGTGATGGGCCGAGTTTCCGCTCGTGACGTTCCCGAAGCGCCGTCCGTCTGTTCTGTTTCCGTCCATTCCCCTGACGCGTCGGGCCCTCGGCCGTCCGATTCCGAACCGCAAGCTTTCTTCTTTTCAGGTGAACGGTCCGCGATTGAGCGAGGGACTGGTTGCCTGGCATGGTCGTCCTGCTGTGGGCGGCTCTTGGCCTGTGCCAACGCGGCTTCCAGCTTCTCCATCGCCTTGGCTTGATCTCGGTACCAGTCCGTACTCCAAACCCGGTGCAAAGTCCAACCGAGGCCCTCCAACACTTGTTGACGAAGCCGATCGCGGTCGCGAGCGCTGCGCGAACGGTGGTAGGTCGCTCCATCACACTCGATACCGAGGAGGTAGCGCCCGGGAGCTTCCGGATCGACCACGGCGAGATCAATAAAGAACCCAGCGGATCCGACTTGTGTGTCCACCTGGTAGCCGAGCCGTACCAACTGGGCGCGCACGGCCTCCTCAAACGGGGAGTCCATCTCGCGTTCGCTCTGGTATGGCACGTCGAGAACTCCGGTCTCGCAGTACCTCAGGAAAGCTTTAAACACGCGGATGCCTTCTCCCCTCGCGCGGTGTAAGTCGATGTCGTCCGACCTGAGGTTGGTAAACACTTCGCACCGAACCCGGGCACGCGTTATCAGGACGTTCAGTCGGCGCTCGCCGCCAGCCTTGCCGAGCGGGCCGAACCCCATCGTCAAGTAGCCGTCCTTGTCGCGACCATAGCCCACGCTGATGAGGATCACGTCGCGCTCGTCTCCCTGCACCGTTTCGAGATTTTTGACGAAAAACTTCTCACTCAAGGCGGTAAAAAACGATTCACACGTCGGGTCTGCCTGTCGCAAGCGGTCGACCTCGTCTTCAATCGCGTCCGCCTGGGCGCTGCTGAAAGCCACCACGCCAAGGGTCTCACTCGTCTCCCCGTGGACGTAAGCGCGCGCGTGTGCCATCACAGCCTCTGCGACCGCGCGAGCTTCGCGACGATTGGTCCGGGTTTTCCCGCGATCATACGCGGTGTCCTCGAGTCGATGGAGGACGAGACCCTTCGCTGTCGACAACCGGTCCGGGCTTGGAAACACGACGAGCCGCCCGTCATAAAACTCTGCGTTAGACAAGGCCACGAGGGACTCGTGGCGGCTGCGGTAGTGCCACCGCAACATGCGCTCGGGCATCCCTTGACTGACACACAACCCAAGGATGCTCTCCAGGTCGCTCGTGTGCAGGTCCGAGTCTTCGACGTCTTCGGTGTCTTCATCGTCATCCACCCCGCCGTCGAAAAAGTGGGTAGGTGGCAGCTGTTTGCTGTCTCCGACGACGACGAACTGACGCCCGCGAAGAATGGCGCCGAACGCATCCACCGGTTGAACTTGGCTCGCCTCATCAAACACGACGAGGTCGAAGTGAAGGCTTCCGGGCGGGAAGAAGGTCGCCACCGACATCGGGCTCGCCATGAACACGGGCTTCAAGCCCTGCACGGCGTGGCCGGCGCTGCCGAGCAGCCGGCGGATCGACAGATGCCGAGTTTTTTTCTGCATCTCCCGGCGTAAAATACTGAGTTCTCCGCCAGTCGCGTCCCGCGGCGGGATCCGCTTCCTGTGCGCAGCCACTGCGAGCCGTTGGGTCGTCCGCTGCAACTCCTCATCGAGCGCGCGAAACCGGTGTACGGCGCCCGACTGGACGGTGCCCGCGAACTCTGCAAGACTTGGGTTCCGCTTGAAAACCGAATGCAGAAGCGCTTCGTACCAGCGGCCGGTGACGGCATCGACGAGACTTTCCCCGGCGTTCGGCCAGGCTGCCGCTCTGCGCGCAACCGGACCCAGTCCCGCCTGCTCACACCGAGCCGCGACCATGTTCCACAAGACGATGCCGCGCAGTGCCGCAAGCCCCTGCTGCCACTGCCGAAGCCGCTCCGCATCTTCAGCGATGCTGGCCGTCAACTGGCCTTCTGGCCCGTCCCGACCGTCCCTCGCGCGGTACTGCAGCTCATCGACAACGACCTGTACAGCAGAACGCGCACGCCCCATCGCCGAAGTCAAAGACGCCGCCAAGTTCGCTGCGACGGTGCGAATGTCCAGTTGATTCGCCAGTTGGAACGTCCACTCCGGTACCTCGCCCCGTTCGCGCATCCGGTGCAGGTTCGCCATCCACTCGATCACCGCGGCACACGCCTGCCAATCCGTTTCAGTCCCGTGCCATTTGCCGCCCAGCAGTTGTTTCAGTGTTCCATCCTGCCGCAGAATGCGCGTGAGCGTCTCCTGACCGCGAATGACGTCATTCAGCCATGCCAAGAGATCGGCTTCGGTCTGCTTCCGCGGAACACGCAGACACGCCATGGCTTGCGCCCGTGCACGCCGGTACTCTACTGACATCCTGCCAAAGAACGACGCATGTGCAATCATTTGATTTCGGACCGTTGCCAAGTCCTTCGCCCAGGTATCGCCTAAAAGCGATGCATCGTGTTTCTGCCTCAGGTCGTGCACCGTGCGCATGGCCACAGCGACGTCCCGCCAGGTGGCGACGTCCGCCCACGCATCCGCGTGCACGTCCACACCGGCGAGGTCCGGTGCCGTCGCGAGAAGGTGCAGGACCCGCACCGCAAGATCCACTTCGGACCACGCGTCCTGCAATGGAATCTGCAAAGATGCCCTGGCATCCAACCACGCTGCGTGCAAATCTTCCATCGCACCGACGGCCTGTTCCAACGAGGCAACCAAAGCTGCGTGCGTCGCGCCAACCGGCAGTTCTGTTAGATGACAGCCCCAGAAGGGATGCTGCTCAGGCACGCCAACTTCCTTGAGGACCTGCTGCACATCGTGAAGAAGCTCCCGGTGTCGAACAAACGTTTCGCGACCCCAGCCAGTGTCCACTTCGAATGCCGGCCAACTTTCGGCCTCCATGCGTTCCCGCCACTGGACGAGACACCCCATCGCGAGGTATGGCGTCACGCCGGATTCTGCGATGGTCGCGTGGAGTGCGTCGACATACTCGTTCAGCTTTCGGAGTTGGATGTCGTACTCCAGCGCATTCGTATTCGTCTGCCCGGACGTCCCTTGAAGTTCCCAGGTTCGCTCAAGTTCCAGCAGCAGCTGACGCTTGTTCGTCTTGTTGCTGTGCAGCTCAAGACACGCGGGGCCAAGGCCCACCTGCTCGAGACGGCTTTTCACCACTTCGAGCGCGGCCATCTTTTCAGCGACAAAGAGCACCGTCTTACCATCGAGAACGGCCCGGGCAATCACGTTCGTGATGGTCTGCGACTTACCGGTTCCGGGCGGTCCTTGTATCACCAGGTTCCGCCCGCGGGCCACATCGACGACCGCTGCTAACTGCGAACTGTCTGCATCGAGGACCGTCTGCATGTCCCAAATCGGAAGCACGTCGTCAATCCGGGCATCGTCCGGGATCTCGGAAGCCTCCTCCTGAAAGCCGTCGACGAGCAGAGACGCAAGCAGGTCACTGTCCAGCGGACTCGCCGTCTCCGGCCACAGGTCCCCCTCGAGATCACGGAACATCAAGTACTTTCCAAACGAAAAGAACCCGATGAGCAGACGGTCGGCGTGCACCTTCCAGCGCTTCTGATATGCCACAGCCTGGGCCACAGCGTCGGTATATTCAGCGAGACGTCTGTCGCCCGCGTCGTCTAGCTCCAGTGCAGGCAAGTCCAAGCGAAAGTCCACTTTCAATTTATATTGGAGCGAGAGGTTCTCCACGACCTCTTCGTCGGAGAGCTTCACTGTGAATTGATCCCGCGAGGTGTCTCGTTCTAACACCACGGGCACAAGGATGAGCGGCGCCATCAGCGGTTTGTCGCTCGATTCCGCCTCGTACCATTCGAGAAACCCCAGCGCGAGAAATAATGTGTTCGCGCCCTGCTCTTCCATCGAGGTCCGCGCCGTACGAAAGGTCCGAAGCAGGCGGCTTTTCAGCTGGTCCCCCGTATATGGAGCAGAGAGCACCAGTTGCGGGCGACCGGCCATTTCCTCGGAGCGCCCGGCCATTTCCTCCTCGCTCGGATTGTTCTCTCCAGAGGGAATGAAGCCGAGACTGGCATGCTGGCGGACCAAATAACCATAGACTTCGTCAATCGACCGGGCATCCAGATTCACACCTTGATTCTTCGGCATGCGAAAGTTGAGCATCTGATTGCGAAGTGTTAAATCTAGAAGATCACGCCGAGCTTCTGCCAACTTCTGCTGCAGCGTCAGGCGGCTGGGGGAGTTGCCGCTTGGCGCCTCATCGACCATCGGCGTGTCCACACCGTGGATAGATGATTGTCGGATGGACATTTGCTTCCCGGCCTCGTCTCGAATGGATTCACTTGACGCCAAGCTCATCCCTGTCAACTCCCCCATCCATCTCGTCTCTCTACAGTGTACGTTCGACTTCTGACGCACCAGAACCGATTCCACCAAATTTCGACAGCCTTTCTCTTCATACGCTACATGAGATCGGAAGAATGGGCAAGGCGGCCAACGCAGCTGTCGGCATTCCAGCGCCTCGCCTATCCAGAAAAGGTCCTTCAAGCAACGAGAAGGGGCCTGCCGAATTTCGGCAGACCCCTTCCGCAGGTGTACCCTGATTGAAGAGACAGAACCCGTCTGTTACTTGCCAATCACGGCGTTCATCTGGCTCACGTCAAACGTGCCGAGCCCGGTTGCGAAGTCCCAACCGGGTGTGGCCGGGTACGGCCCGTTGTCCCCGAGCACGATGTCGTGGAATCCAGCCGATCCATACTGCGCATACAGCAGCGGTGACGCAAACCCAAGGTGATTGCCGTGGGCCGACTCAAGTCGCGCCCACACACCGAGGGCCAACGGCGACGCAAGGCTCGTTCCGCCCACCACCATGACCGATCCGTTCACATACACGTTCGCACCAGAATTCGGGTCTGCATCCATCGAGATATCCGGCAAGGCCCTGCCAACGGTACCTTCCGGCACGACCGCACTTTGCCAATACGGCGACGTCTCCCAATAGCTGGGCCCGCCCCCGCCGGCCAGCCACGCGAGCTCCTCGTTGTAGGACCCGTCGCTGTTCGTCAAGAGCGTCGTGCCACCCACGGCCACGACATATGGCGATGCGGCTGGATACTCCACGTCCGGCACACCGGCCGGCACGCCATTTGTCGGCAGAATCACGCTGCTGAAGCCACCAGTGTCTCCACTCGATGCAAACACCGTTTGCCCTTGTGCAGCCGCCTCCGCAAACACTTCGTCGTCCACGAGCATCGATCCGTCCAAATACGCGAACGTCTCGTCCTCCCCGAAAGACGCACTTCCCGCCTTGGCAACATCGTCCGTGACGAATCGATTGAACTCTAGCGCGATGTCCGAATCGGTGAGCGACGTGGCATCGTAGAGATAGAGCCGTTTTACGGTTTCCGCCATCCCCGTGGAGTATTGAGTGTCCAGGTCCCACTCGTCCGCCCCGGAGGTATCCGTGCTCGCAATACCAGTCTGAACCACCGTCACCGGGACTTGGGGCAATCCGTTCGCTTGTTCCTCCGTACGCAGGTCTTGGAGAACCCCCGTGAGGTCACCCTCCGCGAAGATGGCGATACTGGTCGCTTGGCCGGTCGCAGTTTTCCCTACATCGTAGGCGGTTTGGAAGCCCTGGGGGTTGTAGCTCGTCGGATAGTTGGGCAGCGAGATGCTCCCGCCAGTGGAACTTGATGCCCCGCCGTCGGATGGTTTTGCGAGCGGGAATGTGACCGCCACGACGTTATTTAAGCCGAGCACCGCGCCCACCGTGGCGGACAACGAGGACGGCACATACGCGCCGGTCGTGTTGTAGTAGACCGTTTGACCCGCTACCTGAAACTGTTCGAGCGTCGTATGAAACGCGCGCTCGACTTGCGCGGCGGTTCCCGTCGCGCTGACGACCAGATGGTTCGGCGAGACTTGGATATCGTTGAACCCGGCGCTCGCCAGGTAGGATGTCACTGCTTGCACTTGATCCGACGTCGGCCCGTACACGGCTGTAAACGTATCCGGGGTGAGGCTTTGACCGTATATGGGATTCCCCGGCGTGGAGATGGCCTCAATGTAGGTGTTCAGGGCCGCTTGGTTTTGCAGCCGCAAGCCCAAGGTGATTCGCAGCGGTGCCGAAGGAGACAGCGGCCCTAGGTCTGTTGCATTCTGCAGAGACAGCGCCTGTGTCGCCGTCGGCGCCCATCCGGTGGTATCCGCAAACGCCATGGGAGCAAAGGGTAACGACACAGCCGCCGCGGCCAACAGCGTAGCCCCGATTGCCCGACACGATACGTTCATCCGACTTCCCCCTTGGTCCAGAAATTCGATAGGTCCTATAGCCGCCTTCGTACCAGACCTGTCCCCGTTCCCAATACCCTTCGATTCGCCTGTGGTTCGCCTCCCCTCGGCGTCCACCACCGCCTCTGGATGAATCCACATTCGGTATAGGCTTTCGGTGCGATAGAGAATTTTCCGACTGCCACCAGCGCTGGCATACGCCATTCCGATACAAAAATTGACACTGGAGAATCGAGTAGGAGGGGGCGCCTCAGATTCCGCCTCGCGACGGACATCCTTGCTCTTGGCAAACGGTAGGTATGTCACCAACCCCCGCTCGGGACTTTCACCCTATGGAAACCGCCCATGCCGGGCGTACACAGACGAATGGCCGCCCCCAATGGGGACAGCCATGGCAATCCGCATGCCCACGCACGTGCAGCGGTTCTCGTTGAAACGCGATGTTTCCCCTGAGCTTAAATGTTGGCCGACAATACGAGTGGCCCCTTTGGTAACTTGTCTATGGCTTGAGGTTCCAGCGTCACGCCGACGGAATCATACGCAACTCCCGCCGGAATCACGCCGGCGAACACCGCATCGCCGGTCGCATCCGGTGTGAACACACCGATAGACAGCGGCGGCTGACCTTTGTTGAGCAACCACACCTGATATACTTGCGACCCTTTTACGGGTTTTAGACCTGTGAAGTCCATCAGCATCCGTCGCGCAGACCCGTTCGATAGAATGTAGACATCGCCACCGGACGATGGGAAGTCTGCCGTGGCCGTCAGCTGCACAGATTGCGTGACGGTCCCAACTGGCGTGTCCAGCTGCTGATTTGTTCCGCGTTTGCCGAGTGGATGGAAGCCCACATACAGCACCGCGGCAACCACGACGGCTGCAACTGTCCCGGCCGGAATCCACGACCGTCGAGCCCATCCTCGCCGCTTCAACGAACGCCGGCGGCCGTGTGGTCCCCTCGCTTCAGAGAAAGCCGCACGCCCGTGGGCCTCGTCCGCATTGCGGAGGTCAACCTCGATTGGAGATACAGTTGGTTCGTCCACGCGGCCATCGGTATCCGCACTTTCGAACACCCGTTCCAACACGCGGGATTTCATCCCGGCCGGAGGTTCCACGGCATCGAAGTCATAGAGAAGCCAGTCCATTACCGGCATCAGCGATGCGACCTCTGTTTGACACTCGAGACAAATCTTCAAGTGTTCTTCGAACGCCGAGCGCTCTTCGTCCGTTAACCCATCCAGGACATGAAGCTCCCGGAGTGAGCATAACACCATCCCGTCACTCGTCATGGTGTCACCTCCCATCCGGTTCCCGCTAGTTTGTCGCGTAACTTCGTCAACCCCAGCCGGAGACGACTCTTCACGGTCCCCATGGGCAACCCGAGCAGCTCTGCGACTTCGCGCTGCGTCAGCCCTTGCAGATAGATACGCTCAATCAGCCATTTTTGATCAACGGGGAGCTCTGACAGGGCAGCGCGGAGCATTTGTTGAAGCGCCCGGACTTCTGCGACCTCCTCCGGCCCTCCCGCTCCGTCTGGTACGGCCTGCAAGGTTTCTTCCGCGGCCGATGGCGGGGCAACGCGCTGTCGCTTGCGCGCGTGATCAATCGCGGTCCTCCGGGCGATGGTCAAGAGCCACGTGGAAAACTTCGCTTGATGTTCATCGTAGGACCCCGCCGCGTTCCACACCTTGGTGAATACGTCCTGGACAATCTCCTCGGCTGCGAACCCGTCCGCACCCGATTTTCGCGCAAAGCCGTATACGATCCTCTCGTATCGATCATATATAGCCTCTAGCGCCGCGCGATCACGATTGGCCACACGCTTCATCAGTTCCGCATCGGTAACGACCTCTGTCATCGATTCAAGCTCCTATTGCCCTCGCCTAACACCTCGTTTTGCGAGCGCCTCTACATAGGGAGAATCCACCGGTTTCGCAAAACACTTCGGTCGCTCTGCATTGTGACATACTCCAACGTCCCTCGCAATGCACCTTGATAGACCGAAATCCAAAAAAATTCCCGTTGCAGATGATCCACCTTTTCTCAGACTGCGTATCAGTCAACGAAACAACCGACCGTCATGGTCAATCCTTTTGGGAGGGAACCCACGTGAACTGGAAAACTCTAACCGTCACTGCTGCCACGCTCGCAACCCTGGCGTTGCCCGCCGTCTCCGCACCGGCTTTTGCCAGCCCGTCTCCAGTATCGCAGACGTCCAATTCAGCCATCAACCTGCGCTCTACCCTGGACCAGCTCATGGGTGAACACGTTGTCCTCGCTGTCGACGCCATGGAAACAGGGTATGAGGGCGCGAGCGATTTCTCCGCCGTTGTCAATGCACTGAACCAAAACACGCAAGATCTCACAAAGGCCATTGCATCCATTTATGGTCCCGCAGCCGCACAACAGTTCAACCGCATGTGGAGCGCACACGTTCAGGATTTCGTCGATTATGTCACAGCAACGAAGAACGGGGACAAAGCCGGCCAACAAGCGGCACTCGACAAGCTCCAAACCTACAAGGATCACTTTGCAAATTTTCTGCATAATGCTGACCCGAAATATCTACAAACCAGTCAACTGGCGCAAGGCCTGCAAGAACACGTGAATTTGCTTCTGTCCACCTTCAATGATTTTCTGAACAAGGACTACAAGGACGCTTACGCTGACTGGGTGAAGGCCTACAACCAGATGTACCAGATGTCGGACGCACTGGCGGGTGCAATCGTCTGGCAGTTCCCGCAAAAATTCGGTAATGAATCTCCCAATACGCCGGCTGCAAACTTGCGCATCTCGTTGCAACAGCTCCTCGGCGAACATGCCTGGCTCGCGATGATCGCGATGCAAAAAGGTTATGACGCAAACACAGGCCATGCGGACGCTGCAGACTTCCAGGCGGTGGCTGGGCAGCTCAATCAGGATACGCAATCGCTCACCAATGCCATCGCGTCCGTCTACGGCTCCGCTGGAGGAGCAGAGTTCAACAAGCTGTGGAGTGCACACATTCAGGATTTTGTGGACTACGTTGTCGCAACAGTCAAGAACGACCCCTCCGCGAAACAGGCTGCACAGAACAAATTGACACAGTACCGGTTCGCATTCGCCAAATTCCTGCATTCCGCAAATCCATACATCAACGCGGATGCCGTGGCGAACGTCCTGCAGATGCACGTCCAGGATTTGACGACCGCGTTTGACGATTATGTCGCAAGAAACTATGATGGCGCCTTCGCGACGTTTCGCGAGGCGTACGAGCACATGAGCACGCCGGCCCTGGCGATTTCGACCGGGATTGTCACACAGTTCCCGAGCAAGTTCTCGGACCCGAGCATTCCCTCTCAGATGCCCGTCACGGGTGGGCGAGGTAACTCCATGACGGTCGGTGAATTCCAAACGATCTTCACGGCACTCCTTGCCGCGATGTTTGCGGCAGCGCTCGGCGCGGTTCTGACCCTTCGCCGCAAATCGTGGCATCACTAACGTCACGCCCGCATCCGCCTAGTGCCACGATTGCGAAAGTACGATGGCGACTCAGGGGGAGGTCATTTGCCGCCCCCTGAGTCGAAAGGGGTGTATCGAATGCAGACCCGAACATGGCTGACTGCGATGCTTCTCGCGGTTGCGGCCGCATGCGGCGTCAGTGCTTACGCCATCTACGAAGCACAGGCCGCCCCCATTCCACATGGCATGACGCGCATTGTTCAAAACGTCACGCCCTTTGCTATCGCGACAGCTAACCCGCCATCGTGGCCATACCCAAACGGTGTCAGCCCTGCCCGGATTGTCATTCCGGCTATTGGGGTCGACGCACGAGTGCAGCACGTCGGCATGGTCGACGGCAGACCTGGCGTGCCCAGCAACTGGGTGGACACTGCGTGGTATGACCAAGGGACCCAGCCGGGCGGGGTCGGAAGCGCGGTCATTGACGGGCACGTTTCGAGTGTTAACGGACCTGCCGTTTTCTATCGGCTGGATGAACTGCGTCCTGGAGACGACGTGATTGTCACCGGTAACAATGGCGCAAAGTTGACTTTTGAAGTTATTCAAGTCGCCGTCTATCCGCGGAACAACGCGCCGTTAGAACGTATCTTCGGCAACTTCAACACCAGAAATCTCAACCTCATCACGTGTGCGGGCTTGTGGAACTCCCAAGCTCGCACGCATCAAGACCGGTTGGTTGTATATACACAACTGGTCAGCGAGCAGACATGAGGAAATGCCCCATGAGCCTGGCCGGCGAGTCGTACATGCGGAAAGGAGCGGAAACCATGGCACTCAGAGTACATGACTTGCGGAAAGACAAAACGCCTGTTAACGAGGAGCACTCACAGGCCACCCGACCCTTCCCCTACCGTGCGGCGGTGGTCCTTGTAGAGGCCGTGTTTGCCTACGAGTGGTTGGTGTCCGCCGTCGATAAATTGCTTAGCGGGATGTTCTTCCTCCATCTGCAACGACAGCTTGAGGACGCTGTCAGTGGATCAAAATACACTCTTTACGCAAGATTTTTACAGACCATCGTTCCCCATTCGCACCTGCTGGCGATTCTGGTTGTATCCGGGGAACTCTCCGTTGGGCTCGGATTCGTTATACTAATGATAGGCACGCTGCGGTATCGGGGTGCTCCAAGCCCCACCTTCTTGTGGCTCGGCGCCGTGGTTACCTTCACAGGCACCTTGATGAACGTAAACTTCTTCTTCTTCCAAAATGGCGCGTATTTCTTGAATCCACAACAACCGTTTGACGAAGGCGTGCCCATTGATTTTTGCATGGCCGTGATTCAGCTTGAGCTCTTCGTACTTCACGCCATGGCACTCCGCCATGGTGAAGGGCGCAGCAGGCATCCGAATGAGACCTGACAGGAGACTCAGCCCATCCGCTCACACTGCTTCCTGCGGGCGTGGCTGACCCTCGCTCAGGATTTTTCTCCCGAGATGAGAAGGCGTAAAAGATCGCGGATGGCTGCCCCATTCGGGACAGCCATGCCAATCGAACCAAACCCTCGTTGCCGTGGACGGTGATACGCTCAGCAGATTTGTTAGCGCCCAACGACCTTGCGGCGGTTGCGCGTCACCGTATCAATCGTGACGGCAATCAACAGGATGCTGCCCTCCACGATGTACTTCGTGCTCGACGGCGCACTGAGCAGGTCCATGCCATTTTCGACGCTGCCAATCACAAGCGCACCCGCCAAGGCGTTCCACACGCTGCCTCGCCCGCCGAAGAGGCTGGTGCCACCGATGACCGCAGCCGCAATCGAGTCCAGCAAAAGGTCTCCCCCGCCGGAGGCAGGCGAGGCGGAGCCGAGCCGAGAGGCGCCGAGGATGCCGCCAATCGCACCCATCATGCCGCTGAGGGTAAAGACGATAATGCGGATGGCCTTGATGTTGATGCCCGCTCGACGCGCCGCCTCTTTGTTGCCGCCGACCGCGTAGATGTGCCGTCCAAACACGGTCCCTTGCGTGATGTATGCGAAGAGAACCACAAACAGCAGCAGAATCAGTCCCGACACTGGAACGCCGCGGTAGGAGTTGAGCGCGTACACGATGATGGCGCCAATCACGGCCAGCACGACGGCGCGCCCTGCAATGGACTTGCCGGTGAGAGCTGTGAGGTGCCGCTTCTTTCGGTTCTGCTGTGTCGTCAGCAGGCTCGCGCTGAATATGACGACGGCAATCACCAGTACCACCCAGCCGGCCCAATTCGGGATATACGACGCCGCGATGTTGAGTAGCGTCTGGTTGAAAATAGGTACCGTTCCGGTATTGCCGAGGAACGCCAACAGAATGCCCTGGTACCCCAAGGACCCCGCCAGTGTCACGATGAATGCCGGCACGCCGATGATGGTGACCCAAAATCCCTGGAACAGGCCAATCACGACGCCGACTGCAATCGCTGCCAGAATGCACAGCCAGGGATTCACGTGCACGCCAGACAGCAAGACCAACACTGCCGCTGCGACGCCGCTGACTGCGCCGATGGCGAGATCGATCTCCCCCAGCAGCAGGATGAACGTCTCACCGATACCGAGCATCCCAATCTCGGCAATCTGCAAGATCAAGTTCGATAGATTTCGTCCAGACAAGAAATGTCCGTTCATACTTTGGAAGATGATCCAGATGACGACGAGCGCCAGGATCACCGGCAGCAGCCCCAACTCACCTGCGCGAATCCGATCTTGCCAGCTGCCAAAAACGCCTTTCGGTTGTTCCACACCAGATTGCATACTCATCTGTCAGCTGGCACCTCCTCGACCGCCCCGGTGATAGCCGCAACCACCGCGTCCATGTGGGTGTCCTTCTTCACAAAGTTCGCAACCGTACGCCCCAGCCGAAGCACCACGATGCGGTCCGCGACCTTGAACACGTCACTCATGTTGTGAGAGATGACCAACACGCCGACACCTTTTTCCGCCAGCCGTAAAATCAAGTCGAGAACAGCCCGTGTCTGGGTGACTCCAAGCGCTGCGGTCGGCTCATCCAACAGAACCAATTTCGATCCCCACAGCACGGCCCGTGCGACAGCGACCGTCTGCCGCTGGCCACCGGACAGGCTGGCCACCTGGGTGTTCAGCGGCGGCAGGTTGATACCGAGTTCCTTGAGGACCGGTATGGCCCGCTCCTCCATTTCGGCCTTCCTTATGTTCTTCACCACACCCGGAATGATGGTGCGGGACAGTTCCCGACCCAAAAACAAGTTGGACACGATGTCGAGGTTGTCGCAGAGAGCCAAGTCCTGGTACACGGTCTGAATCCCCAACTGTTCGGCAACCGCCGGACTCGTCAAGTGCACTTCGCGTCCCTCGAAAGAGATACTGCCTTCATCCGGCACCTCGACACCGCTAATCATCTTGATGGTCGTTGACTTGCCGGCACCGTTGTCGCCGACCAAGGCGACGACTTCCCCCGGATGAACCTCTAGAGACACGTCCGACAATGCCTGCACGGCCCCAAATCGCTTGCGGATGTGGTCTATTTTCAGCAACGGCTGCGCACCGGAACCGGTGTGCGCGTTGACACCGTTGACATCACTCATGCTCGATACCTCCTGCAGAACGCGAGGGCGCAGGAGCACACCCGCGCCCTCGCATACCTGTCCAGCCAGAAAGGACGTCAGGACCCTGGATGCTCAATCTTCTGCATCGTCGTGAAGCCGTCTTTAATGACCGTGGACTGGATGTTATCCTTTGTAACAACCACCGGTGTGAGGAGCGCAGCTGGCACATCTTCCGCGCCGTTGTTGACCTTGCCGGTGATGATGTCCGATCCGATGGATTTCCCATCGACAATGTCGACAGCGAGCTCTGCAGCCAGCTTGGCCTCCCGCGGAACCGCCTTGTACACGGTCATCGACTGGGTTCCTGCCAGGATGTCGTGCAGACCCGCGTCCGTCGCGTCCTGCCCGGTTACCGGCACCTTACCCGCCAAGCCTTGGGCGGACAGCGCCTGAATGACAGCTCCCGCAAGTCCATCGTTCGCTGCCAGAACAGCACTGACCTTATTGTTCAGCCGCGTGAGGGCCGCTTCCATCTCCTTTTGACCGTTTGCCGGATCCCAGTTTGGCGTATAGCTCTCATAACCCAGCTTCAACTGGCCACTTTTAAACAGCGGATCTAACACGTCGTGCGCGCCTTTTGCAAAGAGCAGGGCGTTGTTGTCGGTCTGCGCGCCGTCAATCATCACGACCGTTCCACCCTTCGGCGTGTGGTCAGCGATGTACTGCCCTTGAAGGCGACCAACCTCTTCGTTGTCAAAGGAGACGTAGTAGTCCACCTTCGCGTTCGTAATCATTCGGTCGTAGGAGATGACCTTGACACCCGCCTGGTTTGCCTCGTTCACAATGGTCGCAGCCGCCTGAGAGTCGACCGGGTCAATCACCAGCACCTGAGCGCCATTGGTGATGGCCGCCTCTGCCTGTTGCTGCTGTGTCGTCGAACTTCCCTGGGCGTTGTCGTACATCACTTGAACGCTTGGGTCGAGCGCTTTCACTTCCTTTTCAAAGTCCGGCTTATCCTGTGTCTCGTACCGGGCTGAGGAAGTGGTGTCTGGCAATAGAAGCGCGATGATCTTACTCCCCTTGGAACTGCTGCTGCCGGTGCTGTTCGACGTGTTCGCCGTGTTTGACGCACCCGTCGCGTTGGACGTGTTACCGCCGCCGCTGTTGCCACAGGCTGTGGTCAGCCCCATGACAGCGATGACTGCAATGCCGGATGCAAGCGCTGCCTTGCGTCCCATATCCATCCCCCTCACGATTTACCGCGTGACTTTGACCGAATTCGGTGCAAATGGTTGCATCAAAAAACCAATTCGGAAAAAATCAGCGCTTGTCAATTGATAAACTCGTGGTTTAAACCACCATCTTCTCTCTCATGGTTTGTATGCTAAACTAAAGAGGAGGTTTTTGCAATCGCTTTCTTGATGGCGTTTGATGGTTCTGCGGGAGTGGTGTACAGCAAGTCCATCCTTCGCATCTGTGTCTCCACATGAGGTGATATCCGTGGCCAAAACGATGGACTCGGCCGCAATGCGGCAAGTCAACAAGAAGCTGGTTACCAGCTTGATTTACAATCAAAGTCCCATTTCTCGCATCGCCGTCTCACAAACGACGGGTTTAAACAAAGCGACGGTCTCCTCCTTGGTCGACGAACTCATCCAAAGTGAGTTTGTCGTGGAGGTCGGATATGGACGGTCCCGGCGAGGCCGGAAACCGGTCATGCTCGAATTCAACGCCGAAGCGGGATACTGCGTCGGCGTCGACGTCCAAATCACGTACGTGACCACTGTATTGACGGATTTAAAGGGGGACGTCGTGTTCAAGGCGGTACGCCCCATTGACTTCTCCAAACGCCAGTTTGCAGCGGAGGAACTGGAGCGGGTGTTGGTTGATGAGATTGAAGCCGTCACTTCGAAGGCCCCGAGCAGCCCGCACGGCATCATCGGCGTTGGCATTGCCCTGCCCGGAATGGTGAACTTCGAAACAGGAGTGGCTTACTATTTGCCGAATATCGAGATTACTGAATGGGACGTGCGCGGCGCGCTGTCCAAGCATTTTCCCTTTCCGGTGTTCATCGACAACGACGGAAACTGCGGGGCACTTTCGGCCTATCAAACGTTCGCCTCCTCACCCCTGGTGTTCGTCAATGCAGGTATCGGCGTGGGCACGGGCATCGTCATTGACGGCGAAGTGTTTCGCGGTGCGAATGGGATTGCTGGCGAGTTCGGGCACATGACCATCTCGACAATTGGCTGGCTCTGCCGCTGCGGGAATTACGGCTGTTGGGAGCAATACGCGTCTGAGCAAGCCTTGTTGCGGTATCTCAAGGAACGAGGACAACTTGCACAATCCGAAGATCTCGCCCTCGACTTCACGACACTGGCTGCGCAGCGCGCCATGCGCGGAAACGCACAGTATCGTGAAGCCTTCGCAACCCTGGGAACCTACCTCGGCATCGGTATGGCGAACATTGCGAACGGCTTGAACCCAGAGCGCATTGTCGTTGGGGGCCAAATCACGCATGGCGCGGAACTGCTGCTGCCATCTATACGAACCGCCCTTCGCCATCGTTCCATCCTCACGAACAAGGA
Organism: Alicyclobacillus sp.; assembly: GCA_023511295.1. Taxonomy (GTDB): domain Bacteria; phylum Bacillota; class Bacilli; order Alicyclobacillales; family Alicyclobacillaceae; genus JAIMBT01. The sequence continues at coordinate 86,431 of JAIMBT010000015.1, forward strand.
CGTCGCAATTGATTTTGCAGACGCGGACGCCGTGGTCCGCGGAGCGGCCCGCCTCTGTGTCGCTAACCTGATTCTTTGACGAATGCTCCCGCCGTCGCGGCCCGAAAAACGGCGGACCCGGAAGTCCTCGCCCGATGGCGGGAGGGGTGCATCGATACGACGCGGTCACATTTTCACCCACGACATCGGCCAATCTACCTTCGCGCATCCACTTGTTTCCGGAGCTGAGACCGCCTGTCCATGACTCCATCCTGCCGGCTTCTACCCCCCCACTCCATCGCCTGGGCCAGGGTCATGTCCGTGTAGAGGACCTTCATGATGCGCGGAAGGTATCCATCCAAGGTACCGAAGGAAAGATACACCATGTCGTGAATCAGCTTCGGACGCAGTCTACTAACAGTGTTGGTCAAATCGTGGAAGGGGACTATCGATGACTTCCCAAGATGGAACCGTGGGGGTTCCGTTGCGAGGTCACCCACTGACACTGTGGCCAAGAGGGTTGGGACGCACTCAAATCGAAACCTTGCCGAAGCGTTACGACGCGCCTTGTGACGGGCACACCGGCTCTGTGGTTTACAGTGAAGCTGGATGGGTCTATACATCAGGGAACGTGTCATTTGATTTATATAATGCCAAGCACATGAACAAGTGTCATGTGCTTGGCATTGTCTTTACTATTTGTTGTAACTGTCCGGGAAGTTGAGATGGATTGTAGGGCGCCTTTGATTTTGAAGCATCAAACAACGTGTCCACAGTCTCGATATAATTCATGACTGCTTTGGATTGAGTATCATTGTTCCGAACATGGATCGCATTGTTGCGAAGATACTCTGCGACAAAGCTGGCGTTTTGGCGGGGAGTTTCGGTCAATTGTGCTGTGATGGCCTGCATCTCACCACCCGCGATTCCAATCTGAATCGCTGCTTCATTTATGTTGCCTCTTTTATATGAAGATACAGCATTATCCAGTGCAGGGATGAATGCCATCATTTCTTCAGAGATCGCAGTATTGGCTCGATGGTTAGCGCCAATGGACTGCCAAACGTTACCTGCGACCAGCACGACTACAATGATTAACCAAACGATTGTTTTCTTCAAAACCAACACGTCCTTTACAATGTTTGCGAAAGTGTCAACATTAGATCTCATTTGACCCATTTCGCCGGATTAGTTCCGACCCGCCCAGCGGCGTTTCGGTAGCCGCTCATGCTCTTTGGATGTGAATTACTCACCGCGCCATTGGTGACGGGCGAGAGTACTTCGCGCAACCGTGCCGGGCGGAGCAATCTTCCCTCCAACAGGAGTATGACTTACTCGACACCGCGTTCCGGCCGCTCCATGCGCAGTGCACCGCCTTCGGAATCACCTCCTCCGGCAGCTGGTGACGGCCCCGTTCGTTCCGGGCTTAAGAGCAACACCTCCTTCAGCAAGGTGGCGCTGTCTTCGCATCGTCGCAGGATGGGGTCTGTCCTTGTGCGTCGACGAACTCAGCCCTCGCTGCCCAGCCTCTCGCGGGTTCACCGCTACCCTCTGGGCGGAGGCCTCTGCTGTCTTTGCTCGTCGTGCGAACGCATCCAGTCCATCCTCGTTTCATGTTCAGTCCTTCCACCGATAAGCGCTTGTCAGTGTACGATGGACTCTGCTGACTCCTGCCCAATCCCCCACATTCCCCCTGTTCATCCAAATCAATCGAACAACCCTGTGCGCACGGCAGCCATCCCTCCAGCGCATCAAAAACGGGAGCGCTTGGCCCCCGCGGCTCGCCGCGGGTTGTTCCCGCGCCCGTAACTTGTTCACCCAGCAAAGCCTGCGGGGCTGCCGCGCAGACGTGCGCACCGCTGATTCTGGTTCAGACCCCGCCTAAGTCCGTGAAGCGCGTAACAGTCGCGCGATATTCTCCGCAGCCACGGCCAGCAGAGACGCCGCGTTTGCCATCGCTTCATCCAGGGCCATCGGCCGTGACACGATGGCATGAAGGCTCACAAAGTGGTCGTACAGCGCCTCAATCCCGGCACCCAATCCGCCCGACAGCAGAATCGCCTTCGCGCCGTGTCTGGCTGCGACTTGTGCGACGTAGAACGGAACTTTCCCAAACAAGGTTTGGAAGTCGCTTTGTCCTTCTCCTGTGAAGACGAAATCCGCACCCCTCATCTTTTCCTCGAGTCCGACGACGTCCCCCACCAGCTTTGCGCCGGGTACTAGGGACGCACCGAGTAGCAAGAACGCAAATCCCAAGCCCCCCGCCGCACCCGCGCCCGGGACGAGGTGGAGACGCTTCCCCGTCGCGGCCTCAATGCGCGTCGCGAAGTGGAGCAAACCTGCATCGAGCCGCCGCACCTGCTCCGGCGTCGCGCCTTTTTGCGGCCCAAACACCGCGGACGCCCCCTGCTCGCCGCAGAGCGGATTGTCCACGTCGCAGGCCACCTGTATGTCGCTCTCCCAAACCCGCGAATCGATGGTGTCCAACCGAACGGTGGAGATATCCGGCAACGCGCCGCCAACCGGAGGTACAGGGCGCTCGTCCGCGTCCAGGAACACCGCGCCGAGCGCCTGCAGCAGGCCGATACCGCCGTCATTCGTGGCACTTCCGCCAAGACCCACGATGAATCGGCGATATCCGGCGTCAAGCGCGTGCCGAATGACCTGGCCGAGACCATACGACGTCGTCTGTTCCGGGTTCCGGAGATGGCGGGGGACCATGGGTAAGCCGGCGATGCTTGCAACCTCCACAATCGCGGTCATCGCATCCGCCGCATCGAGCGCGGGCTTCTCTGCTACCGGCATCTGCGGCACGGGCCGGGACGGAATCACCCCGTAACGCGTAACCACCGGCGTCCCGAGTGGCCCCGTGATGGTCACCTCGTTCCATGTCCCGGAAGCCGCCTGAACCATCGCATCGACGGTACCTTCTCCCCCGTCCGCCATTGGGACAACCTCAATCGTCGCATCCGGGAACACGCTGCGCAGCGCGCGCTCCGTCACCGTGCCGACTTCCCACGCCGTCAGACTGCCCTTAAACGAATCCGAAGCAATCACGATTTTCATAGCCGTCCTCCTGCTTCTTGCCCAACCCCGATGGCCGCATCCCGCCGACCGTGACGTCCGTGCCATCCGTGAAAGATGCCCCGCTTCATCAACCGAAGGGGGCATCCAGGTTCCATCCAGGGTCAAACCATTTTCTTTCTACTAAGGTACCACATCCGACGCAGCTTCGCGCCTATTGTTTCCCTGATCCGGTTGCCAACGACGCACCGGATGACCGCGCGTTTGCTCCAGGACGGTCGGTGCCGAGCGCGAACGAAATGATGGCCGTTATCACCAGGAACGCCGCAAGCACCAGGAATCCGGCGAAACTGTTGTGCGTCGCGCCCTTCACGTAGCCAACGATATAGGGGCCCAAAAATCCGCCCAGGTTCCCCAGCGCGTTGATGAGTCCCATCGCGGCACCCACCAGCTCAATTCGCAGCAGCGCGCTTGGAATCGCCCAGAACGGTCCGTACGGGCCGTACACACCGATGGCTGCGATGCACAAGAAGATCATCTGTCCAACAGCACCGTGGACAGCTAGCTGGCCAATGACCAGACCCGCTGCCCCAATGAGGGCTGGAATCGCGACGTGCGCTTGCCGCTTGCCGCGCTTGTCCGAGAGCGCCGAGTTGACCACCATAGAAACGAGTGCGCAGAAGTATGGGATGGCCGACAGCCAGCCAACGGTCGCTGAACTGGTCACGCCGTGGAAGGACTTTACGACGGAAGGCAGCCACAGGCTGAATCCGTAGAAGCCACTCATCCAGAAGAAGTAGGCAACAATCAGCCACAGCACCGTCTTGTTGCCAAAGGCCGCCTTGTACCCTGCGTTCGGCGCCTTTTCGCTGTCCTCTTTGGCCATCGTCGTCTCAATGTATTGCTGTTCTTCGGGGGACACCCACTTTGCCTCGCTCGGCTTGTCGGAGATGGTGAACCACCACACAATCCCCCAGATGATGGGCGGCAAACCTTCGATGATGAACACGGTCCGCCAACTCATAAACGTGAGCAACCAGCCAGAAATGGGGGCCATAATCATCGCGGAAACAGGCAGGCAGGCCATCCACAGCGCGTTGGCACGCGCGCGTTCACGGGTAGGGAACCAGGAGGCGAGCAAGACCAATACCGCCGGCCATACACCGCCTTCAAAAATGCCGAGCACAAACCGCGCCAGGTACAACTGACCCACACTCTGCACCAGGCCGTTCGCCATCGCAGCCAGTCCCCAGAGCATCATCAAAATGAAGACCACTTTCCGAGCACTCCAGCGGCTGGCCAGAAGGCCACCGGGAATCTGCAAAATCATGTATCCCACAAAGAAGATCCCAGATGCCAAGCCGGTGGCCGCACTGGACAGGTGAAAGCTGTTGCCGATGTACGGGAGAATCATCGACACGTTGATGCGGTCCATGTACGCCAGCATATACATGATGGCGGCGATTGGAATGATAAAGCCCCAGCGCCGGGCCGGAATGTTGTTCATGGTGTGTCCCCTCTCTGGTGAATTCGCTTACAGTTTTGAACGCGGGGCGCCACGGGCGCCACGGACCCGTCTTAGGTGAGCTTGACCCCGGCTTTCGCGTACTGCGCCCCCACCTTCACCGCTTCAATCATGCTGACAGGGCTGGCGATGCCTTTGCCAGCGATGTCGAAGGCGGTGCCGTGATCGACACTCGTCCGCAGGATGGGCAACCCAAGCGTGACGCTCACGGTGCGCTCGAAGTCCATCACCTTGGCAGCGATATGCCCCTGGTCGTGGTACAGCGACAACACCGCATCGAACCGCCCCATCCGCGCCATGTGGAACACGGAGTCTGCTGGCACTGGGCCCGTCACATGCCATCCACGGGCTTGCGCTTCGCGCACCGCGGGGGTGACACCTTCAACTTCTTCGGTCCCAAAGAGGCCGTGCTCCCCCGCGTGGGGATTGAGGCCGGCGACCGCCAGGTGCGGGTTGTCATACCCCAACTGTCTGAGGGCGTTGAGGCTCTTCTCGATGCCCGCCAACACCCGCTCTTTCGTCACCAGTTTGCACGCTTCGGCGAGCGAGACGTGACGCGTCAAGAAGAAGATCTTGACGTTGAGGATGGAGAACATCGTCATCTCGTCTTTGGCGCCGGTCAGGTCCGCAAACATCTCCGTGTGGCCGATGTACGGAACTGCTGCAGCTTTCAGCGACTCCTTGTTGATGGGGGCTGTGACGACCGCGTCGACGGCTCCGCTCATCGCGAGTTCAATCGCCTTGCGAATGTACCCAAACGCCGCCGCACCGGCCTCCGCCTGGACTTGGCCCAACTGCAACCGGGAAACGTCCATCAAGCCGAGGTCGAGGACCTCAATCACGCCAAATTGAAACTGCGCATCTTCCGGGCGGGCAATCGTGCGGACTTCCGCCTGCAAGCCCGAGAAGCGAATGGCGTCTTCCAAGATGCTCGCGTCCCCAACCACAATCGGGCGCGCAACCTCGAACACTTCGCGGTCAACGACGGCCCGAGCCGTGATTTCCGGACCAATTCCAGCGGGATCCCCCATGGTCAACGCGAGTATCGGCTTATCTATCGCTGTCATGTTTTCCACTCCTTTGATTGCATCTCTGGGTCGGCAGCAACTGCATCTTGATGAAATCGAAGCAGGTGTGCACCAACGTTTCGAGGCGACGCGGCGACCCATTCATACAGTGCGGAAACCGCAGATACGGCCGCCGTGCGGTCTCCCATGGTGCCGCCCTTCGTGAGCACCCACTGGTAGCGGAGCAGCCCGTCCGCGGGTACGGACAACGTCGTAATCGGCGCGATTTCTCGCTTCACCGCAAGCGTCGTGACGCCGACGCCGGACAACATCGCCCGAGCCGCTTCGCCGCCAGACAAGTAGAACCCCGCTAAGCTCGGAAACGCGGCCACAGCAGCTCGAAGGATTTGCGCGAGGCGCTCGTTGACCGCTTGCGCTCCGCCGGCCGAGGATTCCCACGTGTCCGTGCGGACGAACAAGATGGGAAGGCACCCTGAGCCGCTCTCGCGCGCTGGAATGGCTTCTCTGGCATTCTGCGCCCCCCATGCCTGCATGCGGCGAATGACAGATTCCGGCGGTTCGCCGTTGTACCGTATCATCCCGACCCCCGGCACGCGCTCCAGGGCATCCATCTGCTCCTTGGCTTCTTGCATCAGGCTCGCGGAAATCCCGAGGATGCAGGGTGCCTGTGGCCGATGGGCCGCGGACAACCACCATACGCCTGTGCCGCCCGCATCGCCGTCCAAGCAGTCTCGGCGCCAATCCGCCACGGTCGTCGGCTGCGCCGCGCTGCCTGCGCGGGCTGACATCCGCCCGGCCACCACCGCCGTAAAGGGACCCGGGTCCACAGTCCACAAGTGCACCTCCGGATGTGCGTCGCAGAATGCAATCGTTCCGACGGCCAACGTTTCGATGTCGTCGAGAGACGTGGCGTCGCAAAACCAGACGCGCACCCCTTGAGCAAAACCGGCCGTCATCACCTGGCACACAGAAGCTGCGCCCGAGACCACCGTCTCCAGTGGAATGGAGTCGCCCTTCGCAACACACCGGCTTCCAATCCAGGAAGCGAGCGACGAGTCGAGCACAGGCGCGAATGGATCCGCACCGACGGACGTCTTGTGCACCGGCACCCCGTGGACCAGGTGGATACCGTGAACCGTGGTGCGACCTGACCGTGGGTGGGCGGGAACGACAACGGCGACGACCGGCTCGCTCTGAGTCATCAAGACGTTGAGAGACGCCGCAATCGGGCCGCGAAGGGTGCTGTCGATGCGCAGGGCGGTGTGACCGTACCCCGTCCAACGGGTCGCGTCGAGAAACCGCTGCACAGCCGCTGCAGCCTGCGCTGGCGAACCGTTTCTCGTCGCGAGGTCGTAGACGTGTGCCTCGGGAACGGCCCGTTCCAGCTGGCGGAAGGGCCGAGGTGGTGCAACCGCAACCGCGCCGTCCAGGCCAAGGTGGACCCACGCCCGAAACCCCTGTGCAGACAACAGCGCTGCGACTCCGTTTCCACCCGTCAAGTCATCCGCGGCCACCAGCACGTTCATCGAACCCCGCGTCATGGCTCGACCGCATCCGCAAGTTCGGCCGAATTCGGGAGATACAGGCGGATGCCCGCGTCCACCAAAGCATGGGCATCCGCAGACGGGAACGCGGCGTCACTGACGACCGCATCGAACCCGCTCAAGGGCGCAATCCGCTGAAACGAATGGTGCCCGTACTTGCTCGAGTCCGCCACCAACACGGTGCGCCCTGCGGCCCGAATCATGCTTTGTTTGATGGCGGCTTTCGCCGGTGTGCGGCTCATCGCCGCCTCTGCATTGAAGGAATCGCACCCAATCAGGGCCAGGTCCACGTAAATGGAGCTGAGCATTTGCACGGCGAATTCGCCGTGGGTGCTGTATACCCCGGTTTTGACCCGGCCGCCAATCATGTAGACTTCGAGGTCTTCGACATCGCTGAGCAACTGCGCAGTGGCAAGGTCGTTCGTGATGACCCGCAACGAGCCCACGGCAACCAGGCGTTTGGCGACCGCGAACGTCGTCGTACCCGCGTCCACCAACACACTCATGCCAGGTTCGACAAAGGTGACGGCGAGGTCCGCAATCTGCTCTTTCTCCACCGGATGGCTTGCGCGCTTGTCGTCGAGGCTGAGTTCCGCCATCCCCCCGTCCGGTTGCATCGCGCCGCCATACGTGCGCTCCAAGAGCCCTTCATCGGTCAGCACTTTGAGATCTCGGCGGATGGTCATCGCGGATACCCCAAAACGACGCGCCAGTTCCTGAATCTCAACTTCTCCATTGCGCGTCACCAGCGCGAGAATCTCCCGACGTCTGCGCTCCGCCAGCAAATCTGCCACCTCCCATCCCCGGAACCGGCTGGACGTTTGTTCGATTTTGTTACTTAATGTATATTTGTGTTCCTGATTGATAGACTTAGTTTATTTGTGTTCTCTCGCGTTTGTCAACAAGCGCTTTCAGACGGCTCCGAGAACAAAACAGAACAGAGCAAGGCCCATCGGTTTCGGGGCTTCGCCCTGTTCCAGCATGGGCCCCAGGTGCGCCAGCGTGTCCTCACCCCCTGATCCTCTGGTACACCGTCAGCATGTCCCGCTCCGTAAAGATCTTGGGTACAGGGTAGAGGGGATTGCCCTCCTCGAGCGCGCGCCGGATCATCCGCGGCACGTCCTCGTCCCGGATGCCCGCAATCGTCTCGGGAATCCCCATCTGCCGATTCATCGCTCGGATGGCCTCGATGAACGCCTCGGATCTCTCTGCCGATCCGCCGGCCCCTCCCACCCCGGCGACGTCCGCGAGCTCGGCCAGGCGCGGATGCACCGCTGGCCCGTAGTGCTCCAGGAAATACGGAAGGATGACGGCGTTGGCCAACCCGTGCGGTACCTGGTAAAATCCACCGAGCGTGTGCGCCACCGCGTGGACATATCCCACGTACGCTCGGGTGAACGCCACCCCCGCCAGATACGCGGCGCGCTGAAGGTCAGATCGGGCGTCGAGATCGTCCCCGTGATGGTAGACGTGAACGAGCGATTGGAAGATGATTCGAACCGCATCGCGTGGGGGTAACCGACCACCACTGGTACACCTATCTGTCCAGCATGCGGCCGGATGAGGTGAACTTCTGGCAACCCGGGGGCAACCGCGCGTTTCGGGCCATTCGGCCGGGAGAACTGTTTCTTCCTGTTGGTGGACAATGGGTCAATTAGGGATTACTATATCCACAAACATCGATATCGACGGTGATTAATATGGATGTGGACGCCGTACTCGCCCGGCTCGGTGCACTGGCCGACAAGAGCCGCTTTACCATCCTTCAAATCATGGCGAAGGGGGCAATCGGCACCTGTTGCGACCGGATCGACGCGTATGAGAACGGATGTTGCGTCGCGGACGTGGTAGCGGTCACCGGCCTCTCTCAACCGACCGTTTCGCATCACCTGAAGGTTTTGGAGAAAGCGGGATGGGTCCGGAAGGAAATACGAGGGCCTTGGACCTGCTACTTCCCGAACCCCGAGGCACTCGACGAGCTCATCGACGCCTTGAAGGCTGAAGTCTATCCATCGGCGAACGGTCATGCCGATTTCCGAGGAGGATGTTGCCCATGACGACTTTGAAGCGCATGGACAACATCTGTATCACAGATCCGGCCGGAAACCGTTGGGAGGTCTTTGTCGTCTTAGATCAGGAAGATGACCGCAAAGGATACGACGCGAACCGGGTCCAACCACCCGCGCGAGCGATGTGCTGCACACAGGCCGGAAGCTCGTCTTCCCGTTCCGCAAGTGACTAGGATGTGGCGGGCGCCAACTGCCTGGCCGGTGCCCCCCTCGTTCCCTACACGAAGGAGAGACAGCATGACGTATCTAGCAATCGCACTGTTTGTCGTCACACTGGTCTTCGTCGTCTGGCAGCCAAAGGGTCTCTCCATCGGCTGGAGCGCTTTCGGGGGTGCCCTGCTCGCGCTGCTGTTTCACGTGGTCACGTTCCAAGACGTGATTGCGGTGACGAAAATCGTATGGGATGCCACGCTGGCATTCGTGGCCATTATCGTGATCTCCACCATCTTGGACAAGGTTGGGTTCTTCGAATGGGCCGCCCTGAGGATGGCGAAAGCGGCGCACGGGGACGGGAGGAGGGTCTTCCTCTATGTGATACTCCTTGGTGCCGTCGTGGCTGCCCTCTTCGCCAACGACGGCGCAGCGTTGATTCTGACCCCAATTGTATTGGAGAAGATGAAGCTCCTGAAGTTCGACGCAAAGCGCATGCTGCCGTTCATCATGGCCAGCGGCTTCGTCGCTGACACCACGTCGCTGCCGCTCGTCGTCAGTAACTTGGTGAACATCGTCTCCGCGGACTACTTTCACATCGGATTCCTAAGCTACCTGGCGCACATGGTTGTGCCGAACCTGTTTTCGCTGGCCGCAAGCATCCTCGTGCTGTATCTCTTTTTCCGGCGCGACATTCCGGCAACGTACGACCCGCAGGCCCTGCCGGAACCCGCCCACGCCATCGTGCATGAAGGAATGTTTAGGATTTCCTGGGTCATCCTATCGGCCCTTATGCTGGGTTACATCTTGACGGAGACGCTGCACTTCCCCGTCTCGTTGGTAGCGTGCACCATTGCGGGGGTTTTTCTCATCGTCGGCGCATGGACGCGGGTGATTCAACCTTGGCCGGTGGTCCGCGACGCGCCGTGGGCCATTGTGGTCTTTTCCATCGGGATGTACGTCGTGGTCTACGGACTTCGCAACGCGGGGTTGACCAACCTGCTCGGCCGCTTGATTCAAGCCACGGCACATCACGGATTGTTCACAGCATCCCTGGCGACGGGTTTCATCGCGGCCGTCCTGTCCAGCATCATGAACAACATGCCGACAGTGATGGTGGACGCTCTGGCCATCCACGCCACCCACGCGACGGGAGGCATTCAACAGGCGCTCGTCTACGCCAACGTGATCGGCTGCGATCTCGGCCCAAAAATCACGCCCATCGGCTCGCTCGCGACCCTGCTGTGGCTGCATGTTCTGGGCAAGAAGGGGATTTCCATCACCTGGGGCAGATATGTTCGAACCGGTGTCGTTCTGACCCTTCCCACCCTGTTTGCGACGTTGTCCGGGTTGTACCTTTGGACATTACTGCTGTCATAACGAGGAGGAGCGCACATGTCTGGTAAACGGATTTACTTCCTTTGCACGGGAAATTCTTGCCGTAGTCAGATGGCAGAAGGTTGGGCACGCCACCTTGGCGGCGACAAGGTGGAAGTGCACAGCGCCGGCGTCGAAGCCCACGGCCTGAACCCGCGAGCTGTCCTGGTCATGCGCGAGGTAGGCATCGACATCTCGCACCACCGTTCCAAGGTGATTGGCCCAGAACTGCTGGGCCAGGCGGACTACGTCATCACACTGTGCGGCGACGCGAACGACCGGTGTCCCGTGACGCCGCCGCACGTGAAGCGGCTGCACTGGGGATTTGCCGATCCCGCCAAGGCCACAGGCACGGAAGCCGAGGCTTTGGACAAATTCCGCGAAGTACGCGATGCGATTGGGAGTCGCATACGGGCGTTTCTCCGAGAAGAATTCAGCAGAGATCAAGCCGTGAATCCCACCGTGCGCTTTGCGGCAAGGGACGATCTCCCGTCCATCTTAGCCATTTACAATCAGGGCATCGAGGATCGGATTGCTACGTTGGAGCAGGACAGCAAAGACATCGCCTACATGGAGGACTGGTTCGCAAAGCATACGGGCCGATACAGGGTCTTTGTTGCAGAACAGGGCCATGAGGTCATCGGGTGGGCCGACTTGCATCCATATTCCCATCGTTGCGCGTATGCAGGCGTGGGGGAGCTGTCAGTATACGTTCACCGGGAATGGCGCGGAAAAGGTGTGGGTCAAGCACTGCTCCGTAAGCTGGAAGAATTCGCGGGTGAAAATGGATTTCACAAGTTGGTCCTGGGCACTCTCCCATTCAATACTGCCGGACAGGCACTGTACCGGAAGATGGGCTTCCGTGAGGTGGGCGTGTTTCGGAACCATGGACAATTGGACGGAAGATGGGTCGATGTCATGTGGATGGAGAAGCTGCTGGTGGATGCCGATGAATGATACAGACCTTCCCCATCCCACTCTCAGCATTCACCGGCGGGATCTCCAGCGACCTACTACCGTGAATCAGCCCTAGAGCTGCGAATGGTAGGTACTTGGAATGCGGACAAGTTTTACACAGTGAGTAACTCACCACGTGTTTTGTCATGCACTCGCCCGCAAGGGGCTGACACACCAGCCGGAGTCAGAAACCCTTTGACACACCAGTGACACACCAAACCATGAAAAAAGGCCGCCCATCTCTGGACGACCTCCCCGAAAACCTTGTCGTTTCGGGCTTTTCTCTGGAGCCACCTGTCGGATTCGAACCGACGACCTGCTCATTACGAGTGCGCGGATGTTGTTTTACTCCGTTGAAGCGAGGTGCAATGAGTCCAGTAATGGCAAGGATTTTTGGGTTTGTCTTGAACTGTGTTTGAGTCAGTTTTAGTGAGTTAGGCGCACAACAGGCGCACAAGGCGCACAAGTGGTCTGCCGGACAGAACGGTGCGGCTAAATTCTATACGTGGCACACCTGACGACGGACTGTGCCCGCTGATCCGAAACTCGGCAACTCTCCGCTCCTCACCGCTTTCGTAACTCTGTCCGCGACACCCACAGCATCCTCCTCGGTCGAATTTGAGACAATTATGCGGTCTCGACAGAGGGTTACGAGGTGTGCCCAGTTTGACGCTTGCGAAGTTCTTGAGCAGATACAAAATGACGCGGTCGGAAAACCCGCGCCGTCTGATGCACCCTGAGGAATTCGAACCCCCGCAATACGCGGTTTAGGAATTCTCGGTAGTTTGTTCGGCTGGTTATTCCTCGTGTTACTCGGTGCCGTTTCTCCCGGTAAACAATCAGTCCAACATCCACTGTGTTACCCCAATCATCCTTGTGCTGGACAGAACGGCAGAAGTTTGGGCAGAAGATCGGTAGAATCATTGCAATATCGCAGGCGCACGCGGTCACCATGATGACGCACTCACGACCACAATGTGTGTAAGATTGCTAACAAACCTCATCGGAATCGGCATGGTTATGTTGTAGTGTAAACTTGCACGGAACAATCCGTGCCATTGCTGAGGTATTGCCGGGGCCGCGTCACGCTTGCACTCTTGTGGAGGCTCCAGCCAGATTCGCACCGGCGAGTCGAGGTTTTGCAGTTCTCTGGCGGCCATTTCAACACGTTCATCAAGCCCATATGGTGCGGTCATGTCCGGTATCACGGGCAAAGTTGTACCGCGGTTGTCCATAGAATCCAGAATGGTCTACGACGTCCGATAGAAAAATATGGTAGAAGTCCCACGTCGCATCATACACAGTTCAATGTTCATCAAGTCGTCTTTCGCTGCGCTGGAAAACACCCTTCAGTGACGACGCCTCCTACCCCCTCTCCCGAACCCCGGCAACTCACCGCTCCCGCAGCTTCCGTAACTCTGCCCTCGACATCCACAGTACCCTCCTCGGTCTGGTTTGAGACCATTATCCGGCCTCGACCGGAGTTGCGAGGTATGGTGGATTTGACGCTTACGTCTCAAGTGTGACGAAACTATGGACAGCCTGTTCCCCAAACGCCTGGCCCTCGGACACGCCTGCCGCTATCCGGCACTTCCAGCTCCATCCGGCCTAAGGCCACTTTACGCTTGCAGTTATACGTGACCGCCAGCTCTACTTCGACGTGCCTGCGCTTGACCGTCACGTGTCCGGTCAAATACCCCATCCCCTTCACATGCAACTCGCTTACACACCGCCTGCCAGAGGTGTCTAGTCTGGCACGCTCTTTCCATCGTACGGAACTCTGGTTTAGTCTGCACCGAGCAATGTACATTAGCTCACTTAACATGGATTGTCATCGGAAGCACGGATGGATACAATACTGTCAAACGGTCAAACTTATATTTGACTGAGGTGATACAGGTGTGCCCTGAACCTGAACTACGGCTGGAACAAGATGTTCCCGTATGTGAAGTCGATTGCGTCAACGAAGAAGCTGTGAATCAAATTAAATCCCTGTTACATTCAGTCCCCGACATGGTGCCAATTTTTAAGGCCTTGGCCGACGAAACACGTGCGAAAATCGTCTATGCACTCTACGAATCCGAACTCTGTGTGTGCGATGTCGCTGCGGTAATCGGAGCTAGTAAAGCGACCGCTTCGTACCATCTACGCTTACTAAGTCATATGGGGCTGGCCAAGTATCGAAGAGAAGGAAAGCTGGTGTTTTACCGATTGTCAGACTCGCACATCAAGAATCTCATCCGTGAAATCCTACATCATATGGATGAACGCCAAAGGGGTGACGCAGAGTGACCACGGAAGTGCAACAACTTCGTAAGAACAAAGCGGTATTCCGTGTCGAAGGAATCACCTGTCTAGACTGTGCCACCAAGTTCGAAAAGAACGTAGCGGCTCTCCCTGGCGTGACCAGGGCCGTCCTGAACCCAACTACGGGTAGACTGATCGTTGAGGGAAATGCGGACCTCGATAAAATTCGACAAGAAGGAAAAAAGGAAAACTACAGGATATTCCCGGAAAACGAACGCCCTGTAGCAGGAGCTACGGTCAAACAAATCAACGGGGATCTGATTCGGGCCATTCTGTCGGGGGTCTCCTTAGTTATCGGGTACGCATCGCAAAAACTCGGAGCACCCATGGAACTGTTCCTGCCTTTCTATATCGCTGCGATCGTCAGTGGTGGATGGGTAAACGCCAAAAAAGCGTTCTACTCCATACCCCGTCTTGACTTCAACATGAGTGTGCTGATGACTACGGCTGTCATTGGAGCCATGGCCATCGGCAAGTGGGAAGAAGGAGCGACGGTTGCTTTCCTGTATTCCATTTCCGAGTTGCTTGAAGCATGGAGTATGGAACGGGCAAGAAAGTCCATTCGTGATTTGATGGACATTACGCCAAAAATGGCCCGAATCAAACGTCCCACCGGTGATGTCGAAATTCCCGTAGACGAAGTTGAAGTCGGCGACATCATGATTATTCGTCCCGGCGAGAAGATTCCCATGGACGGCCGGATTCTCAAAGGCGAATCGGCGATCAACGAAGCGGCGATTACTGGTGAATCTGTCCCTGCTGAAAAGGGACCTGGCGCAGAAGTATTTGCAGGCACATTGAACACAACTGGATCACTTGAAATCGAGGTGACAAAGCGGGTCGAGGACACGACTATCGCAAAGATTATTCACCTCGTGGAGGAGGCTCAGACCCAACGGGCACCGACGCAGGCATTTGTAGATCGCTTCGCTAAGGTGTACACACCAATTGTACTAGCCTTAGCTGTAGGTATTACCTTCGTACCCCCTTTACTCCTCGGATATCACTGGGGTCCATGGGTTTATCGGGGGTTGGCGTTGTTGGTTGTATCGTGCCCGTGTGCCCTAGTGGTGTCCACGCCAGTGGCGATTGTTAGTGCCATCAGCAATGCTGCAAGAAATGGCGTGCTTGTCAAAGGTGGTATTTACTTGGAACAAGCCGGATCACTCCGAGCCATTGTGTTTGATAAGACGGGAACGCTCACGAAAGGAAAACCTGTTGTTACGGACGTGATTCCATTTGGTTCTCATTCGGAACTTGATCTTCTCCAGACTGCGGTCAAGCTGGAAGCAAGGTCTGAACATCCGCTGGCGAGGGCCATCGTGCGAGCAGGCGAAGAACATTCACTGGACACAACCGGCGTAGATGGTATTACTGCACTCCCTGGCCAGGGCGTTCAGGGAGCTATTGATGGGGATACGGTATACATCGGAAACCTTCGAATGTTCGACGAGCTTGGTTTAGCTTCCGAGGAAGTGTCCGCAAGGGTATCCGCCCTTCAGAGTGAAGGCAAGACAGTCATGGTCGTCGGCACCAAACAAGACTTTTTTGGCCTCATCGGTGTGGCCGATGAAATTCGTGAACTTACGTCAACTGTCATCGCTGATTTGAAAAGACTGGGCATTGCTCACACTATTATGCTGACCGGCGACAACCAAGCGACAGCAAGAGCAGTTGCTTCTGCAATCGGAATTGACGATTTTCGTGCCGAACTGCTACCGCAGGACAAAGTAGAGGCTTTGAAGGTGTTCCTTGACAAGTACGGCAAGGTCGCCATGGTCGGTGATGGTATCAACGACGCCCCAGCATTGGCGACTGCAACCATCGGTATCGCCATGGGTGGAGTTGGCACAGACACAGCGATGGAAACAGCGGACATCACGCTAATGGCCGACGATTTATCAAAGCTTCCGTTTACGATTCGTTTGAGCCGAGCGGCTTTGCGAATCATACGACAAAACATTTGGTTCTCGCTGGTCATAAAGTTCCTTGCGATACTTGCGGTCTTTCCAGGCTGGTTGACACTGTGGCTGGCAATTTTAGCCGATATGGGAGCATCCGTCTTGGTCACACTGAACGGAATTCGGCTGTTGGGTGTAAAAGCGAACGAATAACGAAGGGCCCCGTCGAATTGTGACGGGGCTCCTGTAAACTTTACACCTAAAGTTTCTGACCGCAAGTCGGGCAAAACGAAGCATTCAAAGCGACAGCACCGCCGCAGCTTAGGCAATACACTTGTTTGGGCTTTAGGCCCGTTCCACAATGGGTACAAAAATTGTTTGAGACATCGTTCTCGGTGCCGCAACTCGGGCATCGTAGCAAGGATACTGGGCGCCGATACGCAGGTGTATCTTCATAATAGTGGTGATCATGATACTCGTAATGATCTTCATGGTGACCGTGGTGATGATGGTCATCATGATGATCGTGGTGGCTATGATGGCCATCATGATGACGCCCATGGTGCCCTCCGTGATGCCTGTCATGATGTTCGCCAAAAAGTTCCCGGAAGAAATCAGACATTTGCAACACTCCTTTTAATGATGGTGATGGCCTTCGCTCGTAGCGCAAAACTCAGAATCATCGTGCGGATGTTCCCCATCTTCGGTTTGAATCGTCACATGACCGATACCCATGTGAACTAAGCGATGTTCTATGTCCCGTAAAACCTTCTGGCTATCACGGATGGTCATGTTGCCGTCCAGGACGATGTGACACGACAGGGCATTCTTACCACTGGTGATACTCCACACGTGTACGTCATGAACTTCTTGAACACCGGGTACAGCTTTGACTTCATCAACAACTGTGTGAAAGTCGATGCCCTTTGGCGTCCCCTCCATGAGAATACTTACGGTCTGTCGAACGATCCTCCAGGCACCAAACGCAATCAGCAAAGCGATCAGAACGCTGAGGATCGGGTCAACCACATACCACTTGGTCGCCAAGATGATAATTCCACCTACAATTACACCGGCGGACGCAGCCGCATCGCCAAGCATGTGGAGAACAGCGCTCTTTACATTGAGGTCCTCTTCCTTACGCATACCAAGACCCAAATACAGGTTCATCAAAAGCCCGACTCCAGCGCTGATAAACATCCACATTGGCGTAATCTCTTGCGGCTTCTGAAACCGACCGTATGCCTCCCATAAAATCCATAGCGTGATCAGAATCAGTGTAATTCCGTTAATGAACGCAGCAAGAATACCAGACCGGTAGTATCCATACGTCATCTTTTCGTTCGATGGTTTCTCACCCTGCTTCAGGGCAAACCAAGAGAGTCCGATAGCGGCGATGTCTGTTAATACATGCCCTGCATCCGAGAGTAGCGCCAGGCTGTGTGAAATCAAACCACCGATTACCTCGACAATTAGGATCAGCAGAGTCAGAAAAAACGCCCTTTTCATCTGACCAGCAGGGGCGTGCGAATGAAACACACCTCCATGACCGTGTCCGTGGCCAACACCGTGATCATGATCGTGAGCCATGTGTATTCTCCTTGTCTTCTTCAACGTGCGTAGCATGGTCAATTCCCATCTGCAAAAGTCCGGCGATGTGTGCGTCATCGCACGTGTAGTAAATCGTGTTCCCCTCTCTTCGACTTTTCACAATGCGCAAGGCTCGGAGATATCGCAGTTGATGCGATACCGCCGATTGTGTCATGCCAAGAACCTCGGCAAGGTCGCAAACACAAAGTTCACGTTTAGACAAATTGTGTAGAATGCGAATACGTGTCGGATCGGCCAAGGCCTTGAAGGATTCCGACAAGCTTTCCACTACGGCTTCGTCCAGTTGGCCAGGTAAACAATCGGCCACGGCATCCTGGTGGACCATCGACTCGCCGCAACGGTCGTCATCAATAGGAGTAGCCATGCTTAGTCACCACCTATATGAACAAATACTCATATAAGCATAGTATATACAAAACATGCGCTCGTCAAACATTCCCCTCAGACCGTCATTCTGCAGCATCACAGTGTTTGCCTCTCCCTGAATGATCGAGAGCGCTCATGGGCGTGGCAGACGCCGCTGTGGTTGCATAACTCTGACGTGAGTTAACCGCTCACCGAGGAGGAAAGCGTGATGCCACACTCTGATGTTGTGAAACTCCTTCAGGATTGCGTGGCCATGTGTGAAAGCACCAACGCGCATTGTCTACAGTGGCTCATCAACAACGCCACTAGATCGGAGTCAACTGCCGATTACAGCAAATTGATCGTAAAACATGTGTTGGCCCTTGAAGGCTGAACTGTGATAGGCACATCGTATTGAACCCGACTTTGTCAAGACAGATGGGATGGCTTTTAAGAGAGAGATGATAGACTTGCAATTCAGATACAAACCATCTCACGCTGCGTTTTGTTGCATTTTCCAGTTTCTGAATTCCAACGGCGAGCGATAACCTAGCGCGGAATGCGGTCGGTCCGTATTGTAAAAGTGAATGTACGACTCAATCGCCGCTTTCGCCTCGGCAAAGCTGCTGTATTCCTGCAGCCAGACCTCCTC
>JAIMBT010000016.1 GCA_023511295.1 Alicyclobacillus sp.
GGCATCGGGTTTCTCGTGATGACCACATGGTTCACCCTTCAGGTGTTTGAACGCATACAGGAAATGGTGCGCATCCTCGACCGTCACAGCGTCGCCCGCCAAGAACTGTTGGTGGAAAACATTCAGATGGAACGTCTCTCCAAGTTAGATCCCCTCACGCAACTGTACAACCGGCAGGCGTTGGCGGATTACTTGGCGCGGGTGATTGAGGTCTGCCAACACCACGCCTTAGACCTGCACCTGGCTGTGGTGGACGTGGATGACTTCAAGCAGATTAACGATTCGTTTGGTCACGATGTCGGAGATCTGGTCCTGAAGGGGGTTGCCGAGCTCATGCGGCAACAGCTGCCGACAGATCACTTCGTGGCGCGATACGGCGGAGAGGAGTTCGTGGTCCTCGGGATTGGCATACCGTTCCACACGTTCTATGAGCAGATGGAACGGCTGCGCGTCCAGGTGTCTGCCCAGCCGTTGACCGCCCGCCCCGTAACGGTCAGCATCGGCATCCACACGCACGTCCCCGGAGAGACGGCCGCTCAGTTGTTCCGCTACGCGGACCAGAACCTCTACTGGTCGAAAGGACAGGGCAAAAACCAGGTCCGAACGTCGTGGGACGGCGACCCGCAGCGGCCTGACGACCCACCGCAGGCGCCCGCCCTGACGTGACCCATGGGTGTCAGGATGTCTCGCTGTCGTCCACCGCTTCGGGCAGCCACACGGTGAAGGTCGTGCCGACGCCGAGGGTGCTGGTAGCGGAGATGGTTCCACCGTGGATTTCCAGAAGTTCTTTCGCAATGGCGAGGCCGAGGCCGAGGCCGCCGCTCTCCCGAGATCTCGCTTCTTCGGTCCGGTAGAACCGGTCAAAGATGCGGTCCAGCTTGTCCGGTTCAATCCCGGGCCCGGTGTCGTGGACGTGAACCACGACGGGCCGTTCGGACTCCGCGGCATGGGTCGCACTGGGTTCGTCGTTGCTACGGACGGTGTCCGCCGCGCTCCCCGCTCCACCGGTTCCGGAATCTCGGGTCACCTCCACCGTCACGATGCCGTTGCTCGGCGTGTAGCGGATGGCGTTGCCGACGAGGTTGGCGAACACCTGTGTGAGTCGCTGGCTGTCGGCGTTCACCCAGACTGCGGGTACCTCCGCTCGGAGGGTCAGATGCAGCCTCTTCTCAGCCGCTTCCGGCCGGAATTTGTCCAGGAGTTGCCGCATCCACCCGACGAGTTCCAGTCGCTCGAGGTGCAGCACCAGTTGGCGCGACTCGGCCAGCGCCAGTTGCTGTAGTTCGTCAATCAAGGTCCGCAACCGCAATACCTCGTCTTGCAACGGCAGCAACGACGCCGGCTCCGTGGGGACGAGGCCGTCTTGCAGCAGGTCCAACTGGCCCTGAATGATGGTCACCGGCGTGCGCAACTCGTGTGCGACGTCCGCAATCAGGTGTCGACGGGCTTGGATACTGGCGTCAAGGTCTTGCGACATTTCGTTCATGGCGGATGCGAGGCGGGCGAACTCGTCGTGGGACCGCACGTCGACACGGGCGCTGAGGTCTCCTTCTCGAATTCGCCGAACAAAGCCCATCATCACCTGAAGCGGTGCCGTGACGCGGCGGGCGAGCACCGCCGCAGCGACCAGGGAGATGCCTGCCGTCAGGAGCAGGCCGAGGACGGTGGCCACCATCGTGGAATGCAGCGCTTCCTGTTCAAGGACCTGTTGTCCGGCAATCTCGCGGTCGACAATCGTCGCCTTCGCCACCGTGCGGCCGTTCAGCCGGATAGGGATCTGGATGGCCCCTGTCAGCGGGCCGTCGTCCGAGCCGAGCGGCGGCAACGCGTTGTCCGCGTCCGTGAGCGGTTGCGCCGTATCAGAGGACGGAATGTTCACCTGAACGATGGTGTGGCCGCTCGGCGTCGAGATGACCATTCGCTCCAAGGTCAGGTTGTGGCCCTGTTGTGCCAGGTGGTTGCTGTACGCGAGGATGTCCTGACCCACACCCTTCCAGTTGTGGTGGTCTTGATAGTAGTCCGTCAGGTACTGGGCCCAGTGGGCCGCCTGTTGCTTCTGAGACGCCGCCGTATACTCCTGAAACTGCGACTCCAGGTAGACCCGGCTGATGCCGAAGAAGGCAGCGGACATCCACAGGATGAGGGCTCCCATCGCAATCCAGACCTTGAGCCGGACGCTCATTTGGCCACACCAAATCGGTAGCCCACCCCGTACACCGTCTGGATGTACTCCGGTTGTGCCGGGTTGGCCTCAATCTTCTTGCGCAGGTGGCTGATATGGGTGTCGATACTGCGCTCGTAGTGGACGTAGTCTTCGCCGAGGGCAATCTCCGACAGTTGCAGCCGGCTAAACACGACGCCCGGTCGTTGGGCAAGTGTGATGAGGATCTTGAACTCGGTCGGCGTCAGCATCAGGTCGCGCCCGCGCTTGCGGGCGATGAACTTGTCCGGTTCAATCACCAGGTCTCCACGCACCAGCGGAGCCGGCTGCGTGTAATCCCCCCCGTGCCGGGCTTGCGTCCGCCGCAGGACCGTTCGAATGCGGGCAGCCAGTTCACGCATCCGGAAGGGCTTCTTCACGTAGTCGTCTGCCCCCATCTCGAGGCCGATGACCATGTCCGCCTCGTCCGTCTTGGCGGTCAGCATGATCACGGCGACCGAGCTCGTCCGGCGAATCTCCTTGCACACTTCGAGCCCGCTCGGGCCGCCTGGGAGCATCCAGTCCAAGACCACCAGGTCGAATTGGCCCTCCTGCAGCAATTCCAGCGCTTGTGCACCCGTCGCCGCTTCGGTCACCCGAAAACCTTCAGCGGTCAGGTACTGCGTGATGAGCGACCGCACGCGGGGCTCATCGTCGACAACCAGGATGCGGCTGGCCTGCGGGTCTGCTTGCAGGATTTCATCTGCCACTGTGTTCACCCCACTCGGGAAGACGGGCGCACCGGTCTGCGGACCGTGCACCGGTCGCGCTTGTACCGCGGCGGACCCACACGCTCGCCGCCGCTCCTGCGGGTCGTGCGGAACCTGCCCCGACAGAACGCCTACATTATAGCAACAACCGGCACAGACCGCGCATCCGGCGGAAGTGGTCGTGGGCGGACTCCACCAGACGCCGGGGGCCTGGCGGCAGATGGCCAGGGCCCCGCGAAGCGTGCGACGGGATGGGTGGGCGCTCAGTGAACCACCCGGTCCGGGTGTCCTTGCATCCCGAGGATGTCAGCAGCCTGTACGACGGCCACCGCTGCATCCGCCAGGGTGAGGGAAGCGGTCGGCTGAAAGTCCTGGCTCGCGTCGAGAGAGAGCAGGCCCAGCGTGACCGCCAACGCGTCGCCCGCCTTGTCGCCCGCTGGAATTTGCGCCACATCGCTCGGAGAGAATTGGAAGGCATCTGGATGGCTCAGCAACGCCGTCATGCCGACTGCGCGGCTGAGTACTTGAGCCGCGTAATCGCGTGTGGTCGTGGCGTTCGGGTCAAACGGTTCGCCAGCCGGGATCCAACCCATTGAGTAGGCGGCGGCCACCTCGTCGTAGTCCGGTGAGGTCACGGGAATGGCGCCAAGGGCGCTTTGGGCGGCGGCGCTCTTCATCACCAGCGGGTCAATCCGGCCCTGGTATCCAAGCGCGTCCACGAGCAACTTGATGAACGCGCTGTGCGTCATCGTCTGGTTTGGATGCACGTCGCCGCGGCTATCGACGGAGATAAGTTCCCGGTCGACCAGCAGCTGAATCTGGGGGGCCGCAGGCAATCCCGCGATGTCCTGGATGGTGCCGGTGAACGGCAGTTGCGAACCGTAGGTCTCAAACGTTCCAGTCACCGCGTTGAACGGGCCGGAGGACGTTTGATCCGCCGTCGGTGCATACACAAGCACAATCCGTGGCAATGCATTCGCAGCAGCGGTCGCCGACTTTCCGGCCGGGTTCATCTTGACTTGCAATTGCGGCTGGGTCTCCAGGTATTCCAGCGTCAACGGGCGAGCGGCCATCCAGGTCGCCGTGGCCTTGCTGACCGGCATCGCCTGTGCGGGCGCTGGATACACTCCTGAGCTCGCCTGGATGTTCAGGTACAGGTTTTGCACTTCCCCGGTCTGTGGATTGACCGATACACTGCCGCTGCCCGTTTCATCCGGCAGTCCGTTGACCAGTGGGATGATCTGATACGAGGTCTGGAGCTGCGAACCGTCGCCTGGGTTGGACGGCTCCGGAAGGACGGCAAGGGCCCCCGTGTGTTGCGGGTACAACCTCTTCACGAAGGCGTCGACGGCCGCAGTGACCTGGGCCTGCGTCAACTTCGTCGCCGCCTTTGTCGGCGGCGCTGGATGGGTGGGATAGGCGCTGAATCCGGTGAGGATACCAGCGTCTGCGTCCACGGTCGCGGTGACCGCCAGACCTCCCGGTGTTTGCCACGTTAAGTTCCATGTGGTATGGCTCTGTGGATTGCTGTACTCGTAGACGTTCGTGAGTGTGTCCGCGCTGGTGATGCCAAGGGCCTTGGTTGCGTACTGCTCGACCTGTTCCTGTGTCCAGTGCACCGACGGGCCGGTGAACGAAGCCGAAGGTCCACCGGTCACCAGGGGCTTCGGCGGCGCGTACGGCGTGAGCGGGATGGCTTGACCGGTTCCGTCCAACACCTTGCCCGAAGTTGCGTCAATCACAGGGAACTGGATATTCGATTGCGGCGTGAACAGCTGTCCCCACCAACCCACGGCGTTCTGTGGCGCCGCTTCGTACACAAGGTCCGTCGCCGGTTGACGGTTGGCGCTGTAGATGGACTGGTAGGCGAGATGCAGTTCCAGAGACTGCCCGTATACTTGGTTCGCGGCCGATTTCGACAGGGTGGGCTTGGCGCTTGGAAAGGGCAGGTCGGTCCAGTGGTCCTGGACAGACACAAGCTGCCCGTCTTGGTCAATCGTCAAGCTGAACCCGTCGAACGGGGCCGGCAGGCCATCGACCACGCGCTCGTAGGTGTAGGTGTACTGGGTTGGTCCCTGCAGCGCGCCCTGTACCGGGGCCAAGGGCAGTGCCTTCACCTGCCCGAACTGGGACGGAAACAGCTTTTTCGCCCAGGTGTCCGCCAGTTGCCGGGCCTGGTCTGCCGACACGGGGACCGGGAATACAAACTGGTTGTCGTCAGACGGCTGGTTGAAGTTCACGACCCATCCCGTGTTCGCGTCGATGCTCACGTTGATGGACTGACCCGCGGCCGCTGGGTCGGGGTCTTGAAACGTCAGGTTGTACTGCGGCGGCTGGCCGTTACCAGCACTGTACGATTCGCTCTGGACGGTGTACGAGTCCGCGATGGAGAACGTCTTGCGAGCCAGTTGCTCGGCCTGCTGCAACGTGACCTTCGGCGCTGTGGCGGACGGGGTTGAGGCGGTCGCTGCGAACGCTTGGGCGCCCCCGGCCATCAGGGTGCCAATGCTGGCGACGATGGCGAGCCCGGCTGGAAGGGCTCGCTGAATAGATGAGGTCTTCAAGGGCAGTCACCTCGTATGGGATTTGGTGGAACCGTGGGGTGGGACCGATAGGTGTCAAAACGGTAGACGGTTTGGCCTTCCGATTTGTGACACTGCCTTCGGAAAATTGTGCCGCAGCGTCCAGCCGTTGTCCGTCTCGCGTGCCGAGGCACCGAAGCTGCGGGTCGGTCGTCTTGTTGGGCGATGTCTCCCTGTGCTACCATCGTTTCACTGAGAGATGTTCGTCGAGCAGATCTTGCCGCGCAGACGGCGCACGTCGGCCGCCAAGGGGGTCGACGGGGTTCGGACAGGTCGGGAAGGGACCGGTGGCGATGGACGCGCAGTACCTGCAGGTCTTCATCGATGAGTCGACGCTGCACGTGGAGCAGATGAGCGACGGTCTGTTGCAGCTCGAGCGGCACCCCGAGGACCAGAACGTGATTTCCACCATCTTTCGATCCGCTCATACCCTGAAAGGCATGTCAGCAGCGATGGGCTTTCAGCGCATGGCCACCTTGACGCACCAGATGGAGCAGCTGTTGGCTGTGCTCCGAGATGGCGAGATGCCGCCCACGGCGGGGCAACTGGACGCGCTGTTCGCCGCCCTTCGGGTTCTGGATGCCATGGTGCAATCGGTGGCCCATTCCGGAGACGAGGTCCACGGGGCGGCTGGGATGGCAGCAGCCGAGGCGGCTCTGGCTCGCGTGAACGGGGCAGAGTCGCCAGTTCAGCGGTCCGCCTCCGTCGGCGAAATGGGCGAGCAGCCGAGCGAGTGGTTTCGTGACGACGAGGCGGTGCAGCGGGGGCTGGAGCGTGGCACCGCGTTGTGGCACGTCGTCGTCCAGCTCGGACCGGCCACTTCGCTGCCGGCGGTACGAGCCATGGTCATCCTCCGCGACTGTGCCGAACGCGGGGAGCTGCTGGCTGCCCGACCGGATGCCGCGGCCTTGCAGGCCGGGGCAGATCCGTACCGGATCGAGTTCGTGTGGACCGCTGGCGACCGCGGGCCGGCTGACCTCGAGGCCGTACTGAAGGCGTCGCCTGAGGTGGCGTCGTTCGAAGTTCGGCCAGTGCTCGCCGCGCCACGAGGTGCTGCACCGGCTGAGGCGGCGTCCGCGGCCACGGAGAGGGATGAAAAGGCTGCGGCGCTCAGCCGCGCCGCCACGGAAACAGCGGACGACAACCACCGACCGATGGCCGTGGGCCGGACCTTGCGCGTGAACGTGGAGCGACTGGACCAGCTCATCAACCGTACCAGCGAGTTGGTGATGGACAAGACCCGCCTCGAACAGCTCGCCGCGAGCCGGGAGGACCGGGCGCTTCGCGAGACGGTTCAGCACCTCGCACGGGTGGTGAGCGACCTGCAGGAGGTGGCGCTGCGGTTGCGAATGGTGCCGCTTCAAACCGTATTCGGGCGGTTTCCGCGAACCGTCCGAGACCTCGCCAGAGCGCTCGGGAAGCGGGTTGAGTTGACGGTTGAGGGCGGGGAGACGGAGCTAGATCGGACGCTGATAGACGAGCTGGGAGACCCGCTGTTGCACCTCGTCCGCAACGCGATTGATCACGGTTTGGAACACCCGACAGACCGGTTGGCGAAAGGAAAGCCAGAAGTCGGGCGGCTGTGGCTGCGCGCGTACGCCGCGGGTGACCGGGTGCGCGTGGAGCTCGAGGACGACGGGCGCGGCATCCAGCGCGAGGCGGTCCTCCGCAAGGCGGTTGCGAACGGGTGGGTGAGCCCGACCGAGGCGGCGGTGATGGCCGAAGACCAGGTGCATGCGCTGTTGTTCCGGCCGGGCTTCAGCACGGCGGAACAGGTCACGGAGATCTCCGGCCGAGGTGTGGGGCTGGATGCCGTGCAGGCGCAGATGGCGCACATCGGCGGGCATGTTCGCGTCTTCTCGAAACCAGGTGCCGGGACGCGCTTCGTCATTGACCTGCCGCTGACGGTGTCGATTGTCCGCGCCATTCTGGTCGAGGTCGGCTCCGAGGTGTACGCCATCCCGCTCGGACACGTCGTGCACCTCGACCGCCTGGCGGAGGAGGAGGTGCAGGTCGCGCACGGCGTCCGCCGGGTTCGGTTCGACGACGGGTGGATTCCGTTGTTGGACCTCGCACCTCTGTTGGACGTGCCGGGCCCGATACAACGGCGGCGGGCGATGGTCGCCGTGCGGGCCGGTGAGCGCATCGCAGCGTTTGCCGTCACGCGGCTCATCGGACAGCAGGACGTGGTGCAAAAGCCGCTCGGCGCGTACTTCCGAAGGCCACCGGCCGGCGTTGCGGGTGCCACCATCCTCGGCGACGGCCGAGTTGCCGTGATGTTGGACCTGCGCCCGTGGGTCCCCTGACGCGCGGTTGCCGAAGGTCTGTTGAGACGAGGGTACGGGAAATGACCCGGAGGCACGGGGAGGGGATTCAAGGTGCCGACGTGTGTACTTTTTGATGTGGGCGGTCAAACGTACGGCGTCGCCATTGAGGCGGTCCAGTCCATCGAGCGCATGACCCGCGTCACGCGTGTGCCCGGCGTGCCGCGCGCGGTGCTCGGGCTCATCCCCCTGCGCGGGGAACTGCTGCCCATCCTAGACCTGCCGTGGCTTCTCGGCCTGCCCGCGGAGGGCGTACCTGGACCGGAGGCGCGCGTCCTGGTGCTGGCGTCCGGCGAGGTGTCGGCCGCCGTCGCGGTGGACAAGACGCGCCACGTCGTTTCGTACGACGAACGCGCGGTGGTCCCGGACACGCCTGCGTCCGCAGTGCCGGGTGTCCTGTCCGGCGTGGTGCAGGTGGACGGGCGGTGGGTCGGACTGGTGCACGCAGAGGCCGTTCTGGCCTGGCATGCGTCTTGACACCACCACCTGTCAACGGTTCCTCCAAGAGAAGAACGGCTATCCCAACTTCAAGAGCAAGAAGCTCCTGAAGCCGTGTTACGTCGCCAAACGCAATGGCGACGAGGATGACAAAATGACCGACCGCCATGAGGGCAACCGGATGCGGCTCCCGAAAGTGGGACGGGGGATGTTTGTCAGGTCCGGTCGGCAGGTGGTGAACGTGTCGTCCTTGTTCCCGTCCAGTGCTGTAAAACGCGCGTCGTACGGAATCCTGGTTCGGAAGGAAATCATGACATACGGGGACGAGGGTGCCGGTCAGCGCTCGGCGATTGCGGGGTATTCGGGCGAGATCGTTTAAATCTTCAAAACTCCGGCGACACTGTGAGCAGGCCGGTCGGCCGGCGACACGTCGCGCGGAGGAAATGTGACCGGAGTTCCGGGCCCCTTGAAGCAACCCAGTGTGAACCCCATGCGCCGATGCTTTCTGAAAGGGTGAGACCTGGATACGCCGTCTCTTGGTCAATGTCCGTGTCGTCTGTCGTTTGGTGTCGAAACAGGAATGTGATATAATTGTGGGAAGCGTCAGAAATCAATGAATTGGAGATGAAGCAAGTTGGCGCAGCAGATGGACATCCAGGACTCCGGTGACTTGTATGTCGTGTGGTATGGCGGCAAGCAAGGCTGGCGCCCCAGCAAACCGATGGCGCACCAGCACGCGGAGCTCTACGCAGAAAGTCTGCGGCACGAAGGATACGAGACCCGAATCCATCCGCGTATGCGGGTGACCCGGGATGACTGGCTGGAAGAATGACGAGCGGCGGGGCGTTGCCCCTGCCGCTTCACAGCGTCCCGCGAACGCGCAACAAAGGCAAGTGTCCGCTGCCGGTGCAGGACGTGAACTCTCGCCGGAGGTGCTCGCGGAACACCGAGCGGTAGGACAGCCGGATGGACAGCGGCTGGCCGGGCTGCACGCGCTGCACGGACTTGGCATCCATCCGGAGTTCCACCCGAGCATCCTCGTTCGGCGCGAGATTCATGTACTGCACGGCCTCCCCTGCGTTGACCAACTGGTCAATCGGCAGTTCCACCCACGCGGCCGTGCCGTTGCTCCGAGGGGTCTGAACCTTGGCTCGAAAGCGGACGTCGAGGGCGGGCCCCGTTCCGTAGTTTTTCAGGTGCAGACAGATGCGCTCCAGCTGCAGATCATCCGCGTGGGGCGCCGACCTCGTCGCGTCCAGCCATAACGCGTCGGCATACACCATCGGGTGCAGTTGATCTTTGCGCCCGCGCCGCAGCTGGTAGAACGAGGTGCAGGCGAGGGCGAGGGTTCCGGCCGCCGAGGCAAGGGTGGCTAGTTCCATGATGGTGAGTGGTTTCACCGGCGCGGCTCCTTTCTCAGAAGTTCCCCCCCGAGGGTCGGTGTTTTCTTGGACGGCATGATCTTCCTCGCCACCTCCTGATATCATGTGCGGAGGGAAGGTACCGGATTCCACAGCGGGCTCCCGCGTTCGATACGCTGTCCGCCGTCGGCGTCCGTGGATTCACAAGAGACCAAGGAGAGGCGGGATGAGGCGTGAAGTGGGTCGTGATGGGGGCTGGTGCGGTGGGCGGTTACTTCGGCGGACGACTGGCGCAAGCGGGGTACCCGGTTCAATTCTTGGTCCGGCCGCGCCGCTTCGGGCAACTCATGGAGCGCGGGCTGCGCGTGCGCAGTGTGCACGGGGACTTCGCCATCGCGCCGGAAGCGACCACGGACCCGGCCGCAGCGGCCGAGGGGGTCTCGGTGGTGATGTTGGCGGTGAAGAATTACCATCTGGACGACACCATTCCGGCGTTGGACACGCTGGTGGCGGCAGGTGCCGACGTATTGCCCGTGGGAAACGGTGTGGAACATTTCGAGCAGCTGCGGCGCCGCTACGGCCCCGACCGGGTCCTTGGGGGTACCTGCTTGATAGAGACGACGCTGGATGAATCAGGTGACGTGGTACAAACCAGTCCCATGCACGAGCTCATCTTCGGACCGTTGCCCGGAGATACGGCCCACCAACGCGGCGGCCCGCGGCGCGCCCGACTGGAGGAGCTGCAGACTGCACTTCGGGCATCCGGGGTGCAGGTGACCCTGACGGACGAGGCGTGGCCCGCGATTTGGATGAAGTACCTGTTTCTCACGGCGTTCAGCGGGCTTACGGCCGCCGTTCGGTCTCCCATCGGGGAGATCCTCGCCGACCGCGAGACCCGCAGCTTGTTGCAGGACGTGTTGGAAGAAGGACGGCAGGTGGCCGTAGGGCGTGGAGTACCGCTCCCGCCTGATGCGGTGGAACAGATCATGGCCCGGGTGACCGGCCTTCACCCGACGATGACGTCTTCGCTGCACCGAGATCTGCAAAAGGGGCTGCCGCTCGAGGTGGACAGCCTGCAGGGGGCCTGGGTTCGGATGGCCGCCGAAGTCGGCGTTCCCTCTCCCTTGATGCGGACCCTGTACGCGGTCCTCCATCCGCACAGAGACGGCGGCTCTGGCGCTTGACCCCTCGGCTCCTGCACTTCCCGGCCGCGCCGGATGCATGAACGAAGTTGCCGCGCCCCGCGCGGGGCGTCGGCAGCCCTCCTGTGAAGCACCTTCATTCCGTGGCGGCCGGTTCCTCGTCCCGGCTGAGTTTGTTCAGGGCCATCTCTTGCAATTTGAACTTCTGAATCTTCCCCGTCCCGGTCATCGGCCAATCTCCGGGCTGCATGAACCACACGTAGCGCGGAATCTTGAACTTCGCCAGGCGTTCTTGGCACCATTGGATGACCTCGCGGCGCGTTAGACGGACCCCTTCTCGGCATTCTACGAAGGCGGCGCCCGTCTCCGTGGTCAGCTTGTCCGGTACGCCCACGACGTACGCCTGGCGCACCCCGGGGTGACGTGTGATGACGTCCTCAATCTCGCGCGGTGAAACGTTCTCGCCGGAGACCTTGTACATCTCCTTGCTGCGCCCGAGAAACTCGATGTATCCATCTTCGTCTATTCGCCCGAGGTCTCCCGTCCGCAGCCAACCATCTTTGTCGATGGTCCGTCCGGTTTCGTCGGGTTTGTTGTAATACCCGTGGCTGACGATGTTCCCGCGGACCACCAGCTCACCCACAGCCCCTTCTGGAAGGTCTTCCAGCGTGTCCGGGTCAATCGTCTTGTACTCCGTGTTGCGCCAACCGAACTCCGGCAGCCCGCTAGATCCGCCCGGTTTGAGGCGGCCGACACGGGTGGTGATGCGCTCCAGACTGTCGCCAATCTCGGTGTGGGCCGTCGCTGCGCTCACCTCTGTTCCGCCGTACCCGGTGCAGATTTCCTGGAGTCCAAACGCTTCGACGGCCTGTTGCCAAACGGGAATCGGTGCCGGTGCTGCCGCGCACATCAGGGCAAACAGGCTGGACAGGTCGTGTTTGGGCCGGTCCGGATGGTTCAACACGGCGAGCAGGATGGACGGCACGCACAGCATGTCGGTTGCCTGGTACTTCTCCATCATTTCCAGTGCTTGCTTGGGGCGGAACGCGGGTGGGATGATGAGCGCGCCTCCGACAAAGGAGAGCGCGGATAGACCTTCTACGTAGGCGAACACGTGGTACAGGGGCAACGGAATGAAGATCCGCCGGCCGTCCTCGTAGGCCCGGCTCAGTGCCGAACTGAACCCGCAGCGCAGGATGTGCTGGTGCGTCAACATCACGCCTTTGGGCAATCCGGTAGACCCGGAGGTGTAGACGATGTCACACACTTCGTCCGGGTACTGTTTGGCCTCCAGCAGGTGTTCGACGTTGCCGTCGGGAATCGAATCGCCGGCCTGCACGAAATCCGCCCATGGCAAAAACACAGGGGGGAGGGGCCGGTCCGTGTTCGGAATGCAGACCGCTTGCACGACGCGTAAGGGCAGGTCACCCCCGCGCGAGCCCTGCAGCAACCTGGAAACGCTTTCGGCGTGGTCGGTTCCCACCGCTGTTTGGTGCAGAATCAGCCAGCGGGCATCGGATTGCCGCAACATGTAGTCCAATTCGTCTTCGCGCAACATGGTGTTGAGCGGCACGCAGACCGCACCGACGACAGCGATGGCAAGTTTCACCGTGACGAACTCAGGTTCATTGGCGAGCAGGACCGCAACGTGGTCCCGGCGGCGGACACCGAGCGCCAGCAAGGCCTTGGCCACACGCACGGTTTCGCGCCAGACGTCGCCGTACGTCCAGGCTGCGCTCGGTGTGAGCAGCATGGGTCGCTCCGCGTACATCGCACAGTGGTCCCGGAAATGTTGAGCCAGCGTTTGTCGCTGCCACTCCGGGTAGCGTCGGTTCAGTTCGGCCCGCCGTTCTGCGGGAGACGCCACCATCTTCGTGATTCCTCCTTCAAGGTCCGTATCGACGGGTCTGTGGGCACCGCGGCCCTCCCAGTCGCGGTTTGCGGGGACGTCTGCTCGCTGCAGTGTGGCCGTCTCGCAGGACCCCAGAATCCTTGAGAGGATTATAGCACACGCCTTGACAGGGACCGGGCGGTAAGGCATCTTCATAGAGAATCCAGGGAGAGGAGGGTTTTGCGTGCTGTTGACGGGTATTTACCTGGCGGCCATTGTCCTCGCCAACCTGTCGGTCACGTGGTTCGGTCCTGCTTCGGCCATCGCGAACGCGTTCTTGTTCGTCGGACTGGACTTCACCGCGCGCGACGGCCTGCACCTGCGCTGGAACGGTCGGCGCCTGACGGCGAAGATGGCCCTCCTGATTGGCAGTGGGGCGCTGTTGTCGGTGCTGCTGAACCATCACGCGATGCGGGTCGCCATCGCTTCCTGCATCTCGTTCGCGCTGTCCGAGACGGCGGATGCCGTCAGTTTTCAACTCTTGAAGCGAAGGGCTCGCATGTTGCGGCTGAACGGTGCGAACGCGGTCGGCGCCATCGTCGACTCCGTCGTCTTCCCGACGATTGCCTTCGGCGCCTTCATGCCGTGGGTGACCTTCGGTCAGTTCGCCGCGAAGTTGGTGGGCGGCGCCCTGTGGGCGCTCGTGCTGTCTCGCCTCATCTGGCCGCGAGCCGCAGAGCGGAGCACGCCCGGCGTCTGATGCCGGGCTCCCTTTTGCCAAGGTCCACATCTTCACGACAGCAATGTCGGTTCGCCATCTCACAAATACCCACCACTTGGCACCCCTCGAGGCTGTGCAGCGCCCCCAAACTACCTCTGCTGGTGGACGGCGGTCTCCATCCGCTGGGTCCGTCGCGTCCGCCACGCGTGCCAACCGATGCCGAAGACGACGGCCAAGAGCGGCATCAGCGGGTAACGGAATCGGTCCCACGCCGGGAAGAACAGGAACAGAAGCGTGTTGTAGAGGACGAACGTGAACAGCAGGCCGAGCGCGGGTGCCAGGCCGCCGTGGGACACCAAGCCCGCGGTGAGCAGGGGGTTGGCCATGCGTGGGCGCGCAACCGCCCGAACGACCCAAAACAGCCCGTACAGCAGCGCGGCCACCATCGCCCAGTACACCACCGTGTCGAGGGCGTCAAAGGTGTACAGCAACCCCTTGTTGTCCTTGTACACCACGTGGAACGTGTACCAGACTGCGTTCGTATCGACTTTGTACAGGTCGAACACCTTGATGAGCCCGTTGTGCAGGGTTGTGAACGGGTGGTGCAGGATGTACTTCATCGCCGTCTGCTTGCCAATCTTGTCCTCCAGCACTTCGTTCGTTCCCGCTTTGAGCAGCGGGTTCCGGTACGGGTTCCACGTCCAGAAGTAGCCGCCGTTGATCTTCGTTCCCTGCCACAGGTTCACACCGCCATTCGTCGAAACCAGCACGAAGCTATGCAACACGCGGAGGTTCCGGAGGGTGACGGGCAGGATGCCGACGAGCATGCTGACGCCGAAGGTCAACCCGCGCATCACGGCCTCCACGACCCGGCGGCGGTTGAGAAACAGCTCGTATCCCGCGAGGAAGACCGGGAACAGCAGCCCAATCGGTCGGGTGACGGACGCAAATCCGAAGAGCAGGCCGCACAGCGCCGTCCGCCAAAACCAAGGGACACCGGACGGGCGGCGGACGAGAGGAACGTACAGCGCGAGCGATGCTGTGAGCAGCAGCGTGAACGATTCCTCGGACCCCAGTACGGAATTCCACTCAATCTGGCTCGGCAAGGCGGAATAGCCGATGGCGGCAGCCATGGCCACCCAGTGGCGCAGGCGCGCCGGCTGCTCGGGCCCCAACACCGCGCGGGTGAGAGCGTACACGACGAGGACGATGCCGGTGCTGAACACGACATTTGTGAACAAGCCCGCCATGACGTGCGGGCCGAAGAGTCGAATCACCACCATCAACACGAGCGGCCAACCGATGGGCCAGTAGGCGGTGGGGTGATTGTTCATGGTGTACCCTTGGCCAGCGGCCAGTTGTGTCGCGTGCGTGAAGTACCAGTCGAAATCGGCCAGTTGCGGCGGGTGCATGTAGCACACCCAGGCGACGCGGACCAGCAGGTTGAAGACGACCAGCCAGAGCAGTGGATGCCGGCTCCAGATGCTGCGTCGGGTCACCTCGGCAGACGCTGTCACCGATGTCATTCCTGAGTCACCCGCACCTTTCTTTTCGTGTGTGTCTCCGTGCTCTTCGGCGTGCTCCACGTAAAGCGGCTGTTGGCCGTGAACGACCACACCGTCGCGACCACAATGCCGAGGCACTGGCCGAGGAGTTCTTCCCAGCCGAGCAGCACGAACAGGCGGACGAAGAGGGCCGTGATGCCGATCCCGACAGCGGACACCGCCATGAAGATGGGCATCTGCAGCATGCGCCGCCAACGGACGGGGTGCGCGTGTTCCTTCCACGTGACCTTGTCGTTCCACAGGAAGTTGTGGCACATCGCGACGACCGATGCAATCACGGATGCGAGCGTCGCCGGGCGTACATGTAAGCCGTAGAGCAGGATGCTCATCACGACGAGGTTCACGACCACGCCGAGTGCGCCGACCATGCAGAACACGTAGAAGCGCCGTTCATCTGGACTGTTCCAAATCAGCTTTGCGAGGTGGCGGATGTAGTTCCACTGCTCGTGTAAACTCATCTTCGACTCGCCAGCATCCCGGGCGTGAAACTCGTACGGGATCTCGTGCACGCTGTGGTAGTTCCCCTTGACCAAGATTTCAAGTAAAATTTTCCAACCGATGGGATCTAGTTCAACGCCTTCCACGACGGCGCGGTGCAGGCCAAAGTATCCGCCGGTACAGTCAGAGATCCGGCGAATCCGACTGATGGCGAGCCGCCCGAGGGTGCGGGCGCCCCACGAGATGAGCTTCCGGACAGGGCTTAAACCTCCGTCCGATCCGCCCTTGACGAAGCGACTCGGAATCACGATGTCCGCACCCGCCTGCAGTCGCGAGAGGATGGTCGGCAGCAACTCGGGGGGGTGCTGGAGGTCCGCATCCATCACCACGAGCCATGTGCCGGTCGCTCGCGAAAATCCCTCCACCACGGCTGTCGCGAGACCGCGTCCATTTTCTCGGTGGATATACTTCACGTGTCGATGGTGAGCCGCTAGCTCTTCTAATATAATGGGAGTGTCGTCCCGGCTGTCGTCGACGAACCAAATCTCGTAACGGTCGGTCGTTCCGTTCAGGGCGCGCTCAATCCGCTCCACGACGGTGCGGACGTTGTCCCGCTCGTTGAACGTGGGAACGATGATACTGAGTTGCATAGGTTGGCCTCTTTTCTCGGATTCGTCAAAAACGTCGGAGGGCACTGGTGGCGCGCCATATCGGCAGCCGGTGCGCCGAGCCACGTGCCCTGTCGTCCGCATGGACGCTCTATCTATACCACATGGATCTCCGTGCGATGATGAACACGTCTATTTTAGAGGAGTCCTTTGCTGGAGTCCACCGGTTGGGACTGGAAAGCGAGTGTTTGGCATTGAAGATGGTGTTGCTCAGCGGCGGTTCAGGCAAACGCCTGTGGCCGCTCTCCAACGACAGTCGGTCGAAGCAGTTTCTCCGCGTCCTGCCAGGGCACGGGGGCACCGAGGAGTCGATGCTGCAGCGCGTCTGGCGGCAACTGGGGGATGTGGGACTGCAGCAGGCTGCGTACGTCTGCGCGTCGAGGGCGCAGTGGGAATTGATTGAGGCGCAAATCGGCGATGTCCCGTTCATCGAGGAACCGGAACGTCGTGACACTTTTCCTGCCATCGCGCTGGCCGCCAGTTTTCTGGCAGACGAAGGCGCACGGCCTGACGAGGTCGTGGTCGTCCTGCCGGTTGACCACTTCGTTGAGGACGCGTACTTTCGCCGCGTCGCGGCGCTGGAGCGCGTGTTGACCGAATCGGGAGCGGAGATGGCGCTGCTCGGCGTACGGCCAACCGAGCCCTCGAGCAAGTTCGGCTATATCGCGCTGGGACATCTGGTCAAGGGTGTCGAGGCGCGTTGGGTGCAGCGGTTCGTGGAAAAACCGGATCGAGCCGAGGCGGAGCGCCTGTTGGCGGACGGGGCCCTGTGGAACTGCGGCGTGTTCTGCTTCCGGCTCGGCTACCTGCAGAACCTGCTCGAAGCGCGCGGCCTGCCGGCCAGCTACGCGGAGCTCCGCGCTCAGTTTCCAACCCTGCCAAAGCGGAGCTTCGACTACGAAGTGGTCGAACACGCGCGGTCCGTGGTGGCCTCTTCGTACGACGGCACCTGGACCGACCTCGGCACCTGGGGCAGCTTGGCGGAGGAAATGGCGGCGCCGTTCGTCGGGCTCGGCGACGCCGTGGATTGCAGGGAGACGCACGTGGTCAACGAACTCGGCATTCCGGTGGTCGCGATGGGCCTCAAGCAGACCATTGTCGTCGCCTCGCCGGACGGCATCCTGGTCGCGGACAAGGCGCAAAGTGCCGGGCTGAAAAACGTCATCAACGATTACGACGAGCGGCCAATGTACGAGGAGCGAAAGTGGGGATCCTATCGAGTCCTTGACCTCCAGAAGCTGCCGGACGGGACGGAAGTCTTGACGAAGAGCATCGAGTTGCGCCCGGGCGGGCTCATCAGCTACCAGAAACACCTGCAGCGGAGCGAGGTGTGGACGGTGATTGACGGGCACGGTCAGCTGGCGCTGGACGGCCGCATCGCCCCGGTGGCTGCGGGAGATGTCATCCGCATCTATCCAGAGCAGTGGCACGCCATCCGCAGCGAGGGTGGGATGAGGTTCATTGAAGTCCAACGCGGTCCCGCGCTGGTCGAGGAGGACATCATTCGGCGCTACCTGACGTGGGAAGAAGTTGTGCAGCATTGCTCCGTTGGTATCCGCTGACAACGAGGTCGGGCCGCGTCCCGCGCGGCAGAAAGGAGTGAGACCGGCAATGGCAAGTGGGGGCCGGGCGCTCATCGTGATCGATTACACCTACGACTTTGTCGCACCAGACGGCAAGCTGACCTGCGGCGCGCCGGGCCAGGCGATTGGGCCGTACATCGCGCGGCAGATTGAAGATTTCGCCGCCACAGGGGACCTCGTGGTGTTCGCGGTGGACGTCCATGACGAGGGAGATTGGTACCACCCGGAATCGCGGCTGTTTCCGCCGCACAACCTGCGTGGCACGGCGGGCCGCGCGCTGTACGGCGCGGTCGGTGCGGCCTATGACCGGCTGGCAGCGGATGGACTGCCAGCGAACGTACGCTGGATGGACAAGACCCGGTACAGTGCGTTCGCAGGCACGGTCTTGGAGATGGACCTGCGCGCCCGCGGGATTGAGGAATTGCACCTCGTCGGGGTTTGCACGGACATCTGCGTGCTCCACACCGCCATCGATGCGTACAACCGCGGATTTCGCGTGGTGCTGCACGAGAAGGGGGTCGCCAGCTTTTCGCCGGAGGGCCACGCGTTTGCACTCCAACACGTGCGCCAGGTGCTCGGCGCGGATGTGAAGTAGATAGGGGCAGAGGACCGATGAACGGGAGGGAACGCTGTGAGCGAACGGCGTGAGCGCGGTGATGTATCGAGACTGGAGCAGACGCTGAGGGAATTGACGGCGCTCGTCGGGCCGTGCGGCTACGAGCACGACGTGGCGCGTTACCTGGTGAACGCTCTGCAGGAACTGGGTGCGGAGGTCCAGGTCGATGGGGTGGGCAACGTGATTGCCGCGGTGCGTGGTGCACAGCCGGGGCCGCGGTTGGCCGTCTCAACGCACATGGACGAGGTCGGCTTTGTGGTCAAGAAGGTCGAGCCGAACGGTTTGCTGCGGTTTGAGAAACTGGGCGGGCACGACGACCGCATCCTGCTCGCGCAGCAGGTGTTCGTAGCGTCGGCGGGCGGGATTCACCGCGGCGTGATAGGCACCATCTCCGCCCACATGAACCGCTTCGACGACCCGACGAAGGTCCGCCATTACCGGCAACTGTACATCGACGTCGGGGCAACCAGCCGAGACGAGGTCGCTGAGCTGGGTATCTCGGTCGGAGATCCCATCGGTTGGGCGACGGAGATGCAACCCCTCGGCCGCCATCGCTGGGTGGGCAAGTCGTTTGACGACCGAGCGGGCTGTGCCGTCTTGCTCGAGACACTTCGCGCCCTGCGTCGGGAGTCCCTCCACGGGACGGTGTATGGAGTTTTCTCCGTTCAGGAAGAGGTCGGCCTGCGCGGGGCGCGGGTGGCGGGCCAACACCTGGACGCGGATGTCGCGTTGGCCGTCGACACGACGGCTGTGTCGGACACGCCGGAGGAGATGATGGACGGCACGCTCGGCCTCGGTGCCGGTGTGGGCATCAAGGTCATGGACAACAGCTTGGTGGCGAGTGTCCGCGTGCGCCGCACGTTGATGGAGGTTGCGCGGGCGGCGGCCATTCCGTATCAGCTGGAGGTGTTCACCGGCATCGGCACCGACGCCGGAGAGCTCGCCCTGTCGCAGAGCGGCGTGCCGACCGGCGTGTTGTCCATCCCGACGCGCTACGCCCACGCCCCCGTGGAAGTCCTCGACGGCCGCGACTTGGCCGCGACCCAGCGCCTGCTGCAGGCCTTCATCGAGTCGATGCGCGATGGGCAGGCGTTTGCGTTCCTCGCCTGAGCGCCCTCCGGCGCGCCGCGATGAGCTTCGTTACCGCCGCCAACCGAGGGTGAACCTGCGCCGGCGCCGTTCCACGGCGACCTCCTGGGCCGGTTCCCCCGCCCAGATGGCGTTTGCGTTCTGAATCAGAGCGTCGGCGACCGAACTGCCGAGGCGCGCCGAAATCTCCCCGTAGGCGTCGAGCAAGCCCGGCGGGCGCCACTCTGTGTCGTGCGCGTCTGAGGCAATCACGGCCGCACGCCCCCGCTCGAGGATGGCCCACGCCGTCTCCTCTGTGCGGTGCGGGCGGCCCGCTGGCCCTCGCTCGGGCACCAGGCTTTCGGCGGTCAGCTGCAACAACAGCCCCGCTGCCGTCAGCTCGTCCACGAGGTCCGTCCGTTTCTGCACCTGGATGTTGCGCTCGGGATGCGCCATGATGGGTTGCAGCCCGCGCACCCGGAGTTCGTGGACCAAGGCGAAGAGGTCCGCGCCCAACTCGTTGTTCGGGAATTCGACCAGCACGTAGTGCGTGTGTCCCAACACCGGGATGCGCTCGTCCCAGATGACGTCGCGCAGGCGGGGACTCAAGCGAACTTCGGCACCCGGTGCAAACGCGGGCGCCCGGTGAAGCCCCTCGCCGGCTTCGTCTCGTGTGCTCTGCACCGCTTGCTGAAGGGCTGTGAACGCTGCGGGCAATGCCTCGTCCGGGGTGTCGAAATGCGGACTGCGGAAATGGGGCGTACAGAAGCACCGGTCTGTTCCCGCCGCCGTGTGCGCCGCCAACAGATTCAGCGCCGTGGCGAGGTCGGGGGGGCCATCGTCGACGCCGGGCAAGACGTGGGTGTGGATGTCAGTGATACAGGTCGTGGTGCTCACCTGATACCCCTCCTTCCGTGCGTTCGTCCTCGGACCCGGTCGCCGTTTCGGCGATCTCGCTCCCCAGCCCGTCCTCTGCCGCTGCGAGACCGGCACGCAGTTCGTTCAGTTCCTGCCGCAATTGGCGGTTGGCGCGGGCCAGCCGCCAACTGCGCGCTGACCACAGGACGGCCATCAGGCACATCCCGAGCAGCACGGAGAGCAGGATGACGAACACCAAGTTCATGGGTTGCTTGACGACGAAGAAGTCGACGGTCACCTGGGTCGAGTTCACCAAGGTAAACCACGCAATCAAAATGGCAAAGATGACAATGCCGAGTAGTTTCCAGCGCACGCACCCACCTCCGTCGTCCGTTGTGTGAACGCGCGGTTCTGTTCCGAGCCGGGCTCCGCGCAAGCCGAATGTCGATGTATCTAAAATTATAGAGGTTCCGAGCGAACCGTCCAAGCGGCAGAACAGGAGGCGATGAGGCATGTCGTGGTGGAGTTTGGCCGTGCTGTTCCTGTTCGTCGCGCTGTGGCTATCCCTCACCGTCCCGACGCGCTGGCTGGCGGTCGTCCACGTGCACCCCGGCCTCGGCCTCGGCAAGAAGGCCCTGCAGATCTCCGACCTGCACGTGGAGATGCTGCGCGTTCCGCCTGAGCGGCTGCGTGACGTCGCGCGGGCAGAAGCGGTCGATTACATCTTCATCACCGGAGATTTCCTCACGAAGGACCGATACCTGCCGCGGGTCGAGCATCTGTTGCGCGTGTTGGCACAGGTGGGTGTGCCGATGTTCGCGGTGCTCGGCAACCACGACTATCGAATGCGCCGTGTTCAGTCCCTCATCGACCTGCTCGACCGCTTTGGTGTGCAGCGGATCGACAACGCGAGCGTGCGGACGGAAACCTGTTGGATTGTCGGGATTGGCGATTCGACGACGGGGCACAGCCATCCCCGTCAGGCGTTTTCCGCCGTGGACGCTGGTGGCGATGTGGCATCGCTGCCGATTGTCGTGCTCACGCACAATCCGAACGTGATTTTCGAGCTTCGCCATCCGTTCGACTACCTGATGGCCGGTCATCTGCACGGAAAGCAGTTCGCCATCCCGGGCTTGTTCCTTCTCAAGCCGATGGGCCCCTTGCCTCGCCGCGGCGTGTACCGCGGGCTGCACCGCCTCCCGGAAGGACTGCTCTACATCTCGAGCGGCGTCAGCCAGGTCGGGCTCAACCTCCGCTTTCTGGTGCGCGCGGAAGTGACGGTACACCACCTGTAACGCTCGCATCTGAATTGGTAGTATCATAAGGGGAAAGCGTGTCCGAGAATTCCTACAATGAATGGGTCAAGACGGAGGCTGCCACCGTTGCGGGGCGGTGCTGCGCCTGCACCCACAGAACCGGACCGCTGTACCAGCGTACCGAAAAGCAGAGCGTACTGGGGGAGAAGAAACATGAGACGAAGCACGACCGATGCCAGCGAGACCCGCCGCGGACGACGTGTGCAGAGGGCGGTCGCACTTGGCGTGACGGCCGCGTTGGCACTGCAGGCAGCCGCCGCTGTTCCGACGGCGTTCGCCGCGAGCGGAACCGGTGCCGCCCACGGCCCGGCTGGGGGGAGCGGAACGGATCGACCACCGTCGTTGGTCGCCCTGGGAGATTCTATCACGTTCGGTTACAACCTCGCGGACACGAAAGGCAACACGGTGCCGTCGCAGTCGGCGTATCCGATGCTGATAGGGAAGGCCGACCACCTCTCGGTGTCCGACCTCGGGGTACCGGGGTGGACGTCCGCAGACCTGTTGGCGGCGCTGCAGACGCCACCTTTCGCCCAAGCGGTCGCAGGAGCGAGTGTCGTATCGGTCGACATCGGAAGCAACGACTTACTGCAGCCAGCCGCGCAGATGGGTCTGCTGAAGCAAGGGGCCGCGGACCCGTCGGGAGAGATCACCTTTACACCGCAGGAGCAGCAGGCGTTTGCGGCGGCGGTGCAGGCGTTTGGCCGCAACCTCAGCGCCATCGTCGGAGACATCCGTCGCCAGACGCAAGCGCCCATCCTCCTGTACAACCTGTACAATCCGTTCCCCCTGGGAACGGGGCTTGGCGCTGCCACCGAGCAGTTGGAGGTGCCGATGAACCAGACGGTGGCAGAGGTGGCGAAATCGGTTCCTGGCGTGACGGTGGTGGACGCGCACCAGGCGTTTGACCAGAACCAGCTGCTCGACGTGCGCGTGGCGGAACAGGATGTGCATCCAACGCCGACCGGGCAGGTGGTGTTGGCGCGCATCGGCGAAGCGGCGTTGCAGCCGGAACTCTCTGACGTGGAGCGGGCGGCGCAGCACGCCGCGGGGACAGCCGGTACCTGGACGCTGCAGATGCGTGCGGTGCCGGCAGGCGGCGGCAGCGCGCAGTTCTCCACCGGCGGGAGCGCGGTGTCATTGCAGTTTCCCGCGGGCAGTGTCAAGGAGGGGCTGGCGCTGGCCGTCACGACGAATCCGACGGCGGCAGCGGCCCTCGCCCCTGTCCACACGGCCGTGGTGGCTTCGTTTGGCGTCAACTGGAAGGCGAATGCCGAGGTGCTCGGCCCCTACAGTGTGACTGTTCGCAACCCGGTGATTGGGCCGGGCGCAGCCGTGTATGAACTCGTCGCGGGCAAGCTCATCCCCGTCTCTGGCGCCGTCGTCCACGCCGGCGAGGTCCGGTTCCCGGCCTCTGGACCCGCGGAGTACGTCGTCCTGCGGCCTGTACAGGCGGTGGTCCCGGCGGCCACGAAGCCGGTGACGGGCCTGCCGGTGCGCATGGAGGGCAGCGTTGCGCTCAGCCTGATGGCCCTCGGGGGACTGTTGCTCTGGTTTGCTCGGCGCAGATCGGCGCGCGCGTAGGGCGTGTGGGCGATGCGCTCGCGCAGACTGACCATTGCAGGCTGGATGCTGGTATGCGCCGGCGCGGTCGTCGGCCTGCAGATCCCGTACTTCTACCTGCACAACGACATCGCTTCGCGAAGGCTGCTGGCGACCGCCCAGCAGCTCGCCGCGGGCGGGAGCACACAGGGCGACCCAGCCGCGACGCAGACTGCGAAGGCTGCTCTGGCGGGCGGGGCCAATGGTGAAGCGGATGAGGGTGCGGCGTCAGGACCCGCGGCCGCCGCACCGCTGACCACCACGGTGCCGCTCTCCGCCTCCTCGAGTCCCGTGCTCGGCCTCCTCGACATTCCGAAGCTGCACTTGCAGGCGCCTGTGCTGGAAGGGACCGCGGATGCGACGCTGAACGTCGGCGTCGGCCATCTCACGGGGTCCGCGCTTCCCGGAATGCCGTCGGTTTGCCTGCTCGCGGCGCACAACGCGACCTGGTTTCGCCGGATTGACGCGCTGCAACCCGGTGACGATATCCGCGTCGCAACCGCTGCCGGCACGTTCACCTACAGCGTGACCGGGCACCGGATTGTGCAGGCCGGCAGTCCGCTCCCACAGACGGCCGCGGCGGAGCTCGTGCTGGAGTCGTGCTACCCGCTCGGCGCACTGTACCTGACGTCGCAGCGGTACCTCGTGACGGCGGTGCTCACTGGAACGTCCGCGCCGACCCGCCGCGCGGACCTGGCCGGTGCGTCCGACACATCCGGCGTCGGCTCCGCCCCCGCTCGTTCAGGCGGCGCGCGGTCCGCTGTCCAGCCGCCGGTTGTGCTGGCGCAGGTACCGAGCGACCTCGCGCAGCAAGGGTTACTGCTGCACGAGAACAATCTGCCGCTTGGCACCTTGTCCTACGAGGGGAGTCCGGCGACCGCGTGGACAGAGAGCGCTTGGCCACTGGCCGTGACAAACGCGGCCACACAGCTGTGGGACGCGTGGGTGCACGGGTCCGAACAGCGACGGACCGGAGACCTGCGCGCGATGCTGTCGGGGGCTGTCGACGATGCCAGCCAGGCCCGCAACCCGCTGTTCGCTGCGTCGCCAGATGAGGTCATTTACACGAGCCGCGTCGACATCGCGTTGAACGTACAGGGGATGCGGTTGACGGCGGTGAAGATGACGGCTCGGTTGCGCGTCGACGGGACCCTCTGGGACCTCACGCTGACGGCGGGGGCTGTACCGCTTGCGACCGGATCGAGCCCCGACAAAGCCGGGTACCGCTTGGTGCTGACGGGGGTGTCGGCACGCAGACCGTCGTGAACGGGCACGGGCCTGCTGCTTCAGCGTCTGGTCGCGGCAGGCGGGACGGGACACCCGGACGGCGGCGAGGGAATTGGTCCGTCCGTGGTATGATAAGGGTTGGCAGTCAGGAGGTGGGGCGCAGATGTGGCCGATTCGGCGCAGGCGGCGCAAGCGCAAACGGCGCCATCCCAGCGACGGCGCGGCAGAGACGCAGGTGGCCCGCAAGGAGAAGCGGTCGCACACGGCGCGCGTGAACTTCATCTACGGCGTGGTTTTTGTAGCCTTCGCCGGGCTCATCCTGCGGACGGGGTACCTACAGATTGCAAAGGGCGACTTCTTCCGAAACCAAGCGACCACCACGTCGCTCAACCGGGTGCCCGTCCTGCCGGCGCGCGGCTACATCTACGACCGCAACGGCAACCTGCTCGCGTACGACAAACCGTCGTACAACGTCTACCTGACGCAGATCCCGCACGTGGTGCAGAACTACCAGCAGATGGCCGCCATCCTCGCTCCGGTGTTCCACATGGACCCGGACAAACTGTACCAGACGATGGAGAGCGATACCTCCCTCGCCACGGCAACGCTCTTCAAGGGCATCACGGACGCGCAACTGGCTTTCATCCTGGAACACCAGAGCGAGCTGCCCGGCATCAGCGTGGTGCTCGACTCGCAGCGGACGTATCCGCAAGGGGACCTGGCGGGGAAGGTGCTCGGCTACATTGGCGCCATCACGCCGCAGACGGAGGCGAAGTACGAGAAGCTCGGGTATCTGCCCAACCAGAAGGTCGGCGAAGCGGGGATTGAGCTGGAGTACGAGAAGCGGCTTCAGGGGCAGGTTGGCTATCAGGTGGTCGAGACGACGGCGAGTGGGACGCAGCTCAAAAAACTGGGGTTCGATCCGCCGCCGACCCCGGGCCAGTACCTGCAGCTGACCCTCGACGGCCGGCTGCAGGCGTTCACGCAGAACTACGTGTACAACCTCATCAACGCCTCGAAGTACCGGAACCAGATTCAGAACGCCTCGGCGGTGATGCTGGACGTGAAAACCGGCGGCGTCCTTGCCCTGGTGAGTTATCCGTACCTGGACCCGAACTGGTTCCCGAGCCAGGTCCTGCAGCACCAGAAGTATTTGAGCAGGCCGTTCGTGCAGTACAACACGGT
The DNA here is from genome assembly GCA_023511295.1 of Alicyclobacillus sp. Taxonomy (GTDB): domain Bacteria; phylum Bacillota; class Bacilli; order Alicyclobacillales; family Alicyclobacillaceae; genus JAIMBT01. Next base: position 25,433 of record JAIMBT010000016.1, read on the forward strand.
GATTCAGGCATCCGGCGCGCCAGGCTCCACCGTCAAACCGGCCAACCTGCTGACGGCGCTGCAAGCCGGCGTGGTGACACCGCAGACGGTGTTTCCAGATCACCTCGTGACGATGATTGGCTCCTACCCGATTCACGACGACGGCGCCCACGGGCTGGTGACCCCGTCGTACGCCATCACGGTGTCCTGCGACTCATTCTTTTACCACGTGGGCCTGGAACTCGGCCGGTGGCTTGGGAGCACGTCCACGTCCGGCGGCGGTCCGCCGTCGGGAGAAGGGTATTTGACCTGGCTGCACCGGGATTTCATCAAAGGTTTGACGGCGTTGTACCAGGGGGAGGCGCGGTTTGGGCTCGGCGAGTTGACCCACATCGATCTCCCGGGTGAACAGCCGGGCAAGTTCCTTATCGACAAGAACTATTCGAAGGTACCGCTCGACTTGAAGGCTGCAGAAGCGTCCATCCGGAAGACGGGCGCGTACGACAACAGCGGCACGCCGGTGGACCTGGCGTTTGCAGGCATCGGTCAGGCCCAGCAGTTCACGCCGATTGAGCTCGCCCAGTACGTGATGACGATTGCGGACAACGGCGTCAAGCTGCAGCCGCACCTGCTGCAGGCCGTCTATCCGTCGAACATGCAACAGCGGCTGACGCCGCAGATGAAGCCGCTGCAGACCTTCGGACCGACGGTGCAAGCGAACCTGAACATCCCGTCTCCGTACCTGAAGATTGTCCAACAAGGGATGTACGGCGTGGTGAATAACCCGAACGGCACAGCCTACGGAGATTTTGCCAATGCGCCGTACAAAGCGGCCGGCAAGACGGGGACCGCACAGCTCGGTGCGAACCAGGACAACTCCGTGTTCATCGCCTACGCACCGTACGACAAACCGGAGGTCGCTGTGGCGGTCATGGTGCCAGGCGCCGGCTACGGGTCGGATACGGCCGCGCCCATTGCGCGCGCGATGCTGGACGAGTACTTCAAGGAGCACCACGAGTTCTTCCCGAAGGACCAGTGGGTGTCGACGGACATCCCGGCCAACTGGACCCAATCCGCCGCGTATCGGATGCCGGAGCAGGGCCACTAGTTCGGCTTGAACCGGAGGGGCGTGCGGTGAGCGCGGCCTCCGCATGCAGCACCCGGGAGGAGGGGGAGGATGGATTTACCAGAAAATAGAGGAGACAACTGGATGGGGGCGCTGACCGAGCGCTTGTCGTCTCGCGAGCTCGGCCTGCTCGGGTGCGAGGCAGCGCAGCGAACCGCGGTCCTGGTCACCCTGCAGCACCATCGTGAGGGGGGGTGGCACGTGCTGCTCGAGCGCAGATCTACCACGCTGCGCAGACAGCCCGGCGAGATCTGCTTCCCCGGCGGGCATCGGGCCCCGCAGGACTCAGATATGGCGGCGACCGCCGTTCGCGAGACGTGCGAGGAACTGGGGGTCCGCGCGGCAGACATCGACCTGGTGGGCCCGCTCGACCTATTGGTCGCTTCGAGCGGGCTTTTGGTCTACCCGTTTGTCGGAAGGCTGCGGCCGTCCGCTGCCCTACAGCCCAATCGAGACGAGGTCGGGGCGGTTCACGCCATTCCGCTGGCTGACCTCCTCGCCCTCGCGCCCCAGGTCCACGATGTCGAACTCGTGCCCCATCCATCTCCTGATTTCCCCTACCACCTGTTGCCGGGCGGGGCCAGCTATCCGTTGCGCCGCTCGGTGCGCCGCCACTTCTTCTACGTGTGGCAGGACGTGGTGATTTGGGGACTGACGGCGCACATCTTGCATCATTTTCTGGATTTGGCCCGTTCAGTGAATCGTCCCTGAGGGGGACGACCGTCGAAGGAGAGGGAGGTGGCCGCGGTGCGGCGGCTCATCGTCGGCGGGCCGGAGCGTACCTGGATGCAGTCGGACGCGGCTCGAATTCAAGCCCGGGAGGTGCGCGGCGGTCGGGCGGACCCGTACGCGCGGGTCAGCGCGTCAGGGACTCGCTGAGAAAGCTGCGGATGCGAGAGGTCAGCAGGCTGATGGCAATCTTGTTCTCGCCACCCTCTGGCACAATCAAGTCCGCGTACCGTTTCGACGGTTCAATGAACGCGTCGTGCATCGGCTTGACGGTACTCACGTACTGCTCGTAGACGGACTCGATGGTGCGGCCGCGCTCCTGGATGTCGCGCAGAACACGCCGCAACACGCGCACGTCCGCATCGGTGTCGACGTAGACCTTGATGTCCAGTTGTGCGCGAATCCGCTCGTCCACCAGCACGTGAATGCCTTCCAACACGACCACCGGCTTCGGCGGGACCGGGATGGTCTCCGGACGCCGGGCGTGCATCGCGAAGTCGTAGACCGGCATCTCGATGGCTGCTCCTGCCCGCAGGGCGTCGAGGTGCTGGCAGAGGAGCTCGTTGTCAAACGAGTCCGGGTGGTCGTAATTGAGCTGTCGGCGTTCGTCGAAGGTCAGCGGCGCGTGGTCTTTGTAGTAGGCGTCCTGGGACAGGAGTGCGACGTGCTTCGGACCCAGTGCATCGAGGATGGCGCAGGCGACCGTGGTCTTTCCGGACCCCGTGCCGCCAGCGATTCCAACGGTCAACATGGCGCGTACTCCCTTCGGCGGGCATCAACGTAGGAGTATACCGGTTTGCGGCGCCCGCCGCAACGACTCGCGGCGTTAGACGCGGCGCACTTCGTCCGCGCTCACGTGCAGCTGCACGTTGTCAATCAGCCGTGCCCTGCCGAGGTACGCCGCAATCGCCAACAGTACATATCCGTCCACCACGGCCAGCGGCCGAAGAGACGTCCCATCCACCACTTCGGCGTAATCGAGGCGTACGGACGGGCGCTCGGCCACCGTTTGCACCATCGCTTCGCGGACCGCCTCTGGACGCCGCTCCCCTGCTTCGATGCGCTGCACCCCTGCCTGCAAAGCGCGGTACAGCACGGGGGCGTCGGCGCGCTCCGCCGGGGTCAGGTAGACGTTGCGGGAACTCTTCGCCAAGCCGTCCGGCTCTCGAACGGTCGGCACAGCGCGAATTTCGACCGGGATTGACAGGTCCTCCACCATCCTCCGCACGACGGCCACCTGCTGCGCGTCCTTTTGGCCGAAGAAGGCGACGTCCGGCTGGACAATCTGGAACAACTTGCAGACCACCGTTGCGACACCGCGGAAGTGGGTGGGCCGGCTGCGCCCGCAGAGGACGGCCGCCAGGTTTGGCAGGTTCACCTCGGTCTCCATCGGCCGTGGGTACATCTCGTCGACCGAAGGCGCGAACAAGAGGTCGCAATTTCCCGCCTCGAGCAGGCGCTGATCTCGCTCCAGGTCGCGCGGGTAGCGCGCCAGGTCCTCATTCGGCCCGAACTGCAGGGGGTTGACGAAGAGGCTCACCACCACCAGGTCGGTCTCTGCTCGGGCGGCCGCGACGAGACTCAGATGGCCTTCGTGCAGGTACCCCATCGTCGGGACGAACCCAATTCGCTGGCCTCGGCTGCGGGCCGCGCGCACCGCGGCCCGCACCTCAGCAATCGTGTTTACGACTTGCATTGCCGTCCGCTCCTTTCTCTGTGGGATGGCCGCATCACGGTTCCGTCCGCTGAAGGCGCAGGTGCGCCTCGAGATGGGCGCGTTCCTCCGGCTTCAGGTGTGTGGTCTGGGCCTCGCCCGGGAAGGTGCCGGCGGCAACGTCGGCCAGGTACGCCTTGGCGGCTTCCGTCACCACCTGGCCCAGGTTCGCGTACGGCTTGTTGTGCTTTGGGATGTACCCCGACGTGAGCCCCATCATGTCGTGGAAGACCAACACCTGCCCGTCGCAGCCCGGTCCCGCACCGATGCCGATGGTCGGGATGCGCAACTGGCCTGAAATCCAGGCGGCAATCTCCGCTGGCACCATCTCAATCACGACGGCAAACGCACCGGCCGCCTCTAAGGCGAGGGCGTCCTCGCGCATGCGCTCCGCCGCTTCGAGGGTTCGGCCTTGGACCGCAAACCCGCCGAGGGCGTGCACGGATTGGGGCAGCAGGCCGATGTGGGCCATCACGGGAATCCCGGCTGTCACGAGGGCGGTCACAAGCGGCGCCAGTTCCTTTCCACCCTCCATCTTCACCGCCTGCGCACCGCCTTCTTGCAGCAGGCGGCCGGCTGCCCGCAACACCTCGTCTTGGGACAGGTGCGCGGTCAGGAACGGCAGGTCCGCCACCACCAGGGCGCGTTTCGCGGCGCGGCTGACGAGGCTGGCGTGGTAGACGACGTCGTCCAGCGTCACGGGCACGGTGGTCGCATGGCCTTGGACCACCATCCCCAGCGAATCGCCTACGAGTAAGACGTGAATCCCCGCTTCATCCAACAGGGCGGCGGTCGGGTAGTCGTACGCCGTGATCATCGCAATCCGCTCGCCGTCCGCCTTCATCTTCAGCAGCGTGCGCACGGTCACCGGTTTCACCGTATCGACCTCCTTGCGGCGCCAGTGTCCTGGCGCTCGATTGCGTGCGGGTTGCGCTCTGTGGCGAGGATACTCGCCAGTTCCTCCGCAGCTCGTTGGGAAAGCCGCCCTTTCGCTGCGGCCAACTGCACCATGACTCGGCCGAGTGCGAGATACACGTCGAGGGCCACGGGTTCGTCCCGCAGCGCGGCGATGTGTCGCCGCACCGTCGCCGTATCCCCTCTATCCATGGGGCCGGTCAGGGCGGTCGGGAGCCCCAAGGTCGCGAGGTTGGCCAGGGCGCCGCGCAGCAGAGGTAACAAGGGGGCGACGCCGTCCGGCAGACCGGCCAGTTCCGCGGCCACTGCGGCGAGCGCCGTCACGCCGCCGGCCGCGAGGACGGCTGCCGCATGATAGCGGGCTCGGTTGTCCGGCGAGAGCTCGACCGGCACGCCGTTCCAACGGGTGACCCAATCGCGTCCGCGTGCGACGGCTTCCGCATCCCCTTCGAGCGTGCAGTAGACACCTGCGAACAGTGCCGGACCGCGGCTTGGTTCGGCAAACGCCTGCAGCGGGTGGAGCGCCAAGCGCAGGGCGCCGCTGCGGGCGGCCGCAGTGAGGACGTCCGCGCCGAGGGATCCGGCGGTGTGAACAACGACCTGCCCGCGCCGCACCGCGCCGGCATCGGCCAGCCACGCGGCCGTCTCCTCGATGGCGCCATCGGGTGTCGTGAGGAAGATGGCGTCGCATGCCCGAAGTGCCGCTGCGGAAGACGCATCCATCGGCTGAACCGGGCACGCGAGAGCCGACGTGAACGCCTGACTGGACGTGGAATCGGGACGTCGGCCGACGGCGGTCCATACGGTGCAGCCGATGGAGCGCAGGGTGAGCGCCAGCGCCAACCCCAGCTTTCCGGGTCCGACCAGCCCCATGCGCTCCATACGAGCCACCTCACTCCATTCACTGTCCTCCATGATACACCTCGGCGTGTCTCCTCCGCACCTGTCGGGGCATCGCCCATTTCGGTTCAGATGGGCCCGCGTCCTTTGCGCTGGGATGGCTTGAAGCATTTGTATACACCGTGCGGCGTCAAAGGACGCCCACCCCGAACATATCACGACTCAGAAAGGATGAGGATGTATGTACGGTGTGTTTGGCGGTTACACGCGGTGGGCAGTTGTGTTCCTGATCATCTTCGTGCTGTTCTTCCTGCTGGTTCCGACATACACCACGACGTGCACCACGACCCCGGTGCAGCCGTAACAGGCGCCTACGGATGGCAGCGGGCGCAGAGGACAGCTCCCTCTGCGCCCGCTGCCGCTTTTGGAGCGTACGCCGCGGCCTGGAGCACAGGCCGCGCGCCATCAGACCCTGAGGCGCCAGCCCGTGGGCGACTCGGGGTTGTCAGGTCAAAACCAGAACGCGGAGCGGCCGCCACCCCAGCCGCCGGGGCCCATTCCCGTTGCGTACGGGTTGCCGTACCCCCAGCCGCCGGGTGCTGCACCGAAGCCGCCGCCGGGTGCACCCCAACCGCCGGTACCAGCGCCCCAACCTGGGCCGCCGCCCCAGCCGGCCGCTGCGCGGTTTCGCGCGCCGAACGCCCGCGAGCCGCCCCAGAGTCCCCACAGCATGAACAGCGGGAGAAAACACGTCTCGGGCTCCGGGTTCGATGCGCCGCTCGCGATGGCGTGTTGAAGGTCGGTGTGGACACGCTGCGCAGCGCCGGTCGGGCGTCGGGTCCGCATCCGCGGACGGGACGCTGACGACTGTACGGATTGCTTCGCTTGTGCCAATGCAAATCCCTCCATCGGTGAGTGTCCTCTGCAAAGAATATGCGGGGATGAGGACGTGCGCGTGGACAGATGGCGGGTGTCCGCTCGCGCGTTTGGCGCTGAGCGCGCGCTGGTGTACGCTGGAAGGACGGCGGCCCCGCGCCTACGGACAGCCGTCAGCGCGGTGACTCGGTAGGAACCGGATAGGAGGCGGAGTGTCGTGACGGCGGAAGGTGGAGGTGGCGGGAGGATGCCTCCCGTGCGGAAGGTGATGATTGTCGAAGGGGAAACGGATCGAGATCGGGTCTTGCAGGTGCTGCGGGAGCCAGTCCACATCATCTGTACGGGCGGCACCCTGAGCTACGAGAAGGTCGAGGCGCGAATTGAACCGCTGTACGCCGCTGATTGCGAAGTGTACGTGCTGGTGGACGCCGATGCGCCCGGAATGAAGCTGCGCAACCAGCTCCGCCAAGAGCTCCCGCATGCCACACACTTGTACACGCGCCGCATGTATCGGGAGGTGGCGGCGACGCCCCTTGACGTGTTGGCGAGCATCCTCGAAGCCGCCCATTTCGCCGTCGACGAAACGTGGCTCCAGGTGGCGCAACGCCCTCCCAGCCGCGACTGGCCGAGCGGTGTCGACGGTGCCGGCCGTCGGCGGCGCTGACCGAGCGAAGCGGTTCCGCTGGACGGGCTGCGCGGCTGACCCGGTCCGTGCTACAATGACGGACGAAAATGCACGTGAGACTGACAGGACGGCCCAACGAGCGGCAGAACGTTACAGGTGGCGAAGGGGCGGTGGAGCATGGCGGAAGGCACGCGGGAAAGTCGAGATCACCAGTTGTTGAAACGGACACTGGAGGAGAACTGGCGGCGCGAGATGACGGCGGCGCGGCTCTACGAGCGGTCGGCGCAGGTGGAGCGAGACGCGCGCCGCCGCGGGATTTTGCAGCAGTTGGCGGACCTCGAGTACCGTCATGCGCGCATGTGGGCGGATCGCTTGCAGCAAGAAGGGGTGAACCCGGACACCCTGGCAGCCCCTGCGGTAGATCTCGGTCCGAAAGTCCCGCTGCAGATGCTCTTTCGCCAGATTGAAGAGGTCGAGCACGGGAACATGGCGTGGTATCGGTCGCTCGAGAACGTGCTCGACGACGAGGCGTCGCTGCGAATCATCGAGCAAATCAACCACGATGAGGCATCTCACCAGGAACTCGACGAGCTGTTCACAGAACCCGGGTCCGCGGAGAAGCGGCTGACGAAGCTGTGGAAGAATGAGCGGCACAACAGGGGCGCGGGAGACTGGGTTGGGGATGCCATCTACGGTGTCAACGACGGCCTCGGCGCCATCTTCGGCATCATCTCGGGCGTCGCGGGGTTCACGGCCAACACGCAGACGGTCCTGGTCAGTGGCCTCTTCGGAGCGCTCGCAAGCACCCTTTCGATGGGTGCCGGCGCGTGGCTGGCGACGAAGTCGGAGAACGAAGTGATGCAGACCACGTTCGCGGAGGAGCGCGCGGAAATTGCTGAGGACCCGGACCACGAGGTCGAAGAATTGGCGCTGCTCTACCAGTTGAAGGGGTTTGATCCCGCTGAGTCGGACCGAATCGCCCACCAAATCGCACAGGACGACGAGCAATTCCTGAAGACCATGGTGCAAGAGGAGTTCGGGTTTCACGAAGCGAACCAGGGCAACCCGTGGAAGTCGGCGGTGTTTGGTGGCCTTTCCACGTTGGTCGGCGGGGTCATCCCGCTCATCCCCTTTTTCTTCCTGCAGGGGTGGCCCGCCCTCATCACCGCGGCCGTGGTCAGCATCCTTGCGCACTTTGCGGTGGGTGCCGCGAAGAGCCTCATCACGGTCCGCGGTTGGCTGGCGAGTGGTCTGGAGATGACCGCGGTGGGCGTCATTGTGGGCTTGGCCTCGTACGGCCTCGGCATGCTCGCTTCCGCGTTGTTTGGCACAACCATCGGTTGACGGCGGACAACCCGTTCAGACCCGAGACCGGTGCGGGTTCAGACGCAGGTCAGAGCGCGGTCAGGATGTCTGGCCCGTTGTCGGTGATGACGAGGGTGTGTTCGTACTGGATGCTCAGGCCGCCGTCTTTGGTGCGCACCGTCCAGCCGTCGCTGTCCACCTTCGTCTCGTACGTCCCGGTGTTCACCATGGGTTCAATGGTGATGGCGAGGCCCTTGCGAAGCCGGATGCCTTTGTGCGGCGGGCCGTAGTGGAGCACCTGCGGGTCTTCGTGCATCTCGCGGCCGATGCCATGTCCAATGTAGTCGCGCACGACGGAAAGCCCCTCGGACTCCACGTAGGTCTGGATGGCGTGGCCGATGTCGGACAGGTGGTTACCGACGACGGCCTGTTCAATCCCGACGAACAGCGCCCGATGGGTGACAACCATCAGGTGGCGGGCCTGTGGGCTGATGTCCCCGACGGCGTAGCTCCACGCGGAGTCCGCGTGCAACCCCTTGTGCTTGGCGACCATGTCGACCGTAATGATGTCGCCGTCCTTCAGCCGGTAGGTACTGGGGAAACCGTGGCAGATGACGTCGTTCACCGACGTGCACGCTGCGAATGGGTAGCCGTTGTACCCCTTCTGGGCAGGTTCCATGCCGTGCCGAGTGATGTACGACTCGACGAACGTGTCAATCTCAAGGGTCGTGATGCCCGGGCGGATGAACTTGGCCAGCTCGGCGTGGCACGCGGCCACCACCTTCCCAGCCTCGCGCATAATCTCAATCTCGTGTGGGCTCTTCGTCATAATCAACCGGATGCGCCTCCTTCAGCCCGAGTCAACCCGATTCCTTCACTTTAGCACATCCCGTCGAACCTCTGCATCCGACGCCGGAAGCCCTAGGGCGGGTGCGCCGGTGCACACCCGCCAGACCCTGATTCTCCCTTTACGACGGTCCGTTCAAGTGGCGGTCGAGGAAATCCGCAATCTTCCCGTAGGCGACGATGCGGTTGGGCAACTTCACCACACCGTGCCCCTCGTCTTCGAATCGGAGGTACTCGACGGGATGGTTGCGGCGCTGCAGCGCGTCGACGATCTGCTCCGCCTCCCCGATGGGCACCCGGGGGTCGTTGGCGCCGTGGATGACCATCAAAGGCGCTGTGATGCGCTCGACATGGTGGATGGGCGAGATCTCGTCGAAAAATTCTCCGTCGTGTTCGATGGTTCCGTACTCCGGTTCGCGCAGGTGGCGCCGGTACGGGCTGGTGTGTTCGATGAACGTCCGCAGGTTGGCAATCCCAACGATGTCGACGCCGGCTGCCCACAGTTCCGGGTAGTGGGTGACGGCGGCGAGGACCATGAAGCCGCCGTAGCTGCCGCCCATCACGGTGATGGCGTCCCGCTTCGCCTGCCCGTGCTCGACCAGCCAATCGACGCAGCAGGCGAGGTCTGCGACCGAGTCCATCCGCTTGCGGACGTCGTCGAGGTGGACGTAGGTCCGACCGTAACCGCTGCTCCCGCGCACGTTGGGCACGAACACCGCGTAGCCGCGGTTTACGAAGTACTGCACCACGCTGTTAAAACCGTTGCGACTCTGCGACTCCGGCCCGCCGTGGACGTAGACGACCACAGGGTACGGGCCTTGTACATGCTGGGGCCGGTAGTAGAAGGCTGGGATGGACAATCCGTCGAACGACGGGTAGTGTACGAGTTCCGGCGCCACAAAGGTGTCCGCTGGCACGGCGGAGATGGAAGCGAACGTGCGGCGGTGCGCCGTCCTCTGCGCCACGTCCACGGTCCACACCTCCATCGCGTGACCAGGGGCGCTGAGGGTGAGCGACAACTCCTTTCCGTTCGGCGACCACGCGATGTCCGCGATGACGCCCTCCGGCAGTCCGTCGATCTGGCCGAGCGGCACGAGCTCTGGATGGGCCTCGGTGCGAATGGTGGCGACGGTGAGGCGGGAAGTGCCGTCGACGTTGTGTGCGAAGGCCATCTGGTCGCCAGCCGGCGCAATGGCCAACGCCTCCGCGTCCCACTGGTCCTCGCTAAGGAAGGTGACCTGCTTCGTGCGCAGGTCGATGTAGGCCACGCGGTGAAATTCGCTGGTCAGGTCTGTAAGGACGTACACGCCTTTGCCCTGTGCGTCGAACTGCGCCTGGATAAAGGACGCCTCTCCTTCGTGCGGGGTGAGGAGGTCGAACTGCCCGCTCTCGAGGTCGAGCAGAAACAGGTCGCTGTTCATGTTACCGTACCGGCGCGCGAACAGGAGGGCCGCCCCGCTCGGGTGGAAGGCGCCCGCGTAGTTGCTGAAGTCGCTGGTGTGGACCGGCGTGTGGGTGCCGCTAGCGATGTCGTACACGTACACGTCGAACGCGCGGCCGTTGCGGCGGTTGCTGGTGTAGCTGAAGCGCAGTCCGTCCGGGGCCCAGTGTCCAAAGCTGTAGATATGGGCCGTGTCCTGCGAGAGGTCCTCTAGTTCCAGTCCGTCGGGTGCCGCGAGGAGCAACTGCGCGTTCTCGCTCCCGCCCTGGTCGGCGTTGACGACGAGGACATCGCTCGCGGGTGAAGGCGCGACCGACATGACCCGGTCCCCGAAGAAGGTGACCTGGCGCGGCCAGTGTGCACCGGGCTCGTCGACCCAAACCTGCGGGACGCCGGTGATGTTACTGAGGAAGAACAACCGCTCCCCGTCGTGGCTGTAGGCGGGGCTGTGCGCGCTGCGAACCTCCATGTAGCGTTCAATCGGAACGTTTCGACGTTGTTTCGCGTGCGGCGTATCGGTCATGAACGTCTCCTCCTTTGCAGCCGCTCAGCGGCTGCGTGTATGGGGATTTCCACCGGCGCGGCCGTGGCGCTCCACAATTTTCGCGCGTCTGCAGGATTGCGCTCCCGCCTCGTCCGGCCCATAATAAAAGCAGACAACCAGGATTCGGAAGGAGAATGCATATGGCTTCTGCCATCTGTCCGTACTGCAAGGAGCCGGCCTACTCCAGTGCGGGCTTCGATGAACCGTGGACGTGCCCGAGTTGCGGAAAGATGGTGATTCCGACCGGCGAGGACGCACGCCGTCGTCGGGCGGTTCGCGACGCGTACGTGGAGACGTATAGCCGGTACTGGACAAAGGTTGATGTACCACCGACCGAGTAGCGCGTCGGCCTCACCGGAGGGACGATACCGTCGGCCGCGGTCAGGACGCGGCGTACAGGTTGTCTGAGAGCAGGAATACGCCGCCGATGATGAGGCCGAGGACGAACACGCTCGCCAACCGGCCCCGGCTCATCGCTTGCCCGTTTGGGCGAACGCGGATGAGGACCGTGTAGAGGGCCGCGATGACGACGGTGACGACGAGTTTCAGTGCGAGATGGAGCATGAGATGCGCTTCCTTTCTGTCTGGTCTGCCGCGCCCAGCTTCACGTGAAACGGCGCCCCACGGTCCAGCGCCGCTCAGGCGGCCTGGGCTTGTTGCCGCGTCCACCAGTTGCTGACGTACAGGTAGCGGGAGGTCACCATGTGCAACACCCACGCAACGGCCACCACGTACACCACGGCGACCGCGAGTAACCCGGTGCCGTTGACGCTGGCGGCCAAGGCACTGCCGGTTCCGGTCAAAAGGAACAGGACGACCGCGAAGGGCAGCATCGCGAGCCAGCTTTGAAATAGGGAGCCAATGCCGCTTTGCAGCGCGAACCGGACATCGCGCTCGGCGACCAACGCCACGTCGACGAACAGGCAGGCGAATCGAAGCAGCAGGAACACGATGTTGAGCCCGGTAGCGAATACGGGCAACACCTGGTGGAATCCGAGCACGACGAGCGCGGCAGCGGACCAAAGCAGGTTCCACAGCAACAGCCGCCAGAAGACCCGAAACCCATCGGACGCGAAGGTGACGGCATTGCTCTCAAGGCCGGAATTGGCGCGAATCAGCGTCCCGTAGAAGCCGCCGGTCAGCCAAACCTGCACCACCAACACCACGACTGGAACCAGGAACGACCCCGACTTCCCGAGTGCGACCAGGTTCCACATCGAGGGGACATCGGTCGGTAACACGAGGCGCTCGCTCGCTGCAGCGGCGTCGGCTTGCCATCCGTGGGTTACAATGTACATCCAGGAGAGCGCGGTGAAGGCCGTCAGCAGGCAGGCCAGACCGATGAATGCGCGCCAGAATCTGCGGGCCAAGGGACAGATCACCTCTTATCGGACGGATGGATTCGGCGGTTGGTTCCACCAACCGTGCGTTGCCAGCAGCCCCGCGGCTCCGGCCGCGTGGTTCAATCGGGGACGACCTCTTTCCACCTCCATTCTACCCTACAGCCTGAATGGGAAGCGAGTGATTCGCGTGATTGTCGGGATGGGCAGCGATGTCGTCGAGATGGAGCGCGTGAAGGCAGCGCTCGAGCGCCAAGGGGAGCGCTTTCTGCAACGCGTCCTGTCTGAAGCGGAACGGCAAACCGCCAAGGGGCTGACGGGTGCCCGCCGAACGGAGTTCGTGGCGGGCCGCTTTGCAGCCAAGGAGGCGATGGCGAAAGCGAGCGGCACAGGATTGGGCCGGCTTGGGATGTCGCGCGTCGACATCCACGTCGGCGCGAGCGGCCTCGAGGTGACCACGCCGCTGTATCCAGACCAGACATTCCGGTGGCACGTGTCCATCTCGCACGAACGACGCATCGCGTTCGCAGTCGCCATCCTCGAACGGTTGTGACGCGCTGGCGGACCAGCCAGGATTGTACTATTCGTCGGACGGGCCGAATATCCTATACCAATCCTCGGGGAGGGTACCGAGTGTATCTTGTAACGAGTGATCAAATGCAGGCATTCGACAGCAACGCAATCTCCAACCTCGGTGTACCTGGAATGGTTTGGATGGATCACGCAGGCAAGGCCGTTGCGGACGTCGTGCGCGCACTGCAGCCGCAGACGGTGGTGGTGTGCGCGGGAAAAGGCAACAACGGAGGCGATGGCTGGGTGGCCGCGCGGTGGTGCCGCCACTACGGTCTGGATGTGCAGGTGTTGTCCATCGCCGCGCCGGAGGCCCTCGCCAAGGACGCCCGCTGGGCAGCGGAGACCGCGCTGCGAGCCGGTGTGCCGTGGCGGTTGTACGACCCGGCGGTGGCGTTGCCCGACGCGGACGTGTACGTGGACGCGCTCCTCGGAACCGGCGCGAGTCGCCCGCTCACCGGCGCGATGCAGACCTGGGTGGAACAGGTGAATGCCCGTGAGGCGACCGTCGTCGCGGTCGACGTTCCGACGGGCGTCCATCCGTCGACGGGGGAGGTCCCAGGTGCCGCCGTTCGGGCCACGACGACCGTCTGCTTGGCCGCGGCGAAGCTCGGTACGGCGGTCGCTCCGGGGTGCTACCACGCGGGGACGGTCACGGTGGCTGACATCGGCATCCCCATCCCGGATGACGACCGATGGGCCGCTCTCGTGACGGAAGCAACTGCGCGGGCTCTGCTGCCCGCCCGGCCGCTGGACGCGCACAAGGGGACCTTCGGCCGCGTTGCAGTATGGACGGGGCGCATGTCTGGGGCAGCCGTGCTCGCGGGGCAGGCTGCTCTGCGCACCGGTGCTGGGCTCGTCGTCCAGTTGACCGACGGTCTTCCCGGCGCTCCGCCGGAGTTTGTCTTCCGTCCGCGGACCGGCGCGTTGCCACTGTTGCTCGCAGACTGTCGCGCCGTCGTGGCGGGCCCTGGCCTGGGAAATGCGGAGGACGCTCCGGAATGGTCCGCCTTGCTGACCTCGTTTTCCGGATATGTGGTGGTCGACGCCGAAGCGCTCTCTTCGCTGCCCTTCGGGGTGCCCGAAGTCGGACAACGGCTGGTGCTCACGCCGCATCCGAAGGAGTGTGCCCACCTGCTCGGTTGGACCACGGCGCAGGTGCAGGCGAGGCGCCTTCAGGCGGCGACGGAGTTGGCCCGCCGCAGTGGCGCGGTGACGGTTTTGAAAGGGTACCACACCCTCGTGGCAGACCCAGCCGGCCGCGTGCGCGTCAACTCCACGGGGGGGCCGGCCCTGGCCACCGCTGGCACAGGCGACGTCCTCGCGGGGATGATTGGCGCGCTGTTGGCGCAGGGGCTCGCGCCGTTTGACGCCGCCTGCCTCGGCGTGTGGCTGCACGGGCGGGCGGGCGACCTCGCGGAGGCGGTGCATGGCAGCGCCAGCGTCGTGGCCACCGATGTGATTGGCGCCATCCCGGCCGCCATCCGGTCCGTATCCGCGTGATTCCAGGTCATTCCAGGTTCTGCTCAGGGTTGTTGCGCGCTGTCGGCGAAAGGCGAGGTGGACCATGCGCAAGGCAGCAGGTTTCATATTGGCCGCGGGTCTGGCGGTAGGGCTGGTCGCAGGGTGCGGCGCGCCGTCCAAACAGAACGTGGTGTCTCAGCTGCAAACGCAGGCGGAGGAGCTGGACGCAACCAACTACCAGAGCACAGCCATCATGACCGTGCAGATGGACAGCGGATCCCAAAAGTACTACGTGGAAACCAGCTTCGACTCGCCCACGACGTACAAGATTGCGCTGGGTGACGCGAACAAACACATCAACCAGATCATCGTCCGCAACGAGAATGGGATGTTCATCGTCAGCCCGTCGCTGCAAAAGGTCTTTCGCTTCAACGGCAACTGGGCGCAGAATCAGGGACACATCTACTTGTATGATCAAATTCTGGAGCAGATTGTGAAGACGCCGGACCTGAAGATGGGCCGCGCTGGCCAAGAGACCACCTTCACGATGCCCATCACGCCGAAGAACGACGTGGTCGCGACCCAGAAGGTGTCGTTGATGCCGACGTCGAACGGCTATCAGCCGAAGCAGATTGTCCTCCTCGACAGCAAGGACAAGGCGGTTGTCACCATCGACTTTACCAGCTACAAGCAAGGCGTGAAGTTCAGCAATGGGGACTTTGACCCGCAGAAGCTGGCGACTTCGGAAGGCAATGCGGCGAAGACCACGATGGCGAGCGACAACGCCCTGACCTACATCGAGCCACAGCAGACGTTCGGCGCGAAGATCGACGTGTTGGAACCAGACGCGAGCGCGGGGTCGACGCTGTTGCACTATACGGGGCCGTACGGTTTCACGCTCGACGAATCCCGCCCGGCACCCGGCGTGTCCGGTCTACCGTCGGCGGAACTGGTCGACCTCTACGGCGTCCCCGGTATCCTGTCGGGCGACGACCAGACGCGACAACTCACCTGGTTCAACGACGGCATCGAGTTCTCGCTGACCAGTTCACAGTTGTCCCTCGACCAGATGGAGTCGGTTGCCATTTCGACGATTGGCCAGACCGGGAAGTGAGCGTTCGTTCGCTGATATCCGGATGCGCTCGGGTGCAGCGACGGCCGTTTCCAGGGCGCTTCGAAGAAAGATCCATCCGAACGGTGATCGAAAGCCCCTTGAGTCGTCTCAAGGGGCTTTCGGTCTGTCGCCCTTTGGGAGTAGACTGGATGCCGTCAGGTCGTTCGGGCGGAGTCCACTGCCGTCGGTCGGGGCGGGTCCGTGCCGGGGCGACCGTGTGGGGAGGCGGAGACAGATGCGGGGCACGTTTGCGGTCATCGATACGCGCGCGATGGAGGACAATGTCCGAGCCATCCGCGGGGTGTTGCGTCCCGGCGTGCAGTTGCTGACGGCCGTGAAGGCCGGCGGCTATGGACACGGGGCGGTTCCGGCCGCGCGGGCGGCGCTGGCCGGTGGAGCGACGGCGCTCGGTGTGGCGTCGCTGGAGGAGGCGCTGGAACTGCGGCGAGCTGGCATCGACGCGCAGGTCCTGGTGTTCGGCAGGGTGCCCGCGGTTGGACTGCCGGTGGCAGCGGCGGCCGGCGTCGACGTGACACTGACGTCCGATTGGGCGACGGAAGGGGTGCCGCCCTGCTCGCCCGCGCTGCGGGTGCACATCAAGGTCGACACGGGCATGGCGCGCCTCGGCTTTCGCGACACGGCGGACGCCCTTCGAGCCGCCGAGTTCGTGCAAAGTCGGTCGGACATGGAGCTCGTTGGCCTCTTCTCCCACCTGGCGTGCGCCGACGACCTGGCGTCCGACCACGCACCGCGGCAGGCCGAGCGATTTGCCGCCATCGTGAACGCGTTCGAGGCGGCGGGGTTGCGGCCGCCGCAGGTCCATCTGGCGAACAGCGCGGGTACGTTTCGAAGCGCCTCGTGGCACCACGACCTGGTCCGGGTCGGCATCAGTGCGTATGGGCTGCCGCCGTCCGCAGACTTTCCGGTCCCTTGTACGCTGACGCAGGCGATGCACGTGTACGCCGTGGTTCAGCGTGTGGCTTGGCTCGACGAAGGGGAGACGGTGGGGTACGGCGCGACCTTTCGGACTGCGCGGAGGACGCGCGTGGCAACGCTGCCCATCGGTTACGCCGACGGGTATCATCGGGTGCTGTCGAACCGCGGGCAGGTGCTGCTGCGGGGTCGGCGGGTGCCGGTCATCGGGCGGGTCTGTATGGACCAGATGATGGTGGACGTGACGGATGTTCCGGAGGCCGCCGCGGGAGATGTCGCCACGGTGTACGGCATGGCGGCGCCGGACGTGTGGAACGGCGGTGCGCTTCAGGCGCGGACCGGCGCGGATGTGGCTCAGTGGATCTGCGATACCTTCCGCGCGCACCAGGCGACGCAGCCCTCGGTGTTGTCGCTGACCGAGGTCGCGCGGGCTGCGGACACCATCTCCTACGAGCTGATGTGCGCGCTGGCGCCGCGGGTGGTGCGGCTGTACGTCTGACGGCGCCGCCGCGCCAGGGCGGGCGGGGAACGGCGGAGCGGATTGGATCTTTCGGAAGTTGTACCGCGGCGCTGCACTCAGATATAATGCATCTGTATATCGCCGTTGGAGGTGCCGCCTGTGTCCGACAAGAGGCGCATAGTCCTGAGCATTTCTCAGCAACTGTTGGAACAAGTGGATGGCATAGCGCAACGCGAGCAGTCGAATCGCAGCGAGGTCATTCGCGAAGCGATGCGGGCATATGTTTCGGAACGACGGAAACGCGACATTCGCGCGGCGCTGCAACAGGGCTACCTGGAGATGGCTCGCATCAACTTGCGCATCGCCTCCGAGGCGTTCGCCGCGGAGCAGGAAGCCGGCGGTACTGTGGAACGACTGGTAAGCGGGGGATGATCGGTTGAACGTCAAGCGGGGCGACATCTTTTTTGCCGACCTTTCGCCGGTTGTCGGGTCAGAGCAGGGCGGATTCCGCCCAGTTTTGATCATCCAAAATGATATTGGGAACCGGTTCAGCCCCACGGTGATTGTCGCCGCCATCACCGCCCAGATTCAAAAGGCGAAACTCCCCACGCACGTCGAAGTTCAGGCTCGGGAGGGCGGGTTGGAACGGGACTCCGTCATCCTATTGGAGCAGATTCGGACCATCGACAAGCAACGCCTCACCGACAAGATTACCCACCTGGACGCGGAGATGATGCGACGCGTCGACGAGGGGCTGCAGATTAGCCTCGGCCTGGTGGACTTCTGAACGGCGGACAGGGCACACAGCCGCAGAGGCCGCATCTCCACTGGAACGACCGCCGCACAGATACATCCTTCTGCAAGTGGGACTGCACGTCCCGCGGCTTGCCCAGGGCCTTCCGCCGCTTGGGCCTTCCTCAACCACGCTCTGAACCCCAGTTTGCGATGCGAGGCCAGCCACCCAGACCTTCGCGTTGTCCCCATTCGCCGTTGTTCCACGCATGTCCTTCCATGCGCAGCCACGACACAGCGCACGAAGGAGGGATGGAGTATGGCACAGGTCACACCGCTGTCGCGCAGCTTGCAACTGCAGTTCCAGATTGGAACGTTGCAGAACGGCATGCCGCAGGTCCAGAACCGCACCTTCAAGTACCTCTCGCCGAGCGCATCGGACGACGACATCCTGGCGGTCGGACAGGCGTTGGCCGGGCTGTTCGCGGACACGCTCGTGCAGGTCGCACGCGTGGACCAGGACGGGATTGCGGCTGCGAGCGGATTAACCAGCGCATAACGGGGAATGCCTCTTGCGCTCGATGACGCAGCGGACCACAGGCGGCGCAGAGCGGCCCAACATGGCGAGCTCCGCGTGAGCGCAAAGACACGTCGAGCCCGCCCAGCCGGAGGAGAGGAGGTGGCGAAGATGGCGACGAAGACAAGCTTGCAACTGGACTTTATGACGGACCAGAACAAGCGGGTTCGGTTCACCGTGGCCAACCCGAAGCAGCCGGTGGACAATACGGCTGTGAGCAACGCGATGGACCTGATTGTGAGCAAAGGGGTGTTCGCGTTCCCGCAGGGGAAGATTGTCAGCAAATCCGCGGCGACGCTCGTGGAGACGGACAGTACCACGGTCGTGTGAGCGGCGCGGGGTGACCGCATGACCAGAGGGGGCGGCGGGGGTCCTCCGCCGCCTCCTCCCTGCGTCAGGATGCCGCTCCAGGCCGCGGCGCCTCGCCGTGTTCCCTTAAGTACGACTCCACGCGCGCGAACAATTCCTCGGCGCTGGGCGCTTCGAGGTACGTGTCGTCGTCCATCAGCACCGCCGGGCCGTGGATGCACCGGTGGCACCAGCCGAGGCAACCCCACCGGCGGAGGCGGACGTTCGGATACTTCTCCGCCACCCAATCCCAGACGGCTTGCGACCCGAGGTCCAAGTTGGAGACGCAGACCTCTAACTTGTGCGTGTAGATGGCCACCGCACAACCTCCTTCGCCAAATCCCGCCCGTCACAACAGGCCCGGCCTCACACGCTCGCGGCACTCAGCGGGCGTGCCGAGTGCGCCGAACGGCCCAGACGACCACCGCAACCACCAGCGCCGCCCCGGTGACGTAGGTCAGAGACGACTGCAGGGTGTGGAAGATACCGTCGAGGTACTCGCCGCACCAGTATCCCACCATCACCCACAGCGAGCACCAAGCGACAACTCCAACGGTAGTATAGACGAGGAAACGCCCGAATTCCATGCGCAAGGCGCCGGCCACGTACGAGCTGGCGGAACGAACGCCGGGTAGGAAGCGGCCTGGAATGAGGAGGAGTGGGCCGTACCGAGAGAGGAGACCGGAGGTGCGCGACATGCTCCTTGCACTGAACCAGCGCGCGTTCGCGAGCCGGTCGAGCCAGTTTGCTCCGTATCGGCGGCTGACCACGTAAGCCGCGACGGCGGCGGTCATGTACCCGAACACGCTCGCTGCAATCAGCGGGATTGGGTGAAACTGCCCCGACGCCGCAGCAACGCCGTAAAACGCCATCACCGCATCGCCGGGAAACGGGAGCCCGAGGCCCTCGATAATGAGGGCTGCGAAAATTCCGGTGTAGCCCCACGCGTACACCGCCTCTGCCAGGTGTCCGAACCAGTCCAGCAAACGTCGTCACCGCCTTTTGCGCGTCCTGCTTGATGTGTCCAGGTGCCGCGGATGGATTGGACACGCCAGACACTCTCAGGTATACGCGCGGGCGGTGGATGGGATGCAGCGGGGATACGACGGCTGTCCGATGATACCCAGGCCCCAGTGGGTGGAGCGAAGGGGCCTGGGAAGGCGATGTGTCACCTGCGCCAGGAGCGGTAGGCGCGGTCAGGCGCGGTCAGGCGCGGTCAGGCGCGGTCAGGCGCGGTCAGGCGCGGTCAGGCGCGGTCAGGCGCGGGTGGTCCCATCCGGTGCAGCGACCTCGGATGACCTCGCACTCCGTGTCCAAGTCAACCGGTCTGCTTCGCCAGCCACTGGACGACCTGCTGGACCTGGGCGTCACTGGACAACCCGCCGCGCGGCGGCATCATGCCGCGGCCTTGCTCCACGAATGCGGTGATCTGCGCCTCACTCCAGTGCTGGCCGATGGCGTAGATGGCGGGCCCGACGCCGCCCTGACCCTTGTCGCCGTGACAGGCCGCGCAGGTCTGCTCAAAGATCTGGTAGCCGGGCATGGTGGTGTCAATCAGGTTGATTTGAGACGGATCTTTTTGCGGCAGCGTCACCAACTGCTGTGGCGGCTGGACGGTGCCACCGGTGCTGGCCGTGTTGCCGCCGGACCCGGTCCCGCCTGTGGAAGTGCCGGACGTGCTGTTGCTGGCGGGCTGGTTGGCGGCCGAACTTTGGATGGGCGGGTTGTCCGCGAGGCGGCGGTGGGTGCTGTCATTCGGGAGGGCAATCAACCCGACCACCCATATCAGGATGCCGGCGACGGCACCGATGAGGACCACGAATACACCGACCGGGGACAGTTTCATGCGTACACGCTCCTTTCCGAACCGCGGCTGCAGTGACTGGTATCCCTGTACATGTTCCTCGAACAAAACGTAACGACCATAGTCTACCATGTTCTAGAGATTCCGGGTGGTCTGTCAGTCGAAAAAAACAGAATTTCTCGATCCCGCCGACCCCTGCGGGTCGGCACCAACGGATGGGGCCCGAAGCGCGCCTAGGCTTCGGACGCAGCCGCGGACAGCCACGGGACCTGCGGGTCGACGTCGGCGTCGTAGTCGACTCCGTCCATTCCGAACCCGAACAACTGCAGGAAGTCGTTCCGGTACTCGTCGAGGTTGGCCAACTCGCCGAGGTTTTCGCTGTCGACAGCTGCCCATTTCCCCATGATCTCGGCCTGGATGTCCGGCCGCATTTCGCGGTCGTCGAGGCGAATACGGTGCTTTTCGTCTGTGGCGACATCGCCGCCGGTGCCAAGGCGCTCGCCGAAGAGACGCACCATCTGTTCGATGCATCCTTCGTGCAGGCCGTGCGCCTTCATCACGCGGAAGAGGATGGAGATGTACAGGGGAACCACCGGGATGGCGGAACTGGACTGCGTGACCACCGCCTTGTTCACAGAGATGAAGGCTCGGCCGCCCGACGCCTGCATTTCCTCGTGAAGTCGCAGTGCGGTCGCTTCGAGGTCGTCCTTCGCCCGCCCGATGGTCCCTTCCCGGTAGATGGGGAAGGTCAGTTCGGGGCCAATGTAGGAATAGGCCACGGTTGTCGCGTCTGGCGCCAACGCACCCGCGCTGCGAAGGGCGTCCATCCACATTTGCCAGTCCTCGCCGCCCATCACCGCGATGGTGTTCCGGACCTCCTCGTCCGTTGCGGGTTGCAGGGTCACCTCCGAGACGCGGCCGGTATGTACGTCGATGGTCTTACTCGAGAACGGCGCGCCAATCGGTTTGATGACGGACGAGAACGTCTCGCCGGTGCGCGGATGGGTGCGCCGCGGCGAGGCCAGGCTGTAAACCACCAGGTCCACCTGCCCGAAGGTGCGCTGTATCTGCTCGATGGTTTGTTGCTTCACCTCATCCGAGAACGCGTCGCCGTTGAGAGTGATGGCCGTTCTGCCGGCTTTGTGGGCCAAGCGCTCAAACGCCGCCGTGTTGTACCACCCTGCCGTCGCGGTCCGGGTGTCACTGGCTGGCTTCTCGAAGCACACGCCGATGGTGTCCGCGCCCGCCCCGAACGTGAGGGCAATGCGGGAAGCCAAGCCGTATCCGGTGGAGCACCCGATGACGAGCACCCGCTTCGGACCGACAAACGGGTGACGGCGAGCGTAGTCCACCTGATTCTGAACGTGCTGGGCACAGCCGACGGGGTGTGCCGTGGTGCAGATGAATCCGCGAATTTTCGGTTGAATAACCATGCGCTCTGTCCTTTCTGGGAACGGTCTCTTCAAATTATACACGGCCAGGCCCGGCAGGGCCATTGTCTCGTCGCACGCAGCCCGGCTGGACGAGGCGGGCGTCTCCGCGGCCGAGACGTGTCCGTGGGCGGATGCCACACCCCTTGGGTTGAGCCGCCGCATAGCCTGTGGGCAGGAGGTGGGAGCTGTGGTGACGCAGCGCAGGTTGGCCGTGGTGAAGATGAGGCGGCGCCGCATCGTGATTGACCTGACCCCGCGCTACTGGGCCGTCGGCCTGGCGGTGGGGCGGCCGAACTTCCATGTACAGGTGGGCCCCATCGGCCTGGCCGTACAGAAGCACGTGTGTTAGGACGGATGTTGGAAGAACCGAGGCGATGGCTGCGGAAGACGCCGGGGACGGATGGAACGCTGGCGGCGGCGTGCAGGGCTTGCGTGGGGCCTTGCACGGCAGGCAGCGCCTGGACAGGCTGCGGGCCTGTCAGACCCGTACCCCCCTTCCTCGGCGGTCGACCCAGTCCCGCTCTTTGAGACCTCGGAAACCCCTCTTTTCAACGGCTGGATGGTCGTGTATCATCCAATGTAACCGCTTTAGTATATCGTTTTCGTATATCGTTATACTGGATGAGCGGCAGACCCTCCGGGCACCATCGAAGGATATGAGGAAAAGGGGGAAGGTTTTGTGAAGCGCTGGGGCATTGGACTCATCTTAGGCATCGGGGTACTCATCAACTACTTTGACCGGGTCAACTTGTCTGTCGCGCAAAAGCCGATTACGGACGCGTACCACTTGACGCCCGGGGAAATGGGTATCGTCCTGTCTGCCTTCGGTTGGTCGTATGCACTCTTTCAGATTCCTGTGGGTGTGGTGTTGGACCGGATCGGCGTGAAGTGGTTGGTGCGCATCGGCACCTTGCTGTGGACCCTGGCGACGTTCATGACGGCTGTCGTGAGCGGCATGGGGCTCATCATCCTGTCCCGCGTGATTCTCGGTCTCGCCGAAGCGCCGGCATTCCCGGCGGCCTCGAAAGCGACCGGGTACTGGTTCCCGGTCCGGGAGCGGGGGCTCGCAACCTCGCTGTTCGACGGCGCTGCGAAGTTCTCGAACGTGATTGGGACCCCGCTGGTCGCCTGGGCGGTGACGGTGTGGGGGTGGAAAGGCGGATTCTGGCCGACCGGTGTGTTGAGCCTGCTGTTTTTCATCGCGTACTGGGTGGTCTACCGCGACCCGCGGGAGGCCCACCTGTCGGCTGAGGAGCAGCAACTGCTTGCGGAAGGCGGGGCTCAGGCGGAGGAAGCAGCGGCGGGCTCCATCTGGCAAAACCTCGGTTTTCTTCTTCGTCAGCGCAAAGTGTGGGGGCTCACCTTGGGCTTCTCCGCCTATGGATATTCGTTTTACCTCTTCCTCACCTGGTTGCCTGGCTACCTCGAGAAGCAGATGCACATGAGCATCCTCAAGTCTGGCTGGTACACGGCGGGCCCGTGGCTCGTCGCCACCATCACCGACCTGCTCATCGGCGGTTGGCTGGTTGACAGGTTGATTCGGAATGGGCATGATCCGACAAGAGTCCGCAAGACGGTGCTCGTCATCGGCATGATTCTCGGCCTCGCCGTCATCCCGGCAGCGTTTACCACGAATGCGAACGTGGCGGTGGTGTGGATTGCGATTGCGCTCGGCGGTCTGGCCTTTTCGGCGCCGGTCGGCTGGTCCATCCCGTCGCTCATCGCTCCGAAGGGCACGGTCGGGACGGTCGGTTCCATCATGAACTTCCTGAACAACGTGATGAGCATCGTCGCGCCGATTGTGACCGGGTACGTCGTGCAGTTCACCGGGTCCTTCGAGACGGCGTTCGTGGTCGCCGGCGTCGTGCTGTTGCTCGGGATTTTGTTCTACGTGGTCATGCTCGGAAAGATTGAGCAGATTCCGTCGCCGTTCGAGAAACAGCGGGCTTGAACCGAACGTGTGACACCCATACAGGCCGTCGATGGAAGTCGGCGGCCTGTATGATCTGTCTGGGACGCAACATCGAAATCTGCGCCGATGAGTGAGGGTGAACGGACTTGGACGACCGGATTTGCACAGTGGCACTGGACATCGGGACGACCTCTCTGAAAGCTGTGGCTTATGCGGTGGACGGCACACCCCTCACCCGTGCGTCGGTCCGCGTGCAGACGGACTACCTCGAAGACGGCGGGGTGGTGCAGGATGTCGAGGCTATCTACGAGTCGGCTGTGACCGCCCTTCTGCGCACAGCGGACGCCGCTGCGTTGCAGGGATACCGCGTGGCGGCGGTGGGGTTGAGCGCCGCGATGCACAGTCTCATCCCCATCTCGGCGGACAACGAGCCACTGGCACCGGCGATGACGTGGCTAGATCAACGCGCGGCGGACGAGGCCGTCGCCCTCTGGCACAGCCACACGGGCCCCACGCTCTACGCGCGAACCGGGACGCCCATCCACGCGATGGCGCCCCTCACCAAGGTCCGGTGGCTGGCGCAGCACCGCCCGGAACTGTTCCGGCGGGCGGTCCGCTTCGCGTCCATCAAGGAGTACGTGTGGTACCGGTGGTTCGCGGTCTGGGAGATTGACATCTCGATGGCGGGGGCCACCGGGTTTTTCGACGTGCGCGAACATCACTGGGACGCTGGTGCGCTGGATTACGCCGGCATCTGTGCGGACCAGCTGTCGACGATTGTACCGACCCGGTGGGTGCGCCGAGGCAACGGCGAACCCCGGTTCGCGGGCACGCCGTTCGCGGAAACGGTGGGCTTCTGTATCGGGTCCTCCGATGGGGTACTCGCCACACTGGCGGCAGATGCCATCCGTCCCGAGGTCGTGGTCGTGACGATGGGCACGAGCCTTGCGGTCCGCTCAGGGACCGCCGCGCCAGTCACGGATGCGGCCACGCGCCAGTTCTGTTACCCCCTCGACGACGCGCGGTACGTGGTCGGTGCACCGAGCAACAACGGCGGCGTCGTCTTGGATTGGTTGGTGGGCAACGTGCTCGGCGTCGACGCAGCGGATGCGGGCGAACGGTTGGAGGCGCTGTTGCCAGTCGCCGGATTGGTCCGGGCGGACAACCTGTTCTGCATTCCGTACGTCTCCGGTGAGCGGGCGCCGCTCTGGAACGAACGCGCGTCCATGTCCATCGTGGGCCTGCGCTTGGAGCACCGACGCGAGCACGTGGTGCGCGCGGTCGTCGAGGGGATCTTGTTCAACGCGTACTGGCTGGCGACGTCCATCCAGCCGACTCACCGCCGGGAGCGGGTTGTGCTCTCCGGAAAGCTGTTCTCGCTGCCGTGGGTGCAGCAACTGTGCGCGGACCTGTTTGGGTTGCCGGTCATCGTCCAGAGTGGCGTCGACGGAGCCACCCTCGGCGCTGCCGTGTTGGCCAACGCGGCCCTGGGTCTGCCGGAGATCCCGATTGCGCAGACGCTCACGGAATCCGTGTCGCCAACCGCCGCTGCAAAGGCGAAGTGGGCAGCCAAGTATCGTCAGTATCGCGCCTTGTGCGACGTGTTAGCGGCCACCGAGCGTTGACCCACCGACGACCAGGGCGGAGGGGATCTCTTCGTATACAGGCGCGTCCGTCGGGGGAGCGGACGGCGATTCCAACTGGGCGAGAAGCACCTGGCCGGCCCGCAACCCCATCTCTGCTACGGGTTGCCCCACGCAGGTCAGGGTCGGCTGAACCAGCTTCGCCCAGTCTGGCTCATCGAACGTCGCCAATCCGAGCGGGTCCGGTACGGAGACAGGCAGCCTGCGCAGATACGGGTACAGCTGCATCATGATAAGCCCGTTCGCCGTGTAGACGGCGAGACGGACGTCCGATGCGCGCGTGGACGGGTCGCCGTGCGGCACTGCAGTATGGCCGGCCGTCCGCTGCGCTCCGTCGAGCGCTTCCCCAATCCGATCCGCTGCGCTGGCGAAGGTCTCCGGCTGTCCGCGGTCGACGGTGAGGATGAACGGTTCCACACCCACTTCCGCGCAGGCGGCTTCGTATCCCTGCCGCCGATCCACCCGCGTCCGCACCCCCTGTTCCACCTCTGTGACGTACGCCACCCTCGGATACCCAACGCCAAACAGGTGTCGCGTCATGGACAGCGACGCCTCGCGGTTGTTCGTCGCGATGTTGACCGTCCTCGGGACGCGGTGGATGCGGTCGACGAAGACGACGGGCACGGTCTTCGCCACTTCCGCGATCAGGCCGTTGTTTGCTCCGTCTGTCTGCAGGATGATGCCATCCACGCGTTGCGCGCAGGCCGATTCAATCACGTCGCGTTCGCGGCGGGCGTCACCGCCGGTTTCCGATACGAACAGGCTGTACCCCGCTTCTGCCAGCACGTGGTTGAGCGCCCGGATGAGGCCAACGCAAAAGGGATATCCCATGTTCACGACGATGGCTGCAACCGTCCGCGTCCGGTTCCCCTTCAAACCCTGGGCGTGGATGTTGGGGCGGTAGCCGAGTTCGTCAATCACGCGCGCGATGCGGGCGCGCGTCTCGTCGCTCATGGCCTCGTACCGCTGGTTGAGGTAGCGCGAGACGGTGGTCACAGAGACGCCCGCCTGGGCTGCAACGTCTTGGATGCGCACTGGTTTGACCAACCGGGCCGTGCCTCCTTTGCGTCGGCTTTCTGTCTTTCACCATACCACCGGTCCTGCGGACGACGTTTGACATCTTCTCGACATTGCGATGGAAGTCCTGTTTCACGCCGCCCTACCAGCGATTTGTCAGGGTTGCAGACAATCGATATAATGCCCGAAGTGGCATGTTCGGCAATCCTGCCCGCAGAGGGCGGCGCAAAACCCGGTCGCGGCGCGCGAACAGACGGCGAAATGGAAGCGAGGGGGGACCCGAGTGACCGAGCTGGTTCTGCTGGTTGGGGGCGCTATCGGCGGCGTCCTTCGCCTTTTGGTGGAACAGGTGATGCCCACACCTGACCAGTTTCCGCTGGGGACGCTCTGTATCAACTTGGGTGGAAGTTTGGTGCTTGGGTTCTTTTACGCGCTGGCAGATCGGCGAAATATCTCCCCTTTGTTCCGATCCGCCTTTGGCACCGGTGTCATCGGCGCGTTCACGACGTTCTCCACCTTCGTGCTGGAGACGACGGACCTGGTCGAGATCCACTGGTGGATGGCGGTGGTCTACGGCATCGGCAGCCTGTTCGGCGGGCTCGTCTGCGCAGCGGGGGGCGAGCGCCTGGCCGTGTGGCTGCTGGAGCGACCGCTGACGGAGGGGCGGGCGAGATGACCGCCGGGGTGATGGGCCTCGTCAGCGCAGGCGCCGCCGTCGGCGCGGTGGCCCGGTACCGAGTCGGCCGCTTCGTCACGCAGCGGGTCACCAGTGACTTCCCCTGGGGGACCTGGGTGATTAACGTCCTTGGCACCCTGCTCCTCGGCATTTTTTACCAAGAGTTGGATGTCCTGCACGCGGACGCATCGGCCTGGGCTCTGCTCGGAACTGGCTT
This sequence comes from Alicyclobacillus sp., assembly GCA_023511295.1. Taxonomy (GTDB): domain Bacteria; phylum Bacillota; class Bacilli; order Alicyclobacillales; family Alicyclobacillaceae; genus JAIMBT01. Next base: position 52,613 of record JAIMBT010000016.1, read on the forward strand.
TTGCGGTGCGTTTACGACCTTCTCCACCATGTCGGTCGAGGCCATCGCGCTGTTTCGACGACGCCCCTCGATGTGCATCGCCTACGTCGGCAGTTCGCTGCTGGTGGGCATGGCCTTGGCGTGGATCACGCAGTGGGTGTGACAGCATGCAACCACCAGCCGGTAATTTTTGAACGGTTTCGACGGAAGCTGTTATCATAGACGTGGACACATGCGACCGCGCGCAGATAGAACATCGGCAGGCCCCTGGAGCATCCGGGCATCGACAGGCATCTGGGTATCGCAACATCGACGGGCATTCGGCGAACGGGTCGGAATTACGGACGAGACGGGAGGACATGCGCATGTGGATGTTGGCCAAGGCAAACGGGTACGCGCTGGATGCCGGCGGGTCTCGCTTCGACGCGGTGGTGTGCGACGGGGACCGCGTGGTGGCGGTCGGCACGGAGGCGGACCTGCGGCTGCAGTTTGGAGCGCGCCTGGAACGGGTCTGTGACGTGGATGGGGCGACCGTGTTGCCCGGGTTCATAGACAGCCACCTGCACGTCGCGGCACTGGGTGAGCAGGCCGTACGGTTGGACGTCAGCGGGGTGCACTCCGCCGCTGAACTGCTTGACCGCGTCGCGGCACGGGCCGCGAAGGCCGCGCCGGGGACGTGGATCTTGGGCGGCGGCTGGGACGACAACCGGTTTGCCGTCCCGGGGCTACCCACACTCGACGAACTGGACCGGGCGGCGGGTGGCCGGCCGCTCTTGTTGACGCGGGTGTGTCACCACGCGTACCTCGCCAATCGTGCGGCGTTCGCGGCCGCCGGGCTGGGGGATCAACCGGCGGATCCCCCTGATGGGCGGTACGGGCGCGACGCGGCCGGCCGCCTGAACGGGTTGGTCTACGAGAACGCGTCGCGTCCGCTTCTGCGGGCGGTCCCGGCGCGTTCGCCAGCCGAGTGGCGGGCGGTCGTCAAAGCGGGGATGCAGCGCGCACTTTCCCACGGCATCACCGCGGTGCACACCGACGACGTGCGCAGTCTCGGGAGCTTTCAAGCGGTGTGGGAGACGTACTGGGGGCTCATCCACGAGGACGGCGTTCGCCTGCGCGTGCACGAGCTGGTGGACTGGCACGCGCTCGATGAGTACCGGTCGGTCCTGTCCGCTCTACCTGGTCCCGACGCTTGGCTGGACCGCGGCGCGGCAAAACTGTTCTCCGACGGGGCCCTCGGCGGCCGGACCGCCTGGCTGTCGGCGCCGTACACAGACGACGCCGCGACGTCGGGGACGCCGATGTACAGCCCAGATGAACTCGCACAGCGCGTGGCGAAGGCCCACGCCAATGGGTTCGGCGCGGCCATCCACGCCATCGGCGACGCGGCCGTGGACGTCGCACTGCGGGCGATGGCAGCCTCGCCGCGGGCGGTGCAGCGAGATCGATTGATTCACGCGGAGATTGTGCGGCCGGACCTGGTGGAGCGGATGCGGGGGCTTGGGGAGCAATTGGCCGTCGATGTGCAGCCGCGGTTTACGGTGAGTGACTTCCCCTGGATTGTCGACCGGATTGGGCCGGAGCGTGCGCGGCTCGCGTGCGCTTGGCAGACGCTGCGGGGCGCCGGGCTGCATTTGGCCGGCGGGTCGGATGCGCCGATTGAACCGGTGGCTCCGTTGCTCGGTGTCCACGCGGCGGTCTTCCGGCGGTTGCCGGGGGCAGACCACCCCGGGTACGAGATGCAGGAGGCACTCGACGTCGTGGCGGCGTTGCGGCTGTTCACGCAGGACGCGGCGTACGCGGCCGGCAGGGAACACGAGCAAGGGGTCGTGGCACCCGGGTTTCTGGCTGACTTCACGGTGGTCGACGGGGACGTGGTGGCCGACCCGGAGCGACTCGCTTCCGCGCGCGTCCTGTACACCATCGTCGGCGGCGAAGTAGCGTCCGCTGCGGAGGGGGCCGCAGGTGCGGCCGGCGCTGCTGGATGAAGGTGGACGAGTTTGGGCTGATACGCCGGTTGACCGGGCGGGTTCCCGGGACGGCCGCAGATGTGCGCATCGGCATCGGAGACGATGCGGCGGCTGTCGCTTTCCCGGCTGGGACGGACGTGTTGGTCAGCACGGACACGATGGTGGGGGGACGGCATTTTCTGCCTGCGACGATGGGCATGGCGGACATCGGCTACAAGGCCGCTGTCGCCTCCATCAGCGACATCGCCGCAATGGGCGGTGAACCGCGGCACGTGTTGGTTGCGCTCGGGGTCTCCCAAGAGGTGGGGCCGGATGAGTTGGACCGCGTATACGACGGGATTGGCGATGCGTGCCGGGCGTTCGCGTGCGCGGTCGTCGGGGGCGACGTGGTGGCGACCGACGGCCCGCTGTTTGTCAACACCACCGTCCTTGGCTGGGTCGAGGCGGGGCGCGCCATCCGGCGCGGCGGCGCGCAACCCGGGGACGTCGTCTTTCTGACCGGCGAGGTGGGCAGCGCCGAGGCGGGACTGCGGGATCTGCTCCAGCCGGAGATGACGGCTGTGGTCCATCCGGCGGACCGGGCGGACGTCCGGCAGGCGCACCAGCGGCCGACGCCGCAGGTCGCTGCGGGACGGATCTTCGCTGCGGAGGGCGCGACGAGCTGTGACGACATCAGCGACGGGCTGGCGAGCGAGTTGAACGAAATTGCGGACGCGAGCGGCGTGCGCATTCGCGTGGACGAACGGCGGATTCCGATATCCACGGCGGCGCGCAACATCGCCCGTCAGCGCGGAGAAGACCCGCTGGAGTACGCTTGGTACGGCGGCGAGGACTACCAACTGGTTGGGACGGCGAGCCCGTTTGTGTTTGCACGCATCTTGGCGCGCTGCGAGAGCATCGGCGTGAAGGTGGCGCAGATTGGCCGCGTCGAGGCCGGCGACGGCGTGGTGGCTGACCGGTTGGCGGGCGGGATCGACATCGTCCTGCCCCGCGGCTACAACCACTTTCCGACCGACGCGTGAAGGGTGGCAGGTGAGATGGTCAACCGGATGTCGTTTGTAACGCAGTCGGCGATGGAGACGCGGCGGTTGGGCGAGTACCTGGGTCGACTGATGAAGGCGGGGGACGTGGTGCTGCTCGACGGCACCCTCGGCGCCGGGAAGACGACGTTCGTGCAAGGGGTCGCGCGGGGACTGGGCGTACACGGCGACGTGACGAGTCCGACCTTCACCTTGGTGGCGGAGTACGCGGGCCGCGTGCCGGTGGCGCACATGGACCTCTATCGGCTGCAACCATCCCCGGGCACAGGGGCGGCGCTGGCGGAGGGGGACCTCGCGGCCATCGGGATGGACGATTACCTGGACGGGTCCCACGCGGTTCTCGTGGAGTGGCCCGGTGACCTTGTGGAGACCGTGGCGGACGCACTACACGTGGAGATTGTCCCCCGACCTCTGCCGCACGTGGACGAACGCGAACTGCACTGCCGGGCGAGCGGCGCCCGGAGCTGGGAGATACTCGACGAGTGGGTGAAGGAATGGCTGTTTTAGCAGTGGACACGGCGACCGGGGTGCTGGCTGCGGCCGTCGGCCGCGACGGTGTGGCGCTCGTGAGCGCGGCGTCGGCGGTCCCGCGCGGGCACTCGCGGCTGTTGCAGCCGATGGTGTGCCAACTGCTCGACGGCGCCGGTTTGCAGCCGCGAGCGCTGACCGGCGTGGTCGTCGGGGTGGGACCGGGATCATACACCGGAGTCCGGCTCGGCGTAACGGCGGCGAAGACCCTCGGGCTGACGCTGGGAATTCCGGTATTCGGTGCCTCCACCTTGGCGGCCGTGGCAGAGGCAGCGCTGCCAGCGAAGGCCGCTTCACCGATGACCGTGGTGCCGCTGTTGTACGCCCGGCGCCAGCGCGCGTTCGGTGCGGTCTACGAGCGATCCGCCGGCCACCTGGTCTGCCTTCAGCCACCGCGGGTAGACCCTTACGAGGCGTGGGAAGCCGTCCTGGCCCGCTCTTCTCGTCCGGTGTGGCTGGTGACGGATGGCGTCGACGTCCCGGAGGTGGCGGACTGGTTGGCCAAAGCCGCGCCGCTTGCCGCCGGGTGGAGCCCGCTTGGCGACGTGGCCTCTGGCATGGGGCCCGCGCTGTTGCGAATCGCGGCACGCCAGGACGTGGGGTGTGTGCCGCAATACGGGGAGGATCTGCATGCGCTGGCTCCAGACTATGCGCTTCGCGTGGAGGCAGAGGTCAAACAAGAGGAGAGGAGTGCGGCCGATGGATCCGACCCCCGTGTTTGAATCGGAGCGGACGACCATTCGCCGGATGACCTTGCGCGACATTGACCAGGTGCTGGAGGTGGAGCACCTGTGTTTCACGGCTCCGTGGTCTCGCCAGGCCTTCGTCACAGAGCTCGTGGACAACCGGCTGGCCGAATACCTGGTGCTGGAGCACGACCATCGCGTGATTGGCTACATCGGGGTCTGGCTGGTGATTGACGAGGGCCACATCACCAACGTCGCAGTCCACCCGGACTTCCGCGGCCAACACCTCGGCGAGTTTCTGATGCGGACCGTGATGGACAACTGCGCCGCGCGGGGGATGCGGCGGATCACCCTGGAGGTTCGGGTGACGAACACGGTCGCGCAGAACCTGTACCGCAAACTTGGCTTTGTCGCCGTCGGCAAACGGCGCGGCTACTACACGGACAACAACGAGGACGCCATCATCATGTGGGCGGACCTGCCGGCACACGGAGGACAGGAAGCTTGAAGGTGTTGGGAATTGAAACGAGCTGTGACGAGACGGCTGCCGCGGTGGTGGAGGACGGCTGCACGCTCCTGGGGCAGATGGTGGCCTCCCAGATGGACCTTCACGCCCGATTTGGCGGGGTGGTCCCGGAAGTCGCCTCGCGACAGCACGTGGAGCACATCACGCGCGTCATCGCCGAAGCCATGCGGGACGCCGCGGTCACGTGGGCGGACCTCGACGGCATCGCAGTGACCTGCGGCCCTGGCTTGCTCGGGTCACTGTTGGTTGGCGTATCCGCCGCCAAGTCTCTCGCGTTGGCGACGGGCTTGCCGTTGGTGCCGGTCCACCACATCGCGGGGCACGTGGCGGCGGCTCTGATTGACCGGAGGGCGGCGCTGCCGTTTCTCGCTTTGGTCGTATCCGGTGGCCACACGGAGTTGCTGTGGGTGGACGGTTCCTTCCGCTTTCGGAAGTTGGGCGGTACCCAGGACGACGCAGCTGGGGAGGCCTACGACAAAGTGGCGCGGATGGTGGGCCTGCCGTATCCGGGGGGCCCGGCGGTGGACCACCTCGCCACGACCGGCAACCCCGCGGCGTACGCCTTTCCGCGGTCCATGATGGACGAGTCCAACTACGACTTTTCCTTCAGCGGGCTGAAGACGGCCGTCCTGAACGAGGTGAACCGCCTGCGCCAACAGGGCCAGCCGATCCCGACGGCTGACCTGTGCGCCAGCTTTCAGGCGGCGGTGATAGACGTTTTGGTGGCGAAGACGATGCGGGCGGCGAAGGAGACCGGCGCGAAGCAGCTGGTGGTGGCGGGCGGCGTGGCTGCCAACCGGGGCCTGCGCGCGGCCCTCACCACCGCGACGGCCCACGCTGGGCTGCCTGTGCACTTTCCACCGCTCGCGCTGTGCACGGACAACGCGGCGATGATTGCGGCCGCAGGATGCCTGCTGTTGGCGCAGGGGCGTACGGCGGGGTTGGACCTCGACGCGTACGCCAACCTGACGCTGTCGGACTGGCAGGAAAGCCGGTTTCCCGTCCGGCGGTAACGGCGGCGGTGTGGACACGGGACGGGCGGCCGTGCGCCGTGATGTCGCCACGCTTACCGACAAGCGTCCCATCCGGAGGTGAGGACGCGGGACGGGCGGCCGCGCGCGGGGCGCAGGAGAACACGTGCGAAGCGGGGCAAATGCGTTGGGTGGCCGAGATTGGGCCGTTCAAAACGACGGAGGGGTTGCGATGGAACGCTGGGTACACGGCGTGCGGGTGCGCGGGGTGGAGGTCGACGAAGCGACTCGGTGCCGCCACTATCACAAGGCGGAGGACGTGGTTGCCATCCGCTTCCCCTGTTGCGACACGTATTACCCGTGCCACGCCTGTCACGAAGAGACGGCAGGGCACGAGGCGGCGCGTTGGCCGGCGAGCCGACTGTCGGAGCGGGCGGTGCTGTGTGGGGCGTGTGGGACGGAGTTGACCATCTCGGCTTACGTAGCGGCAAAGGACCACTGCCCGGTCTGCCAACATCCGTTCAATCCGCGGTGCGCGTCTCACTATGAGCTGTATTTTGAATTGCCATCGGAGGAGGTTTGTGCGGATGCGTGATGGAGCGAGAGAGGCGACGCAAGACACGGCGCTGCACGGGTTGTGCGTCAAGTTTGCCAGCGTGCCAGTGAGAGACCAGGAGAGGGCGCTGCAGTTTTACGTGGAGAAACTTGGCTGCAAGGTTCGGACGGACGTTCCCTTTGGCAACGGCATGCGGTGGATTGAAGTGGAGCCGCCGGGCGGAGGCTGCGGCATCGTGCTATTCACGCCGCCAGGTCAAGAGGGGCGGATTGGCACCTTCACGAATATCTCGTTCACGTGTGACGACGTGGAGGCGACGTACCGGGTGCTCGCCGACCGGGGCGTGGAGTTCGTGGAACCGGCGAAGCGTGCCGACTGGGGCGGAATGCAGGCGATATTCAAGGATGTCGACGGGAACCTGTTCGTGCTGGCGGGCGAGTAGGAACGGTGCTGGCAGCCCGGGGCCGCTCAGACGGTTGCGGACGGGGGGCAGGGGGGCAAAGTTGGGCCTGCTTGGGCGCACAAGGGAACGCCGTTCCGTTGTGGAGGCCGGGACTGGGCCGCGGAGCGGGAATAGAGGAACGGCGTTCCGCTAAGGCGGTTGCGGACGGGGGGCAGGTCGGCCCACAGGGCCCCTCCAATGCGCACAAGGGAACGCCGTTCCGTTGTGGAGGCCGGGACTGGGCCGCGGAGCGGGGCCGGGGTCCCGTCCCCCTCTCGGATATCATGCCGCTTGCGCCGATGCTCGATCGCCGCGCTGGCGGTCGAACCGACGGAACAGGGCCAACAAGAGACCCAGGACCATGGCGCGAGCGGCGACGGTGATGATCAGCTGCAACACGGTGAAGGTGTCTGTGAACGGGTTCCAATGCCCCCAAAGTGCCGGATTTCCGGTCAGGTGGTACAGGGCCGCCTGTGCCGCGTTGCGCACCGGGAACAGCAGTCCCTCTGCGACGGATAAGGCGATGGGAAACAGGCTGACGATGCGGTTTTGGGTCCAACGATACAAGGCCAGACCGAGACCGAACAGAATGGTGCACCCTGCGAGGAACGCCGGATCCAGTAAGTGTACGGGACCCATGGCTCCGTAGAAGGTGAGTGTGGCACCAAGGCTCGGCGTGTGCAGGGCGCGCTGTCCAATCCAAGCGCATGCGAACAGCAGGATCGTCACGCCAATCCCGCCCCGATCTCGCCGGCTCCGGCACCGAAACATGGCCAAGCACGCGAGGGTCCAAGCCAGCATCAGCGACGGTGACAAGGGAAAGCCTTGCGTGAATAGGGAGACCCACCTGGGTGGGTGCCACGGAATTTCCATCGACGGGACGGGTGGCACGGCCCAGTACAGGGCGTAGAGGCTGCACAACAGCAGTACCACGCCGATACAGGCGACGATGAGCAGCACGCTAGGCGGGTACCCGAGGGCCTCGCGATCTATCTGCCGCCGCAATTCCCGCGGCACTCCGAACTGGTGGATGGCATGTGCAACGGCTTCGTCCGGGGTCTGCCCTCGATCGGCGAACTGTGAAACTTGCTCGAGAAGGTGGGCGGTCATTTCCGCCGTCCAGTCCGCCTGTTCCCGCCGGGTGAGCACTGGGGTGCACACGATCCGCCGAACGTACGCCTCCAACTCCCGCTGCACTGCCGCTATCTCCTCCGCCGACCACGTTCCGAACCCGCTCATGCGTTCCCCTCCTCGAGCAAGCGACCGATGACACGTTGTTGAACCGACCATGCGGCGCGCAGGTGTTCCAGGTGTTTCCTACCCCGATCTGTCAATGCGTAGTACCGCCGCCGCGGTCCGTCGTCGTCGCCGCCCCAGTAACCTTCGACGTATCCCTCCGCCTCCAGACGGCGGAGACACGGGTAGAGCGTGCCCTCCTTCAGCGACAGCACGCCTTCGCTGCGATCGTTGACCTGTTTGGCGATGGCATAACCATAGGTGTCCCCACGCGACAGAATTGCGAGCACGACGGCGTCAACGTGGCCCTTCAGCATGTCGCGGTGCAAGATCACGCACCCCCTTTGGAACATTGATGAGTCAAATACATAGACTATCTATGTATATGGAATGAAGATACGACACCCGTCACCAGGGTGTCAATGGTCAGGGCCGTGCTCGGGGGGCAAAGTTGGGCCTGCTTGGGCGCATAAGGGAACGCCGTTCCGTTGTGGGGGCCGGGACTGGGCCGCGGAGCGGGAATAGAGGAACGGCGTTCCGCTAAGGCGGTTGCGGACGGGGGGGGCAGGTCGGCCCACAGGGCCCCTCCAATGCGCACAAGGGAACGCCGTTCCGTTGTGGGGGACGGGATCGGGCCGTGGAGCGGAAATAGAGGAACGGCGTTCCGCTAAGGCGGTTGCGCACGGGGGGCAGGGGGCGGGGGGCAAAGTTGGGCCTGCTTGGGCGCACAAGGGAACGCTGTTCCGTTGTGGGGGCCGGGATCGGGCCGCGGAACGGGAATAGAGGAACGGCGTTCCGCTAAGGCGGTTGCGGACGGGGGGCAGGTCGGCCCACCGGGCCCCTCCAATGCGCACAAGGGAACGCCGTTCCGTTGTGGAGGCCGGGAATGGGCCGCGAAACGGGAATAGAGGAACGGCGTTCCGCTCAGGCGGTTGCGGACGGGGGGCAGGTCGGCCCACCGGGTCCCTGCAATGCACACAAGGGAACGCCGTTCTGTTGGGGGGGACGAGATCGGCCCGTGGAACGGGAATAGAGGACCGGCGTTCCCTTGTCTGCGCCGCCGGCCCTCGAGCTCTCCGAGCTCGCCTACCGCTCCAGGTGCCGTAAGAACGCCTTGACCGCCAGCGCGGCCGCGCGCGGGGCTTCGATGGGGATGAAGTGGCCCGTGTCCAACTCGACCAGTTCGGCGTTCGCCAAGCGCTCGGCCAGTAGTTGGGCGTCTGCCGGATTGGATACCCCGTCCTCGCGTCCGGAGAGTACGAGGGTGGGGGCTTGAACCCGCGACAAATCCGCGCGCACGTCGTAACCGTTGTACCGCTCGAAGAGACCGCGGATGGTTTCCGGTGCCGTACTTTCCATGCCGCGCTGCATGCCGGCAATCATCGTCTCCGACGTGCGGCTTCCCGCCCCGCGGCGCACGAACGCACCGTTCGCGACGGACGCAATCAACTGTTCCAACTCGTCCGCGGACACGCGGAACTGCGCCCGCGGCGACATCAGCACCAGAGCGGACACCCGATTGGGGTGGCGAACCGCCAACGTCAGACAGACGGCTGTGCCGTACGAGATCCCGAGGCAGACCACCCGGTCAAGTCCCACCTTCCCAAGCAAGCCGGCCACCATGTCCGCGTTGTCCGAGACGGACAGCGGGTCTCCGGGGGATCGCCCGTGGCCGGGCAGGTCGACGTAGAGGCAGTCGTAGTTGCGGAAGTACGGGCGCATCCCGACCCACGATTCAATCGCACCCCCCATTCCGTGCACAAACAACAGCGCGGGGGCCGAAGGCCCCAAGCCTTCCTCTGGCAACGCGCGCTCGTAATAGATATCCCGTTGTCCAACGGTGCAGATGGGCATTGTCTATCCCTCCGTATTGTCCTCCACTGCGTTCCCAAGGCCCCAGCGGCGTGATGCCCGGGAAACCGCCGCCCCAAGGCCCCAGCGGCGTGATGCCCGGAACATCGGTGTCCCAAGGCCCCGCGCCGGTGTGGCGTCCAGGCCACCGCCCTTCCTGGACAGTGCGGATCTCCCTTTCCATCTCGGGCTGTCAGACGGAACGATACCACGGATGGAGGACCGGCACAAACCATGCAGCGAGCGGCCCTATCCGTGTGGCGACGCTCGCGCCCGGATTGCCGGAGCATCGTCGCTTCCGGTTGCGTTATCATAGAAGGAGACAGCGGCGCCGGCGGGACAAAGCGGGAACGGCGGCGCGTGCAGGGAGGGATTGGCCTTGTTGTCGACATCGGCGTCCATGGAACTGGAAGACAAATACGGTGCGCACAACTACCACCCGTTGCCGATTGTGCTGGTTCGCGGCGAAGGCGTGTGGGTCGAGGACCCGGAAGGCAATCGCTACATGGACATGCTGAGCGCCTACTCCGCGCTGAACCAAGGTCACCGGCACCCGAAGATCATCTAGGCGTTGAAGGAGCAGGCGGATCGAATCACCATCACCTCGCGCGCCTTCCGCAACGACCAGATTGGCCCGTTCTACGAGCGGCTGGCGCGGCTCACCGGCAAAAACATGATCTTGCCGATGAACACGGGCGCGGAGGCGGTGGAGACGGCCATCAAGGCGGTCCGCCGCTGGGCGTACGACGTCAAGGGTGTGCCGGACGGGCAGGCGGAGATCATCGTCTGCACCGGCAACTTTCACGGCCGCACGACGACCATTGTGTCGTTCTCGTCGGACCCAGAATACCAGCGCGGGTTTGGACCGCTCACCCCCGGGTTTCGCATCATCCCGTACGGAGACATCGACGCGCTCCGCGCAGCTATCACGCCGAACACGGCTGCGTTTTTGGTCGAACCGATTCAGGGCGAGGCGGGCATCGTGATTCCGCCGGACGGTTTCCTGCAGAGGGCGGCCGACGTCTGCCGGGAGCACAATGTTCTCCTCGTTGCGGATGAGATTCAGACCGGGCTTGGACGGACGGGTAAGCTGTTCGCCTGTGAGTGGGAGGCGGTGGTTCCGGACGTGTTTGTGATTGGCAAAGCGCTGGGTGGCGGGGTGTTTCCCGTGTCCGCAGTCGCAGCCGACCGGGAGGTGCTCGGTGTGTTCGAACCGGGCTCGCACGGGTCGACCTTCGGCGGGAATCCGCTGGCGTGCGCGGTCGCGCTGGCGGCGCTGGAGGTGGTGGAAGAGGAGCATCTGCCAGAGCGCTCGCGCGAACTGGGCGCGTACTTCCTTGAGCAGTTGCAGCAGATTCAGCACCCCGACATCCGGGAGGTGCGCGGGCGGGGCTTGTTCATCGGGATTGAACTGCACGGGAAGGCCCGGCCGTACTGCGAAGCGCTGAAGGACGCGGGGTTGCTGTGCAAGGAGACGCACGAGAACACCATCCGCTTCGCGCCGCCGCTGGTCATCACGCGGGACGAGTTGGACTGGGCGCTGGAGCGTATCCGCAAGGTCTTCACGTCGTAAGGCGGGCCTGTGCGGCTTCGGGGGCAGCCGGTGACGGCTGAGGCAGGTGGCGGGTCATTCGGCGCGGACGGGGACTTCCGTACCAAGCTCGCCGCCACCGCAACAGCGGGTCACCGGCGCTGCCACGTGCGCTTCGTGGGCGCCGGCCCCGCTGCAGTTGCGGAAACCGCCATCATCCCCATCATCTCCATCTGCCCCAGGCTTCACATCTGCGACTCCAACGCCTCCAATTGGGCGGCCAGGTCCTCCCACCGCGTCAGTTCCTGCTCGTGTTGCTCGGTCGCCTCTGTCAACTGCCGCTGCAACTCGGCGGCGCGGTCCACCGCTTGGGTCATGGTTGCATCGGTCAGCTCGACGGCCAGCCGGTCCATCTCCCGCTCCAGCTCTGTGATGCGCGCCTCCACCGCTTCCACCTGTTCACGGAGCTTGCGCAGACGAGCCGAGCGGACGTGCCGGCGCGGCGCGGCGGACCCGCCTGTCTGCGTTGTGGGCGGCATCGTGCCGCCCCCGGTCGGCGTGTCGGCACGAGCAGCGCGGCCCGCGGATGCGGGTGAACGAGCCTGCGGCCCGTTGGGTGCGTCCGAGCTCTGTTCCCACTTCTCTTGTTCAGCCCGTTTCCGAACGTAGTCGGTGTAGTTCCCAAGGTACTTCGTGAACCCGTCCTCGCCGAGGACCACCACCTGGGTGGCCAAGGCGTCGATGAAGTAGCGGTCGTGCGACACGAACAGGAGGGTCCCGTCGTACCCGTCGAGCGCCTCTTCGAGCGCTTCCTTGCTGAGCAGGTCGAGGTGGTTCGTCGGCTCGTCCATGACCAGCAGGTTCGCCTGCTGAAACATCAGGATGCACAGCAGCAGGCGGCTGCGCTCGCCGCCGCTGAGCGCCGCGACGGGTTTGTCCACCTCTTCGTTTCGGAACAAAAACCGCCCCAGGGCCGTCCGGACTGCCGTGCGGTCCAGCGTGGGGTAGCGGTCCCACACCTCCTCCAGCACCGTCTTGTCGCCGTGGAGGGACGTCTGTTCCTGGTCGTAGAAACCGAGATCGACATGGGTTCCGAATGAGATGGATCCGCGAAGCGGCCGCAGGCGGCCGACGAGGCTGAGCAGAAAGCTCGTTTTGCCGATCCCGTTCGGCCCCAAGATGGCCACTCGGTCGCCCCGCTGCACGGTCAGGTTCAGCGGGCCGGGCAGGGTCTTGCCGGGGTACCCGACGACCAGGTTCTCGACGTTCAACACGTCCTTGCCCGAGCTGCGCGCCGTGGTGAACGACAGCGCCATTCGGGGCGTTCGGTTCGTCGGCGCCTCCAGCCGGTCCATCCGCTCGAGCAACTTGCGGCGGCTCTGCGCGCGCTTGGTGGTGGTGGCGCGCGCGATGTTCTTCTGAATGAACGCCTCCATCCGCGCAATCTCTTGCTGCTGCGCTTCGTAGCGTTTCAAGTCCGCTTCGTAGCGTGCAGCCTTCTCCTCGACGTACCGCGAGTAGTTGCCGACGTACCGCGTCGTTCTGCCGTCTTCGAGCTCGTACACCACGGTCGCGACCTGGTCTAGGAAGTAGCGGTCGTGCGAGACCAAGAGCATCGCCCCGGTGTACCCCTGCAGGTACTGCTCCAACCAGGTCAGGGTGTCCGTGTCCAGGTAGTTGGTGGGCTCGTCGAGCACCAACACCTCTGGCTCGACGGCGAGCAGCCGTGCCAGCCCGAGCCGCGTCTTCTGCCCGCCGCTCAGCGAGGCGAGGGTCTGATGGTGCATGTCGGCGGGGAACCGCAGCCCGTCCAATACGCGGCGCACCCGGGTCTCCACGGCGTACCCGTTGACATCGTCGAACTGCTGCTGAACCTGGCTGTACAGGGCGCTCGTCTCTGCAAGCCGCTCGGGGTTTTGGTATACGGCGGGATTGGCCAGCTGGTGTTCCAGGTCGTGGAGGCGCGCTTCCAAGGCGAACACGTCCGCAAACGCGTCTGCGACAAATTGGAAAACTGTGGTTTGTGGCGGCGCGTCGAGAAACTGTGCGACGTAGCCAACCCGCACCGCGCGGGCGGTGCTGACGTCGCCGCTGTCCGCCGCCTCCAGCCCCAACAAGATCCGCAACAGGGTCGATTTGCCGGCGCCGTTCCGGCCGACGAGGGCGACCCGTTCCCCGCTTTGGACCACCAGCGATGCATCGACGAGCACGTCGTGTCCCTCGTACTGTTTTGCCACATGACTGGCCTGTAGAAGAATCATGGTTGTCCCCTTGTGCTCATAGACTCTATCAGTGCGACATCCCAGACAGTGTAACGCAGGCTGCTGGGCCCGGCAACGAAACCCATCCGTGACCGCCGTGCAGGGCGGCAAAGGAGGCGCAGTGTGTGGAACCCGATTTTCCGATCCCGCACGGATTCCGTTGGCAGTACGACCTCATCCGGTTCATCCAATCCTGGCACATCTCCTGGCTTCACCCCCTGCTTGGCGCGGGGACCTGGCTCGGTGTCGAGGGGTTCTACGTGGTTGCCCTGCCGTTCGTATTCTGGGCCGTCAACAAACGGCTGGGACTGCGGTTGGCGTACATCTTCCTGTGCTCCATGTATCTGAACAGTTGGCTGAAGGACTTCTTCCAGATTGCGCGGCCCGCCGGGGTGCCAGGCATTCGCTTTGCACACCTGTCGACGGCGAGCGGCTACTCGATGCCGAGCGGGCACGCCCAAGGTACGGCGACCTTCTGGGTGGTCGTCGGCCGCTGCCTGCGCCGGCGCTGGGTATGGCCGCTGATTGCGCTGCTCTTGTTCTTGATTGGCTTCTCGCGCGTCTACTTCGGTCTGCACTGGCCGCTCGACGTACTCGTCGGGTGGGGGATTGGCCTGTTGGTGGCCATCGTCGGCTGGTGGATGGGCGAGTGGTGGACGTATCGCAGCTTTCCCTTTCAGGTTCAGATGGCGCTCGCGCTCATCATTCCGGCGGCGCTGCTCGTCCTGCACAACGGGCCGAGTGCGGCCCGCTACGGGAGCTTGCTCCTCGGTATCGGCGCAGGGGCCGTGATGGAAGCGAAGTATCTCGACGTACAGCTGCCTTCCGAGTGGTGGCGCCGGGCATGCGCCGTGATCATCGGCATGGCGGGCTTGATTGCGCTACAATGGTTGATAAAGTGGCCCTCGGACGGCTTCGTGTGGGTGCTCCTGCGCGACGGGCTGACGGGTCTGTGGGGCACGCTCGGCGCCCCGTGGGTGTTTGAACGCTGTGGACTGTACCAGCGGGCTGCGGCAACGGCGTAACGTATCCGCGCCAAACTTCGCCGCCGCCCCGGGTGCACCCTTCGAACGAGGGGGTGGGGACGACGGAAGAGGCGCAAGACCGGCCGGTTGCTCAGAATCGCGAACGGGACGAGGACGCAGTCGCCGCGAAGCAAGCGGTGCGGGCGTCGCTCGTCCACCTGCGTCAGGCGCTTCCCCCGGACGAACGAGTGCGGGCCGATGTCGAGATTCGGCGGGCGTTGGTGGCGTTTCTAGGGGAACTCCGCTTGCCCGATGACGCAGAATGTTCCGTCGCTCTGTACCGAGCTGTGCGCGGCGAGGTGGATGTGTGGCCGGCGGCGGACGAGCTGCGCCGCCGCGGCTGGCGCGTCTACGTTCCCCGGGTGGACGGGACGGCACGGACGATGGCATTCGTCGAGACGGCTGTGGATACGCGGTGGGTCCGCGGGGCGTACGGGATTCCTGAGCCGGACTCACCGGTCGGCACCGCCTCGTCGCCAGCGTCCTCGGGTCCCTGTTCGGCGGTGACGGTGTACGTCGTACCGGGACTCGGGTTCACCGCGCGCGGCGAGCGCATCGGGTACGGCGGGGGGTACTACGACCGCTGGCTCGGCGGGCAGACGGGGTGGACGTACCGGATTGGCGTTGCCTACGCTTGCCAGGTGGTGGACGTCCTGCCGGTGGAGTCGACCGACGTGCGCATGGACTGCCTCATCACGGAGCGGGGTGTGGCGCTGTGTCGTCCGTCGCGCTGATTTTGGCGGGCGGCGCGAGCCGCCGCATGGGCGTGGACAAGCTGCGGTTGCCGGCGGCGCGGGGAGGGGATAGCACGGTCCTCGCAGCCGTCTGCCGGGTTTGTCAAGCGGTGGCCGATGAGGTGTGGGTGCTGACGGCGCCGCGGGCGAATCCGGCGGCGGACGGCCCGCGGAATGAAGCCCTTGGCGGGGACCTCCCGCCCGGTGTCAAGCGGCACGCGGATGCCGCGTGGTACCGCGGTCCGCTCGCTGCGCTCGGTGCGGCTTGGAACGACTGCGTCGGCAGCGGAGCTCAAACGATGGTCTTTGTCGTGGCGGGAGATCTCGTCGGCCTGCAGGCAGCGGTGCTGAACCGGTGCCAGGCGGCGCTAGCGGCCGGCGAGGATGGAATGGACGCCGCGCTGGTCCGCCGGGACGGCGTGCTGCAACCGCTCTGCGGGTGTTACCGGGCCCGAGCCGGGCAGGCGTGGCAAGCCGCCGTCGAAGCTGGAGAGCGGCGACTGATGCAGGCCGTGGACAGGCTGCAGGTGGTTCCTGTGGACGCTGCAGAGGCCACCTGGCCGGACTGGTGGACCCGGCCAATCCACACGCCGGACGACTATGCAGCGTGGCTGGACTATCAACAACGACAGGGGGGTTGACGGTGAAACGAGAGGTGCCCGTCGAAGAAGCCATCGGCATGACACTCGCGCATGATTTGACCCGCATCGTCCCCGGCGAGTTCAAGGGGCGGGCGTTTGCAAAAGGGCACGTGATTCAACCGGAGGACATCCCGGTGCTGCTCGACATCGGCAAGCGGTACATCTACGTGCTCGAATTGGAGCCGGGGGAGATGCACGAGAACGACGCGGCGGAAGCGATGGCGAAGGCCGTTGCGGGCAGCCACATCGTGCGGTCTGAGGTGCACGAAGGCAAGGTCGTCCTGCGCGCCGAAGTCGACGGCATGCTCTGGGTGGATGCGGCGGCGGTGACGGAGATGAACGAGATTGACGGCATTTCCGTCACCACGAGGTGGCCGCGCACCCACGTGACGGCTGGCATGTCGGTGGCCAGCGTCCGGCCCATTCCGCTCGTGATTGAACGCGCAAAAGTGGAACAGGTGGTCCAAATTGCGGAGCGGGCTGGTGAGCGGCGGCCGGTGATTGACGTGGTCCCGTACGCGATGCGCACCGCGGCGTTGGTGACGACGGGAAGCGAGATCAAGAGCGGACGGATTGTCGACAAGTCCGGCGCCGTGTTGCGCGAAAAACTCGCGGGCTACGGCGTCGAGGTTGTGAGCCAGGTGTTCCCGGGCGACGAGTTGTCCGACATCACGCGCGAGATTCAGGCCGCCGCGGACGTCGGGGTGGACCTGGTCCTCGTGACGGGCGGGATGTCGGTTGATCCCGATGATCGGTCCCCGGCTGCCATTCGCGCGGCGGCGACGGCGGTCATCACCTACGGCACACCGATGCAGCCGGGCTCGATGCTGATGCTCGCGTACCGCGGCAAAACGGCCATCTTCGGCCTGCCGGGGGCGGTGCTGCACGACGCGCGGACATCGTTTGACGTCCTGTTGCCGAGTGTGTTGGCGCGGACGCAGATCACCCGCAGCGACATCGCGCGCCTCGGCGTGGGCGGCTGGTTGAATGCGTGAGGGGCCGAGCGGCGCGCCGCTGGTGGTGGCCGTCGCGGGATTGCACGACGCCGGGAAGACGACGGTCGGGGCGCAGATGGCGGCCATCTGGACGGGATGGGGGTTGCGGGTCGGCGTGATCAAGCACGATGGCCACGCGACGCCAGATGCACCGGACGACTGGGAGAAACCGCAGAGCGATACAATGCGCATGGCGGCGGCGGGTGCGGCGTTCACGATGGTGACCGGCGGCGGCCGGACGCTCCTGCGCGCGGTGGCAGATCCTGCGTCCGGAGATCCGCTGGCGCTACAGCGGCGGCTCGCGACCTACGCCGCAGCGTGCGGACAGCCGCTCGACATCATCCTGGTCGAAGGGTTCAAGTTCGCAGACCTGCCGAAGGTGGTGGTTCTGCGGCCGGAGGACGCCGCTTGGTACGCCGATGCGGGGTTGACGAACGTCCTTGCACTGGTGCTGCGCCGCTCACAAGGTGGGGGGGATGGTGGGCATCGGTCGGGCACCGCGCCGCCCCGTGGTCAGGACGCGGCGTTACACTCCGAATACCACGGTCCGGAGAAGCGGCCCGCTCGCGCCCAGGTTGCTGCCCTCGGCGCCCGGGTGTATGATGAAGGAGACCTCATTGAATTGTGCGAGTTTTTGGCCGGGCAACGACGGGAACGCCTTGGCTGGCCCACCCGGAGGTGATGGAGGATGTTGAACAACATCGGGTTCTCGGGCCTGATTCTCATCTTGATCGCCCTCTTGATTGTGTTTGGACCGAAGAAGTTGCCGGAGATTGGCAAGGCGTTTGGCCACTCGCTGCGCGAGTTCAAGCGGGCCACCCAGGGGTTGGCGGACGAGGTACAGCAGGCGGCACGTGAGGAAGCGGTGCAGGCGGAGTCCGGGCCGCGGGTCGAACCCATTGAACTGAAGTCGGTGCACTCGGAAAACCGCTGATCCGCGGCGCGGTGCGTCGCCTTCTACGCTTGGCGGAATCCGCAGGGTTGGAATGCAGTACAGGAGGCCATCATGTCGGCGAACAGCCAAGAACGTCTGCGCGTAGAGGAACATCTGGCGGACCTGCGCAAGCGCATCATCTACACGCTCGTCGCGTTTGGGGTGCTGTTTGCGGCAGGTCTTGCCTTTGTGTCGCGGTTGTACGACTTCTTCGTCCGACCGCTCACGCGGCAAGGCTATCACCTCGTCGTCATCTCGCCCGGTGAAGTGATTATGGTCTACTTCGCGATGGCGGCGATTGTGGGTATCGGTCTCACGCTGCCGTTCGCGCTCTACCAGCTCTGGCGCTTCGTTGCGCCTGGCCTGACGGCGCGCGAGCGACGGTACACGGTGCGCTTGATTCCTGTGTCGCTGCTGATGTTCGCCTGCGGGGTCTGCTTCGCGTGGTTCTTCATCTTTCCGACGGTGTTGTCGTTCCTGTTGCGCCTCTCCGCTCAGCACTTCCAGGTGATGATGCGCGCAGACGCGTACTTCTCCTTCCTCACGAACATCTGCCTGCCGTTTGGATTCATCTTCGAGTTGCCCATCGTGGTCGTCTTTCTCACCCGCATTGGCATCGTGACCCCTGGTTTGCTGCGGCGGTGGCGCCGGTACGCCTACCTCGTGTGCGTCATCCTCGGCGTGCTCATCAGTCCGCCGGAGCTGGTCAGCCACCTGAGTGTCGTCCTGCCGATGATTGCCCTGTACGAACTGAGCATCGGGCTGTCCGTGGTGGTCAAACGCCGTCGAGACGAGGAACAGCACCGCGCGGAAGCCGTCCGTGCCTGAGCCAGTCCCGCCGATACGACGTCAGCCCCCGGCACGTCGAAAATCCGCGACAGCCCCCACTTGCAAACGCGCATGCCGGAGATTAATATAAGTTGTGGAATTAGCACTCGATGCAGGTGAGTGCTAACAAACCCGGGCCACCGGGTAGCGTGAGGAGGGTCTCAACACATGGTAAAACCACTTGCAGACCGCGTCGTGGTGCGTCCCCTGGACCGTGAGGAGAAGACGGCCAGCGGCATCTTCCTGCCGGACACCGCAAAGGAGAAGCCGCAGGAAGGCGAAATCGTGGCGGTTGGCCCTGGCCGAGTCGAGGACGGCAAGCGGATTGAGCTCGAGGTCAAGGTCGGTGACCGGGTGATTTTCTCCAAGTACGCGGGTACCGAGATCAAGATTGGCGAAGACGAAGTC
Source organism: Alicyclobacillus sp. (assembly GCA_023511295.1). Lineage (GTDB taxonomy): Bacteria > Bacillota > Bacilli > Alicyclobacillales > Alicyclobacillaceae > JAIMBT01. The sequence goes on from JAIMBT010000016.1 coordinate 71,755, forward strand.
CTGATTCTCCGCGAGAGCGACATCCTCGCCATTGTCGAGAAGTAAGCTTCGCCGCTTGGACGTGAGACCGCGTCTACATATGCTTCGAGGAGGGAGTTCGGAACATGGCAAAAGAGATTCGCTTCAGTGAAGACGTCCGCCGGGCAATGCTCCGCGGTGTCGATGCGCTGGCCGACGCAGTGAAGGTGACCCTCGGGCCGAAGGGCCGCAACGTGGTGTTGGAGAAGAAGTTCGGGTCTCCGCTCATCACGAACGACGGCGTCACGATTGCGAAGGAGATTGAACTGGAGGACCCGTTCGAAAACATGGGTGCTCAATTGGTGAAGGAAGTCGCCACCAAGACCAACGACGTCGCCGGTGACGGCACCACCACTGCGACGGTGCTCGCTCAGGCGATGATTCGCGAGGGTCTGAAGAACGTCGCAGCTGGCGCCAATCCGATGGTGCTGCGCAAGGGGATTGAAAAGGCGGTTGCGGCGGCGGTCGAGGAGATTCATCGCATTTCCAAGCCGGTGCAGGGACGCGAGAACATCGCGCAGGTCGCTGCCATTTCCGCGGGCGACGACGAGATTGGCGTGCTGATTGCTGACGCCATGGAGAAGGTCGGCAAGGACGGCGTCATCACGGTGGAGGAGTCGAAGGGCTTCAACACCGAGCTCGAAGTCGTGGAAGGTATGCAGTTCGACCGCGGCTACATCTCGCCGTACATGGTCACAGACACGGATAAGATGGAAGCCGTGTTGGACGACCCGTTTGTGCTCATCACCGACAAGAAAATCGGTAACATCCAGGAGATTCTGCCAGTGTTGGAGCGCGTCGTGCAGTCGGGACGTCCCCTCCTGCTCATTGCGGAGGACGTGGAAGGCGAGGCGCTGGCGACCCTCGTGGTCAACAAGCTGCGCGGCACGTTCACCGCGGTGGCCGTGAAAGCGCCGGGCTTTGGCGACCGCCGCAAGGCGATGCTGCAGGACATCGGCATCCTGACGGGCGGCCAGGTTATCAGCGAGGAGCTCGGCCTCGAGCTCAAAAACACCACCATCGACCAACTCGGCCGTGCTCGCCAGGTGCGCGTCAGCAAGGAGAACACCATCATCGTCGACGGTGCGGGTGACAAGAAGGAGATTGACGCGCGCATCCACCAGATTAAGAACCAGATTGAAGAGACCACGTCCGACTTCGACCGCGAGAAGCTTCAGGAACGCCTGGCGAAGTTGGCGGGCGGCGTCGCTGTGATTAAGGTCGGCGCGGCGACGGAGACCGAGCTGAAGGAGAAGAAGCTGCGCATCGAGGACGCCCTGAACGCAACCCGCGCTGGCGTCGAGGAAGGGATGGTCGCCGGCGGCGGAACCGCACTGGTGAACGCCATCGCTGCGCTCGACAAGGTACAGGCGACGGGCGACGAGTTGACCGGTGTCAACCTGGTCCGCAAGGCCCTCGAAGCACCCATCCGGCAGATTGCCGACAACGCGGGCGTGGAGGGTTCCGTCATCGTCGACCGGATTAAGAAGGAAGCGGTCGGCTTCGGCTACAACGCTGCGACCGGCGAGTGGGTCGACATGATTCAGGCTGGTATCGTCGACCCGGCGAAGGTGACCCGCTTCGCGCTCCAGAATGCGGCGAGCGTGGCGGCGACGTTCCTCACCACCGAGGCTGCCATTGCCGACAAGCCGGAGCCCGAGAAGGCACCGGCCGGCGGTATGGGCGGCATGGGCGGAATGGACGGTATGATGTAATCACCGGACCATCTCCGGTGTGTGAAAACCAGCGGCCTCAACCAGGGTCGCGCAGAGGGAGGGCCACTTCGCCTGTTGCGTGCAGGCGGGTGGCCCTTTCGCCGTCTCGGCGTCGCGCCGCGACATGGGCTGGGATGGGCCCCGCGGCAGTTGCCCGTGGGTGCGCAGCAGCCGGCTGGACGCACAGAGCCCTATCGGCGGTGCAAGAGAATTTTGTACAATATGAAACAACGCATCATGGGGGGACCAGCCGTTCGGTCGCCCGTTGTTCTGAACATTCGTTCGCGGGAGGAGGCGCAGAGGATGCTCGAGCCCATCACCATCCGACGAGCGACGCCAGCCGATGCGGCTGCGGTCGCACGCGTGCACGTCGACAGTTGGCGGACCACCTACCGCGGCATCGTTCCCAATGACTTCCTCGACGGGATGTCGTACGAAGCGAGTGCGGCGCGTTGGCAGCGCCTGTTTGCAGCGGGTGACCCAGATTACGCGATGTTCGTTGCAACGGTCGGGGACGGCACCGTAATCGGCTTCGCAAACGGCGGCCATATCCGCACAGCGGACCCCGAGTTTTCCGGGGAGTTGTACGCGCTTTACCTGCTCGCCACGCATCAGCGTCAGGGCATTGGTGCGCAGTTGTGGCAGGCGGTCGCGAACCACCTCGTCCGTCGAGGGATGGACAGCCTGCTCGTCTGGGTGTTGGCGGAAAACTCTGCCTGCCGCTTCTACGAAGCGATGGGCGGCCAGCCGATGCGGGAGGCCGAAGCAGAGATTGGCGGAAAACGGCTCCGGGAAATCGGCTACGGCTGGCGGGAGTTGAAGGCGGGCAGATGTGACGGTATGACGGTGCGGTGAGGACGGACGCTTCCATGGGCGGGGTCAATCTCAGCGGTTCCGCCCTGCACCGCGACCCCAAGGCACCAGGTCCTCGCCCTCCATCACAGTGCGGCGCGGAGTACCGCGATGCAGACCACGCCGGCCAACATGGTCCAGAGTGGACTTTTCGTCTTCCAGGCGGCGCAGAGTGCGACAGCGGTCGCGCCCCAGAATGGCAGATGAATACTGCCGTGACTGGGGACGTGTTGCCAGAGGGCCGGGGCGACCAGTGCGGCGAAGACCCCGATAGGGATGTACCGCATGCCGCGGGCCATCCGCGGCGGCAACGTGAGATGGCGGCCGAGCAGCATGGGGGGAAACCGGGTCAGGTAAGTGGCCAGGCCGGCGGCGGCAATGGCAGCGCTGTACGCCAACTCCCTCACCGCTCGGTCACCCCCAGAGCGAACGCGGCGAGGGCGCCTGCGAGCACGGCGCCCGTGGTGCCGAGAAAGTGGTACACGGCGATGGCGATGGCGGCCGCGGACAGCGCGGCGAACACCTGGCGAGGACGCTGCAGCTGGGCCATCAACAGCCCGAGAAACGCGCCGACGTATGCGAAGTCGAGGCCGAGCCGCGTGGGGTCCCCCAGCAACCCGCCAAGCGCAAAGCCAAGGCCAGAACTGAGCAGCCATGGACCGAAGATGGCCGCGCCCGCCCCTGCGACGTAGCCGATACCAAGCGGCCCCGTGTCAGCCGCGACGGTGGTGACACTGTACGTCTCGTCCGTCAGCCCGTGCGCCAACCACGCCAAGTGGCGCGTCGGGATTTGCTTGAGCGCTGGACCCAGGGTCAGTCCGTACAGCATCTGACGCGCGTTGATGAGGAACGTGCCGCCGACCACCGCCCAGACGGCGGCCCCATCGTGCAGCAGCGCCAGGATGGTGAACTGGGAAGCACCGGCAAAGACCACGGCGGACATCGCCAGCGTTTGCGCCAAGCCCAAGTGATTGCTGCTGTGCGCGAGCGCACCGTAGGCGGTTCCGTACGTGAACACGCTGAGTGACAGCGGAAAGGTGTCGGCGAGCGCTTGAACAAACCCCTTTTGCCCGAGGGCGGCCCGTGCTAGGCTGGACACAGATGCTCCGCGAAGCCGCATGATTCACCCTCCCGTATGCAATCATGTTATACATGTAATATATAACATTCGGATGGGAGGCTCCATATGGAGCGTGAACAACTGTCTGCCGAGATTGGCCGCCGCTTACGGTACCACCGCCAGCAGCGGCAGATGTCCCTGGACGCCCTCTCCGAGTTGACCGGCGTGAGCAAGCCGATGCTCGGTCAGATTGAACGCGGTGTGTCCAATCCAACGGTCGCCACGTTGTGGCGGATTGCGTCCGGGCTGAAGGTCCCATTCACTGCGCTCATCGGTGCAAACCCGGCCTTGGAGTTGTTGCGTGCGTCCGAGCAAACGCGCGTCAGCGAGGACGGTGGACGCTTCGAGGTGTTCAGTACCTACGCGGCCCAGGGGATCCCGTTTGAGATCTACCGGGTTCGCCTGCATCCTGGGTGCTCGCGCAGCGCGGAGCCGCACGGTGTGGGTGTCACGGAATCCGTGACCGTGTTTACCGGCGTGCTGACCTTGTCCGTCGGCGAAGAGACGTTCACGCTGGCAGCGGGAGATGCGCTGTCCTTCGCAGCGGATGTCGAACACCGGTATGGCAACACGGAGGAATCGGTGTGTGAACTGAGCATGGTTATCTTCTACCCAGCTGGAGGGCACGGTCTCGTCTGACGAGGCACTGCGTGACCTCTCATCGTGCGACTCGGCAAGTTCGAATACGCCTTGGCCCGATAGGACCGGGTCACCTCTGTCGAATGAGATCACGTTTGGAAGGACTTCGGCGAAATGCGTCGAAGACTTCCGAGGTGCAGGTCTTGCCAGGGGTGATGGAAATTGTCGAGGAAACATCGGGCTTTGGTCGCTGCGGGAACGGCGATGGTGTTGCTCGCTGCGGTGGCGACGCCGGCCGTGACGTACGCCAGCCAGCTGTCGGACGCGCGCCAGAAGGCAGCGCAACTGGCCCAGCAGAAACAGGAGACGCAGCAGAAGATTGGCCAGCTGAGCCAGCAAGAGCAGTCCATCACGCAGCAAATCCATCAGATTGAGGCCGCGGTTTCGAAACTCGACAGTTCCATCCTTCACACGCAAGCGGATATCGTGCGGCGGAACCTTCAAATCAAGCAGCTTCAACAGGAGATTGCGCAGACAGAGCAGAAGCTGAACGAGCAGTACGGCGTGCTGGAGCGTCGACTGCGGGTCATCTACGAAGACGGGCAGAGCAGCTACCTCGAAGTACTCCTCTCGGCGACCAGCTTCTCCGATTTCTTGGACCGCGTGCAGATGCTCGCGGATATTGCAAAACAGGACAAACTGGTACTCGTCAGCATCCAGCAAAACCAGCAGCAACTCACGAAGGCGCAGCAGGCCGTCCAACAACAGTTGACGGCTGTGAAACAGGCCTATCAAGTCTTGTTGGAGCAAAAGACGGAACAGCAGAATCAACAGCGCAAGGAAACGGCGCTCTTGGCGCAGGTCCATGACTCGAAGCTGAGCGCGGAGGCCGACCTGAAAAGTGAACAGGCGGCGATGAACGGCTTGCAGGCGCTGATTCAGCAACTCGAAGCGCAGGAGGGCGCGTACACCGGTGCGTCCGACGGTTGGACGTGGCCGGTTCCCGGCTATACGACGGTCAGTTCCGGGTACGGGTGGCGGACATGGCCCGACGGGTCGCGGGAGTTCCACGACGGGATTGACATCGCCGCGCCGCTGGGGGCCAAGATGGTCGCCGCCACAGGCGGCAAGGTGTTGTACGCCGGCCCTGCGTCCGGATTCGGCGATTGGGTCGTCATCCAGTCGGCGGGCGGCCTGCTCGAGATTTACGGCCACATGTACGCCTACCAACTCACCGTGCACCCCGGCGAGATTGTGTCGAAAGGACAGCAGATTGCGTCCGTCGGGAACAACGGCAATTCCACCGGACCGCATCTGCACTTCACCATCGCGACCGGGTTTGACGCAGCTGGGTACCCTATCTCTGTCGACCCAACGAAATACGTCGGCAGCGGCGGGTAATGCACATAGCCACCCCGCCAGCCGTACCTCGCCGCGTGGCTCGACATCTGACCATGGGAAAAATTGAACGCCCCCCGAAAATCCATCCGCAGCATCGTTCTAAAAGTTTGATAAAATGGTTGGTATCCTGCCATCGCAAAGACATACGAGGCGTACAAGCGGGACAAGTCCATGAAGAGGTACGCCGAGTGGATTTTTTGGCCACGGCTTTCGCCGTTGGTACATGACCACCACCCGTCAGATCCCCCAGGAGGTGGCACATTGCGAACCAACCAAGCACAGACGAGCCAGTACCCGTTTGAGGGCTGGCACAGAGACCTGCAACCCGTGGTGGACAGCATCGAGCGCGTGATTGTCGGCAAGGGCGAAGTCGTCCGGCTGGTGTTCGTCGCGCTGCTCGCGGGCGGCCACTGTTTGATTGAAGACGTCCCTGGCGTTGGCAAGACGATGTTGGTACGGGCGTTGGCGAAATCGCTGGGTTGTGACTTCCGTCGCATTCAGTTTACGCCGGACCTGCTGCCGTCTGACGTGACCGGGGTGTCTATTTACAACCAGAAAAACCAGGAATTTGAATTCCGGAGAGGGCCTGTCTTCGGCCAGATTGTCCTCGCCGACGAAATCAACCGCACGTCTCCCAAGACGCAGTCCGCGTTGCTCGAGGCGCTCGAGGAACGGCACGTGACGGCCGACGGACAGACCTACGCCCTTCCGCAACCGTTCATTGTGCTCGCCACAGAGAATCCGATTGAGTTCGAGGGCACCTTCCCACTGCCGGAGGCGCAGTTGGACCGCTTTCTCTTGAAGTTTTCCATGGGCTACCCATCCGTGAAGGACGAGCTTTCCATTCTCGACCGGCAGCGCCACCACCATCCGATTGACGACCTGACGCCCGTCGCACGCCCTGAGGACGTCCTTGGCTGGCGGGAACAGGTCGCCGCCGTCCACGTGGAGGATGCCATCCGCGAATACTTGGTCGGCATCGTCCAAGCGACGCGTGCCCACGAGCAGGTGTACCTCGGCGCGAGCCCGCGGGCGAGCATCGCGCTGTTCAAGGCCGCGCAAGCGCTGGCCTTCGCCTGTGGTCGGTCGTACGTGGTGCCAGACGACATCCGCTACCTGGCGCCTTACGTCCTCAGCCACCGCATCTTGCTTGCGCCGGACGCCCGCTTGGCCGGTGTTGCGGTCACGGCCGTCGTGGAGCGGATTCTCGAGGCGCAACCCGTCCCCATGCTGCGGGAAGGCACCCGCCGATGAAGGGTGGGCGCGGCCGGGTTGGCGCGTGGACGTGGCGAAAGCTCCTGGCAGGGGCGTTCGGCATGCTCTGCCTCGCCGCAACCTTTGTGTTTGCAAAGGTGCAGGGCGGCTTCTTCGCCTGGTTTTTATTTGCGTTTGTTGGGGTGCTCTTCGCCTACGAAGTCGTGACGGCAGCGGTGGGACTGCGCGGCGTCACCGTCGAGCGGCGGTTGTCCGCGAAGCGCTTGTCGGCGGGACAGACGTTGCAGATTGACGTCGAGTTGTCCGTCTCGGGGGCGTGGCCGAGGTTCTGGCTGCGCGTGCGGGATGCGCTGCCACCCCGCTTCGCGGTGCAAGTGCAAGGCAGTGAGCGGGTGTTGCTCCCAGTCTGGGCGCGGCGACTCGGGTTTCGGTACCGGATCGAAAACCTCCCCCGCGGCATTTACCGCATCGGCGATTCCACGTTGGAAACGGGGGACCTGCTCGGCATTTTGCAACTGCGGCGGACGGACCACCGGAGTGATCTCGTCACCGTCTACCCGCGGGTGGTGCCGGTTCGCGGGTGGAGCGGTCAGCTGCCGGAGGAACTGGGGCTGCGCGAGGCGACGCGGCGTAGATCGGACGAGTCGACGACGGTGCTTGGCGTGCGCGACTATGTGCCAGGAGATCGGCTGAGCCGCGTTCACTGGAAGGCGTCGGCCCGGAGGGGGACCCTGCTGGCGAAGGACTTCGAGATGCACGTATCGAGCGAGTTGATGTTCGTCCCGGACCTGTCCCGGGACAGCTACCGCGGGTTCGACGGGCGGATGTTCGAGCTGGCCATGACCATCGTCGCCTCGCTGATGAAGTACGCGTTCGAGCGTCGGCGTCGTTTTGGCCTCCTGATGGCGGCTCTGCACCCCGTACACGTCCCGCCAGGGGGCGATGAGACCCTGCTCGTGCGGTGTATGGAGGAGCTCGCCATGGCGTCTCCAGAAGGCCGCCACAGCTTTCCCGAGGTGCTCCAACGGGCTGCACAAGAGGTGCCCCTGGGGACGGTGTTGGTCGTGGTGTCTCCTCTGCTCGCTCCGATGGGCGTCGTGGCGGTCGAACACGTGCGCCGCCGAAACCCAGTGGAATGGTTCGCCCCACTCGCACAGCACGAATTCACCCAAGATCAACAGCAAGCCCTGGCCGCCCTGCGTTCTATCCGCGTGCCGTGTTACCCTGTCCGCCAGCCGGAGCAGCTGTCACAGCTCGCGCGAGGAGGGAACCTGAATGCAGCACACGGCTCCATCTGACGACTGGACCGCGGCCAGCGTCCGGCACCATCCGGCCTTCCGGCTCGCTCTTGGCGGCTTGTGCGCGATTTGGCTGTACGCCTGGCTGCCGACCATGGAGCAACTGGGCGTGTTGCGCGGTGCAGGGTCATTCACATGGGTCCTTGTCGTCCTCGCGCTCGGCCAAGCGGTGCGGTGGCGTTGGCTGCGCGGTGCAGCCGCTGTCTTGGTCAGCGCACTCTACGTCGTCTACTGGTATGGACCAAGTCACGGGATGGCGCTCAGCCGTCTGGGTCAGGCGAGCTGGGCCCAACTGGGACTCGCGCTCGGGGGGTCCCTGGAAGATCCGTTCCAGACAGAACTGTTCCTGCTTATCCTCTGCGCGCTGTTCTGGCTCGTCACGTACGCGGTGAAGCATCCGCGCCTGTGGGCGTTTTACACCTTCCTGTCTGTGCTGGTGCTCGGCATCATCGACGGGAACACGGACGTGCACCCGAACGGATCGATTGTCACTCAACTGGTGCTGTTCGTGGCTGTGCTCGGCTTGCTTCAATTCCACCGCTTCTCCAGCCAACTGATCTGGGGCGGACGGCCGGTGCTCCGCTTCTTTGTGCCGCTGGCCGCGCTGCTGGCCGTCGCCTGCGGCGTCGGACTCTCTGTTCCCAAACCGGGCCCGGTATGGGCAGATCCCCTGGCCAGGTTTGACCACGGCCACAACGGGGCGGGTCCGGGGCTGCGCCAGATTGGCTACCAAATGGACAACAGCCGCCTCGGCGGATCGTTCGTGCAGAACCACACACCCGTCCTGGCGGTCGTTACGAAAAATCCCGTATACCTGCGCGGCCAGGTGTTCACGTATTACACGGGCCACGGTTGGCTACCGCCGAACCCGCATACGCAGACGGTGGCGGTTCATCAGCCGCTTCTGCCGGACGCGCGTCAGGTGATTGGCGAACTGCACCTGGACAAGGTCACCGCTCACATCACGGTGCTGTCCAACAGCCTTCACGTGCCCATCCGCTTCACGCCGTACGAGGCGAGCGAGGTCACCGCTGATTCCGCCGCGAACCCGGGACTCGGCGTCGACTTCACGGACGACACCATCACCGGTGCGCCGCTTCGGCAGGGGGAGACGTACACCGTCCAGAGCGAAGTGCTGGAGCCGCCCGACGCCGTGCTCGCGGCGCTGCCGGCCCTACCGGCCGACCACGCCTCCGCATTTCCCACGGACATACAACTGAACGACCTGCAACTTCCCAGCTCGTTGCCGCCGGAGGTGCGAGAGCTGGCTGTGCAACTGACGCAGGGGATGACGTCCGAATACGACATGGTCGAGGCCATCGAGAACTACCTGAAGTTCAACTACACCTACGCCACGGACGGCATCCCGGTGCCTGGGCGGAACCAGGACTATGTCGACCAGTTCTTGTTCGACACGAAGAAGGGGTACTGCAACAACTTCTCCTCGGCGATGGCTGTGCTGCTGCGGTCCATCGGTATCCCGACGCGCTGGGTCACCGGGTTCGCCCCAGGGACGATGGATCCCGCGTATCAAGGCAGTGAAGACCGATTTGTCGTCACAAACGCCGACGCGCACTCGTGGGTCGAGGTCTATTTTCCGGTTGCGGGATGGATACCGTTTGATCCGACCCCGAACTTCGATATGACCTTCAGCCCGGCGCCGGTCGACAACCCGCCCACGCCGGCTCCGGCGAAGCCGCAGCCGCCGTTGCCGCCGGCCAAGCTGCAGCCGCCGACGCCGCCTTCGACAACCGGGAGCGCGGCGGCCACACCGACCGTGGCTTGGGGGCGACTGGCGGCGTGGGCAGGCGGTGTTGCGGGCGCCATCGTGTTGGTCGGATTGCTGCTCCTCTGGCGATTCCGCTACCAGGTGCAGGACTGGCACCACTTGCGCCGCTGGCGCCGCGATACGCCGGACGAGATGACGGCGGCCGTACAGCACCTGCTGCGGTTGCTGCGCCACTTCGGCGAGCTGCGGCGTCCGTCGCCGACGTTGCGCGACCTCGCTGGCCTGGCGCGCGCCTACGACATCGGTGAGGCGGAGTTCCGGCAGTTGGTTCAGACCTTCGAGCAACTCGCCTACGGCACAACACCGCCTGCGACCTCCGCGGTGCAGGACGCACGGGAGACGTGGCGGACGTGGGTGCGGCGCATCCTGCAGCGTGGACGTTGATGGCAGGTGTGAACGAATCCACTGGCGCCTATCGGTGATCTTGGCAGAAATCCGAACAATAAACTGACGTGTTGACGAATTGGTCGAGGTCAAGCTAGAATGAGGTCGAATCAGCGCGACTCGTATAACGCCAGGGATATGGCCTGGCAGTCTCTACCGGGCAACCGTAAATTGCCTGACTACGAGGACAGCGCCGGGTGAGGCCGTGCGACCCGGCACCTCGTATGACGTTTAGGGCCTTGGTGACCCTAACCACGACGAGGTGCCGGGTTGTTGTTTTTCGCGGCGAAGGGGTCGACCGCTTCGCTCGAAGCGGTATGCCAGCGGTTCGCCCGCGCCGAAGCTGCGGCGAGCCTGAGAAAGGAAGTGGTGGTCCGTGTCGGACAAGGAGACCGTCGTTGTCCTCGATTTCGGCGGACAGTACAACCAACTGATTGCGCGGCGCATTCGCGAGCTGCAGGTGTTTTCCGAACTCGTTCCGTTTTCCGTAACAGCGGACGAACTGCGCTCGCGCAACCTCAGGGGGATTGTCTTCAGTGGCGGCCCCAACAGCGTGTTCGGCCAAGGAGCGCCCGATGTCGACCCGGCCATCTTTGAACTCGGCGTGCCCATCCTCGGCATTTGCTACGGGATGCAGCTCATGGCGAAGCGGTACAACGCCCGCGTCGAGCGGGGGCACGTGCGGGAGTACGGCCGAGCCTCCCTCGTCGTGGAGTCGGCCGAGAACCCGCTGTTCACCGGCCTGCCGACCGAACAGCAGGTGTGGATGAGCCACAGTGACGCCGTCGTCGAAGCTCCCGCTGGGTTCCGGGTCGACGCGGTGACGCCGTCTGGTACCATCGCGGCGATGAGCGCACCCGACCGGCAGCTGTACGCCGTCCAGTTCCACCCGGAGGTTCGCCACAGCGTGCACGGCCAGGCGATGCTGCGGCACTTTCTCTACGACGTGTGCGGGTGCCACGGCGGTTGGACGATGGAGTCCCTGGTGGACTCCGCCGTCTCCGAGATCCGTGCGCGGGTCGGCAATGACCGCGTGTTGTGCGCACTCTCCGGCGGCGTCGACTCGTCTGTCGCTGCGGCGCTCGTGCACCGCGCAGTGGGCCAGCAGCTCACTGCCGTGTTTGTCGATCACGGCCTGCTCCGCAAAGGCGAATCGGATGCCGTCATGTCGACGCTTGGCGGTCAACTCGGCATGGACGTGGTCCGCGTGGACGCGTCCGCCCGGTTTCTCGACAAGCTGGTCGGCATCTCGGACCCGGAAGTCAAGCGAAAGCGGATTGGCGAGGAATTCATCCGCGTCTTCGAAGCGGAGTCCGCGAAGTACGGGCCCTTCCGGTACCTGGTGCAGGGAACGCTCTACACCGACATTGTCGAGAGTGGAACCGCCACGGCCGCGACCATCAAGTCACACCACAACGTCGGTGGCCTGCCGGAAGACGTCGAGTTCGAGATTGTGGAGCCGCTGAAGGAACTGTTCAAGGATGAAGTGCGGGCGTTGGGACGGGTCCTTGGGTTGCCAGAGGCGCTGGTGTGGCGGCAGCCATTCCCGGGACCGGGCCTCGCCATTCGCATCATCGGAGAGGTGACGCCGGAGCGTTTGCACGTCGTCCGCGAGGCAGACGCCGTCCTCCGGGATGAGGTGGCGCGCTCCGGATTGGAACGGGAGATTTGGCAGTACTTTGCTGTTTTGCCCGGCGTTCGCAGCGTCGGCGTCATGGGCGACGAGCGCACCTACGCGGAGACCGTGGTCATCCGCGCCGTGACGTCGGAGGAGGGCATGACCGCCGATTGGGCGCGCATCCCGTACGACGTGCTGGAGCGGATCTCGACACGCATCGTCAACGAGGTCCCGCAGGTGAATCGCGTCGTGTACGACATCACGTCGAAGCCGCCGGCGACGATTGAGTGGGAATGACCGACCTGGAACAGGCGCCGGTGAACGCATCGGCCCCGGCCAGTGCGGCGAACGAACGGATGGGATAGATACCTGGAAGAGGAGGAACGCTCGTGTTCCATTTGCGTGAGCACAACACGCGGGTCAGCACCGAGATCATGGCCGGTGTGACCACCTTTATGACGATGGCGTACATTCTGTTCGTCAACCCGTCCGTCCTGAGCGGGGCGGGGATGGACCCGACGGCCGTGTTTCTTGCGACCTGCGTCGGCGCTGGAATTGTCACCTTGATGATGGGCTTCTTCGTCAACTACCCGATTGCACTCGCGCCCGGCATGGGCCTGAACGCCTACTTCGCGACGGTCGCAGCCACGCACGGGGGGCAGATGACGTGGCCGACCGCGCTGGGTTGCGTGTTTATCTCCGGTATCGTGTTCATCATCCTGACGGTCACCAAGATCCGGCAGCTGTTGGTGGTCGCGGTGCCCGATTCACTGAAAGCCGCCATCACCGTCGGCATCGGCCTGTTCATCACCATCATCGGCTTCAAGGACGGCGGGCTGATGACGATGCACTTCTTCGGGGGCCCGGTTCACAACACCCTCATCACGGTGAGCGACAACTGGCTTCCGGACATCGGCAGCTTGCACAGTGCCAGCGTGGTTCTGACCTTCATCGGTTTACTCGTGATTGGCGCCCTTATGGCCCTGCGCGTACCCGGCGCCATCCTGATTGGCATCCTCGTCACGACGCTGATTGGCATCCCGATGGGCGTCACGGACCTCAGCGCATTGCACGGCGCCAGCTGGGTGCCGGATTTCTCGAAGATGAAGTTCGCGGCCTTTGACCTGCCGAGCGTCTTTCACTACGGCCTTGTCAGCGCGTTGTTTACCTTCACCTTCGTGGAGCTGTTCGACACGTTTGGCACGCTCGTCGGCACGGCCAGCAAGGCTGGGCTGCTCGAAGGTGACGAAGGCCACCGCCGGCTTGGCCGCGCGATGCTCGTCGACGCGACCGGCGTCAGCCTGGGCGCGCTGTTCGGGACCAGCACCATCACCGCGTTCGTAGAGAGTGGGTCCGGGATTGCAGCCGGCGGGCGCACCGGCCTCACCTCGACGACGGTCGGCGTGCTGTTCTTGCTCAGCCTGTTCATCGCCCCCTTGGCCGGCATCATTCCGAGTTCGGCCACGGCCCCGGCGCTGATTGTCGTCGGCGTGCTGATGATGAGCGCCGTCCGCAACATCGAGTGGGACAACATCGGTTTGGCGCTGCCGGCCTTCCTGGCCATCATCACGATGCCGCTCACGTACAGCATCTCGAACGGTATCGCGGTCGGTTTCACGTTCTTTGTCGTCATCAACCTCATCCTCATGATTTTCCGGCGCGAACACACCAAGATTCACTGGCTGATGTACATCATCGTGGTGCTCGCCCTCTGGCGCTACATCTTCTACGTCTGATGACCGCCGGCCCGCGTGGAACCGCCGCGCGGGCCGCTGCTTTTCCGCTCACCCTGTGCGACATCCTGAGGAAAGAGGTGGTTGGATGTCTACCTCCATGGACAACCCGCGAGTCGGCGTGGTGATGGGCAGCACGTCCGACTGGCAGACCATGCAGCACACCTGCGCCGTCCTCGACGAACTGGCCGTTCCGTACGAAGCTCGCGTCGTCTCTGCGCACCGCACCCCGGAGGAGATGCTCCGTTACGCTCAGACGGCCGCAGACCGCGGACTCCGCGTGATTGTCGCAGGCGCAGGCGGGGCCGCGCATCTGCCGGGGATGATTGCGGCGAGTACCTTGCTGCCCGTGATTGGCGTGCCCGTCCAATCCGCGGCCCTACAGGGCCTCGATTCCCTTCTGTCGATTGTGCAGATGCCGGGCGGCGTCCCGGTTGCGACGGTGGCCATTGGCAAGGCGGGCGCCACGAATGCGGGGCTGCTTGCCGCGCAGATGCTGGCCTTGACCGATGCGCCGCTTCTCGCCCGGTTGCAGCAGCGGCGCGAGGCGATGCGTCAAGCCGTGATGGAGGCAGGTGAGTTGCACCGTGATACGCCGTGAACAAGCCGGGCCGCTCCGGCCGGGATGTACCATCGGCATCCTCGGCGGCGGGCAACTGGGGCGGATGGTCGCCCTGGAGGCGAAGCGGATGGGCTATCGCGTCGTGACGCTCGATCCCGTCCCCGACTGCCCATGCGGGCAGATTGCGGACGACCAGGTGGTGGCCGCGTACACGGACGTCGCCGCCGCGCAAGCCTTCGCAGCGCGCTGTGACGTCGTCCTCTACGAGTTCGAAGACGTCGACGACGCCGTCGTCGCGGCCATCGAAGCCGAGGTTTCCGTCCCGCAGGGCAGCCGTCTGCTCGCCGTCACCCGCCACCGGCTGCGGGAGAAACTGGCTTTAACAGCAGCCGGTGTCGCGGTGGCACCGTCCCGTCCCATCCGCACGGCAGCCGACCTGCGAAACGCGGCCACGGAACTCGGCCTGCCCCTGATTGTCAAGACCACCACCGGAGGGTATGACGGCAAAGGACAGTGGGAGGTGCCTCCCGGCTCGAACCTCGACGCGGTCTGGGCGGAGCTGGCCCGTGCGCTGCCGAACGAGGGTATTGACGGCGGGCAGACCGACGATGCGCCGGTTGCAGCCGCGGCCGTCGATGCCCCGCTCATCGCCGAAGCCAAGGTGCCCTTCGTCTGCGAAGCGTCGGTCGTCGTCGCGCGAAATTCGGCCGGCGACGTACGCTGTTTTCCGCTCGCCGAGAATGTTCACGTGGACCACATCCTCCATTTGTCCATCTGCCCTGCGCGCGTCCCGGACGCGGTGCAGGCGGAGGCAGAGCGGGTGGCGGTGCGGGTCGCGGAGCACCTGCAGGTGGTGGGGTTGCTCGCCGTCGAGATGTTCGTCCTCGACGACGGGCGCGTCCTGGTCAACGAGCTCGCGCCGCGGCCGCACAATTCCGGCCACTACACGATGGATGCCTGCGTCACGTCTCAGTTTGAGCAGTTGGTCCGCATCGTCTGCGGCCTGCCGCTCGGCAGCACCCGGCTGTTGACACCGGTGGTGATGGGCAACCTGCTTGGCAAGCACCTGCCGGCGTTGCAGCGGGCGCTGTCCGCGTGGCCCGATACCTTCAAGCTCCACCTCTACGGGAAGGCGGAGGCCCGGCCACAGCGGAAGATGGGACACGTCAACGTGATTGCGCCATCGACGTCGGAGGCGCTGCGGGAGATGGAGGCCAGCGGCATTTGGGAATCCGCTTTGCAAACGGGAGGGACGATGCAGTGATAGATCGGTACACGCGGCCGGAGATGGCCGCCATGTGGACGATGGAAGCGCGGTTTCGGTGGTGGCTGGAGGTGGAAATTCTCAGTTGTGAGGCCTGGTCGCGTCTCGGCGTCATACCGCCGGAGGACGTGCGCCTCATCCGCGAGCGCGCGCGCTTCGACGTCGACCGCGTGCTCGAGATTGAGCGGGAGACCCGCCACGACGTGGTCGCTTTCACGCGGGCTGTGTCGGAGTCGCTCGGTCCGGAGCGCAAGTGGGTGCACTACGGACTCACGTCCACGGACGTCGTGGACACAGCCCTCGCTGCGCAGTTGCAGGCCGTCACGAAGGTCCTGCGGCAGGACCTGGAACAGCTGATGGAGACGCTCGCGAACCTGGCACGTGCGCACAAGTACACGCTGATGATGGGGCGCACCCACGGGGTGCACGCGGAGCCCACCACCTTCGGGCTGAAGGTCGCGCTCTGGTACGCCGAGATGACCCGCAACCTGGAGCGTCTCGACAGCGCGTCCGAGCGAATCCGCTACGGTAAGATCTCGGGGGCTGTGGGGACCTACGCCAATGTCGATCCGGCGGTCGAACAGTACGTGTGCGAACAGCTCGGGCTGAAGCCGGCGCCCATCAGTACGCAGACGTTGCAGCGAGATCGGCACGCGGAGTACCTGTTTGTCCTCGCTCTCATCGGCACATCGCTGGACAAGATTGCAACGGAGATCCGCGGCTTGCAGAAGTCGGAGATCCGCGAGTTGGAGGAACCGTTTTACAAGGGCCAGAAAGGCTCGTCGGCGATGCCGCACAAACGCAACCCGGTCTCGTGCGAGCAGGTGAGCGGGCTCGCCCGTGTGCTGCGCGGGTACGTGGTGCCGGCGCTCGAGGATGTGCCGCTCTGGCACGAGCGCGATATCAGCCACTCGTCGGTGGAGCGGGTGATACTGCCGGACGCGACGATCTTGGTCGATTACCTGCTGCACCGCATGAACCGCATCCTCACGGACCTGCACGTGTACCCGGAGAACATGCGGCGGAACATGGAGCGCACGTACGGTTTGCCGTTCAGCCAGCAGGTTTTAAGTGCGCTCATCGGCAAGGGCGTCAGTCGCGAGGAGGCGTACGACGCCGTGCAGCCGTGCGCGATGCGGTCTTGGGAGGAAGGGCGGCCGTTCCTCGAGGTGGTCGGCGAGCATCCGCTCGTCCGCGAGTTGCTGTCTCCGGAGGAACTGGCGGCCTGCTTCAATCCGGAGGCGCACCTGAAACACGTGGATACCATCTTTACCCGTTTGGGGCTGTCGTCCGAAGCGCAGCCGGCGAGATAGGCGTGATGAGGCACCAGGCGTGTGAAATCCCGGCAGAGGAGTGGGTCGATGTGGTGAGAGGCGAACTGCTGTACGAAGGTAAGGCGAAGCGGGTGTACCAGACGGAGAGAGACGATGTCCTGTTGGTTTCCTACAAGGACGACGCGACGGCGTTCAACGGTCAGAAGCGCGGCACCATCGTCGGCAAAGGCGCCATCAACAACCAGCTCAGCAACGCGTTCTTCCGGCAACTGGAGGCGAGCGGTGTACCGACCCACTGGCTGGAGGCAGTCGGGGAGCGGGAGACGTTGGTGCGACGGCTGACGATGCTGCCGATTGAGGTGGTCGTGCGCAACGTTGCGGCGGGAAGCCTGGCGAGCCGGCTCGGGTTGGAGGAGGGCGGCCGCTTCCCGCGACCCGTCGTCGAGCTGTACTACAAGCGCGACGACCTCGGGGACCCGCTTATCAACGATGACCACGCGCTGGTCCTGGGGCTTGCGACAGCCGAGGAACTGGCCGCCGTGAAGCAGATGGCCCTGCAGGTGAACGAGGTACTGCAGGGGCTCCTCGAGCGCGCCGGGATGTTGCTCGTGGACTTCAAGCTGGAGTTTGGACGGACTGTGGACGGTCAGTTGGTCCTCGGCGACGAAATCTCCCCGGACACCTGCCGGTTCTGGGATCTTGCGACGGGCGAGCGGCTGGACAAGGACCGTTTCCGCCGCGACCTCGGCCGCGTCGAGGAAGCGTACCAAGAAGTGTTCCGACGCATCCAGGAGGTGGTCTGACGTGCGGTTCTTCGTTCAAGTCGACGTCGCGTTCAAGCCGAGTGTGTTTGATCCCCAGGGGCACGCCGTCGAACAGGCGGTCCACAGCCTCGGGTACACAACGGCGGCGGACTTTCGCATCGGCAAGTCCGTGACGTTCTCCATCGAAGCGGCCGACGAACCCGCGGCCCGGGCTGTCGTCGAGCAGATCTCCCTGCGGGTGCTCAGCAATCCAGTGATGGAGCGGTTCACCTACCACCTGACCGCGGCGGGAGACGACTCGTCCGGGACAGATGCGGTCGCCACCCCCTCTCGGGAGGGGATACACCGATGAAATGGGCGGTCGTCGTCTTTCCGGGATCCAACTGTGACGTCGATGCAGCCGCCGCCATCCGGACGGTGCTCGGCGACGAAGCGGACTTGGTGTGGCACACCGAACCGAGCCTCGCTGGGTACGACGCCATCGTCCTCCCCGGCGGTTTCTCCTACGGCGACTACCTGCGCTCCGGTGCACTCGCCCGGTTCTCCCCCGTGATGGCGGCCGTGGCTGACGCGGCAGCGGCCGGGAAACCGGTCCTCGGCATCTGCAACGGGTTTCAGATCTTGACGGAAGCCGGCCTGCTGCCGGGCGCGCTCCTGCGCAACGACCACCTGCAGTTCCGCTGTGAGCTGGTTGCGCTCACCGTGGAGGAGACCGATTCCCCGTTCACGTCCTTGTACCACCGCGGCGAGCGTATCTGGTTCCCGATTGCCCACGGGGACGGACGCTATACCGCTGCTCCCGACACCGCGCCGCAGGCAGCGTTCCGCTACGTCGACAATCCGAACGGCTCAGAACGGGACATCGCCGGGATCTTCGGCGCATCGCGCAACGTCCTCGGCCTCATGCCGCACCCGGAGCGGGCGGTGGCCGATTGGATGGGCAGTGTCGACGGCGCGCGGATCTTCCAGTCCGTCTCTCGGTGGTTTCGCGGGGCGCAGGTGGCGGTGCGCACGCCGGTGGGTGGCGAGGCGAGCGGAGCAGTTGGCGCAGGTTTGCCGCAGGATACCAGGATTAGGCCCACGTCCGCTGCAGTCCCCGCGGTGCGGCCAGCGCTGCCCCGCCCTGGCGAGGAGCCGACTCCTCGGCAGATTCAGGCGGAGCGAGTGTATCGGCAGTTGGGCTTGACGGACGACGAGTATGACCGAGTGGTCTCTGCGCTGGGCCGCCTGCCGAACTACGCGGAGACCGGCATGTTCGGCGTGCTGTGGTCGGAGCACTGCAGTTACAAAAGTTCCAAGGTACACCTGCGGAAGTTCCCCACGAGTGGTCCGCAAGTCCTGCAGGGACCAGGGGAGAACGCCGGGATTGTCGAGATTGGCGACGGCTGGGCCGTGGCGTTCAAGATGGAGAGCCACAACCACCCGAGCGCCATCGAGCCGGTGCAAGGCGCGGCCACGGGCGTGGGCGGCATCCTGCGCGACGTGTTCACCATGGGGGCGCGGCCGATTGCCTTTCTCGACAGCCTCCGCTTCGGTCCGCTGGACGACCCGCACGTGCGCGACCTGTTTCGCGGGGTGGTCAGCGGGATCGGCATGTACGGGAACTGCGTCGGCATCCCGACGGTCGGCGGTGAGGTGTCGTTTGACCCGTCCTACACGGCCAACCCGCTGGTCAACGCGATGTGCGTCGGCGTGCTGCGCACGGACGCCATTGTCCGCGGCGTCGCGGCGGGCGTCGGCAACCCGGTGTTTGTCGTCGGCGCACGTACAGGGCGCGATGGCATTCACGGTGCGACCTTCGCCTCGGCGGAAGACCCGCACAGCAAGGAGCGGTCGGCGGTTCAAGTGGGCGATCCGTTCCTCGGCAAACTGCTCATGGAAGCGTGCCTGGAATTGATTGCGACGGGCTCTGTCGTCGGCATCCAGGACATGGGGGCCGCTGGACTGACGTCGTCCTCGGCGGAGATGGCCAGCCGCGCGGGCGGCGGCATGGTGCTCCACCTGGACCGCGTTCCGGTGCGAGAGCAGGGTATCACGCCGTACGAGATGCTGCTGTCGGAGTCACAGGAGCGGATGCTGGTGGTGCTGGAGCGCGGGCAAGAGGAACAGGCGTTCCGGATTCTGCGCAAGTGGGGGTTAGAGGTCGCGGAGATTGGCCGCGTCACCGACACAGGGCGGCTCGAGTGCCGGTTTGGCGACGAGGTGGTCGCGGACGTGCCCGTCCGGCTGCTGGTCGACGATGCGCCGGTGTACGAACGCCCGGTGGCGGCGCCGCATCCAGAGGTCGCTGCAACCGCGCTTGCGGACGGGAGAGACGATGACGTGCGAGAGGCAGACCTGGCCGACGCGTTGTGCCAGCTTCTCGCGCATCCGTCCGTGGCCGACAAGCGCTGGGTCTACCGGCAGTACGACACGTCGGTGCGCACGAGCACGGTCACAGGGCCGGGGAGCGACGCCGCCATCGTTCGACTGCCGGACAGTGACGTCTGCGTCGTGCTCGCGACCGACGGCAACAGCCGTTACACCGCGCTCAACCCCCGGCGCGGCGGCGCGATAGCGGTGGCGGAAGCCGCGCGCAACATCACCTGCGCCGGCGGCGAACCGCTTGCCCTCACCAACTGTTTGAACTTCGGCAACCCGGAGAACCCGGACGTCATGTATCAGTTCGCCGAAGCGACCGCCGGGATGGCCGAAGCGTGCGAAGCCTTGGCTACGCCGGTCGTGAGCGGAAACGTCAGCCTGTACAACCAGTCGCAAGGCCGGGACATCCACCCGACGCCCATCATCGGCATGGTCGGGCGAATGGCGCGGCTGGAGGACGCCATTCCTTCTCACTTCCAGCAGCCCGGCTCGACCGTCTTGCTCGTCGGACCGGAGGACGAGCGGTTGGACGGTTCTCTCTACGCGGAGTTGCGCGCGGGTCGGCCGGTGGGCGATGCCCCGGCGTTCGCCCTCGACACGGAGGTTCAGGTACAGCGCCTCGTCCGCGCCTGGATGCGTCAGGGCAAGGTCCGTGCCGCGCACGACGTCAGCGAAGGCGGTTTGGGCGTGGCGCTGGCGGAGATGTGTTTCGAAGGCCCCGGAGTGCCGCCGGCCGGCGTCACGGTGCAGTTGCCGGCGAACGTGGTTCGCCGAGCGGCTTGGTTGTTCTCCGAAGGCCAGAGCCGGATTGTCCTTGAGGTGTGCGCGGACGACGCACAAGCGATGCTCGCGGAGGCCCGGGCTGCCGGGGTGCCAGCGCGTCTCCTCGGCCGCGTCGGCGGCACCGACCTCGTCGTGCAAACGGTACACGGCGAGACGGTGCTGCGCGCCGCAACCGCTGCGTTAGAGCAGGTGTACCGGTCCACCCTCCCGGCCGCAATGGCCGCAGCCGCACCCGCGGTGACGACCGGGCCGAACGCTGTGCCAACCATTCACGAAGGGGAGTGACGCACGTGGCACAACTCACGCATCCATCTGAGGGTTCACAGCCCGTCCGCTTCGCACTGTCCGACAAGCCCAAGGAAGAGTGTGGCGTCTTCGGCGTGTTCGGCCATCCACGGGCCGCGGAAGTGACGTATTACGCCTTGTTCGCGTTGCAGCACCGCGGTCAGGAGGCGGCGGGGATTGCGACCATCGACGAAGGCCGCATGCACAGCCACCGCGGGCTGGGACTGCTGCAGGACGTGTTCCGCAACACGCCGCTGACCGACCTGCCAGGCCACTCGGCCATCGGCCACGTCCGTTATTCCACGGCGGGCGCGAACACCCTGGAAAATGCGCAACCGATACCATTCAACACCCACGAAGGCCCGCTCGCCGTGGCGCACAACGGCAATCTGGTCAACGCGCGCGCGCTGCGCATCCTGTTGGAGCGGCAGGGGAGCCTCTTCCAGTCGACGAGCGACACCGAGGTGGTGGCGCATCTGATTGCCCGGGCCGGTCTGCCCACGCTCCTCGAGAACGTCCAGGAAGCGGTGCGGATGGTGAAGGGCGGTTACGCGTTTCTCTTTTTGAGCGGCGATGAGCTGATTGCCGCACGAGATCCGTTCGGACTGCGGCCGCTGTGCATGGGGCGGCTGGGTGACGCGGTTGTGTTCGCGTCCGAGTCCTGCGCCCTGGAGACGGTCGGCGCGGTGTTCGAGCGCGACGTGGAACCAGGGGAAACGGTGGTGGTGGATGCAAATGGCGTCCGCAGCATCCCTGCCTCCGGCGCTACGAAGCGCGCGATGTGCACCTTTGAACATATCTACTTCGCGCGGCCGGACAGCGATATCGATGGGTGGAACGTACACACCGTGCGGAAGCAACTGGGCCGCATCCTGGCAGAGTGCCATCCGGCCGAAGCGGACGTGGTGGTCGGCGTGCCGGATTCCAGCATCTCGGCGGCCAACGGCTACGCGGAGCAGAGCGGGCTGCCCGTCGAGATGGGTCTCATCAAGAATAAGTACGTCGCTCGAACCTTCATTCAGCCGTCGTCGGAGCTGCGGGACACGGGAGTCCGCTTGAAGCTGAACGCCGTGCGCAGCATCGTCTCCGGCAAGCGCGTGGTCCTCGTCGACGACTCCATCGTGCGGGGGACCACCAGCCGCCGCATCGTCCGGTTGCTGCGGGACGCCGGCGCGGCCGCGGTGCACGTGCGAATCTCGAGTCCACCGTACCGCTACGCCTGCCACTACGGGATTGACACCTCGTCGAGCGGGCAATTGATTGCCGCGACGCATTCGGTCGACGAGATCTGCCAGGAGATTGAAGCGGACTCACTGGCGTTTCTGACGGTGGAGGAGATGATGCGCGCGTTCGGCCTGAAGCCGACGGACCCGTACCCGTTCTGCAACGCGTGTTTCACCGGCCGCTACCCAACCGAGGTGTACCACGTCGAGAAGATGGATTACGCGGCCGACGGGCGCAGCAGCCGCAAGGAACACCAGGAAGGGGTGCGGTCGTGAACACAGACGAGCGTCGCCAGGCGCTGCCAGAATCGGCGGCCGACGAGAAGGTGGACTTGTACCGCGCGGCCGGGGTGGACATCGATGCCGGAAACGAAGCCGCTCGCCGGTACGCGAAGCTCGCGACGCGTGCGACCCGGCCGGAGGTGCGCGGGGGTATCGGCGGCTTTGCCGGCGGCTTCCGCCTCGACGTCGCCCGGTACCCGCAGCCGGTGCTGGTGTCGGGCACGGACGGGGTCGGGACCAAGCTGAAGGTCGCGTTGGCGCTCGGTCGACATGACACCATCGGGATCGACTGCGTTGCGATGTGCGTCAACGACATCCTGACGTGCGGGGCGGAGCCGCTGTTCTTTCTCGACTACCTGGCGGTCGGGCGCCTCGACGTCGATGTGGCAGAGGCCGTGGTCCAGGGTGTTGCGGCGGGCTGTGCGGAGTCCGGCTGTGCGCTGATAGGCGGCGAGACGGCGGAGATGGGCGACATGTACGAAGACGGGGCGTACGATCTCGCCGGAACAGCGGTCGGCGTGGTCAACGAGGACCGGGTGATTGACGGCGCACGCGTGGAGCCGGGAGACGTCGTGGTGGGGCTCGCCAGCAACGGCTTGCACTCAAACGGGTTCTCCTTGGTGCGCAAACTCGTGGCCGAGGCGGGACTCGACCTGCGCCAGCGGGAGCCGGGCTTCCGCGGCACTGTCGGCGACGAACTGCTGCGGCCGACGGCCCTGTACGTGAGGCCGGTGCACGCGCTCCTCGCAGCGGGCGTCGACGTGCGCGGGATGGCGCACATCACCGGCGGTGGACTACCGGAGAATCTGCCGAGGTGTCTGCCGGGGGACGTCGACGCGCGCATTGAGGTTGGCAGCTGGCCCGTCCCGCCGGTGTTTGACTGGCTGCGGGCGAAGGCGGACATGGATTTCACCGAAGCGGCGCGGGTGTGGAACATGGGCGTCGGCTACACCGTGGTGCTGCCGAGGGCAGACGCAGCCCGCGCGTTGGCCGTCCTTCAGGCAGCCGGGCAGGCGGCGAGCGTCATCGGGGAGATTGTGCCGGGCGCACGGTCTGTGTGCTGGCGCGGGGAGGTGCGGCCGTGACCCCGTCCTCGCAACCGAGCCGGGTGGCGGTGTTCGCGTCGGGGAACGGCTCCAACCTGCAAGCCTTGCTCGACAGGGCTCAGCGCGAAGGCGCGCCGTATCGGGTGGTGCGCGTGGTGTCTGACCGGCCCCGTTGCAAGGCTGTGGAACGGGCTCGGGAAGCCGGGGTACCGGTGTTCGCACACCGGGTCAACGAGTTCCCAGACAAGGCGCAGTATGAGCAGGCCATCCGGGCGGTGTTGGCGGAAGACCAGGTCGCGTGGGTGGTGCTGGCGGGATACATGCGCCTGGTTGGGCCGGACCTGCTTGCACCCTACCGCGGCCGGATGGTCAACATCCACCCGTCGTTGTTGCCGGCGTTCCCCGGTAAATCGGCGATTGCTGACGCCTTCGCGGCGGGGGTGGACGTGACCGGTGTGACCGTCCATTTCGTCGACGAGGGCCTCGACACAGGGCCGGTGATTGCCCAGTGGCGCATACCGGTCCAACCAGGGTGGGGCCTGGAACAACTGGAGGCAGCCATCCACCGGGTGGAGCACAGACTCTACCCCGCGGTGGTGGAGCACCTCGTTTCGGAAGCGGCCCAACAGGGCCCGGACAACCTCGGAAATGGAGTGGACGAGAGATGACCAGATGGGCCTTGGTGAGCGTGTACGACAAGACGGGCGTGATTGAATTTGCCCAGTCTCTCGCGGCGGCGGGGTACGGCATTCTCTCCACCGGCGGGACGGCGGCGGCGCTGCGTGAGGCGGGGATGGACGTGACCGCGGTCGAGGATTATACCGGTTTCCCGGAGATGATGGGCGGCCGCGTCAAGACGCTGCATCCGAAGGTTCATGGCGGCCTGCTCGGCGTGCGGGACAACCCGGAGCACGCCGAGAGTATGCGGGTGCACGGGATTGACCCGATTGATGTCGTGGTCGTCAACCTGTACCCGTTTGCGCAGACGGCGGCGACGCCGGACGCGACGTTCGAGCAAGTCGTGGAGATGATTGACATCGGCGGTCCCTCCATGCTTCGCTCCGCGGCGAAGAACCACCGCGACGTCGTCGTCGTGACAGATCCTGCGGATTACGGCTGGCTGAGCGCGCGGCTGCAGGCGGGGGAGCCCATTACAGCGGCGGAGCGTGCGGGTCTGGCGGCAAAGGTGTTCGCGCGGACAAGCGCGTACGACGCCGCCATCGCGGAGTACCTGGCCCGGACGGCAGCCGCAGGTTGGGCGGCGCCGGGCAGCAAATCGGCTGCGGTTTCGGGCGGCACGGGGACGGAGGACGAGGCGAGTTCCCACAGCGACTGGCCCAGTGTGTACAGCCTGACCGCGGTCAGCCGGCAAGCGCTGCGATACGGCGAGAATCCGCACCAAGCGGCGCACTTCTACCAGGACCCGGATGCGTCTCCTGCGTCCATTGCGCGGGCCGTGCAACTGCAGGGGAAGGAGCTGTCTTACAATAACATCCAGGACTCCGACGCGGCGCTGCGCATCCTGCGCGAGTTGGACGACCTCTCGTCTCCTGCCGTCGTCGCCGTCAAGCACATGAACCCGTGCGGTGTCGGACTCGGGTCGGACCTCGAGCAGGCCTTCGACCGGGCCTACGAAGCCGATCCGGTCTCCATCTTCGGCGGTATCATCGCCTGCAACCGGCCGGTCGACGAAGCGCTGGCGGAGCGGCTGACAGGGATGTTTCTGGAGATTGTCATCGCGCCGTCGTTCACGGAGGCGGCGCGTCAACGGTTTGCCCGCAAGAAGAACGTGCGACTGCTCACGGTCGACATGTCGGCCCCGCTGTGGCGGACCGGGGACCGGCTGTTGCGGCGGGTTTCCGGCGGGTTGCTGGTGCAGGCGGTCGACACCGGCGCGACGAGTGAAGGCTGGCGGACAGTGACAGATCGGGAACCGACGGCGGATGAACGGGAGGCGCTGCGGTTCGCGTGGAAAGTGGTCAAGCACGTCAAGTCGAACGCGATTGTGCTGGCGAATGCGGTCTCCACGCTGGGGGTCGGTGCCGGTCAGATGAACCGCGTCGGAGCCGCCGAGATTGCCATCCGTCAAGCGGGCAAGAAGGCCGCTGGGAGCGTCCTGGCGTCCGACGCCTTCTTCCCGATGCGCGATACCGTGGACGCTGCGGCTGCGGCCGGGGTGCGGGCGATTGTGCAACCGGGCGGATCAATCCGCGACGACGAGAGTATCGCCGCGGCGAACGAGCACGGGATTGCGATGGTGTTCACGGGTGTCCGCCACTTTTTGCACTGACCTCCCGCTGTGGCAAGGGTTCGCACACGGGAACCGGTGACCCGATGGCGGTTTGGCTTCACCGGGACGCGACAGAACGGAGGGAAGGGTTATGACGACGGAGAACGGCCTGCGCGCGGGCCTGCGCGTACTGGTGGTGGGGTCCGGGGCGCGCGAGCACGCTATCGTGTGGAAGCTCGCGCAGAGCCCATGGGACCCGCAACTGTTCGCCCTGCCCGGCAATCCAGGCATGGGACAGTACGCCGCGTGCCTGCCGGGAGCCGCGGACGACGTGGCGCGTGTGCTGGCGGCGGTCGCGGAACACGACGTGGACCTGGTGGTCGTCGGACCGGAAGCCCCGCTCGCACGCGGGCTCGCGGACGCCTGTGAGGCGGCCGGCGTGGCGGTGTTCGGTCCGAGCCAGGCGGCGGCCCGACTGGAGACGTCGAAGGGCTTTTGCAAGCAGCTGCTGCAGAACTTGGGCGTACGCACGGCGGATTTCGGACTGTTCAGGGACCTGGAAGCTGCGCGGTCGTACGTGCGGGCGCAGGGGACACCCATTGTCATCAAAGCGGACGGGCTGGCGGCCGGGAAGGGCGTCGTGATTGCAGAGGACGAGGAGACCGCCTTCTCGGTGCTGGAGGACCTGATGGTGCACGGCCGGTTCGGGGCGTCGGGGCAGCAGGTGGTGGTGGAGTCGTACCTTACCGGGCCTGAACTGTCGCTGATGTGCTTCGTCGATGCGGAGACCGTCGTGCCGATGATCCCAGCGCGGGATTACAAGCGGATCGGAGATGGGAACACGGGGCCGAACACCGGCGGCATGGGTGCGATTGCGCCGGTGCCGGATGTGGACGCGGCATTGGTCGAGGAGGTGCGGCGAACCATCGTCCAGCCGGTGGTGCGGGCGCTGGCGGCACAGGGCACACCGTATCGCGGCGTCCTCTACGCCGGCCTGATGCTCACCGAGGAGGGGCCGGCGGTGATTGAGTTCAACGCGCGTTTTGGAGACCCGGAGACCCAAGTCGTCCTGCCGTTGCTCGACGGGGACCTGCTCGAGGTCGCCTGGGCGGTGGCACATGATCAGCTGGGTGACGTTCAGGTGGCGTGGAAAGCCGCCGCTGCCACGGCGGTGGTCGCAGCGGCACCTGGTTACCCGGATTCGCCGCGGACAGGGGCCCCGCTGCAGCTGGGTACGCCTGTGGACGGGCTCGTGTTTCACGCCGGGACCGCCCTCCGGGACGGCGCTCTGGTCACCGCGGGCGGCCGCGTGTTGACGGCGGTGGGCTTGGCCGAGCGACCCGCGGACGCCCGCCGAATTGCGTACGAGATCATCGACCGGGTATACTTTGAGGGCAAACAGGTCCGCACGGACATCGGACGCTAGCCGCTGGGACGTTGCCGCCCGCACGGACGGCGGCGGCGTCCATGGGAGGCTCGGGCAGCGCAGCGGACACGAGTCCGCCCGCCCGCAGCGCCCACGGCGGGAGGCATCCAATCCGTTGAAATCGACACTTCGCTACGCCCTACTGGTGCTCCTCGCGGGCGCCTGTTACGGCTTGATTTCCCCCATCTTGAAAATCGCATACGCCCATGGCTTCAGCGCCGCGGAAGCGACGGACGCGCAGTACCTGATTGGCACGGCCGGGTTGTGGCTGTTGGTGCCGATGGGTCACCGGCTGACGGGGGTGCGCTTGTTGCGGCGGGCCCGCGCGCGGCAGTCCAGGTCGGCCGCGGGCATGCGTTCGCCGACGGGGTCCAATCCCGCAAGCGTCGGCGGGCGGACGCAATCCCAGCCCACGCGACCCCGCGGGTGGCGGCAGTGGTCATTGCTCACACTGATTGGCCTCGCCGGTGCCGGGACGAGTTACACGTACTACAACGCCCTCCGGTACCTGCCGGCGTCGCTCGCCATCGTATTGCTGTTCCAGTTCACGTGGATGGTCGTCGTCATGGATATCCTCGTGACACGGCGGTGGCCGGGGCTGCAGCGGACGGTTGGGACAGCCGTGATTGTGCTCGGCACGTTCCTGGCGGTAGGCGTCTTCGGACAGTCCCTGCACGGGTTTCCGGCGTGGACACTGCTGTTCGGCCTGTTGGCTGCGCTCTGTTACGCGCTGACCTTGTACCTGTCGGCCTTCGTCGATCCCGCAACGTCACCCTACATCCGGTCTGCCTCGATGGTCAGCATCGGCACGGCGGCCATCCTGTGCGCGTTTCCGCCGGTCTTTCTATTCCAACGGGCCCTGTGGCACGTGCACACGGCTCTGGAACTCCTGTTGTGGGGGTTCTTGATGGCTCTCCTGAGCCAGATTCTGCCGCCGATTTTGATGATGGTCGCTATCCCCAAGACCGGTGGACGGATGGCCGGCGTATTGGGCTCTATCGAGCTGCCGGTGGCCGTGGTCAGCGCGTGGCTCATCCTGGGCGAGCACGTGGCCCCGCTGCGCTGGCTGGGCGTGGCCCTGATCTTGGCGGGCATCGTCTGCAGCGAATGGCCAAGATCTGGCCGCCGCCCGCCACAGTCCCGCGACGAGGGGCCGAACGTCGCCGCACCCGCCGGCGCAGGGCCAGGTACGGGGGGCAGCTGAGACGCCCCACCGATGGTGCTGGCACCCGGGGTTGAACCCTGATGACTGCGGGCCGTTCTTTGTCCGCTCGGTGCGTGTGGTACGTGTGGTCCGGCACGATAGCGGACGGTTGTTCCGCTATTATGCTCCTAAGGCCCGATCTCGGTGGCGTTAAGGGACTCGCGTTCCGCTGTTGGCGTGTCCAGCCCTCTGTTCGGCTCGAAATCGG
>JAIMBT010000034.1 GCA_023511295.1 Alicyclobacillus sp.
CGCGAAGCCACCCACGCGAGGTTTCGCGCAAACTGCCCGCGCCGCAGGTAGCCCGCCACGCCAACGCCAGCCGCCACCGCCGCAGCGCAGATGCAGCCCAAGAGGAACGAGATCATGATTCCTCACGCGATCCGTTGACGAACTTGTACCCCACCCCACGGACCGTCAGCAGGTAGGCCGGCGCTTTCGGATCTCGCTCCAACTTCTCGCGCAGATGCGACACGTGGACGTCCACGCTGCGCGTGTCCGGCGTTTCCAGGTAGCCCCACACCTGTTCCAACAGTTGATCTCGCGAGAGCACCTGGTTCGGATGTCGAATGAAAAAGTGCAGAAGTTCGAACTCGCGCGGCGTGAGTTCCACAGGCACACCGCGCACGGTCACTTCGCGCGACCCCAGGTGCACCGCAATCTCGCCCACAGTCAGCTGGTCGGTCGACGCCTCTTCTGGTGACCGTTCCGGCCCACTTGGCATCGCCTCCACCCGTCTCAACACGGCCTTCGCCCGCGCCACCAACTCGCGAGGGCTGAAGGGTTTCGTGACATAGTCGTCCGCACCGAGCTCCAAACCGAGGATGCGGTCGACTTCCTCGTCGCGTGCGGTGAGCAGGATGATGGGCACCCGGACCCCCTCTTGGCGCAGCCGCTTGCACACATCAATCCCTTCCATACCCGGCAGCATCACGTCCAGAATCACGACGTCGAGTTCGTGCGCGTGACGGCGGATGTACGTGTACGCTTCCTGGCCGTCCCCGAGCACCTTCGTGGTAAACCCGCCACGCTCGAAGTTAAAGGCGACCAGCTTCTGTATCGACTCTTCGTCGTCCACAATCAAGACCGACGGCGCTTGCGCTGGATTTGCCACGTCTCTCCCCCAGCCCTTCGGTAGTCTTCCGATCTCGGTGAACGCCCCCGCCCAAAGCGCAAGACGGACGCGTGCCCCACCACGGCGCGAACAGCGACGTTCAGCAGCAGCACCACCATCAGCAGGACCAAGGCCGCACTGTAGGCGAGCGCGTGTGCGTCCGGAAAGGGCATCTCAATATACTTGTACACGATATACGTCAAATAACCAACCGGTTGGTGTGTCAACTGCAAATTCGGGTTCATCGTCGACCAACCTGCAGTGTACAACAACGGGGCCGTTTCGCCCATCGCAATCGCAACGGCCAGCAGCACCCCCGTCGCCATGCCAGCCATCGCCGGTTTCACCACGACGTACCGGATGGTCTGGAAGCGTGTCATCCCTACTCCCCAGGCCGCTTCGCG
The DNA here is from genome assembly GCA_023511295.1 of Alicyclobacillus sp. Classification (GTDB taxonomy): domain Bacteria; phylum Bacillota; class Bacilli; order Alicyclobacillales; family Alicyclobacillaceae; genus JAIMBT01. The sequence continues at coordinate 1,267 of JAIMBT010000034.1, forward strand.
AAGCGTCAACGGCACCTGCTGCAGACTCGCCTCCGTGCTGCGCAGGATATAGGGGAGCATCATCACCGTCAGCGAGATCCCGCCGGCGAGCGCTGAGAACCCCCATCCACACGCCTGAACCAGCAACAGGTAGGCGAAGTAGCCAATCACGATGGACGGTACCCCGGAGAGGATCTCCGCCACGAAGCGAATGACCCGCGCGGTCCGCCTACCAGCAAATTCCGCCGTGTACACCCCACCCAGGATGCCGAGGGGCGCTGCTATCGCGACGGAGATGGCAACCAGCAGCAGCGTCCCCAAGAGGGCGTTTTCCAAGCCACCCGACGAACCCGAGGTTGGAGTCCACAACATCCGCCAGCGAAACGATTCCAGACCGCGCAATAGGACCGTTCCCACCATATCCGCCAGGCAACACAGCACCAAACCCGCGGCGAGCCACGCGCATCCCCAACCGAGAAAACGGTGGATTTTGCGCCGACGCCGACGTCCCCCTGCAATCACGGCGCATCCACCCCCGTCCGCCGCTGTCGCCATCGTCCGGACGACACCAGAAGTCGCGCAGCCAAATTGGTTGCGACTGTCAATATCATGAGCAGGAGCGCCAACTCGGATAACGCATGCACGGCCATCTTGGACGCATCTGTCAGGGCGCTGTCCAGTTGGTCCGCGATGAAGGCTGCCATGGTAGAAATCGGACTATACAGGTTTTGCGGGAGCAAATTCACGGCGTTCCCGCTCACCATCAGGACCGCCATGGTCTCCCCCATCGCCCGGCCAAAGCCCAGAGCAACCGCTCCGATAAAGCCCTCGCGAATACAAGGGAAACAAATGTGACGAACCACCTCCCAGTCCGTCATGCCCAAACCGACTCCGCCCTCTCGATACAGCGTCGGTACTTGCAACAACAAATCGCGAGTGGTCGCTGTGATGATGGGAACGACCATGATGGCCAGGACACATCCGCTCGCTAGCAACCCCATCCCCGTCCCGACTGGGCCGCGGAGATACGGGATGACGCCTCCGGCGCGGGACAGGAGCGGCCCCAACTGCGTCGAGATCCACGGCGTCAGGACGGTCATCCCCCACAGTCCAATAACGACACTTGGGATGCCTGCAAGCAACTCGACGAGCGTCGATAGAATGGTTCGAACAACCCCGCGTGTCCGGTAGGCGAGGATGACGGCTGTGAGCAGCGAGACAGGGACAGCCATGAGCAAGGCGATTACCGATGACGCCACTGTACCGACGATGAACACTCGGCTGCCGAACGAAGCACCCGAAGCTGCCGTCACGCCGTGCTCGTGCTCCAAGCCCCCGTACACGTTGCCGATGTTCCACGTAAGGCTGGTAAGAAAGTGCCAGCCACTGAACCGTATGCTGGGGATTGCTTGAATCACGACAATGGTGACGATGCCTGCAAGGAACACGACCGGGCTGCTGGCAGCAATGCCAGCAGCCACCCGAAACGTCCAATCTATCGCTCTTGCCACGGATGATACCTTCCGCAACCGTCATTCACCCCTCGTGGCGTACGTCTACCCGTCAACCGCCAATCTGTTCAATCTGGGCCCGGCTCAAAGGTTCGACCTTCGACGGCAAGGGAAGGAAGTGAACAGGGGTCATATACGTCGCCGCGTTTCCACCTTGCGGGTCGATGGCCCATTCCAAGAAGTGTTTCAGCGCAGTTCCCTTGGCACCACTTTGGTGCTGGTTCACGATGGCGTATTCAAAATTGATGATGGGATAAGAATGCTGGCCCGGTTCGTCTATCAAGGAAACGCGCTCATCCTTCGGGATGCCTGTGGTGGCGTCCGCTGCCGCCTGGATGTTGGCGGGCGTCGGAAGGACGAAGTTGCCTGCCTTGTTCTGTAACGCCGCGTACCCGAGACCCTTCGCGACAGCGTTGTCCAACCAGCTGATACCAACGTACCCAATCGCACCCTTGGTTCCAGCTAAAGTGGTGACCACGCCTTGATTACCGTTTGCGGCCACTTCGCTGGGAACAGGAGGCCAGTTGACACTGGTCCCGTAGCCGGGCCCATCCTTCCACGATGAGTTGGTATCGCTGAGGTATTGCGTGAAGAGGAAGGTGTCTCCGCTTCCATCGGATCGGGTCACCGGTGTGATGGCGAGATGTGGCAGGTGAAGTCCTGGGTTGACGGCCGCAATCGCCGGGTCGTCCCAGTACTGAATCTTTCCTTGGTAGATATTTGCGAGCACATCGCCAGTCAGCTGGATATGGCCACGGACGCCTGGCAGGTTGTACATCACCTGCTGCGCTGAGATGGCGAGCGGGATGTTCAGCATGCCAGGATTCTGTGATACCTGTTGGTCCGCCATGTACGCGTCCGACGCACCGATGTCGACCGTGCCAGCCACGGCCTGCGAAATCCCCGTGCCACTACCTGTAGAGGACGCCTCGAGGTGCACACCGGGGTTGACCGATTGATACGCCGGAATCCACTGGTCTGTGAAGAGCGGATACAGCAGTGAGGAGCCCGTTTCCGTCAACGTCACGGTTTGACCACCGGACGCTGCAGTGTGGTCTGCTGCATGGTCGATCCCGCTGGCGCCAGCGCCCGATGTGTGACCTGCAGTCGTGGCGCCACAACCTGCAACCAGAGCGAGAATCCCTGTGGCACCGGCGGCTGTGCAAATCCATCTCATGGAGCGTTTCATTGTGTCATCCCCCTGTTATCGTCATCGGCCTTGTAGACATCGCCTGGCCCTTGCACGGTTACGATAACAAGGCGTTGTAAAGGAGGGTCCATGTGGGATGTAAAGTCTCTGCCTGTGTCTGTAAAGTCCGTGTAAAAGAACACGCCGCGATGGCGTCCGCAAAGGCTTGCAGTGCACCGCGACGTGCCCGTTCGGTTGAAATCCGGTAGATGCTCAGTTGAGGTCTGAACGTTCACCGGAAACGATATAGATGACGCTCTCTCCGATGTTCGTAACGTGATCGCCAATGCGTTCTAGATGCCGTGCAATGAAACTCTGTGACATCATGGCGGGGGCGTCGTTCGGGTCGGCAATCACGGACCGAAGCAGCTCTTCCAACAGGCGCCGGTAAGCATGGTCGACCTCGTCGTCCTCCGCTGCCAGTTCTCGTGCGAGCTGTTGGTCTTGCTCCACGTAGGCGTTCAGTGCAGTTGAGAGCATCTTGTCAATCCGCCCCGCCATGTGGGAGATGCCCGCCCACGTCTGGCCAATGTCGGCGCCCATCCGAAGAACCGTCTTCGCGATGTCGACCGCGTTGTCCCCCATACGTTCGAGGTCGGTTGCAATGTGGAGACCCGCCACAATCTGTCGCAGGTCCGTCGCCACCGGTTGTTGCGTCGCAATCAACCGGATGCACTGTGCTTCAATCTCGCGCTGGAGTCGGTTCACAACTTCGTCGCCGTCCACAACGGCCTCGGCTGTCGCAAGGTCCGCGCGTTCCAAAGCCTCCATCGCTGTACGCAAGGCAGATTGGACGGCACTGCCCATTTTCACCACGTTGAGATTCAACTCGCGCAGTGCGACGTCAAGGTGCTGACGTTGCTGCATGTTCTCCCCACCTTTCAGCTTGGACGCGAGCCGCCCCTCACGGTGCGCACCCACCACCGCACACCCAGGCTCACGTCGTCCTACTTACCCAAAGCGACCTGTGATGTAGTCCTCTGTCCGCTTGTCAGAGGGTGTAGTGAATACCTGCGTCGTCTCGCCGAACTCCACCAGTTCGCCATTCAAGAAGAACGCCGTCTTGTCGGCGATGCGAGCCGCCTGTTGCATGTTGTGCGTGACAATCACCACTGTAAACGTGCCCTTCAACGCTTCCACAAGCTCCTCGATGCGGTGCGTGGACACCGGGTCGAGTGCCGACGCCGGTTCATCCATCAGCAACACATCGGGCTCCACTGCCAACGCCCGGGCGATGCACAGCCGCTGTTGTTGGCCGCCCGAGAGGGCGGTGGCGGGGGCGTACAGCCGATCTTTGACCTCGTCCCACAAAGCGGCCAGCCGTAGGCTGTGCTCGACTCGTTGGGCGAGTTCGGACTTTGCCCGGATTCCGCCGAGGCGCAGCCCAAGGGCAACGTTGTCGTAAATCGAGAGGGTTGGAAAGGGGTTCGGCTTTTGAAACACCATGCCAACCATGCGGCGGACGTCCACCGGATCGATCTCGCGGATATCCACATCCCCCACCCGGATGGAGCCTTCGACGCGAGCCCCTGAGACGGTCTCGTGAAGACGATTCAGACAACGGATGAAGGTAGACTTGCCGCAACCTGACGGGCCGATGATGGCCGTAACCTGATTTGCGTCGATGGACATGTCGATACCCTTGAGGGTCAGCTGTGCACCGTACCAAGCACAAACGCCGCGGGTGGAGATGGACTTCCCCATGTGGACACCTCGATTTCCAATCAGCCTTCGCGATACATCCGCTGATTCGTTCATCGAGAGTCTAGCAGGGATGTGTGTGTTTCCAGTTTGGCGATTGTAAACGTTCCGTTACAGCCAACACTACTCCGCAGCACCAGCCCACATATTTTGAAAGCGGCGGCTGCCCATCCAGAACGTGACCACGAGGGCGAGCACGGCCGGCACGACGTCCCACAACATCGCGTGGGCGATGGAGTCGGACATCGCCTGGGACAACTTGTCGAGGAGAAACGGCGGGATTTGATGGCGTGTCCCCGGAGCGAGCATGGCGTGCGGGTCCAAGTTGGCTAAGCGCTGCACCCCCGGCCCCATGCCCGCCAGCAAACCGGTCAGTTGGCTGTGGAAGGCGTCCTTCTGAATCACACCAAAGATCACAATCCCGATGGTCATCCCGAGCTCCCGCAGGAAGGAGTTTGTCGAGCTCGCCGCCCCCCGCTGGCGTACGTCGAACTCCGCCATCGCCGCCATACCAAGGACGGAGAACGACGGACCGATACCGATGCCGACCACCGCCATATCCGCCACCACCTGCAGTTCTGTCGTGTGGACGTTCAGCCCGCCGAGGAGCGCGATACCCCCGGCGAGGACCAGGCCGGACCCCGCGAGGATATTGCGGTACGGGACCTTGCTCGCGAGGATGCTGCCGATGGGCGCTGCAACGGAAGAGCCGAGCATCATCGGCAAAAGCTCCATCCCTGCGTTGATGGCAGACCCGCCTTTGACGCCCTGGATGTAGATGGGGATGTACACCACCGCCACCACGTACGCGGCCCCGCTGAAGATGCCGACGAGGTTGCTCACAGCGAACACGCGGTTGCGAAACATCGCAAACGAGACAATCGGCTCTGCAGCCCGCATCTCCGCCATCACGAAGCAGCCGAACAGGATGGCGGCGACGACAAATCCCCCCACAATCTGCGGCGAACCCCAGGCGTACTCTGCACCGCCAAACTCCAAGGCGAACGTCAGACTGACAATCGCCAGCACCAGGGTCACCACACCCCACCAGTCAATTTGCTGACGCTGGTGCACCTTCGACTCGTGGTACGACGTTGCGACCAGCAACAGCGTGACGATGCCAATCGGCACGTTGATGTAGAACACGTACCTCCATCCGATGTGGTCCGTGATGAACGACCCGATGAGCGGGCCGAAGATACTGGCGACGCCAAACACGCCGCCGAACATGCCGGAAAACCGCCCCGCCCGCTCGCGTGGCACGACGTCGAAGATGATGGTGAAGGCAATCGGCATCAACGCCCCGCCGCCAATTCCTTGAATGGCTCGGTACAGCGCCAACTGGTCCATGTTCTGCGCGGTCCCACAGAGGATGGACCCGAGCAAAAACGTCGTCAGACCGAACACGAAGAACCGCTTTCGCCCGTACATGTCGGACAGCTTGCCGAAGATGGGCATACCCGACATCTCCGTCATCAGGTAAGCCGCGGTCACCCAGACAATCTTGTCGACGCCCCCGAGGTGCGACACAATGTTCCCCGTCGCGGTGGAGACGACAGTGTTGTCCATCGCGGACACAAAGATACCGAGCAACAGGCCGGCCACGACTACGCCGATGCGCGTTGGCTTCTGTCCCGGAGTCGACTGCACGGACTGGCTCATCCCTGTCCTCCCCCTAATGGCGAGCGGCGTTGCTCGACGACAACCGCATCCTTCGCCTGCTTCAACGATTCGCTGTACTCTACCAACTGAATTTCGCAGCCGCGTCCAATCTCAATCCGGCCGCCACGCACCACCTTCGCCTTCGTATACTCGAGCGAGATGTCGTCGCCTTCAATCACGTCTGCGTGCAGAGACTTGTGCTTGCTGAAGAAGAAGACCTTCTCGTGGCGCACCGTGATAGACTCGCCGCCAATCTCTTTCGCGAAACTCGGCCCGTACTGCGTCAGTTCAATCCGGTCCCCGTTGAGCAGCCCGTCAATCTGAAAAGCGCCGCGGACCCGAAACGTCTCTGCGCTGCAGTCGCCGTGCACCGTAATCTGTCCGTTGACCACCAATTCTTCAGCCTGGATGGACCCGTCCACATCACACGTCCCATGCACCTTCCCGCGCTCGGCCTTCACCGCGCCGCCGAATCGCGCCTGCCCGTGAACGTGCATCTCCCGGCAATCCAGGTCGTCGCCGACCGTGCCAACCCCGTGCACCCGCACCACGTCCACCACACCGCCGTGGCTGCTGCCCGTCCCGTGAATGACAATGTTCGACTTTCGCTGCACCTTTTCGTTCACGCCCATCCTCCGTTCTCAGCCTCCATCGCCGCCGCCGCACGCCCTCCCGCAACTCGCCGCGCGCCGGAGATCTGACCAATCGGTCTATCCACGTCAATCCGCCCCACATCCCGCCAAATTCCGCGACGAACACGGGAGGGTCTGGTCTCAGGGAACCTTCAGTTTCAATTCCTCTACATACTCGGCGAGGCCCAGTCGTAAGATCACTTTGGTATCGTTGTCGAATATGAGCTGCGCATCGGCGGATACCAGCGCACACCACGAAATCCCCAACTTGCGGCCAATCACCAGGTCCGCCGGCTGGTTGGCAAAATCCGCGGCATGCGCCACCATCGTCTGCACCACCATCTCACCTTCCTGCAGGTTGACGTCGCCGCCGCGAAGCAGCTGGTCCAGCACATACACCGCGAGCACCTCGGCGAAGGCGAGTGACGTCGACTGCGGAAAGCACCGCTGATACAGCTCCCAGACCCGCTCCGTAACAATGTTTCGCGTAACAAGTTCCTCGCCAGGCAGGTGCCAGTCCGGATTCGGCGAAAACTGGTCCGCAATCTCGTCCAGCGACAAGTCGTCCTTCATCCGCATAATCCGCTCAATGCGCGCCAGCATCTTGTCCCGAGGGAAAAACGTCTCCTGCCCCGTAAAGGTCGATTTTCGGATAAACCACTCTTCTGGCAGCAGGTTCTTCCGCTTCCACCGGTACAACTGCCCGTAGGAAATGCCGGTCAGCTCCAGGAGCTCCTTCTTTGAGATGAGGTCTGCGTCCACCGACGTTCACCACCTGGCCGAAATATAACATAACACTGTTACGTTGTGCAAGCGAACGTTGTGAAGGCATGTGGCGGGTTGGCGCTGCTAATCACGCTCGACCCGCCCCCGCGCTCCGGGGCATGCCGCGCCCGACATTGGCCCATCCTAAGACGGGATGAAGACGATGGATGGGATGGAGGGATCCACATGGCGCACCACCACCGTGTCAAACACACACGACAGCGTAATTCTGCACTGCCTGCGGCAGATCGACCGGCGGAACGACGGCTGCATCCACCCGCCCCACCGCTCAATCCGGCCACGGGCGGGCACTTCACGGCGGATATCCCGTTGGAGGACGACGTGGTCACATGGGAAGACCTGTCGACGCCGGACAGCGTGTCGACCTGGCACCGGGCTACCGCCTGGAATAGTGGTCCCAGCGCCGAAACAGGGACCTGTCGTGTAGAAATCCACGGGTTGGAAGATCTGCCCGAGCGCGTGCAGGATGAGCCATAGGAGGAGCCTCGGTCATTCCCGTCGCGACACCCGCGACGCCTCCGGGATGCGGACGCTCAAACTACCTGTCAGGTCTCCAGCATACGCAAACCGCCGCCTCCTTCTCCGGAGGCGGCGGTTTCTCACCTTTCCGTTCCCTTGTCACCGACCGCACGGGCATCAAACGCCCGGACAGCCGGTCGGCCCAGCCAAGCCGATTTCAGCGGCTCGCCGCCTGACCCGCCTTGACCCACTGCGCAACGGTCACTACGCGACGCGCCTGATGTTGAATCGCTGCGACCGCCGCGTCGTCAATCGCTCCACCTTCGACCGCGGTGACACTCGTGCCGTACGGATTGCCGCCAGCGGCGAACAGCGCTTGGTCCGTGTACCCTGGCGCAACCACAATCGCGCCCCAGTGGTACATGCTCGTGTAGAGTGCAAGGATGGTCGCTTCCTGTCCCCCATGCGGGTTTTGCGCGCTGCTCATCGCGCTGACCACCTTGTTGACCGTCTTGCCCTGCGCCCACAGACCACCCATGGTGTCAAGGAACTGCTTCATCTGTGACGGGACATTCCCGAAACGAGTCGGTACGCTGAAGATGATTGCGTCAGCCCACTCCAAGTCAGCGGCCGATGCCGTCGGGACGTCTCGGGTCGCTTCATAGTGCGCCTTCCATCCGGCGTTCGACGCGATGGCCTCTTCCGGAGCGAGCTCCGGCACCTTCAATACCCGGACCTCAGCGCCCATGTCCTTGGCCGCTTCAGCCGCCACGTTCGCCATGTTGTGGTTGGTCCCCGTTGAACTGTAGTAGATGACGGCAAGCTTTACGTCAGTCATGTCTGTCTCCTCCATCCTGTCTCTCCGCGTGACCTTCTCAGGGTCTCTGTTCGTCCCTGCCTATATGCAGGCGGGAAATGTCTTTCCCCTTTCGGCCTCGCATAGCAAACTATAATATAGTCACTTACTTTTTGTCAATACAAACGCACGCAGTTTTCCCTTTGATAATCTTCCATCGATTGGTTTCGCGCGTCGGCGGCGTGCAGTTGACGGCTCACCGTTCATCCGCTGGCGCTATACGCCGCTCGCCCCGACCGTTTCCAGAAGGAAGGTATGTCTGACACCCGCTCGTGCCACGCTACCGGACAGGCGTGCAAGGATTCAGCAATCCTACGCAACCATGAACCGCAGGCGAGCACAAGGCTCAGGTGGTCCGAGGGGGATGCAAGAGATGGTGTTTCGCAACATCACCGTCGCTGGCGGCGGCGTGTTAGGCAGCCAAATCGCGTACCAGACCGCATTCCGGGGGTTTCCGGTGTCCGTTTACGACATGGATGCAGAGGCTGTTGAGAAGGCGAGGAAGCGGATTGAACAACTCCCTCCGCACTACCGGGAGGATCTCGGCGCGACAGAATCAGAGGTACAGGCGGGGCTACAGCGGATCTCCTACTTCAGCGACTTGTCACGCGCCGTTGTGGATGCGGATTTGGTGACTGAAGCGATTCCGGAAGTGGCCGAGATCAAAACGGCGTTCTATCAAGAGTTGGGGCGAACAGCCCCCGCCAAAACGGTCTTTGCCACCAACTCCTCCACACTGCTGCCGAGCCAATTCGCTGCAGCAACGGGTCGGCCGGAGAAGTTCCTGGCACCGCACTTCGCAAACTCCATCTGGATTCACAACACGGCGGAAGTCATGAAACACCCGGGGACCGACCCCCAGGTGTTCGATGCCGTGATTGCGTTCGCACGTGCCATCGGCATGGTGCCGCTGCCCTTGTACAAGGAGCAGCCAGGGTACATCCTCAACTCGCTGCTGGTGCCGTTCCTGGAAGCGGCTCAAATGTTGCTCGTGAAACGCGTGGCCGATGTGGAGACCATCGACAAAACCTGGATGATTGCAACGGGTGCACCTGAAGGGCCGTTCGCCATCCTTGACACCGTCGGCGTCAAGACCGCGTACAACATCGCGAAGGCAAAAGCGGCCGCGATGCCGGGCCAGGGATACGACCAATTGGCCGACATGTTGAAGACCGAGTACATCGACCAGGGCAGACTCGGCCGCGAAACCGGGGAAGGGTTCTACCACTACCCCAACCCCCGCTTCAAGCAACCGGATTTTCTCAAGGGCTGACATCGCCCAATGGGCGACTGGACTGTGCCGAAACGCGCACCCCGTTCTCCAAGGTAGGACCCATCGCCACCGACGCAGTCGGTGTTACCAGCATTTGTAGGACGACATATGTGGGCGTGTTCACAGCCGTTGCAACGGTGCTGTCCGTGTTTTTGTCCCGCGCCGTCGGTGCGCAGGACCCAGATACGGGGCGCGCCACCATCTGGCACCATCTCGTCTTCGCAGCCCTGAAGGCATCAATCGGGTTCAAACGCTGGCGTGACGCGCGCGCCAGGACCTGTGGCGGACCAGCTCGGCAACCCGCTTCGCCACCTGGTCAACCAGCGCCGGCTGCACCCCGAGGTGGTGCGCCTGTCGGATGAGCAGGTCGTCCGTCGCGGTGGCTCGGGCGGACCGCCACGCCCGAATCCGTTCTGCCAAAGAGTCCGTCAGATATCCGGAGAACCACAGGTACGGCAGCACCACCACCCGCCGCCGGCCTTCGGCAGCGAGCTGGTCCAGTGCTGCTTCCAACGAACAGCCCGTCCCGGCCAGGTACCCGACGGTCATCGGCCACGCACGGCCATACGCCTGGAGCATCCGCTCGGCGAGCGCCTCCGCCGCCCTTCCCACGTCCAACTGCGCCGCCGCATCGCGGTTGCCGCGACCGAGGAACAGCACCGCATCCGCCGGCAGGCCGCCCGGAGGAACCAGCGCAGGGCGAAGCCGCAGCCACGCGACGTCCACGAACGCCGGTTCCGTCCCAAACGGCTGCCCCATCTCGAGATCCATCTCCGAGGCGCGCGAACACCGGGCGATGGCGGCAGGGATATCCTGCTTCAGGTGTTGCGCAGCAAACAGCAACAGCGGGACACAGACCACGCGTGTGACCCCGGCTGCGGCCAGGGACGCGAGCGCTGACGGGATGTCCGGTTCCGCGTACTCCAGGAACGCGTGGCGCCAGAGGACGGTTTCCGGCACACCACCTACACCGCCCGACACCCGCCGCACCGCGCCCGAGAAGGCGAGGAACTCCTGAACGCCCTGCGGGCGACGGGTACCGTGTCCAATCAGCAACACAGCCGTGCGCATCATCCGCCGGCCCTTTCGACACAAGCGAGGTCGAATGGCGTGCCGGGGTAGGTGTCGAGATCGATCCGCTCCGCCCCCTCCACCGCCGGATGCCCCCGGGTCAACTCATCCCAGACGCAGCGCGCAGCCGCCGTGGTCAGCACGCGGTCCACCTGCCCCTCGGTCAGCCACCGCCGACCGACATCCAACAGGGGCACGATTTCCCGCGGCCGGATGGGCGACGCGGGCGGGTGGGGGGACCCAACGCCCCACTCCTCGGCCAGCCAGCGAAGGCCCGGCCGACAGCGGATGGCCCTCGGCCCGACGCCGTCGGCGACAACTCCGCCCGCGGCTAACGTTTTCGCGACCCGCGAAGTCGCAGCTGCGAACGTGGCGCGCAGCCGCCGCAGGTCCAGACCACCGTCGCGACAAGCCCGGAAGAACACGCGGACCGTCCAAGACGTGGAGAAATACAGTCCCGCATGCGGGTCCACCGCCGCCCTCAGCCACCGCGCGAGCACAGCGCCGTCGATCACAGTGGCGTGCTCGACGCTCACGGGGAACACTTCCGCCCCCTGTGCCTCCAAGGTAGCCGCCCACCGGTCCGCCTCTTCGCAGGTATCGGCTGCGACCAGACAGCGTTGGCCGAACAGCGGCAGCGTCTCCATCCAGTTGAGCGCTGTACGGATGGAGACGACCTGGCCCACGACAATCACAGCAGGAGACGTCATCCCGGCCCGCTGTGCATCCGTGGCGACGCGGGCGAGCGAGCTGACCAGCGTCTGCTGGTTGGCGCGCGTTCCCCAGCGGACAACCGCCACCGGCGTGTCTGGCGCCATCCCCCCCGCAAGAAGCGCTGCCGCAAGGCCTGTCAACTGGGAGGCGCCCATCAGGATGACGAGGGTATTGCCGGAGTGAGCCAGGGCCCGCCACTCGATGGCGTCCGCCTCGGCCGCCCGATGTCCGGTCACAACGGTGAACCCGGGCGACACCTGACGGTGGGTCACCGGGATTCCAGCGTAAGCGGGAACGGCCACCGCGGACGTGACGCCCGGCACCACCTCCCACGGGATGCCGGCGGCGCGAAGGGCCACAGCCTCCTCACCGCCCCGGCCGAACACAAACGGATCTCCCCCCTTCAACCGCACCACCGCCTGCCCGCGTTGCGCCAGCGCCACCAGCAATTGCTCAATCTCGGCCTGGGACCGCGTGTGGTTCCCAGCCGACTTGCCCGCGTCGTACAGCGCTGCGTCCGGCCGCGCGAGTCCGAGCAACCGGGGGGACACGAGTCGGTCGTATACCACCGCGTCTGCTGCCTGCAGACACGCGCGCCCTTTCGTGGTCAACAGGCCCGGGTCGCCTGGCCCAGCACCGACGAGCCACACCTTGCCCTGTGTCACGGTCTGCACCCCCTGTGCTGTCCTGTCCTCTCTTCACACCCAAGCCGAGACGTGGGCCTCCAGTGCGTCGACGCCGATGCGCGCGCAGTAATCGCCGAACGACTCGCCGGGTTGGCGCTCTGCGCGGAACGCGCGAAGCAACGGTCGGATAGTGGAGACCAACTCCTCGAGTGGCACCTGTGACTTGTACAACTGGTTCATCCGCGTCCCTGCCTGGTTCGCGCCGAGAAACACGTCGTACTTGCCGAGGACGCGACCGACAAATCCTATCTCCGCGATATACGGACGGGCACAGCCGTTTGGGCAACCCGTCATGCGGACGGAAATGGGCTCGTCGGCGAGGTCCAATTCCCTCAACACCCTCTCCAGTTCGCGTACGACCGACGGAAAGACGCGTTCCGATTCCGCAATGGCCAGTCCGCACGTCGGCATCGCCGGGCACGCCATCGCCAACAGCCGCACGGGCATTTGTTCGTGCGCGAGCGGCACACCAGCGTCCCGCAGCCTCCGCTCAACCAGATTCGCCTCCTCCGGTGTCAAGCCGGTGAGGATGAGGTTTTGCTGTGTGGTGAGGCGGACCCCTGGGCGGAATTCCGCGACAATGTCTCGGAGAATGGATTTGAGCGGTAGCTCGTGCGTATCCCGGATGCGGCCGTTCTCGACGTACACACCCACGTGGACTCGCCCGTCGCCACCCGCTATGCGGCCGAGGTGGTCATGTGACGTGTGCCACACCAGCTCGCGCGGCGGCGTCAGCGGCTTTCCCACGCGTGCAGCGACTTGAGCAGAAAACCACTCCAAGCCTCGCTCCTCAATCAGGTACTTCATCCGAGCAAACTTGCGGTTCTCTCGATTCCCGTAATCTCGCTGCACTTCCACAATCGCGCGGCACGTCGCCACCAGGTCGTGCGGAGCCACGAAACACAGCGGTTGTGCGAGCGCGGGGGGTGTCTTCGCGTCGCTCGCCGTTCTCCCCATGCCGCCACCGACCACCAGCGTGTACCCCGCCACGGTGTCGCCGTCCCGATGGGCGACCATTCCGATATCGTTCGAGTAGACGTCCGCGCAGTTGTCGCCCTCGTACACCACACACAATTTGAATTTTCGCGGCAGGTACGTCTTTCCGTAGAGCGGCTCCTCGTTGGGCTCGCCGTCGCCTAGCGCAATCCGTTCACCGTCCAACCAGATTTCATGGTACGCGTTTGTCTTCGCAGAGAACGCGTCGACCAGCCGCAACAAATCGGCGCGCACGGCCTCATAGAACGGGCCTTCGTGGGGTGCCGCACAGCCGACGATGTTGCGTACCTGGTCCCCACACCCTCCGAGTGTCGTCACCAGCGCGTCATGGAGGCCACGGATGGTGGCTTTGAGGTTCGCCTTCAGGACGCCGTGCATCTGAAACGTCTGCCGCGTCGTGATGCGCAACGACCCGCTCCCGTAGGCGTCCGAAATCCGGTCGAATTGCAGATACTGATTTGCCGTCAATACGCCACCAGGAATGCGTGCGCGCACCATCATCATGTAGTGGCGCTCCTTGCCTTCTCGCGTCAACTGCCTTCGCAGGTCCCGGTCATCCTGCTGGTACACACCGTGAAACTTCAAAACCTGGACGTTCTCTTCACCGAAATGGCTGGTGCCGTCCTCCAGTGCTTCCGCAATGGTGCCGCGCAGGTACCGGCTCGCCTCTTTTATTTTCTCTACCTTGGAGTGCTGTCCAGACGAACCGTGCGCCGAATCCATCGCCATACTCCCTCACCTCTGCCGTCGGAATCGCTGGAAGTCCACGTTTCTCCGGGGCCTGCTTCCTCACCGGTGCAGGCCGCATTCCGTCTTGTCAAAGCCCGCCCAGCGCCCGCTGCGCGGGTCTTCGCCTGGTTGGACCGGCTTGGTGCAGTGCAGACAGCCGATGCTGGGATAGTTTTGGTCGTGAAGGGGGTTATACGGGACCTTGTGTTCCCGGATGTACCGCCACACTTGACCTTCCGTCCACCGCACCAACGGATTCACCTTGACCAGCCCGAACTTCGCGTCCCATTCCACCACCTTGGCGTTCGCCCGTGTCGGTGCTTGCTCACGTCGAATCCCCGTGATCCAACCGTCGTAGGCAGACAACACCCGCTCCAACGGCTGGACCTTGCGGATGAGGCAGCAGCGGTTGGGGTCACGCGCCCACAGCGCTTCCCCGTACACCCTCGCCTGCTCCGACAAGGTAACGTCGGGCAGAACTTGACGCAGATTGGGGATGCCGTACCGCTCCACTGCCTCATCTCGCAACGCATACGTCTCTGGGAACAGTACGTTGGTGTCGAGGTAGAACACGTGGGCACGGACGTCTAGGGCCATCAACATGTCGAGAAGCACCATGTCCTCCGCGCCGAAGCTACACGCAAACGTGATGTTGGGTATCAACCGCAGCGCGTCCTGCAAGATCTCCTGTGGGGATGCCCCTTCCCACTCCATCGCGTACCGTTGAATCGTCGCTTCATCCCATGCAATCGCAGCCACGATACATTCACCCACAATTCCGATGCGTATTTGCAATTTTAGTTAGGGAGAATATAATACGGTAAGTGCATAAAGTCAATCGGAATTGTTCGTTTTGAGAGGCGGGTTGGCGATGTTTTACGGGGCCTGTTTAGGGTTGAGCGGACGGCTGTGCACCGTCATCGGTGGCGGCCGTGTGGCGTCGAGGAAGGTCAGAACCCTGCTCCAAGCAGGTGCGCGCGTCCGTGTCATCAGCCCTGCGTTGGTGCCGGAGTTAGCTGAACGCGCCGCACAAGGACAGATTGTTCACGTGCAAAGACCCTACACACCAGGCGACCTCTGCGACGCGGTCCTGGTCGTCGCAGCAACCGATGAGCGATCTGTCAACGCCGCCGTCGCCGCGGAAGCCCAAACCTTGGGTCGATGGGTGAACGTCGTCGACCACCCGGAGGAAGGGAATTTCATTGTGCCTGCAGTGCTGTCGGCGGATGCGTGGCAGGTGATAATCTCGACGCATGGGCGGGCACCCGCGTTAGCCAAGCGGTTGCGGGAGGCACTGGCGGCTGACCTGGAGGACGGAGGCTCCCGCTTTGTCGACCTGCTGCGCGAACATCGACGACCGTCAACGGAAGGCGCGTTCAATCAGTTCGAGTAAATTCGCAACTTCGTAGTCCGGCCGAATTCCGAGTTCCTCTGCCACCTTTCCCCGGCGATTGAGCCAACCGACCGTGAATCCAAACGACTTCGCTCCAGCGACGTCCCATCCGTTGGATGAAATGAAGAGGATGCGCTCCTTGGCCACGCCGAGTGCATTCACCGCCAATTGGTACACCCGCGGGTCTGGTTTGTACGTCTTCAACGGATCCACACTGAGAACGTGGTCAAAATTCCAGAGCAGACCTGCATTCCGGACCAGCGCCTCGAGCATGCCCTGGGTACCGTTGGACAATATCGCCAACCTGTGTGTACGGAGCGCGTGAAGGGCTTGGGGGACGTCAGGAAATGTTGGCAGTGTGAGATAAGACGCCAGCACCGTGTTCAGCATTTCGTTGTCGTACCACAAGTTGAGCTGATGGAGCGCGTACTGAAGCGCACCTCGATTGACCGCCGCGAAATCTTCATAGCGACGCATGAGTGCCCGCAACCACGTATATTCCAGCTGCTTTTGCCGCCACATTTCACTGATTTGTTGTCCATATCCCGGAAATTGCTTGTCGCAAACTTCCGCTACGGAAGTCACATCGAATAACGTTCCGTAGGCGTCGAAGACGATCGCTTTCATCACGGCGTTCCCTCCATATTGCTCGTCGTCGCACCAACGTTGCATGAGAGAATTCACTGCAGGTCGTTGTACGCATGAACGATATCCGAGCTGCCAATCACGCCGACCGGGACGTCACCCCGGCAAACCAGTAGGTAGGTCACGTCATGCCGGTTCATCTCGTGCAGAGCTTCGGCGAGCGTGGCCCTCTCCTGGATTCGATAAACCGTCGGCGGCAGCAACGCCGCAATCGGCTCCGATGCCCGGCCGCTGTTGAGGGCCTCCAGGACCTGCGCCCGAGCGACAGATCCGAGCAACACCCCTTGTTCGGAGCGGACCAGTGCAAACCACTCGTGCGATTGTGCGAACCGGGCCCAAGCTGACGTGACGGTTGTCCGGGCGGGAACCGTCAGCCGTTCGCGGGAGACCGCTTCGGCGACCGTGAGTGCCCGCATCCGATCTGGGTGGCGCAACCGCAAGATATCGAGTCCTCGGCGGGCCAGTTTCAACGTGTAGATGGTGTCGCGGGACAATGTACTGGCCACCGTCGCTGCGAGGACGGAGGTGATCATCAAAGGGAGAATCATGTTGTAGTCGCCCGTCATCTCAAACAGCATCATGATGGACGTCACGGGCGCCTGCGCGCTGCCCGCAAACACGCCAGCCATGGCCATCGCCGCCATCGCCCCGGGACTGATTCCGCTGTGCGGGAAAAGGTGAAAGAAGAGGACGCCGATGGCCCCACCCAACATGGAACCTTGGTAGAGGCCCGGAGAGAACACCCCACCGGAGCCGCCTGCGGCAATCGTGATGGACGTCGCGAGGAGCTTGAGCACGAGCAGGGCAAGCAGTAAGCCCAACCCCAGGTGGTTCGTCAAGGCTTGGTCCACCGTCGCGTATCCCACGCCAAACACTTGGGGAAACCCTGCACCCACCGCGCCGACCAGAGCACCCCCGAACATCGCCTTCACCCAGAACGGCCACCGAAGGGCGTCAAACCCATCTTCAATCCGGTATAAGACCTTGATGTACACGAACGACCACAGGCCAGCGATCAAGCCGATTACGACGTACATCCAATACGTCTGAAAGTGACCAACTTGGTATGTAGGCATTGGGAAAGAGGGATGATTGCCAAGGTAAACACGCCCAATCGCGGCGCTCACCACGCTCGAGATGACGATCGCAGTGAAGTTCTGCAACGCGAAGCTGCCGAGAATCACTTCTGTCGCAAACATCACGCCACCGATGGGGGCGTTGAACGTCGCAGCAATCCCAGCCCCCGCACCGCATGCGACCATCAGGCGCAGATACCGTTCCGGGAGCCCTAGGTATTGACCGAGGACAGATCCAAAGGCTGACCCAATCTGGACAATGGGTCCTTCTCGCCCGACTGAACCGCCGGATCCGATGGTCAACGCAGAGGCGACGGCTTTCACGAGCACCACCCTCGGCCGGATGACGCTGCCGTTGGTTGCGATGGCCGCCATGACCTCCGGCACACCGTGCCCCTTCGCTTCGGGTGCAAAGCGCTTGACCACGATACTAACCACCAACAGTCCGACGACGGGCAGGAACAGCACGTCGGCTCGCCCCAAAAACGTGAGGTGAGGTTTCGCAATGCCGAAGAACACCTTTGTAAAGACGTCAATCAAACGCCGAAACCCGACCGCTCCGTATCCGCCGACGACGCCAATCAGCACGGCGTACAACAGCAAGACCAGCGGCTCCGGCAGACGTCTCGTGAGGCGGGCGTGCAGACCGGCCCTCGGTGCAAACCACTGCATCCACCTAGTACTCGACCGTTGTGCTTCACCATCGTTTCCGTTCAAATTGCGACACCCCTGTCTCATGATAGCATGAGGGAAGGGGGCCGGTTGCACCTTGCGGCGCGGTCTGCACGGGCCTCTCGACGCCTGAATCGAAGTCAGAACAGCTCTGCGTACTCCTGAATTTCCCACGCGGTGACCTGGTTGTGGAAGCGAGTGATTTCGTTCATCTTCAGGGCTACGAATGCGTCAATCACGCCGCCCCCCAGATACCCCCGCAACACCTCATCCTGCTGCAGCGCTGACAGAGCATCTTCTAGCCGAACGGGCAGTTGCGGGGCGCCAGCAACAGCGTACGCGTCCTCCCCCACGACTGGCTCAGGCAGCGGCGTCCGCTTGCGAATGCCGTCAAGTCCCGCCGCGTACATAGCTGCCATCATCAGATACGGGTTGTGGTCCGCGCCCGGCATCCGATTCTCTAGGTGGGTCCCCTGCCCACGCGAATGAGGCACGCGAATGAGGCACATCCGGTTTTCAAACCCCCAGGTCACATTGAACGGTGCAAAGGTGTACGGTCGCATGCGCCGGTAGCTGTTCACAGACGGATTCGCAAAAGCGCAGATAGCCGCCGAGTGCGCCAGTTGGCCCGCGATGAAATGCTTGAAGGTCTCACTCATACCGCGTTCATCTGCCGGATCGTAAAACGCGTTCTTCCCGGATGCGATGTCGTACAGGGAGTGGTGGAAGTGTGCGCCACTGCCGCTCAAGCCGGTGAGCGGCTTGGCCATAAACGTGGCCAGAAGTCCGCGCTTTCGCATGAGTTCCTTGATAGACGTCTTGTAGTAGAATGCGGCATCTGCCTGAGCGAGTCCTCGGAACGGTTTCATGGAAACTTCAAACTGGCCTGGCCCATACTCCGTATTCGCGGCCTCCACCTGGATGCCAATCGCCTTCATGGGAACGACCATGTCCCAGAGGAGTTCATCCACCTCTGCCTGCTTGACTTCCGAATAACACTGCAAACCCGTCCAGGTCGCCGTATAGCCGGACGGATTCAATTCTCTGAATACGTAAAACTCCAGCTCGGCCGCACCGAGCGTCGAATACCCGTCTCTTTCTAGTTCGGCCAACACATGTCGCAACACACCCCGGGGGTAGACCGGCACCGGTTCGCCGTCCAACGTGTACACGTCGGCAATGATGCGAGCCGTCTTCGGCGCCCAGGGTAATACGGTGAACGTGGCGGGGTCCACTTTCAACAGCCAGCTTCCATAGCCGCCTGCAAAGCCCGCTCCTGCGTTGAGTACGAAGTTCCCTCCCGTGTCCACCGAAAACATCGCCGACGGATACTGCACACCGCCCTCTAAGACGTCCTGAACAAACGTATCTGCTGGGATGTTTCGGGCCCGTGCGACGTTGGCAACGTCGTTGAACACCACCCGAACGACTTCTATCCCCTCATTCTGAATGACACGGCGCACATCCTCAGCGGTCATGCTGTTCATATGGTCTCTCCCTTCTGTTACAGGCAGGGCGGCTGCGGCAAAAAAGAGGCACCCTGGATTCTGTGTACTTTGTTCTTTCATTATATTTTGTCAAATCCCTGCAACAGCCCGGACGTTTTCAGTGCGGCGCCTCTGTCGGTTCGGCATCCAACACGGCGTGCCCCTTATATCTAACCCCACATGCATAGCCCCAGTAATAGAAGATCAACGACAACACAATCATGGCGATGCTGTCCCAAGGGGATGCGAGGATGTTCTTGCCCCCAAAGTTGGAACTACCAAGATACGACAGCCCCATGATGCATATCTGGTAGACAATGAACCAGATACCGAGCCGCCAGTCCTCACCCGTCAACTTTTGGCGGCGGACATAGAACAAGAGGAGAAGCAATCCGACGAAGACAGACGGAATCAGAACCCTGACCGCGCTCCAGCCTGCCCAATCAATCATCAGACTGCTGACCACCCAAGCCACGGGCGCGAGGAACTTGTGACCTTTCAACCGGTACGGGCGCGGCTCATCAGGGTGCCGTGTCCTGAATACGGCCATACTCAGCGGTCCGGGCGAGTAGGACAGCAGCAACGCACTGGCAACCAGAGGGAACAGCGAAGCGAACGATGGCAGTAGAATAATGTAGATGCAGGAAATCACGAACGTTAGGATGGCGGATGACAGCGGAATCCCGGCCCTTGTCATGCGCGTGAACGTCTTCGGCAAGTAGCCATCGTACCGGCCCATGCTGTAACCAACGCGGCTCGCGCCACCGAAGTAGATGTAGCCGTCTTTAAAGGACGCAATGAGCGTGACGAGGATGGCGACGAGTCCGATGAAGGGTAACCCTGCACCCTGAGCCAGCGTCTGGAATGGATAGGTGAGGTGATTGATCGATGCCCAGTCTCCCGCCTTCAGGCCCATCCCAGACCAATGCACGGCGCCGACGAACGCAACGCTTTCCAAGAAGTAGATGACGAGCGTGATCACCATCGTGATGAGAACAGCTTTCGGTATCGTCCGGCCGGGATCCTTCACTTCTTCGGCGTAGTCGATGGGTTGCCGGAAGCCGCCGTACCCGTAGATGGTCGCAGAAATGGCGAGAAACAGCCCGGTTGGCCCGAACGCCATGAAGCCACCTTTGAAGTGACTGAAGTTTTGCGGCTGGAAATGGCCAAACAGCGCAAGGATGATCACCAGCAATCCGATGATGGTCACGACCGTGAGAACGTTGTTGATACTTCCCATGAATCGGATCCGCATCATATTGATGATCCCGATAACGACCAGTGTCACGATGCTGGCCACAATACCCGCGGTCGACAAGCCGCCGGCGTTTCCTGCAAGTCCTGGAAACCAGTAACTGAGGTACTGGACGAATGCAACCACAATGGACGGAACCGCCAACGAGTAACCGACGAGTGACCCCCACGCGTTCATCACACCGACCACGGGTCCGTTGCTGCGCGCCGCGTAATAGGCAACGCCACCGGCTCTCGGCCACATGGTGCCCAGTTCAACGTAGCACATGGCGACGGCCATCATGAGGACGAACGCGATGACCCACGATAGAATGCCGGACGGCCCAGCCAGCGCTAGGACGGATGCCGGCGTGAAGCCGACGGCAGGCCCGAGGATGGCGCCTGTGGCTAAAAAAACGACCGTCCAAAACCCAAGTTCCTTGCGATATCCCGGACTGCCCCCAGAAGTTTCGATCTGGGTTGCCATTCCAAAGCCCTCCTCCTAATTAGAAAATTCAGTAATACAGATGAACCACTGTGCGCTTCGAAGTGTCGGCACAATCTATTCATACCCGCCGTATTTCGTATAAATTCTTCCGAACAAACAAAATATCCTTCCAACGGACCCGGCATGTACCCACTGTTTGACGACATCACAGTGGTGCTCGTGCTACCGGAACGGTACAGGAAACGCCTACGGACAACGAACGGGCGAGAGCGGCTGAACGAGGAGATCCGTAGGCGGGACCGAGTTATCCGAATCTATCCGAACCGAGACTCGGTGATGAGGCTCATCGGCGCGTTGCTAATGGAAATTGACGAGAAATGGCAGACGGGTCACAGATACGTCGACATGACCGAGTACTGGGTTTGGCGTGAGGAACAAGCGAAGAAGACGAAGGACAAGGCCAACATCAGGAAAATAAGTTGACATAATTCGTGTGCTGGTGAGGGGCGAAATTACACCACATTATGGACTTGATCGAGGAATCCTTGATACGTCGGGCTTTTTGTAACCGTCAAATCAAATCCTTCCCTGCCTGCCTCCCCCCTCAACCCTGCCTCATCCCTTGTCCCGCCTGGCTTTTCTCGACTTTTCCTCACACTCTCCCACTTTCTGCCGTCAAATTCGATCCTTCCCTGGATCACGCCTTTTTTCACCCGATTTTATCCGCTATTTTCCAGAAATCGCGTTCTTGCGTAAAATCAATTTGTTACCTGGAGAGGCAGGGGAAAAGAGGGGATTGGGGAACAGGGACGAGATTTTTTGTCATGTATTTTTTCGCATTTTTGTTCGGGCAAGGTCGAGGAATCCTTGATATATCGGGCTTTTTTGCTCCTCGCTTTCTCCAATCCTTTGTCTTGCCCTTCCCCCTCAATCCCTCATCCCTGCACAAAAAGCACAGGCGAATCCAGGCTTTCCACCCAGATTCACCCGTGCTCTGCGGAACAACCATTTTTACTCAGGGAACAACTTATTTTGCGCAGGGAAGGAGGTTATTTTGCGAACACATAGAACAGGGACGGGGATAAATAGGGAGACAAGATTTCGTAGGTGGTTTCTTTTATACCTACCATTGAGCTTGCTGTCCTTATGCCACTGCTGCTCGTTTGGCAGGTGACGTCGATGTGTGGCGGAACGCTTGAATGAGCGTCGATACAACATAACTATATTGTTATAATGTTAACAGAGGTGATTCTATGGAGTTCGAACAACTTGCACATGCGTTGAAGGCTCTCGCTGATCCGACTCGTTTAAAGATCATCGCACTCCTTCAGACTCGTGACTGCTGTGTATGTGAACTTGTTCCGCTGTTCGGGATTTCGCAACCAGCCGTATCCAAGCACATGAGTCGCTTAAAGAGCTCGGGTTTGGTCAAGGAAACGCGCAAGGGAATGTGGGTGTTTTATTCCTTGAACAGAGATCGTTTGGATGAAATCGGGATATCTCTTGCAAATTTACCCGACTTGTCCGAAGAACTACGGCGGCTGGAGCATAAGGGTTTACTCGTACAGTGTGAATAAGGAGTGTAGACTACAATTGGTCAAGCGATTATCTTTTCTCGACCGATATCTCACCATCTGGATCTTTGCGGCGATGGTCGTTGGGATTGGTTTGGGGTACGTAGCCCCACATTTCGTCAACGGACTGAATCAATTACAAGTCGGAACCACGTCTATTCCGATTGCGGTTGGCTTAATCCTGATGATGTATCCACCGCTTGCGAAAGTGCGGTATGAAGAGATCGGTCAGGTATTTCGAAACGGTAAAATCTTAGGTCTTTCGCTTCTCCAGAACTGGGTCATTGGACCTATACTCATGTTCATTCTTGCACTGGTATTCCTTCGTGGTTATCCAGAGTACATGGTTGGGCTCATCATGATTGGATTGGCGCGTTGTATCGCAATGGTCATTGTCTGGAACGACCTTTCTAAGGGCAATGCGGAGTATGCGGCAGGTCTTGTGGCGTTTAATTCGATCTTCCAAGTGTTGTTTTACTCCCTCTATGCCTACGTTTTCGTGACCGTCGTTCCGCAATGGCTCGGATTTCACAGCATGGTCATTCATATCACCATCGCGGAAGTCGCGAAAAGTGTATTTATCTATCTTGGTGTTCCGTTCTTGGCTGGTGCGATTACCCGTTACATCTTCGTCAAAACAAAGGGACGTTCGTGGTACGAGAAGAACTTCGTGCCGAAAATCAGCCCGATTACGCTAATTGCGCTGTTGTTCACCATCATTGTCATGTTCTCGCTCAAAGGCTATTTGATTGTTCGTTTGCCATTAGATGTCGTTCGAATTGCCATCCCGCTTCTCATCTACTTTATCGTCATGTTCCTGGTCTCCTTTTTCATGGGCAAACGAGCGGGCGCAGATTACTCCGTGACGTGTACGCTGTCATTCACTGCGGCGAGTAACAACTTTGAACTTGCCATCGCAGTTGCCGTTGGTGTGTTTGGCATCAATTCAGGAGCCGCATTTGCCGCCGTCATAGGTCCTTTAGTGGAGGTGCCCGTGATGATTGCACTGGTGAACGTCGCACTCAAATTCCAAAAGCGATATTTTCAAAAGGCAACAACCTAAAGGGAGGAATTTCTCATGGCAAACAAACCGCTTATTTATTTCTTGTGTACGGGCAACTCATGTCGAAGCCAAATGGCAGAAGGTTTTGCAAAGTATTACGGAAGTGATGTTTTAGAGGTTTATAGTGCTGGCACGCACCCAGCAACTGAAGTCAACCCAAACGCAATAGAGGTTATGAAGGAAATCGGTATAGATATTAGCAGTCATAAACCAAAGCTGTTAGACGATATACCTTACCAAGTTGATATTTTAATTAAAATGGGCTGCGGAGTTGTATGTCCGTTTGTTCCCAATAATTACGAAGAGGACTGGGGACTTGAAGATCCTGTGGGAAAGCCTTTAGAAGAATTCAGGAAGACAAGGGATATAATAAAAGAAAAAGTGACAAATTTAATTAATAATGGGATAAAAAGCAATGGAAGGT
>JAIMBT010000017.1 GCA_023511295.1 Alicyclobacillus sp.
GTCAAGAAGGACCTCATCGGCTGGCGGCTGGGCCGCGTGATCACGGTTGTGGATCGCGGGTTCAACAGCGATGCCAATCTGCGAGAGTTGCAGAAGACCGGCGGTCATTACATAGCTGGAGAGAAGATGTCGTCTGGCAAGCCGAGCGTGGAAGATGCCCTCTCTCGCCCCGGACGGTTCAAGACAGTCCGCGACAATCTCGAGGTGAAAGAGATTGTCGTGGGGGATGGGGAAGCCCGCGTCCGGTACGTATTGGTGCGAAATCCGGACGAAGCCAGGCGGGACGCATTGCGGCGGGAGTCCCATCTCGAGAAACTACGGACAGAGCTGGCAAGGCTCAAGAAACTGGACGGCGAGGCGCACACCAAGGCACACTGCGCTCTGCAGAGCCACCCGACCTACAAGCGGTTGCTCAAGGCCGATAAGCGAGGCGATCTGCGCATCGACACTCAGGCTGTCAAGGAACTGGAGCGGCTGGATGGCAAGTACCTCATCCGCACATCGGATGACACGCTGTCAGCGGAGGATGTGGCCCTGGGGTACAAGCAGTTGTGGTAGGTGGAGGCGGCCTTTCGCTCCCTCAAACAGACGATGGAGTTACGGCCCATGTACCACCGCAGGGATGACCGCACCCGCGCGCATGTGTTACTGTGCTGGCTTGCACTGCTGCTCGTCCGCGTGGCGGAGAACCGTACAGGGAGTCCCTGGCGGCATATCCGCAGTGTCATGAACCAGATGCATCTGGTCACGTACACTTCGGGGAAAGGTAAGGTGCGCCAGCGTACGGCTGTGACGCCTGAGCAAGCAGAGATTCTCAAGGCGCTCGGGTACGAGCATCCACCGCTGATTCACGAGATATCCACAGAAAGGTCGTAGGCACTACACGAGGCTATCACAGTCCCGGAATCCCAGTAACGGCACGGAGTTCCGGGATTTCGCATATCTACGGCTGTCGAAGCCGAGATAAACCACCAGTCTTAATACGTGTTGTTCTCTGGTACAGATGACGGGCGTTTGTTTTGGGTCGCGAACCATTTTTAGCTTCCACTCCACTTGCTATGGTGAATGTACGAGGTGCGTAGACGGCGCCAGTCATCGAGGCAACACACCGTGGCGAACTAGGAACAGTGACGACCACAGACTTCACCCGTACGGAGGGACCTGACCATGACGCTCAAACAAACGCTCGAAGTTTTTGAATTACTGGATGACGCGGTCGTAAGTGGGGAGACGGTGAAAACCTACTTTGCTTCGCGGGGTGCCAAGCACATCCACGTGCAGACTGTCAGCGGGCCGAAAGGTAGCACCGACTTCATCGAGATTGTCATACCCGGGAGGCGTGGAAAGCTGCTCGGGGGTCAGGTGCCAACACTCGGAATCATCGGTCGATTGGGAGGCATCGGGGCTCGCCCCAACCAGACAGGTCTGGTGTCGGACGCGGATGGCGCGGTCGCGGCCCTCAGCGCGGCACTCAAGTTGACCGATATGCAGCACAAAGGTGACGCTTTGGCGGGAGATATCATCGTGGCGACGCACATCTGCCCGAACGCACCGGTTCGGCCGCACAAACCCGTCCCGTTCATGGAGGCGCCGGTTGACGTCTACACCATGAACCAGTACGAAGTGCGGGAAGACATGGACGCTATCCTATCCATTGACACGACCAAGGGAAACCGTGTCTTCAACCACCGCGGCATTGCCATCTCTCCGACTGTGAAGGAAGGATACATCCTCAAGTTCAGCGATGATCTCGTGTCCCTTCTGGAAATGTCAACGGGTATGCTTGCGAATACCTTTGCTGTGACGATGCAGGACATCACCCCATACGGGAACGAATTGTATCACATCAACAGTATTCTGCAGCCATCCGTCGCGACGCGTGCGCCGGTTGTTGGGGTGGCCATCACCGCCCAGGCGACGGTACCGGGCTGTGCCACGGGTGCGAGTCACGAGGTGGACATCGCGCTTGCGGCGAAGTTCTGTATCGAAGTGGCGAAGGCATACGGTGAAGGCAAATGCAGTTTTTATGATGCGGACGAGTTTGATCGTCTCGTACAGTTGTACGGACCGATGCACCGGCTGCAAACACTTGGGACGGAGCAAGCGGGGGTGCAGTCGTAGCGCATGGGCCCGGATGGTTCCCAACCGGAGGGATGTCCATGGCGAAATCGCCGTTTACGGTCGAGCGGATGCTCCAACTACCCGTCATGCAGGACGCAAAGGTCGTGGGCGGGCTTGCAGGCCTCGTGAATGAAATCCGCTGCGTGGACGTTGTGGAGGTTCCGGACGTCCATGGTTGGCTTCGGAAGGGCGAATTCGTCCTGACGACCGGCTACTCGTTCCGGTCCGACCCGAACGGCCTGTGCAAAATTATCGAAGAGATGCGGCTTGCGGAGGGAGCAGCCGTCGGGTTCAAGCCGAAGCGATTTCTGGAGGCGACTCCACCAGAGGCCATCCAACTCAGTAACCAGCATCGCATCCCGCTGATCGAGATCCCGCCGGCAATCCCGTATATCGAAATCACGCAGCCGATAATGGAACAGATTCTCGACTCCCAACTGGCTATGATGCGGGAGATCTACAGGGTCAATGGCCGCTTCGCCAAGCTGCTCGCAACGGAACGTGGGCAAGAGTTGTTAGACGTTTTAGGACAGTTGCTCGGCTGCGAGACTGCACTGTTAACAACGGCTGGCAGCGTCGAGATGCGGACGGCTGGTTTCCGCGTGGAAGACGTTCAGACGACTCGAGACGTATGTTCTGGCCAAGTGACTTTGGCCACCCTCGCACTGACACGGAGCGTGGGGTCCGAAAACGCGTTTGAGGACATGTGCTTGGAGCAAGTGGTGGCGCTCCTGTCCTTAAATCTGACGGCGAAGAGGGCGGGTGGGCAGCCGGCGCAACAAGTGAGGGAACAGTTTCTGGTTGAGCTGCTTTCGGACCGCCTCCCGATTGAGGGCGTGTTGCAGCAAAGAGCGCGGCAATGTCGCTGGCCCATAGGTCCGGCGTGGGCGGTCGCTCTCGTGGAACCTGCTCCAGATACGCGCACCGACTCCCGGGATTGGGTCCACCTCCTCAACCTTGTCTCGAATGGCCAGCAGCACGTTCACGGCCAGCGGAGTGTTGCCACCGTGCTGGGTCAGCAGCTCGTGTTTGCATGCGCGCTGACTCAGCAAGGGTTCACGGAACAGGTGGAAGAGTCGTTGCACCTCGTCCGCCAAATCGTCAAGAGGTTGGAAGAAATGATTGGAATCCGGCTCCGGGCTGTGATTGGCGAGCCGCGCCGTGAATTGCGAAATTTGGTGCAGAGTTATGAGGAGGCCAAGCGCGCTCTGGAGGTCGCTGGGAGGGTCGGCGCCGGACGAGATGTGCTACACTGGACCGACTTTTACGTGGAGGACCTGCTATGGGATGTGAGGGAACATCCGTCCCTGTCGCGACTCTGTCGGGCCCTGATTCTGCCGATTGAGGAATACGACAAAGAAAACGGAACAGATCTGTTGCGAACCCTTGATGCGTACCTCCGGTGCGGTGGGAATACTCGGCAAGTGGCGGAGGAACTGTTCGTCCATCGCAATTCGGTGCACTACCGCTTAGAACGGATCCAAGACATCATCGGCAAGAGTTTGAGCGACCCGGAGACGGCTTTTCGGTTGAACCTTTGTTTGCGGGCGTGGAAACTTGGATTCGGCACTTAGAATCTAGATGCTGCCCGAGCAGAACCGTTGAGGTCTTACCCGTCCCTCGGGGTGGGGGATTTGTGCACATGCCTAAATCGACGTCCGCACCTTTGGAATGCTCTCCATGTTCCTGCCTTCAAGGAGCCCACTACAATGTTAAGCGAGGGAATATACCAATCATTCTGTCTAAATGCAGCATCCCTCGAGTTTCAGACAACCCTGTTTGGACCGTGGAGGTTGCTGACGGTCGGACAAGGGACAAGTGAGGTGGTTGAGGTGATTGGTGTGGTCCGAGTGGTAACCCTCGAGGATGAGGACCTCCTGGCCGCGCATGGAAACGTCATCTTCGCACGGTATGGTTTGCAGACCATCAGTCGTTGTATCCCGAATCAACCGTATGGGGTCCACGACGACTACACGGAGCGGGTGGCGACACCGAAGATCATCGAAGTCGGAATGGCGTTGGCTGAACAAGGCGTGGAGGCCGTGGTTGTGAGTTGTGCTGCAGACCCTGCCGTTTCAGAACTCCGTACTCGCCTGTCCATCCCCGTGATTGGCGCGGGAAGCGCGGCGGCGCTGGTCGCGAGAGGGTTGGGTCAGCGGGTTGGTGTACTTGGGATTACGGAGCACGTGCCGCCTGTAATTGAAACCGAGTTGGAGGATCTTCTTGTCGGCTACGCTCGGCCGGACGGTGTGGTCGCGACCACAGATCTCTTGACGGAGTTCGGGCGTCAGTCGGCCATCCAAGCAGCTGAGTCCCTGCTTGCAGGCGGCGCTCAGACGATTGTGTTTGCGTGTACCGGATTTACAACCATTGGCTTAGCACAGACGCTGCGAAACAAATTCGCGTGCGCGGTGGTGGATGCAGTGGAAGCCGAAGGATTACTGGCGTGGTATGCCTGTCGTGGAGCGGATCGCATGGTCGAAGCGAGGGTGTAAGGCCGCCGCATTGGATGGGCGGCGATTTCTGCCCTCGTGCAAGGTGTCAGCGGGAGGTGAATCGGGTGAGAACCATCGGCGCCATAACAATCGGTCAATCCCCACGAACCGATGTCGTACCGGAGTTGGAAATGTGGGCTGGGACGGGTGCTGTCTTTCGGGAAATGGGCGCATTGGACGGTTTGACGGCGGAAGAAGTACGGAAGATGGGCCCAGCTGCTTCCGATGGCGTGTTGGTGACTCGGATGCGCGACGGGACGTCCGTTACCCTCGCCGACCAAGCCGTCATTCCGCGGGTTCAGCAGTGTATACGGCAACTGGAAGATGAAGTATCCGCTATTGTCCTTTTGTGTACGGGCACGTTTCCGCCGCTCGACGCCAAAGTCCCCATTTTAATTCCAGAGCACCTTTTGACGAATTTCGTCCGTGGAGTGGCAGTCTCGAAGCCTTTGAGACTAGGCGTGATGACCCCTGATGCAGGTCAGTTTCCGGCGCAACGGCAGCGCTGGGGTCAAGTGGCAGCCGAAGTCGTGACACGGGCGGCTTCCCCTTACGACGGCCCGGAAGCCGTGTTGGATGAGGGGCGACGTTTTCGCGAGGACCGGGTCGACCTGGTGGTTCTGGACTGTATGGGCTACACCTCCGAAATGCGTACGGTTCTTCGTAATGAACTGCCGTGCCCGGTGGTGTTGGCGAGAGCCGTGGTCGGGCATTTCGCAGCTGAGCTGTTGTAACAGTGAACACATGGAAGCCAATGGAGATGATGCTTCAGGGGAGACATCCAAATCAAGGCGCAGAATACACGCAGGACACTGAAAATTGAGATGGAATGAGGGAGGAGAAATGAGCATTTCGAAGCAGTCGTCCGTACAAGAGGCTGACGACTTCTCGCTGTCGCGGGTACCTACCGACAAGCGGTACCCATGGCTGACTGTGACAGTGATGCGGTTTGGGCAGATGTCGGCCATGTCGCAGTTTTTATTGGGGGCCACGCTCGGCTACGGAATGACGTTTTGGCACGCGGTGGCGGCGTTGACGTTGGGGGCTGTGATTTTGGAGCTCATTGCCATTTTCGCGGGGTACATTGGGATGAAGGAAGGCCTGCAGACGTCCCTGCTGGCACGTTGGACTGGGTTCGGAAAGTACGGTTCTGCCCTGCTTGGACTCGTGATTGGAATTTCCAGCATCGGTTGGTTCGGCATCCAAAATGGCGTGTTTGCGTCCGGCCTGCAAAGCCTGATTGGCGGCCTTCCGTTGTGGGCGTGGTCCATCCTCTCCGGTGTCTTCGTCATCGCCGTCGTCTACTTTGGTGTCGCCTCGATGGGATGGACGGCCTATGTGACGGTACCGTTGTTCCTCATCGTGTGCTTTTTCTCCATCGGGCGTGCACTGACCGGCCATCCGCTGGGCGGTCTGGTCGCGAGTGCTGCTCCAGGTCCGCACATTTCCATTGCGGTCGGGTCTTCGTTGGTGGCTGGCTCCTTCATCGTCGGCGGAGTCATCTCGCCGGACATGACCCGGTTCAACCGCTCGCTTGCAGACGTCGTCAAGCAAACCGTGATTGGCATCACGTTGGGTGAGTATACAGTAGGCGTCATTGGCGTCCTGTTGGCGCACGCGATGAAGACAGCCAACATCGTCAACATCGTCCTCTCCACCAGCGGCGTGGTCGGTACGGTGATTCTCATCACGGCCACCTTAAAAATCAACGACTGGAACCTGTACGACTCGACGCTCGGACTCGTCAACGCGTTGGAGGTCTTCACGAATCGGAAATTCAACCGGAAACACATGACGTTGTACGTGGGCGCTGTTGGGGTCATTCTGTCAGCGCTCGGAATTCTCAACCACTTCGTCGGATTCCTCGATATCCTGGGCGTGTTCGTCCCACCGGTCTTCAGCATCATGATTGTCGAATACTTCCTCCTCAGGCGCTTCCGCGAACAGCTTGACACATCCCGCGTTCGTGGAGCACTCCCGAGTTCGGCCGAGTCCTGGAACATTGTTTGCCTTGTCGCCTGGGTCATCGGGGCGCTGAGTGCGGAGTTTATCAAGTGGGGCATCTCGTCCATCAACTCGCTCGTCATTGCCGCGATTGCCTACTACGTTCTCGGTCTCATCTTTCTGAACCGCAGCCGCGGGGCTGAGGCGACGACCGGAGTTAGCCGGGAAGGGGTCTAGCGGGCGTGGCTACCCATGGGGGCGGAAACGGTTTCCGCTGCTTGTGCGGCTTCCGCCGAGTCACGGTCGAGGGAGTGTGATGGGAGTTGACGCGTGTCGAACTTGCGCTCGTCCAGTTTGAGAGTGAGATGCTGGATGTGAGGCAGAACGCAGAGAAGGCCCTTTCGATGATGGAGGCGTGTGCAGAACGTGGTACGGACCTCATTGTCTTCCCAGAGCTCTTCACAACGGGATACGACCCGCGCATTGTCGGTTCCAGATACTATGATCTCGCCGAGCCTATAGATGGGCCCACACTCGGGGCTTTCAAAGAGCAAGCGCGGAGGCTCGGAGTGAACGTCATTGTCCCCATGGCTTGCGCGGACAAAAGCTATGGCCGCATCTATAACTCGGCTGTCGCCATCGATAGAAACGGGTACGTGTTGGGTTGCTACCACAAAGTTCACCTGTGGTCGCATGAACGGAACTACTTCACGCCGGGGCACCAATTCCCCGTCTTCCACTTTGACTTCGGTAAGGTCGGTATCATGATCTGCTATGACGGTGGATTCCCAGAGGTCGCGCGGGCACTCGCGAGAAACGGTGCCGAGTTGATTGTCTGCCCATCAGCGTTCGCAGCATCCGACATCCACATGTGGGATATCTACTTTTTGGCACGAGCTTTGGAGAATACGTGTTACGTTGCTGGCATCAATCGGGTTGGCGTAGAAGGGGACCTGGAGTTCTTCGGAAAGAACAAGGTGGTTGACCCGGACGGAAGGGTCATGTTGGAAGGCACAGTCGGGAAAGAGGAAGTGCAGCGGGTCGGGATAGACCTAGAACGTATCAAGGACCTCCGCAAGAAGAACCCGTTCCTCCGCGATTTGCGGCCGGAAGTGTACGCTTCATCCATGCAATCGCAGGGGTGCCAACTCCAGGGGATGCAAGGGGGGACGATGTCATGAACATTGGGATTGAAGAAGTCCGGGACATTGCCCGTGGGGCGACCATCCTCGGCTGTGGGGGCGGAGGCGACCCGGATATCGGCCGCTTGATGGCAGAAACGGCGATTGCGGAGAACGGACCGGTGCGTCTGATGGACCCGATGGATCTTCCGGACGACACCTTTGTCCTCGCTTCTGCGATGATGGGGGCGCCGACCGTCGTGATCGAGAAGATCCCGAAGGGCACAGAGCCATTACAGGCGTTTCGACGGATGGAGGCGTATCTGGGGAAAACCGCAGGGGCCGTTTGTCCGATGGAGTGTGGCGGGCTCAATAGCACGATTCCCATCCTGGTGGCGGCACAGACCGGGCTACCGCTCTTGGACGGCGACGGCATGGGGCGAGCTTTCCCGGAGTTACAGATGGAAACCTTCTCCGTCTATGGCGTTCGCGGGACGCCGGCCTGTGTTGTCGACGAGGATGGCAACGCGGTCCTTTGCGAAACCGAACGAGACGCGGACATGGAATGGCTGATGCGCGGTGTCACGATTCGGATGGGCGGCGCTGCATACCTTGCCCATTACCCGATGACAGGGGCGGATTTCAAGCGGACGGCCGTCCGGAATACCATGACCCTCGCGCACAACCTCGGCAAGTCGGTTCGCCTGAACCGCGTCCGCAAAGAAAGCCCGGTTGACACGATTCGAGACGCCTTTGCAGCGACCGACTACGGCGCGGTGGTGGAGGTATTCCGCGGTAAGGTCCTGGACGTCCAGCGTGAAACGCGGCGGGGGTTCGCGCTGGGTAGCGTCGTCGTCGAAGGCGTAGACGGGTTTCGGGGTAGCCAGCTTCGGGTCTCGTTTCAGAACGAAAACCTCGTGGCGTGGCGGGACGGGATTCCGGTGGCCTGCGTCCCAGATTTGATCATCTTTCTCGACGCGGAGGCAGGGGATGCCATTCCAACGGAGCGGATCCACTACGGGCAGCGTGTCACCGTGTTGAGTGTGGAAGCACCCCCGCTCATGACAAGCCCGGAGGCGTTGAAGGTTTGGGGACCACGGGCGTTTGGGTACGGCGATCTGTCTCTCTCCGACGTCCGGGCCCATCGCGTTCACATCTACCAACTTTGAGGAAGGAGGCGCGGACGTGGCCTTCCGCATTGGTATCGAAGACCTGCGAGACATCGCGGTTGGGGCGACGTTTCTCGGGACTGGGGGCGGGGGTGACCCGTATATTGGCCGCTTGATGGCAGAGACGGCCATCCGAGACAACGGTCCAATCACGGTCCTCGAGATGTCAGATCTCACGGACGATATGTGGATTGTCCCGAGTGCCATGATGGGTGCACCAACGGTGATGTTAGAGAAAATCCCGAACGGAAGCGAGATGATAGACGCGTTTGAACGTCTCCGGGCTCGCACTGGCCAAACCATCTCGGCGACGATGCCCATCGAGGCCGGAGGCATCAACTCTATGATCCCGCTGGCCGTGGCCGCCCGACTCGGCCTACCAGTGGTGGACGCCGACGGGATGGGCCGCGCATTCCCAGAATTGCAGATGGTCTCGTTCAGCCTGCATGGGATTTCCGCGACACCGATGATCCTCGTCGACGAGCGACGCCAACAGGTGTCACTCGATACGATGAACAATACCTGGACGGAGGCGTTGTCCCGAACGGCGACGATGGTGATGGGTGGCAGCTCATCTATCGCGCTGTATCTGATGACGGGTGCGCAGGTTCGCGCATATAGCGTGCCACATTCACTGTCGCATGCACGACACATTGGAGAACGGTGGCGTGCGTGTAAGTCGCTCGATGAGCCGATGGAACGATTGATTGAGGCGCTCGGTGCGTACCGGCTGTTCGACGGAAAGATTGTCGACCTGTTGCGCCGAACCGTGGCAGGATTTGCGCGCGGAGAAGTGGCCATGGAGGGGATGGGCCGGGATCAGGGCCACGGGATGCGGCTTGACTTTCAGAACGAGAATCTCGTTGCGGTTCGGGACGGGGAGGTCGTCGCCAGCGTACCGGACCTGATCTGCGTGCTAGACCAAGACAGTCTCTTGCCCGTCACCACCGAGGGGCTGCGCTACGGTCGGCGCGTCACCGTGATTGGGCTGCCCTGTGCCCCTGTATGGCGCACGCCGGTCGGTATCCGCAACGTCGGTCCCCGTTACTTCGGATACGACGTCGACTACATTCCCATCGAAATGAGGTATGGTCATGAGCCTGCGACTCGGTATTGACGTCGGCGGCACGAACACAGACGCGGTTATCCTGGACGAATCAGGGACGCTGCTGGCCAAGGCAAAACGTCCCACAACCCCCGATGTGACGAGCGGCATCCGGAACGTTCTGCAAGCGGTCCTGGAACGCGCAGATGGGCAGGCCATTGATCGGCGTGACATCCGTCAGGCAATGCTGGGAACGACCCATTGCACGAACGCAATCGTAGAACGCAAGGGCTTGTCGAGTGTGGCTATTCTGCGCATCGGCGCTCCGGCCTCTCTGGCGATTCCTCCGCTTGCGGATTGGCCGGAAGACCTCGTTGAGAAACTCCAAGCGCACGCTGAAATTGTAGAAGGCGGACATGAATTCGACGGCAGGGAGATTGTACCGCTGAACGAGCGGGCGATTCTCGATTTTGCGCATCGGGTAAAAGGCGTGCGGGCCATCGCGGTCACGGGTATCTTTGCGCCGGTGTCGGACGCCCACGAAAAGCGGGCAGAGGAACTCCTTCGCGAGGTGCTCGGCGAGGACGTCTCGATATCGTTGTCTTCCCAAATCGGGAGTGTCGGATTGCTTGAGCGCGAGAACGCGACCATCCTCAACGCCGCATTGACGGACGTGGCAATCCGCGCGACTCAAGCTTTCTCCGACGCGCTTGCAGAGGCACACATCGAGGCCGAGAAATTTTTCGCTCAAAACGATGGCACCTTGATGCGGCTGGACTACGCACTTCGGTACCCTATCCTGACCGTGGCTTCCGGCCCGACCAACAGTTTGCGTGGTGCAGCCTATCTCACGGGCAGATCGGACGCGGTCGTCATTGACGTCGGCGGCACAACGTCCGACATCGGCGTACTCTTGAATGGCTTCCCGCGGGAGTCGTCTATCGCCGTCGAGATTGGCGGCGTTCGCACGAACTTCCGCATGCCGGACCTGATCTCGATGGGGCTCGGAGGAGGTACGATGGTGATCGGCGAAGCGCATCGGATTCGGGTGGGGCCGGAGAGCGTGGGCTACAGGTTGACGTCCGAGTCGCGAATCTTTGGCGGTAGGGTGCTCACGATGAGCGACATCGCCGTCCGCTCGGGTCGTGCTTCGTTCGGAGATCCGGAGCGGGTTGCGGATGTTGCCGAATCGCTCTGCGTGTCCGCCTTGCAGAGCGCTCACGACATGCTGGCCGACGGTCTAGATCGCATGAAAACCTCAGCTGCCGGTGTTCCCGTCATCGCTGTCGGTGGTGGCAGCTTCCTCATTCCAGACGAGATGGTCGGCGCCAGCGAGGTGTTGCGGCCAGAGAACAGCGACGTCGCAAACGCCATCGGCGCCGCGATTGCACAGGTCAGCGGCGAGGTTGACCGCATCTTCAGCCTCGAGCAGCGCGGTCGTCAGGCCGTACTCGATGAGGCAAAGCAACAGGCCATAGACGCTGCTGTCCAAGCTGGAGCCGATGCCAGTGCGGTCCAGATTATCGAGGTGGAGGAGATTCCACTTGCATACCTGCCTGGAAACGCGGCTCGGATTCGCGTCAAAGCTGCAGGCCCGTTGGCCAGCTTGACGGCAGCCCAGACAGCGGCCGGGCAGGGGGCAGAGCGGTGAGGGAACTGCGAGAGGAGAACCTGCGAGACATTTCGGTTGGAGCAGCTTTTCTCGGAACCGGTGGCGGGGGCAATCCACACATTGGACTCCTTACGGCCATCGAGGTGCTTCGCCAAGGGTTTCATATCCGCCTTGCCGACCCGGTAGAGCTCGACCCCGGCACGCCAGCCGCCGCAATGTTTGGAATCGGCGCGCCAACAGTCAGTGTGGAAAAAATCCGTAACGGCAGTGAAAGTGTCACCGCACTGGAAGCGTTGCAGCGCCATACGGGTCAGGAGTTTGGCGCGATAGCGCCGATTGAAGTTGGCGGCATCAATTCAATGGTGCCGTTGACCCTCAGCGCCATTACGGGATTACCGGTTCTCGATCTCGACGGGATGGGCCGAGCGTTTCCAGAAGTTCAGATGGTCACCTACTCCATTTACGGAATTTCGTCCTCTCCCATGGCGATTGCAGACGAACGCGGGAACGTCAGCGTGATTGAGTCTCTGAACGACCGCTGGATGGAGCGGCTCGTTCGCTCGTTGGTGGTCGTGAAAGGCGGGCATGCCGACGCCGTGGGATTCCACTCGACTGTGGGTGAGTTTCTCCGGTCCGGCATCCCCTACACCTTTACACTGGCGGAACAGATTGGCCGCATCATCCGCGGCAGTTCCGACGTGTGGGGGGAGTTGCGTGAAACCGTCGGATCGGACGTGGTTTTTGAGGGAAAGATTTCGGATTTGGAGCGAAAGACCCACGCTGGTTTCTCGCGAGGCGTGGCGACGGTTGAAGGGATGGGAGTGTATCGCGGCACCACCTTGAAGGTTGCCTTTCAGAACGAGAACCTGGTTGCGTCGATGGATGGGGACCCAATTGCTACCGTACCAGACCTCATCACGTTCATGGATTTCGACAGCGCGAAGCCGCTGACGACTGAGGTGATCCGCTACGGCATGCGTGTACGCGTGGTCGTGACGCCCTGCCACGACAAGTGGCGAACACCCGAGGCTCTGGCGGTCGTCGGACCGGAAGCATTCGGGTATCCATTCGCCTATCGACCGGGAGTAGAATCAGGTTGAGGACCAAGTTCGGGCACTTGCGCCCCCCTCCGGGAACCCTGGCGGGGGGCTTTGTGTGTGCGCTCGGCATAGAAAGCCTAAGCAATCCCGAGGGGGCACTCGACTAAACGGACGACAGCTGGCGCTGGTCGGGTCACTCGAGAGTGAACGCTCCCCGCAGTGCCACATCAAAGGTACTGTCAAACCCGACGCAGGAATCTGGCTTGTAACAGGCAATCCCCCACAGATTGCCCGCGCCGCCCGATTCGCATAGACTGAGGTTATACAGAGGTTGCGAGGCGCGCGGCGTGCGCGCCCTGGCCTCTCGGCCATGCGTTGTCGAATACATGGAGGGAATTCACCGTGAAGAAAGGTTTGGCGGGGTGCGCCGCGGCAGTCCTGCTGCTGTGGTCAGCGCCTGCCTTTGCATTGCCGACCGTCGCTGCGGCATCTCAGCCTGTGCAGGCCGGCGCCCAGACGGCTGTGGAGGCACCGGTCCGTTCGTCGTCCACGTCCTCCGCAAGCCGCTCCGTCGTCCCTGGCGAGATTGCGCGCTACCACTCGGGATTCCGGTCGTCCTCGAGCCGTTTGCGCAGCGCGCCGTGGAGCACGGGGCGCTACAGTGGAAGCTACGGGACGCGGACGGGAAGTTTGTTTGGATATGGGACCGGATCACACCTGTTCTCCTTTGGCACCGGCTTTCTCCTCGGGAGCATGTTTCACCCGTTCGGCGGCTACTACGGGTTGGGTTACCACTCGTTCTCACTGATTGGGCTCGTGTTTGACCTCGTCATCCTGTACATCATCTGGCGCATCGTCCGCCGGTTTTTCAGGTGACACAGGGAGGGTGACGGATGCAGCTGCACATGTCGGAGCAGGACGTTGTCGACGCGTGTGCGGTGTACGTCGCGCGGCGCTGCCAGGCGGACCCGCGGGATGTGGTGGTAGATCTCATCTACGACCGCGGATTCGCGGCGGAGGCGCGGGCGGGTTGGCAGACGGTTCGCCTCTCGGAGCAGGAGATGGTGGACGCCATCGCAGAGTTTCTTGAGGCCTACCACAACTTTGACCCGTACGCGCTCGACATCCAACTCCAGTTCCCGGACGAGAACCGGATTGAAGCGTACGTTGTGGTGGGAGCTTTGCCCGGGTAGCATGCAGAACGTCATACTGTGAATCGTCGGGGCCGCCCGCCGACAAGAGGGGCAGGCCCCCTTTCTGCATCTTTTGATGGTCCTATACAAATGCTACAATTCATTTGCCTCGAGACATCCTTGTTTCCACGGAACCTGGCCTCGTGTCCATGGTATCCAGCACTTTGGGGGGAATTCAATTGGGAGCCGAATTTGTACTCGCGTTTGATTACGGAGGGACGAAAATTGCAGTCGGATCTGCATCGTTGGACGGCCAGCTGATTGCGCGTACCGAACTCAGAACCGCTGATTATGGCGATGCACAGTCCGTCGTTCAGGCTGGGATTCACGCGGGCTTGGATTTGATGGAGGAGACACAACGCCATCGGGCGGGGGCGGTCGTGACATCGATTGGGGTCTCTACGATGGGGGTGACCCAACCGGATCGCGTATTGCTGGCCCCGAATGTGCCAGGTTGGGCGGAACTGGGCATCGAGGGCATGTTCCAGTCAGCGTTTCCAGGATTACCGATTGCGATTGAAAATGACGTTAAGTGCGCCGCCCTGGCGGAGCTCCGGAGGGGCGAATTGCGGGATGTGGACTACGGAATCTACCTGAATCTAGGAACCGGGATCATGGTCGTTCTGACCGCAGACGGCAAAATCATGCGAGGCCACCACGGCGCATCGGGAGAAATTGCATACAACCTCCTGAGTACGAGACCAGCGAAGGGGGTTCAGGAGGGCGTCGCTCCGCTGGAAGAGGTTGTTGGCGGCCGATTCATTGGAATTCGAGGGAGTGCACATTTTCAGCGGACCATCACGGCGAAGGACCTCTTCGAACTGTATCGCGTGGGCGATGCCGAAGCTCGGCGGTTCCTTGACGACACCCTGGAGGAGTTGGCTTACCACCTCGTGAACCTCTGCACCGTCTGGGACCCGGACAGGGTTGTGCTCGGGGGCGGTATGGTAGGGGCCCATGACGTCATTCTACCGGTCCTCTGCCCGTATTTGACTCGGTACGTACCATTCCCGCCCGAAATTCGCATTGCGAAATTCCAAAATGACGCCGCACTGCACGGAGCTGTGGAATTGGCAATCTCCGCAACGCGGGACATTTGATGCAAGAGTGTCTACTTCAAATTCTCTAAAGATCCAGTTGACCCATCAACCCGTTTATGGGATATTTGAAAGCGTATACAACACGGTGAGTGCTCGACAACGGTTAAAGGGGGAGAATGATGAACCGCAAGGCTGCATTCATCGCAGGGCTCACGATGCTGGGAGTCGTGGTTTCGGGTTGTGGTACGACGGGATCTTCATCGCCGGGGAGCAGCAGCGATTCCAACAGCGCCTCGGGTGCGAGTTCCATCAGCGGACAAACCATCTCGGTGGTGTTTACTTCAACCCCGCCTCCGCAGAAGCTCCTCGATGAATTCACAAAACAGACCGGGGTCAAAGTGAAATGGACCACGGTCGCGTGGGACGACCTGCAAACAAAAATCACAGCTGCTGCGACTGCGAACACCTACTTTGCCGATGTCACGGACGTGGACTGGTCTCGCGTTGGGCAATTTTACGACACGAAATGGTTCTTGCCGCTGAATCAGTATCTGGACGTCAGCGCTCTGCAAAAGGATGTACCCCAGTTGAACGAATTTACATCGCACGGGGAACTCATCGGGATGCCGGTGGACGCCTCGTTCATGGTGACGACCGTCAACACTGCGGACTTCAAAAAGGCTGGCATCACCACGATGCCGACCTCGTTCAGCGAATACAACGCAGACTTGCAGAAACTGGTCAGTTCCGGCGTGAACAAAAGTCCGCTCGGCATCCCCTTCGCGGCCGCGGAAGGTCTATCGACGTACTGGTATGAGACCACGGCTGCCTTCGGCGGAAGCGTGTTGAGCCCGGATGACAAGCCGTTGTTCACAGATCCGAACTCTGCAGGATACAAGGCGATGGAATGGATGGTGAATGCGTACAAGTCGGGGCTTGTCCCAAAAGGGAACATCAACATGATTGACTCGGACGAGATGCAAAACGAGATGGCCAACAATCGAATCGCGACGATTTTCTCCGATTACTCCGGGAACGTCGGGACCTTGTACAACGTTCCGTCCCAATCGAAGGTCGTTGGCCAGGTAAGTTACATTCCTACCCCTGGTGTCTCCGGGATTGGGCCCAACCTCGGTAACCCAGACGGCATGGGGATTCCGAAGACGGCCAAGCATCCTGCTGCGGCTGCCGCGTTCATCAAGTGGTTTACGAGCCCCGAGATTCAGGCTGATATTGCAGGTGCGCATGGTCCCAGCCTCTCCATCGTCGATTGGCCGCTTCCCTGCCGCCTGAGCGCCATGCAGCAACTTGTGGCCGCTGATACGAACAAGACGCTTGAGGCGTCGCTCATGGAGCAGTTGTTCAAAGACCATACACAGCCGCCGTTCCAGGGCGGAGCACCCGCGTGGTACGCACAATTTAGCAACGCCGTCTATACGAACATTCATTCGGCGGCGCTTGGCCAAGAGACGGTGGAGCAGGCCGTTCAGGCGATTGCTTCGACGGTCAACAGCCTCAATCAGAACGGCTAAGGGTTTGTTGTAGAGTCTCGGGCTTTGGCGGGCAGGGGTGAAATCCGCCCTTGCCTCGCCGCCAACGCTTTTAGGTGGAGGGCTGAGGATGATACAGCCAAACACGGCGACTGCACCGCCGCGGAAGAAGCTACGGGTGGGGCAGTCCGCCAGCAACCAACTGTTAGGATATGCCCTGGTGCTGCCGCTGGTGTTTTTCATCGGGTTCTTGTCCATCTACCCGACCGTGCTAACGTTCATTGACTCGTTCTTTACAGACAATCCTCTCGACCCTCCGGTTCGTTTTACCGGGCTACAAAACTATTTCGAGATGTTTAAAAACCCGATGATCAACCACAGTTGGGGCAACACGGCTATCTACGTGGTCATCGGCGTGCTCATCACGACGGTATTGTCGACCGGCATCGCGCTCGCGTTACGGGACAACTTCAAGGGGCGTGGTATCGTCCTCGCGATTCTTATTCTCCCGTGGGCACTGCCTGGTGTTACAGAGGGCATCATATGGCAGTGGATCTACGACCCTACGTTCGGCGTGCTGAACAGCGTGTTACATTCCGCACACATCATCCACGCCTACCACGTGTGGTTGGGGAGCAGCCGCTTCGGGACCATCTTCTTCATCGCGGTTGTCCAAATATGGCAGATCACGCCGCTTGCGACCATCTTGATTTTGGCGAGTCTACAGAGTATACCGCAGGAACTGTATGACGCTTCGACGGTCGATGGTGCTGGGTGGTGGCGAACGACGTTTACGATGACGATTCCGCTCATTCGGCCGGGTTTGGCGATTGCGGTCATCGAGGCGTTAATCACATTCCTCAACATTTTCGACCAAGTCTACGTTCTAAACGGGAACGCGAGCACGGGGAATTCCATCATGCTTCAGACCTACAACACCACCTTCCAAAATCTGAACTTCGGCGAGGGATACGCTCTGTCCTTCATGACGGTCATCATCACCATGCTGGTTTCGGTCGGACTCCTGAAGTTGATCTACAGGAGGGTGGACTACTGATGAAATCGAGACTTGGGGTTGGGCGTTGGATCGTCGTCGCCCTCGTCTGCGTCTGGTCCCTCTTCCCAGTCTATTGGTCGTTGAACACCAGCCTGATGACCACGCCGGATGCGGAGTCCGTCCCTGCGCATTTTTGGCCGACGCCACTGAGCCTGTCCAGCTATCGGCAGATTTTCAGTTCGACGGGAGACAACGCCATCTGGCCAAATTTCAGCCAGGCCATTGTGAACACGACGATTGAATGTGTGGCGGCCACTATCGTGACCGTGGTTGTCTCTGTGCTAGGCGCCTACGCGTTTGCTCGGCTGAAGTTCCGATTCAAGAACGTCATTCTGTTCGTGGTGATTGCGACGCTTTCACTTCCAGCGTACGCCACCTTGATTCCCCTGTACCGGATGATGGCGAATTGGAACCTCGTCAACACCTATACGGGCATCGTGCTGGTCTACGTCTCCGGGTTTCTGCCGCTTGCGCTATGGATTCTGTACAACTACTTCACGACGATTCCGGTGGAACTTGACGAGGCAGCGTTCATCGACGGTGCATCACCCTTGAAAACGATGTTTCACGTGATGTTACCCCTGTCCGCTCCGGGTCTCGCCTCGGCCGCCATCATTACGTTTTTGTCGGCATGGGGGCAGTTCCTTTTCCCGTTGGTTTTGGCCTCCGACGGATCGACACAACCGTTTACTGTCTTTATGACGTCGCTCCAGACACGCCATACCGTGCCGTTTCCGCTGATGAATGCGGTTGGCGTGATGTCCATCATCATCCCCGCGCTGATTGTCGTGTTCCTGAACCGATACATCATCCGGGGGCTGATTGCGGGCAGCAGTAAGTAGCCGCGCAATTCGAATCTTGCACATGGAGAAGGAGTGGGGCTGGCATGACGAAGATCTCTATCATCGGCGCTGGGAGTGCAGTGTTCACCAAAAACATCGTGGTGGACATCCTGAGCATTCCAACCTTAGAAGAGGGTGAGATTGCCCTCGTCGACATCGACGAGCGACGGTTGTCACTGGCGCGGCAACTCGTGTTAGCGGTGCTCCAGTTGACAGGAAAAGAGAAGTGGCGTGTCACCGCGTCTGTCAACCGAAGAGATGTGATTGCAGGCTCGGATTTCGTCATCAACCAGATTGAGGTAGCTGGACTGCAAACGGTGAAGTACGAGTACGAGATTCCGTTGAAATACGGCGTGAAACAATGCATTGGCGACACATTGGGGCCTGGGGGACTGTTCAAAACGCTGCGAACCATCCCGGAATGGGTGGCTATCGTCCAAGACGTAGAGGATCTGTGTCCCGACGCGACCATTCTCAACTACACCAACCCCATGTCGGCGGTGACCTTGGCGACCACGCGGGTCACAGAGCTGCCGGTTGTGGGGCTATGTCACTCCATCCAGCATACGTCCCATCAACTTGCAGAGTACCTGGATGTGCCGTACGAGGAGCTGAAGTGGAGGGCCGGCGGAATCAACCATATGTCCTGGTTTGTAGAGCTCACGCACAACGGCGCAGATATGTACCCAGTTCTTGTGCAAAAGATGACGGATCC
Organism: Alicyclobacillus sp.; assembly: GCA_023511295.1. GTDB lineage: Bacteria > Bacillota > Bacilli > Alicyclobacillales > Alicyclobacillaceae > JAIMBT01. The sequence continues at coordinate 18,885 of JAIMBT010000017.1, forward strand.
CGAGTTTCTGGCAAAAGACCCAGTCCGCTTTGACGCGATGAAATACCTTGGCGCGTTCGTCTCGGAGTCGAGTGGCCACTTTTCCGAGTACATTCCGTACTACCGCAAACGGCAGGATCTCATCGACCGGCATTGCAGTGCGGGTTACAACGGAGCCACAGGATTCTATGCCACGAACTGGCCAACGTGGCGCAAGGAAAGTGATGAAAGAATCCAGCGCTTCTTAAATGGAGAAGAGCAGATTGAGCTCGAAAACAGTGGCGAATACGCTTCCATCATCATAGAAAGCATGGTCACGAACCGCCCTGCGGTGATTTACGGCAACGTGTTGAACGAGGGACTCATCAGCAATTTACCGGCGAATGGCGTCGTCGAAGTGGCCTGTCTCGTGGACAGGAATGGCATCCATCCCTGCAAGTTTGGCAACCTGCCGGAGCACCTCGCCGCGCTGTGCCGCAGCAACATGGCATTCTTCGAGCTCTCCGTTCAGGCCGTGCTTGAGCGGGACAAGGACAAGGCGCTGCATGCGTTGATGGTGGATCCTTTGACGTCTGCTGTCTGCTCACTCGAGGAAATTAAAGCTATGTTCGACGAGTTATTTGAGGCGGAACGGGACTACATCGGTTCCTTTCATTGATGGCCGACAAAGACAATTCAATTGTAGAGGAGAGAGGCGGATGAGCTACACCCTGGAGGAGATCCGCAGACAGCCGCAGGATTGGGCAATGACGTTGCGACAGATGGAGGGTCAAGCGGAACGTTGGCGGCAGACGTTTCGCGACCGGGGATACGAGAATGTGTATTTCACCGGTTGCGGCACGTCCTACTACATTTCGATTGCGGCCGCGTACGTCTTTCAGGAAATCACCGGAATCCACACGAGTGCCCACCCGGCTTCCGAAGTCATGCTCATGCCGGAGAAGCTGTTTGACCGGAAGCAGCGCAACCTGTTGATTGGGGTCGGGCGTTCGGGCGCGACCACAGAATCGGTCGAAGCCATTCGCCGGTTTCGCGAGGATGGATATGGCGATGCCCTGTCCATCGCGTGTCGCACTTCGGCACCGGCGTCGGCAGTGGCAACGTACGCCATCGAACTGGGCCACGTCGTGGAGCACAGCATCGTGATGACCGGGACGTTCACCAACCTGCTGCTCGCGGCCCAGGTTCTCGCCGGCATGGTGTCTGGCAACGTTGACTATCTGGCACACCTTCGCCAGCTTCCCGAAGCAGGGGCATGCGTCTTGGACAAATCGGACGACGTGGCCCAGACGTACGGGCGAGATCTTGGCATCCAGAGGGTGATCTATCTTGGGCTCGGTGGGTATTATGGCATTGCCTCAGAAGCCGTCCTGAAACTCAAGGAAATGACGCAGACTGCAACGGAGGCTTACAATCCACTGGAATTTCGCCACGGACCCATCTCCATGGTGGAGAAAGGGACGTTGGTGGTCCTGTTCCGCAGTGACGTCGCACCCCAACTTCAGACGGATGTCCTCCGAGACGTTCGGGGCTTGGGCGGAAGAGCGCTCCTCGTCTCGGACCTGGCATCCGGAGAGCCGGAGAGCTTAGCGATCAACGCAGGTTTGCCAGACACGGCGCGAGGGATTCTGTATGCACCATTTGCACAATTGACGGCCTACCATCGGGCGGTTGCGTTGGGGTTAGATCCAGATAAACCGCGTAACTTGTCCCAAGTCGTCACTCTGCAGGTTTGAATGGAGGTCGGTTCCAACGCCACAGGCGCTTAACCCAGACAGCATCATCCCGTTGTACCATCAATTGAAAGGCATTTTACGGGACAAGATTGAATCCGGCGTCTGGAAGCCGGATGAGCTGATAGATTCCGAACATCAGCTCATGTCACAGTACGGTGTGAGCCGGAACACCGTGAAGCGCGCCATTGAAGACTTGGTGCAGGAGGGTTTGCTGAAACGGATTCAGGGCAAGGGGACATTTGTCTCCTTGCCCAAAATAGAGCACTCCCTTGGCGGCTTTTATAGCTTTAGCAAGGTGTTGCGCGCGAAGGGCATCGAATCGAGAGACGTCATTCTCAGCATTGAACAGAAAGCGGCTCTTCCAAGCATCGCTGGTTACCTGAAGATCTCTGCCGGGACGATGGTTCACGAGTTGAAGCGGCTGCGCTGCGCGTTGAACGAGCCCATTATCTTTGAAACCAGCTACATCCCAGTTGGAATCGCCGCGAGTATCACGGAAGCAGACCTGTTGGACAACGGTCTGTATGACCTGCTTCGTGAACGGTACAACGTTGCCGTTGTAAAGGCGAAGGAATCGTTTGAACCGGTTCTCATCGACACCTATGAGGCGGCGCTCCTCGACGTCCGGGAAGGGTTCCCAGCTTTGCTGCTCGACCGCATCGCCTATGACGTCGCGGGTACCCCCATTGAATACTGTCGGTCGATTGTACGCGGAGACCGCTGCAAGTTTTACACGGAACTTCTATAACAAACGGTACCGGCGGTATTCGCGGCTGTGGAGTCTTTCAAAACACACGCCTGGCGCCGTCAGCGGGAAAGGAGAGAGATTTAGACATGCCATTGGTGACATCTCAAGAAATCCTGCACGGCGCCCGCCGAGGCGGATATGCCGTCGCGGGGTTTGCAGCGTACAACATGGAAACCGTCCAGGCTGTGGTTGAGGTCGCGGAGGAACTCCAGGCGCCCGTGTTCATTCAAACCACTCCAGCGACCATTCGCAGTTCCGGCATTCGGTTTCTCCACGCCATCGTCAAGGCTGCGGCTGACGGTGCCCGCGTGCCGGTTGTCTTACACCTCGACCACGGCGAGTCCTACGAACAGGTCATCGAATGCCTGCGTCACGGGTATACGTCCGTGATGATTGACGGGTCTCGATACGCCTTTGCGGACAACGTCGCCCTGGTCCGAGAAGCCGTGAGAAGTGCGCACGCTGTCGGCGTGCCTGTTGAAGCGGAGTTGGGGAGAGTCGGCGGCGTCGAGGACGATCTTTCCGTGGATGCGCAGGAAGCAGCGTATACGGACCCGGAGGAAGCCAGACGATTTGTTGAACTGACGGGTGTGGATTCCCTGGCCGTCGCCATCGGGACGGCACACGGTTGGTACCATGGAGAACCAAACCTCGACCTTCAGCGGCTCGAACACGTGGCAGCGCAGCTGAGCGCGGACTTTCCACTCGTGCTGCACGGCGCTTCAGGTCTGCACGATGCGCAGATCAAGCAGACGATTGTGCGGGGCATCAGCAAGTTCAACATTGCGACGGAACTCAAAATGCCGTTTGCAAAAGCTCTTCGGGATTACTTTTGCGCGAATCCCACCGGCATTGACCCGCGAACCTACTTTCCGCAGGCGAAGGAAGCCTATAAGGCTGTTGTAAGGGAGAAGATTTTACTTTCCGGATCACAAGGGAGGGCCCTGTCGTTGTAGCACCCCTCGCAGAGGTTGACAACGCGAGATGCGAAAGGGGCAAAGCCGATGAGTCGGGCCGGGCGAGCGGTATGCGTCACACTCAATGCCGCCATCGATCGAACCTATTACAGCGAGTATCTGCGGATTGGTCAGGGCAATCGAGTCACGCGCACCATCGCGCAAGCCGGAGGCAAGGGCAACAACGTCGCGCGCGCCATTCACAGGCTGGGCGGAACGGTGGTGTCGACGGGGTTCGTCGGAGGACAAAATGGCAGGTTCATCGTCGATGGTCTAAGCCGAGAGGGAATTTGCAACGACTTTTGTGAGGTCTCGGGCGGCGAATCGCGGGTTTGTCTCACCATCGTTTCGGCGGACCAGCCATCACCCACGGAAATCATGGAGCCGGGAATCCATGTCACCTCCGAGGACGTGCAACGATTGTCTAGCAAACTTCAATATTTGGTCGGGCCGGACGATGTCGTAATTTTCTCCGGCAGCCTTCCTCCGGGATGCAGCGCGGAGGATTTGACGAACCTCATTTCCCTGGCGAAGCAAATCGGTGCGCGCGTCATCGTTGACACCAGCGGAGAAGCACTGGAGCGGGCTATCGAAAGCAAGCCGTACGCCGTGAAGCCGAATGAACAGGAAGCTGCTGTCCTCGTGAAATCGGCCCAATGGGAGCTTGGCACCTCACGATGCAACGGTCACCCGTTGCGCCGCCAGGTCGTCAGACTGCACCAACGCGGCGTGGACTTTCCAATCATCACGCTGGGGGCAAATGGTGCCATTGCTTGCGATGCCGAACGGATCTATGAAATTACCCCGCCAGGGGTTGCTGCAATCAACACCGTAGGCTCCGGTGACGCATTCCTCGGCGGATTTGTCTATGGGATGCTCGAATGCCAAGACACCGTCCAGACGCTTGCGCTGGCTGCAGCCGCGGGGGCAGTGAACGCGACACGGGAGTCTGCAGCTGCCATCGATAAGGCCGAGGTTTTTCGACTGGCTGCGGACGTTCGCATCATGTCGACTAGATGGCCGTAGCCTTGCTGCTCTCGCGACGACTTCTCAGGGTACCTGTACGCCGGCGGTGGCGTGGGAGGAGGGGTGTGTAGTGCATCGGCCGAGCAAGATTGTCCTCATTGGAGCCGGTAGCGCGGTGTTTACCCAGGGGCTGTTAGCGGATTTCATCCTCGCAACGGACCTTCATCCGTTGGAAATTGACCTTGTGGACGTTGACGAAGAGGTCCTCGGTGCCATTTCATCCGTCGCACAAAAAATGGTGGACAGTCGCCCGTGTGATATCAAAATATCGGCGTCAACGGATCGAAGAGAAGTTCTTCCTGGCGCGGATGTCGTGGTCACGACGGTTGCGGTCGGTGGCCGACGGGCCTGGGAGACAGACGTGTTCATTCCAAGGCAATACGGCATCTACCAACCGGTCGGCGACACCACCATGCCAGGTGGTATTTCTCGCGCTCTGCGCATGATCCCGGTCATGATGGAGATTGCACAGGATGTTGCAGAACTGTGTCCCCAGGCGTATTTCTTCAACTACTCCAACCCGATGACGGCCATCTGCACCGCCATTCTCCGAGAAACGGGCGTGGACGTCACGGGCCTGTGCCACGGGGTGTTGCAAGCGGTAGAGCACCTCGCCAAGTTCATCGGTGAAGACCCTAGCGATGCACGTGCCATCGGCGTTGGCATCAATCACCTGACCTTCCTCTACGATTTCCGGGTTTCGGGCCGAGACGCGTGGGGGAAGGTCAATGAGGTCTTGGCATGGCAGAGAAGGAACATGCCCATGCCAGCGAAAGTCACGGATTTCTTTTCCTCAATGGGCCGTTACAATCCAGCGCGACCTGTCTATTACGACAATTTGTTCTCTTGGGAGCTCTACGAGCAGCTCGGCGCGTTCCCGGCCGTCCTCGACCGCCATGTCGTGGAGTTCTTCCCAGAGCGGTTTGCGGGAGGAGCGTATTACGGACGAGTTCTCGGCAAGGACGCATATTCTTTTGAAAATGTCGTTGCCTGGGGAGACAGAGACCACGCCGACTTGCTCCTCCGTGCTGGCGGGGAGAAGGATCTGAATGAACAGTCGTTTCACCGAAGCTCCGGTGAACATGAGCAGTTGGTCGATATCCTCCGTTCCCTCTATCAGGACGAGCGCAAAGTGTTCTCTGTCAATCGGCAAAACCAAGGAGCGGTCCCGAACCTGCCGCAGGACGCGGTGTTGGAAATGCCTGCTGTGGCGGCCGGACGCGGGTTTTACCCGCTCTTCTTGGCGGATTTTCCGGACCAGTTGGTGCCGATTTTGGAGCGCAGGATTCAGGTCGTGGACCTGACGGTGGAGGCGGCGCGAACCGGAGATCGAGGCTTGGTCGTCCAGGCGCTTCTGGCCGATGGGTCGGTAACTTCCCGCGAGACGGCAGAGCTACTGGCGGACGACCTGTTGCGCGCACACCGGGAATATTTGCCCCGGTTCTTCCGTTGAACGAGGCCCACTTGGGGCGTTCTGACAGCATCATATCCGCGTGCGGGTAGACTGCAAACCTATATCTGCAGCAGCTCCCGCACGTCCTCTTCCGTCAGGGCCGTCAGGCCCTCGCTGCCGGCCTGGACGACCATGTCGATGAGGTCGCGCTTGTGTTTCTGTAGCTCGTACATCTTCTCCTCAATCGTCCCGCGCGTGACCATGCGCACCACTTGGACGGTCTGTTTCTGGCCCAGGCGGTGCGCCCGGTCGGTTGCTTGCTGCTCGACGGCGGGGTTCCACCAGAGGTCGTAGAGAATCACCGTATCCGCGCCGGTCAGGTTCAGACCGGTACCGCCCGCTTTGAGCGAGATCAAGAAAACCGGGGTCGCCCCAGCGTTGAACTCCTGGCACAGGCGCAGGCGTTCCTTGGCGGGGGTCTCGCCGTCCAGGTAGAAATGCTCGATGCCGCGGGCGGCCAGGGCGTCGCGAATCAACTGGAGCATCGACGTGAACTGGGAGAAGATGAGCATGCGGTGGTTGCCCGCGATGGACTCATCCACGAGCTCCAACAACTGCTCGAATTTGCCGGATTCGCCGTTGTACCCTTCCACACACAGGGCGGGGTGGCAGCAGATTTGGCGCAGGCGCGTGAGGCCGGCGAGGATGCGCAGGCGCTCCTTCTGGAACCCGTCGCGGGCCAGGTTTTCGCGCGTCTCGCGCTGAAGGCGCGCGAGGTAGGCGAGGTACAGCTTCTTCTGGTCAGCGGTCAGCTCGGACGTGTGCAGGGTCTCAATCTTCTCCGGCAGCTCGGTCAGGACGTCCTGCTTCAGGCGGCGGAGGATGAACGGGCGGACGCGCTTGGCCACCTGTTCCTTGGACAAGGCGGCGAACGCCCGGTGGCTGCCGAGCAGCTCCGGGAAGACGGTGTGAAAGATGGACCACAGATCGTCCAGGGCGTTCTCCACAGGTGTGCCCGTCAGCGCGAAGCGGAAATCGCTCTCGATGTCGCGCGTCGCCTGGGCCGTCTGGGTCCCGTGGTTCTTGATGGCCTGCGCTTCGTCCAGGATGAGCGCACGAAACCGCCGGCTGGCATACGCGTCTGCGTCGCGGCGCAGCAGCGGGTACGAGGTGATGAGCACGTCATACGCGTCTGCTGCCGCGAGCAGCCGTTCACGGTCCTCGGCGCTGCCTGCAACCACCGCTGCCCGCAGACCCGGGGCGAACGTCTCCAGCTCGTGCAACCAGTTGTACGTCAGCGACGCCGGGCAGACGATGAGGGAGGGGGGGCCAGCGAGATCGGCCGTGCCTGAGGGTGCAGCGGCCGGCTTGTCCAGAAGCGTCGCTGCGCGCTCCTCCTTGTCTGACAACAGGAACGCGATGGTCTGAACCGTCTTGCCAAGGCCCATGTCGTCGGCCAGGATGCCGCCGAAGCCGTACTGCGCGAGCGTCTTCATCCACTGGAACCCAAACACCTGGTAGCGGCGCAGGGTGGTCCGAAGGCCCTCCGGGATCTTCGCCTCGACGTTGTCCGGGTTGCGCAGGTTGTCCAGCCACTGACGCAGGTTCCGCCCGAGCTTGACGGCGGAGAGGGGGGCGGCATCCGAAGGCCCTTCGATCAGGGGCAGCGCGCGCAGGGCGGGCAGCCGCACCGACATCCCGCTGTCCGCGGCCGTGGCGGTCCGCTTCTTCTCCCGCAGGTCGCGCGGTTCCAACCCTAAGTTGGAGACCACTTTCGCCAACTCCGCGAACCCCTGGTTCTCGAGGGACACGAAGGACCCGTCGCGCAGCCGGTGGTACCGCCGCTTCTCGACGAGCGCCCACAGTACCGCGCGGACTTCGTCTTCGTCGAGATTGTCCATGTCAAACGAGACCTCCAGCCAGTTGGTCTGGCGGTCCAATTCCAAACGCGCCGACGGGCGGGCTGGTGGGCGGACTTTGCCGTCGACCCGCGACGTTGCGTACACCTCGGCCACGGCCTGGAGGTCTGGCAGGCGGTGGTACAAAAACTCGTAGATCTGCGCTTCGTCGAACAGCCAGAGTTCGCCGTCGCGCACCGCGAACTGGGCCTGCTCGAGCTGCTGGACAACCTGCATCTCCTTGGCGCTGTCCCGCACCAGGATGCGGTCTGCCGTTTCGCCGCCGACGTCGCCGTCCGCTGCACCGTCCGCGAACGGGTGGATAGCCAGCTCGCCGTAGACAAACGCCACCCGTGCCACCAAGGCGTCGTCGCGCCAGTCAAGGTACACCTTCGCCGTGAGCGGGACCTCAACCATCCGGTCTTCAATCCGTGGGTCGACCTCCACCTGCGCGGCCTGCCTGAGCGGCGGCAGCACGGTGCTGACGACCGCAGGGAGCGCCTCGTCTGGGATAGCGATGGCTTCGTCAGGGCTGTGGCGAAGAAGCCGCTGCAGCGCCAGCAGCCGTTCGAACGCGCCGCGGTCCATCGGGTAGATGGTGCCGTGGGCGAGGACCACGCCGTAGTGGGGGAGCACTTTTAGGTTGTCCAGCCCTTCAAACTGCAGCGCGTGATGACCGTTCGGGTGGGGCTCCAAGCGGGCCACGACCGGTGGCCGCTCTGCCGCCCGCAGAGGCTTCAGCAAACCGTAGGTTTCTACTACGGTGTGCGCCTGCAACAACAGCGGGTACAGGGTGGCCCACATCTTCGGCGGGATGCTGAGGGTCCGGTCCTTGTCCAAGATGGTGGGCGTCGAATACGAATGGAGCAGGGTTTGGTAATACGTTTCCTCCTGCATCGCCTCTATCAGGAGCCGGACAATCTCCCCGTCGATCTCGTTGAACCGATGCTGCCCCGGCGTATACGTGAACCGCGGCGTGAACGCGTAGGGCCGGTCATCCGCGACCGCCCCGAGAAACTCGCGGATCTTCCGGACGACGTACGTCCGCTGGGGCCCGACCTTCATCGAGATGCCAATCACATCCCGGAAGGAGGGCACCGGGTGGCAGGACCATTCCACCACCAGGTCTTGCGGAGGGGATGCGCTCCGGCCGCTCGCGGCAGATGGGGCGGCGGCTTGCCCGCGAAACAGCTCCAGCAGTTGGGTCAACCGCGTTGAATCGGGTCTGCTGGAGGCGGGGACTGCTGCCGGCGCGGCTTCCGGCCATGCGTCGGCCGGCGGCGCTTCGGGGGCCGCTGCGGCCGCATCTGGGACCGTCTCGGACGTCGCCGCTGTCGCGGGGTCAGGCCTGAGGATGTGACCGTCCGCCACCTTCAACAGGACCGCCACCACGTGCTTGCAGCCGCCGGAATTCGCGAACGCCGGGCAGTCGCAGGTCGACCGCAGGACATCGCCGTCAATGTATACGTGGACCGTGTACGCGCGCTGGCCACGGACCGTCGCCGTCCACGTGCGAAACTCCGCGTCGGTGGGCACAAGCAAGGACACCCGGCCCTGGTTGTAATACGCCCGGCCCCGTTCGTACAACGTGGTGCCGAGCGCCTCGCGAATGGCCGCGCGCGAAATGAGCCCTCGTGCCATGCCGAATCCTCCCGCATCCTGTCCGGGCCGTCCCGCCATGCGGACAGGTCCGATCTCTACGTCTCTATGATACGAGAGATGGCCGGTCCTGTCGAAGGGGCCCGCGCGGACGGCGGGGCCTACACCTTGCTCGTGCCGGGAACCACCGCGTTGTTGGGGCTGGTTTGCGTCTTCGGTTCGCTGGACTTCGCCGTGCTTGGCGTTCTGTTCGTTGTCGATCCCGCTGTGCCACCGGCTCTGCCGGCCTGGTTCACATGGCCAGTGCCGCCAGGGTGACCGGCTTTCTCGGTGCGGTGCGGCATGCGGTAGATGCCGGTCGGCGGGTTGGCGGTGTCGATGATGGCTTGAACGGCTTCCGCCGGCGTGATGTAGGGCCGGCCGATGTCAATCCGATGCAGGTAATCGTGGTTCGAGTACGGTGAGACGTAGCCGTTGTTGGTCGTGAACAGGAACTGGTACCCCGCCTTGTTTGCGATGTAGGTGGCCATCGGCGTGCCGTACCCGTACGGCCACGCGAACTCCGTCACCGGATGGCCCGTCACCCGGCTCAGCTCGGTGCGCGCCTGTACAAAGTCGCTGTACACGCGGTGATAGTACTGGCTCGGCGTCTCCAGCTTGCCGTCCACCACAATGCGGGTATCGAAGACCGGCGTGAGTTTTCCGTTGGGACCTTTCACCTCGTAGTGCGACTGATAGGTGTGGCTTTCGAACACCATGCCGTCGTGGGCCATCTGCTGAATTTGGTACAACTTCAGGAATTCGCCGTGGATCTTCGAGTCCATGGACCCGACGATATCGAAGAACGTCCCCTGCATCTCGTGCTGAACCAGCGCGGGCAGGGCGTACGTGTACATGTCGCGGTAACCGTCGTCGAACGTCAGCAGCACGGCATTCGGCGGGACCGACCCGCGGTGATCTAGAAAGTTGATGAACTGCTGGTTCGTGATGACGTTGAAATGCTCGTGAATCGCGTTGAGGTCCGCGTCAAACTGTTGCGGCGTGATGACAAAGGACGAGTACACGCGCGGCGAGATGTCGTGAAACGTGACCACAACGACTTTGTTCCGATAATACACCTGATGACTCAGGTCTACGTTCAGGTGGTGCATATCCAGCGGCTGCACGTTGACGACCGGATTGGGGCTGCTGGACGACCGGTGCACGGCAACCGCCACGGCCTGTGGCGGGAGGGTCTTCGGTTTCGCGGCCGTCGTCTGCTGATTCGGTGCGCAACCTGTGATGCTGGCGATGAGGGCGCCAACCCCCAAGATTCCGGTGAAGACTCGATGGGCGCGCTTCATGCGGTACACCCCCTGACGTCGATGGTGATGATGAGTGAGTATAAGACGGAACTGTGAAGACTGTTTCAACGGAGTTTGAACCTTTCATCACAAGTCGCGAAGGATGGAGACGGCCGCGGTGGACGCTCATAAGAAATCCTGATAGCGCTTTCTGGTTTCGCGGCGTCCATTCCGCTTGGCACAAGGCGCTGTCCCGTCCATTTCGCGCGCCGCACCGCCTCCAGATGGTTCACAGCCGCGCGTTGTCCGACGTAAAACCAACTATTTCGATAAAATTTGTTTGTTGACCGGTGCGAACCGCGTCTGATAGTCTGGCAACGGAGCTTCATGCCCTGATAGGTTTGAACGAAAATGAACGTAAAAGGGGCGGGTTTCAGGCTTCGAAGCGAGAGACTGCAGCGAGCGAGGCTGCGTGCGGACCGCAAGGTAACCGCTTACCCGTACATGCTATATCGAAAGGAGATGAACTGGTTGAGCAAAAAGCTCGCGCTGTACATTTTCGCTGGACTCATCCTCGGCGCCATCGTGGGACTCATCTTCCCATCGTTCGGCGTCGCCATCCAGCCGATTGGGAAGATCTTTCTAAACCTCATCGAGATGGTTGTCATCCCACTGGTGTTCTCGACGCTGGTGGTGGGCGCCTCCGGGATTGCGGACCTGAAGCGCATGGGGCGCATCGGCCTGAAAACCATCATCTGGTTTGAGGTCATCACCACCATCATTCTCGTCATCGGCCTCTTGCTGGCCAACCTGTTCCACCCCGGCACGGGTGTGCAGTTGCAGCATGCGCACGTCGGGGACTACAGTGCGGCGAAGGGCCAGAAGATCGACATCGTGTCGATGCTCGTCAACATCCCGCCGTCCAACGTGTTCCAGGCGCTCTCCAGCGACTCGATGCTGTCTATCGTGTTCTTCGCGACCATGCTCGGCTTGGCGGTTGCGACCGTCGCAGGGGATGCGGGCAAGTCCGTCATCCGCTTCTTCGAAGGCATCTCGCAGGCGACGTTCACCCTCATCCGCTGGGTGATGCACACGGCGCCCATCGGCGTATTTGCCCTGTCGGCGTATGCGGCTGGGAAGTACGGGGTTCAGGTGTTCCTGCCGCTCGCCAAGGTGATTGGCGTCACCTACCTGGGCCTGGCGATTGTCATCTTTGTGCTGTTCCCACTCGTCTGCCGCTTCATCCTGCACGTTCCGTTCTTCAAGGTGTTCTGGGGTATCATGGACTTGTTCCTGATTGCGTTCTCGACGACGAGTTCGGAGGCTGTGATGCCGCAGCTCATCTCATTTGCAGAGGAGATTGGCGTGCCGAAGGCCATCTCGTCGTTTGTCATCCCGCTGGGACTCTCGTGGAACGACGATGGGACCAGCCTGTACTTGTCCGTCGCGGCGATGTTCGTGGCGCAGATGGGTGGCCTGCACTTGTCCATCGGCCAGGAGGTCACGATGATCTTGATGCTCATCCTGACCTCGAAAGGCATGGCGGGCGTGCCGATGGCTGGTTTCGTCGTCCTGCTCACAACCGCGACCGCGGTCGGATTGCCGCTGCAGGGTGTGGCGCTGCTGGCTGCCATTGACCGCGTGCTCGATATGGCGCGCACGGCCGTCAACGTGATTGGCCATCCGGTCGCGGCGATTGCGGTGGCGAAGTGGGAGAAGGAGTTTGACGAGCGTAAGCTGCGCGCGTACTTCGAGCGGCGGCGAGGCGCTGAGCCAAGCGCGTCCGGCACCTCGGTGTCGTAAGGTCGGCCGCCCCGAAACGTACGCGAGCTCGGTTGTACCGGCGTGATGGGGCGCATGGTGGGGCTGCACCGGCGTGATGGAGCGCACTGATGAACTGGAAACAAACGGACAAGCTGTGGACAGGCACCCATGTGCGGGGTCTGTCCACGGTTGCATTGGGTGCAGAGGATGCGAAGAAGGCAGGTCGATGGGCCGTGAACATTGAGAACATGGAGGCGTTCGTATACGTCTGCCACCTCGGGAGCTTCAGCAAGGCGGCGGAGGCGCTGTTTCTGACACAGCCGGCCGTGACCGCGCGGATTCAGTCGCTGGAGCGAGACCTTGGGACGAGGCTGTTCCACCGCAACCGCGCGAAGGTGACGCTGACGCCGGAGGGGGAGTCGTTCTTCCCGTACGCGCAGCACATCCTGCAGGCGTATCAGGCCGCCAAGCTGAAACTCCAGGATGAGCTGAAGGCGCCGAAGGAGCTTCGGATTGGCTGCGCGACCTCCATCGCCAACTACCTCATCCCGGAACTGCTTCCCGCGTTCCACCGGAGGTTCCCGGCTGTCCGCACGCGGGTCCTGACCGGCCACTCCAATGACATCCTCGTTAAGGTGCTCAACGGTGAGGTGGACTTCGGCATTGTGCGGACGGTCACACACCCAAAGGTGGAGTCGCTGTTGTTCCGGACGGACCCCATCGGTCTCTTCGTCCCACCGGGCCACCCGTTTCTGTCTGGCGGCAGCGTGACGATTGAACAAGTCGCTGTCGAGCCCCTCATCTTCTTTGACTACGGGTCGATGGATTGGCTCATGATTCAGCGCATGTTCACGTCGAAGGGCTTGCAACCGAACATCGTCTTTGAAGTGGACAGCATGGAGACAGCGAAGCGTTCCGTCATGCACGGCGCGGGCATCAGCTTCCTCCCGTTCCACTGCGCGCAGCAAGAGCTGGAACAGCAGCACCTGTTCCACGTCCCACTCTCGCCGCCGGTGGAGATCTCCATCCGCATGGACTTCATCTATCTGCGCGATACGGTGCACTCGCCGTTCCTGAAGTTCTTCGCGGGGGCCTGACGCTTCGCGCTGCGGCTGGTTCGATTTTGTCGATAGCCGTTATAAAGCCTTTCAATCATCCCTCCGAATCGACGGCGCTATAATCGGTGCAGACCGCGGCCGGCAAGGTGCCGGCCGGGCGAAGTGCCGACCGCGTATGGCTGACGGCAGCCCAAACAGAGGCCGCCTCTACGAAACGGCGCGGCGAGACGGGAGGACATCCACATCATGCAGGCACAACAGGTGCGCATTGAACACGACTTTCTCGGCGACCGGGAGGTCCCAGACGCTTGTTACTACGGGGTGCAGACGCTGCGGGCGCTGCAGAACTTCCCCATCACCGGGTACCGCATGCCGCCAGAGCTCATCCGCGCCATCGCCACGGTGAAGAAGTGCGCGGCGCTCGCCAACATGGAGATTGGGCGCTTGGACGAGCGCATTGCGAAGGCCATCGTCGCGGCGGCGGAAGAGATTATCGAAGGGAAGCTGCACGACCAGTTCCTGGTCGATCCCATTCAAGGCGGCGCAGGCACGTCGTTCAACATGAACGCCAACGAAGTGATTGCGAACCGCGCGCTGGAGCTGCTCGGCGAAGCGAAGGGGAACTACCGCGTCATCAGTCCGAACTCGCATGTGAACATGGCACAGTCGACGAACGACGCGTTTCCGACCTCGATTCACCTCGCAGTGCTCGCACAACTCTCCGGCTTGCTCGAGGTGCTCCGCGGGTTAGCGGCCGCGTTCCGCGCGAAGGCCGAGGCGTTTGCGGACGTCATCAAGATGGGTCGCACGCATTTGCAGGACGCGGTGCCCATCCGGATGGGACAAGAGTTCGAGGCGTACGCGCGGGTGCTCGAGCGGGATATCGAGCGGATTGAGCGGTCGAAACAGGGGCTCTACGAAATCAACATGGGCGCCACGGCGGTGGGCACAGGGCTCAATGCCGACCCGGTGTACATGCGGCGGGTGGTTGAGCTGCTGGTGGAGACGACGGGCTATCCGCTCTGCAGCGCCGGCCACCTCGTCGACGCGACGCAGAACACGGACGCTTACACGGAGGTCTCGGCGGCGCTGCGAATTTGCATGACCAACATGTCCAAGGTCGCGAACGACCTGCGCCTGATGGCGTCCGGCCCGCGCGCGGGGCTGGCGGAGATTCGCTTGCCGGCTCGCCAGCCGGGGTCTTCCATCATGCCGGGGAAAGTGAACCCCGTGATGGCGGAGGTGGTGAACCAGGTCGCATTCCAAGTGATTGGCAACGACCACACCATCACCCTGGCATCGGAAGCCGGCCAGCTGGAGCTGAACGTGATGGAACCCGTGTTGGTGTTCAACCTGCTCCAATCCATCACCATCATGACGAACGTGCTTCGGTCTTTCACCGAGTACTGTGTGAAGGGCATCGAGCCGAACCGGGAGCAGTGCAAAGCGTACGTGGACCGGAGTGTTGGGGTCGTCACGGCACTCAGCCCGCACATCGGCTACGAGGCGGCGGCGCGGCTGGCGCAGGAGGCGCTGGCGACGGGCAGGCCGCTGCGGGAGCTGTGCGTGGAGGAACACATCCTGACGGAGGCGCAGCTAGATTGCATCCTAGATCCCTACGAGATGACCCGCCCGGGCATCGCCGGGGCCGCAGCGCCGGTGCGGGCGTAAGCGGCCTCCACCCATCCGCAGGAGGCGTGCGACAGCGAGGAGTGGACACCATGGAGAAGACAATCGGTGTGCTCGGCGGCATGGGGCCGCTCGCGACCGTTGACATGATGCACAAGATTATCCTGAACGACCCCGCGCCGACCGACCAGGCGCACCTGCATGTGATTGTGGACTGTGACCCGAAGATTCCCGACCGGACAGCGGCTATCCTGGAGGGCGGTGCGGACCCGGTCCCGCGCATGGTCGCGTCCGCCCGCCGGCTCGTGCAGGCGGGGGCGGATGTCATCGTGATGGCCTGTAACACGGCGCATTACTTCTATGACCAGGTGCAAGCATCGATCCCGGTCCCCATCCTCCACATGCAGCGGGAGGCGGCCGCGTTCGCGGTGCGGGCGGGTTACCGAAAGCTCGGCTTGCTCGCGTCGACCGGTACGGTCCGTACGGGGCTGTACCAAGCGTGTTTCCACACCTTCGGCGTGGACATCGTCACGCCGGACGATGCGCTGCAGGCGTCGGTGATGCAAGGGATTCGCGCGGTCAAGGCCGGGGACTTGGACCGTGGGGCTGCGGCCTTCCAGGCGGCCGGACAAGCCTTGCTCGCTGCCGGGGCGGAGGCGGTCATCGCGGGGTGCACCGAGATCCCGATTGTGTTGCGGTCGGGGCCGGAGCTCTGCGTGATGGACCCGACGGAGGTCACGGCGCAGGCAGCCGTCCGCTGGGCGGCGACAGGCGGTGGATTCGCTGAGGCGGCGGTCGCGTTGGCGGCGGGAGACGCGAGGGGGGCCGATTGATGCGCTGGACGGACCTCGACACCCCGGCGGTGGTGGTCAACGACGAGGTGGTGCAGGCGAACCGGTCGACTGACTTGCGGATTGGCGACAAGGTGCGGATTTTGCCGGCGCACGTCTGTGTGATGATGAATATGTGCCGCACGGTGTACCTCGAGCAGGGCGGCAAGGTGACGAGCGAGCTGGCCGTCGACGCGCACTGGGCCAGCCGGTAGCGGCGCGGCTCGGCCGCGGTTCGTGCACCTGCGAGTCCGTCGCGAAGCGACGGAGCTGCGTCGAGTGGCATCAGTCGAGTTGCATGAGGACGGTCGAAGGCACGCGGATAGCCCGCGTGCTTTTTTGCGTGCCTCCGGGTTCGTCTTGCGACCGTTCGTCCACCTTGTCGACGTTCGTCGATTTGGGACATCTGGCACGAAAGGTGGGACGGTTGGGACACGCGGAGCCAATAGAATAAACGACGGGAAGCGACAGGAAGGCTCCTGAATGGCCAGCCGGCGAGGCAGGGGTGCCCATCGGTTGTCCATGACACGCGAAGCGACCTGCGGATGAGGGGGGACCGGACCGTGAGCAGAGGCAGTTCACGGGATACGCCATCGGTGGGAAAGCGGAGCGCCTGGGTCTACTTCACCCGGTCGCTCGTGTTCAACGGACTGGAAAACATCGTCCCCCAAGCGTTTCTTCTTCGCTGGGCCACGGGTAACCGGGACGTGCTGCTGATGTCGTGTCTGGCGGCGTCTTCCCTGTCCGCTATCGCCGGTGCGCTGTTGTCGGCACGGGTTGGCCGATTTCTGGACAAGTCGTCGAGAGGAATCCGGAACAGCCTGCTGTTGGTCCTGCTGCTCGGCATGTCTGCAGGCTGGATTCTTATGTTCGCGGTCCGGCACTACGCGGTGTTTCTCGTGCTGACGTGCGTCGTCGCCGTGGGGGTCGAGCTGGTGTTCAACGTCATGGACAATCGATACGTTCACGCTCAGTCTGGCGCGGCATTGGACGAGCATCTGGGTCGAGCCACCGTCTCTCAAATGATGGCAATCACCGTCGGGCCATTCTACTTCGCATTGTTTCAGGGATTCCGCGTGAACGCCATTGTTCTGACCGTGCTGTGCGTCGGGTTGGTGCTCACCGTTCTGACGACCTATCGGCCGTTGCGAGGCGACCGCGTGCAGGGCGGCGGTTGGCGGCGCGAACGCAACTGGAGGCGGCCGAATTTGCGGCGAACGGATGTCCTGTTTCTCACCTTCAGTTGCGCGATGTTCTGTTCATCGGTGGTGATGGCGTCCAACTGCATCTATATCCTGAAAGAGTTTTATCGCGTTGGCAACGCCGTTCAACTGGGTGGCATCGCGATTGGCTGCAGCAGTGTGGTCGGTATCTTCGCCATCGCGGTATACCGTTTCACCTCCACACGTCGCGCGCACACAAACCCGTCGCCGACTCCGGGCGTACTCCGGTCAGGGGTCTTTGAGACCGCGCTGTACCTGTTTGCGGTCGTCATGCTCCTCGTCAAAGCGGTTCCGGCGTACTGGTACTTCTTGACCTTGGCCTGCCTGGCTGGATGTGCCTACGGTCTCTTCCAGCTGACTTCACGTCAGTACGCGAGTTCCCGCATCTCGCAGGCCGGCAGTGAACAGGTCTTGACCTGGTTCAACCTGCTGCAGAGTGTGGCTTCCCTCGCTGGTTTTCTGACAGGTTTGGTGGTTTCTCTCCTGTCGGTATGGCTGCACGCCTCCTACACCCTGATGGTCATCGGGACCATGGCGCTGTACGTGCTGGTGGCTTTGGTGGCGCTGGCCCTACTGGGTCTCCACCGTACCGGCCGCGACTCGGTGGGGCCAGGGCAGTGGAACGCGCGCCCTGCACAGACTGAAGGGAGTGATACGCTTGTCTGAGTTTCCACACGTCCCGATTGCCGTCGTCGGATTTTCCGCGCTCTTTCCCGGCTCTCCGGATACGCCGGGGTTTTGGAAGAGTATTGTCCAGGGGCGTGACTTGGTTACGGAGGTCCCTCCGTCCCATTGGTTAGTGGACGACTATTTCGATCCCAATCCCGGCACGCAAGATAAAACGTACGCGAAGCGCGGGGCGTTTTTGTCGCCGGTGGAGTTTCCGGTTCTCGATTTCGGCATCCCGCCCAGTGCCATCCCGCACACCGACACGGCGCAGTTGCTGGCGTTGCTGGTGGCCAAACGGGCATTCGATGAAGCGACGAGGGGGGCGAGTGTGGAGGTCGACCGAGATCGGATTGGTGTGATTCTCGGGTCCATTGGCGCGACCGAATTGTTCACAGAGATGTCGAGTCGCCTTCAGCGGCCGCTGTGGGCGGATGCCTTGCGGGCCTGCGCCATTCCCGACGATGAGATTGAAGAGATCTGCGACGCCATTGCCGATTGCTATGCGCCGTGGAGTGAGAGCACGTTTCCGGGGTTGCTGAGCAACGTGGTGGCGGGGAGGATTGCGAACCGCCTCAACCTCGGCGGCGAGAATTTCACGGTGGACGCGGCCTGCGCGAGTTCGCTGGCCGCGGTGGAGATGGCGGTGCGCGCGCTCGAGAGCGGCTCCGCAGACCTGATGCTCACCGGCGGCGTGGATGCGCTGAACACTATCTTCACGTTCACGTGCTTCACGAAGACGCCGGCTCTGTCCCCCACCGGAGACAGCCGACCGTTTTCCGACCAGGCGGACGGGACCATCCTCGGCGAAGGGGTCGGGGTGTTGGCCCTCAAGCGGTTGGCGGACGCCGAGCGGGACGGCAACGCCATCTACGCGGTGATTCGGGGCATCGGGTCGTCTTCCGACGGCCGGGCGAAGAGTGTGTATGCCCCCCATGCCAAGGGGCAGGCGAAGGCGCTGCGCCGGGCGTACGAGATGGCCGGATACGCCCCGCGTACGGTGGAGTTGGTCGAGGGGCATGGGACGGCGACGGCTGCCGGGGATGCGGCGGAAGTCGAAGCGTTGCGGGAAGTGTTCGAGGCGGACGGCGCGCCTTCGCAGGCGTGGTGTGCGTTGGGGTCGGTGAAGTCGCAGATTGGGCATACCAAGGCGGCAGCAGGGGCGGCCGGGTTGTTCAAGGCCGTGATGGCGCTGCACCACAAAGTCTTGCCGCCGACGATAAAGGTGGAGCGCCCGAACCCGGAGCTGAAGCTGGAGGAGAGTGCGTTTTACCTGAACACGGAGGCGAGGCCGTGGATTCGCGCGAAGGGCCAACCGCGGCGCGCATCGGTGAGTTCGTTTGGATTTGGGGGCAGCAACTACCACGTGACCTTGGAGGAGTACCAGGGTCCCAAGCGTCCTGGGAAGCTGCGGACGAGCGGGGTGGAACTGGTACTGGTGAGCGGGGCGAGCGCGGGCGAGGTGGTGGAACGGAGTCAGGGACTACTGGCAGACCTTGCGGCGGGGGCGACACTCGTCGAGTTGGCGAGACAGACGCAGCTAGCGTGGGACCATGCCAAGCCGGCGCGCCTCGCTGTGCTGGCGGCCGATGAAGCCGAGCTCGGGGAGCGCTTGCAGCACGCGATTTCGCACATCCAGGCCGAACCAGAGCGGAGCATCCGCCAGATGAACCGGCTGCATTACGCGGTGGGCAGGGAGCCGGGGAAGGTGGCGTTCCTGTTTCCGGGGCAGGGGAGCCAGTATATCGGGATGGGCGCCGACTTGGCGATGACGTTTGAGGCGGCGCGGGCGGTGTGGGATGAGGCTGCAGAGGTGGAGATTGAGGATGGGCTTCGGGTTCACGACGTGGTGTTTCCACAGCCGGTGTTCATCGAGGCGGCGCGCCGGGCGCAGCAGGAGCGGTTGACGCGGACGGAGTGGGCGCAGCCGTGTATCGCGGTGGCGAGTATGGCGGGCTTGGCAGTTCTCCGGTCCTTGAACATTCAGCCCGACTGCGTGGCGGGCCACAGCTTCGGGGAAACCACCAGCCTGTATGCAGCGGGGGTGTGGGATATCGCCTCCACCATTCAGATTTGTCGCGGTGTGGCCCGGCTCGCGAAGGATACCGCTCCTGGCGCGATGGCCGCCGTCTTCAGCCGGGCCGATGTGGACGAATTGAGCCCGCTGTTTGAAGCGTGCGGGGTCGCCGTTGCGAACTACAACTCTCGGAAGCAGTGCGTCATCACCGGCCAGCCGCAACAAATCGAACAATTGAAGGAGCGGCTGCCGGCCAAAACACGGCTCCAGTCCATTCCGGTCGACGTCGCGTTCCACTCCCCAGCAGCGGAACCGATTGTGCCGCCATTTCGCGAAATGCTCCGGGCGTATACGGCCCGCATGCCGAGGGTGGACGTGTACTCCTGCCTAACGGGCGAGAAGTATACGGCGGAGACCAGCGAAGCGGTGCTGAATCAATACGTGCAGGTCGCAGCCCGTCCGGTGCGGTACGCGCAACAGGTTGCTGCGATGTACCGCGACGGTGTGCGAACGTTTATCGAAGTCGGTCCTGGGTCTGTGCTCGCCGGCATCACGGAACAGTGTCTGGACGGCAAGGAGGCCACCGTCGCCAGCCTGGACCGCAACGGCTCCCGGGGGCTCACGGGTCTGTGGAATGCGCTGGCCCAGTTAGCGGTTGCCGGCGTACCGTTGCGCCTTGCGGGCATATGGAGTGAGTTCGGTGACCCGGAAGGGACGACCTCATCTACGTCTCTCAACAGCTCGAATGGCCCGCGCGTGATGATCTCTGGCGCCAATAGTGGCCGCCCTTATCCCGCCGCGTTTCTGGAAGAACCAGATGCAACGACGACGCCAGAGCCGTCCACCGAGCGCGATGCTCGAAGTGGGCCACCGGAACCGAAAGTGCCTACTCAGCTGGTCGGCTCTCGCGAGTCCGTGCCGTTTCGCGTCCCAGAGGTCTCCCAACCACAGGTTGATACCTTGCAACATCTCGCATTGGAAGAAGGAGGACAAACCGTGAATCAGCTGAACGCCTCGATGAGCGACAGACTTCTCATCCTGCAGGAACTGCAGCGGCATATGACGGAAGCGCACATTTCCTATCAAAAGACGATGGCCGAGGTACACGAAACGTATTTGCGGCTATGCGACCTCGCCATCCGTCAAGCGGCCAACACGCAGACCGATATCGTCCTCGAACCGGAGCGGTCTGCCGTTCCAGCAGTTGCGATGGCCGCCCCGTCGCTCCCCGTTCCATCGTTCCCGGTCCCGCGCTTGGATGACCGGGGCCCCACCTGGCAGGAATCGAACGCAAAGGAGGCGGCGCCTGCGTTGGAGGTGGCCGAGACGGCGCGGAGTGCAGATGTGTGGCCTTCGGTCGAGCACCAGGCCACCGCGGCAAACCCGCCAGTAGAAGTCAGCCAGATAAACGGAGCGCACGAGACGAGTGTGAGCCCGCAAAGTCCGTCTGCCGACATTGCGGCCGTGTTTCTCGATATCGTCGCGGAGAAGACGGGGTATCCGCGAGACATCCTGGAACTTGACATGGACATGGAAGGGGACCTCGGGATTGACTCCATCAAACGCGTGGAGATTCTATCGGCGGTTCAAGACCGGGTGCCGACGTTGCCGGAGATTTCGTTGAGCGAGCTGGCCACCCTCGGCACGCTTCGACAGGTGATTGCGTACGTTCAGCAGGCCGAAACGACAGCCGCTGGGGCCGACGGACGATGAGTCGGTCCGTTATCAGAGCGGAGAGGAGGGGCGATGGTGTCCGCGCAACGTATGGCGATTGCGGTTGTCGGGTATGAGACCCTGTTTCCTGGTTCCACCAACCGAACTGGGTTCTGGCGGGACATCCTGGCGGGCCGCGACTGTATCACGGATGTTCCGCCCTCCCACTGGTTGTTGGACGATTATTACGATGCCAATCCAGGCACAGAGGACAAAACGTATGGCCGCCGGGGCGGGTTCATACCGTCCGTACCATTTTCCACGCTGGAATTCGGGATGCCGCCGAACGTCCTTCGTCACACCGACACGACGCAACTGCTCGCGCTGCTACTCGCCAAACAGGTCCTGAGCGAAGCCTTGGGGGAGGACGTTGCTGCACAGGAATTCCCGGAACTCGACAGGGTCGGCGTGATACTCGGCGTCGCTTCCGGGACCCAACTTGCCTCCGACATGGTCGGGCGGATTGGCCGGCCCATCTGGCAGCGGGTCCTGCGTCAGCGCGGGTTTACGGAAGCGCGCGTACGCGCGATTTGCGATGCGATGGAAGCCCGGTTCACCCCGTGGAGTGAGAGCACGTTTCCGGGGTTGCTGAGCAACGTGGTGGCGGGAAGAATCGCGAACCGCCTCAACCTCGGTGGCGAGAATTTCACGGTGGACGCGGCCTGCGCGAGTTCGCTGGCCGCGGTGGAGATGGCGGTGCGCGCGCTCGAGAGCGGCTCCGCAGACCTGATGCTCACCGGCGGCGTGGATGCGCTGAACACTATCTTCACGTTCACGTGCTTCACGAAGACGCCGGCTCTGTCCCCCACCGGAGACAGCCGACCGTTTTCCGACCAGGCGGACGGGACCATCCTCGGCGAAGGGGTCGGGGTGTTGGCCCTCAAGCGGTTGGCGGACGCCGAGCGGGACGGCAACGCCATCTACGCGGTGATTCGGGGCATCGGGTCGTCTTCCGACGGCCGGGCGAAGAGTGTGTATGCCCCCCATGCCAAGGGGCAGGCGAAGGCGCTGCGCCGGGCGTACGAGATGGCCGGATACGCCCCGCGTACGGTGGAGTTGGTCGAGGGGCATGGGACGGCGACGGCTGCCGGGGATGCGGCGGAAGTCGAAGCGTTGCGGGAAGTGTTCGAGGCGGACGGCGCGCCTTCGCAGGCGTGGTGTGCGTTGGGGTCGGTGAAGTCGCAGATTGGGCATACCAAGGCGGCAGCAGGGGCGGCCGGGTTGTTCAAGGCCGTGATGGCGCTGCACCACAAAGTCTTGCCGCCGACGATAAAGGTGGAGCGCCCGAACCCGGAGCTGAAGCTGGAGGAGAGTGCGTTTTACCTGAACACGGAGGCGAGGCCGTGGATTCGCGCGAAGGGCCAACCGCGGCGCGCATCGGTGAGTTCGTTTGGATTTGGGGGCAGCAACTACCACGTGACCTTGGAGGAGTACCAGGGTCCCAAGCGTCCTGGGAAGCTGCGGACGAGCGGGGTGGAACTGGTACTGGTGAGCGGGGCGAGCGCGGGCGAGGTGGTGGAACGGAGTCAGGGACTACTGGCAGACCTTGCGGCGGGGGCGACACTCGTCGAGTTGGCGAGACAGACGCAGCTAGCGTGGGACCATGCCAAGCCGGCGCGCCTCGCTGTGCTGGCGGCCGATGAAGCCGAGCTCGGGGAGCGCTTGCAGCACGCGATTTCGCACATCCAGGCCGAACCAGAGCGGAGCATCCGCCAGATGAACCGGCTGCATTACGCGGTGGGCAGGGAGCCGGGGAAGGTGGCGTTCCTGTTTCCGGGGCAGGGGAGCCAGTATATCGGGATGGGCGCCGACTTGGCGATGACGTTTGAGGCGGCGCGGGCGGTGTGGGATGAGGTCGCAGAGGTGGAGATTGAGGAGGGGCTTCGGGTCCACGACGTGGTGTTTCCGCAGCCGGTGTTCACCGCGGAGGGGCGCCGGGCGCAGCAGGAGCGGTTGACGCGGACGGAGTGGGCGCAACCGTGTATCGCGGCGGCGAGTATGGCGGGGTTGGCGGTGCTCCGGTCCTTGAACATTCAGCCGGACTGCGTGGCGGGCCACAGCTTTGGCGAATTGACCGCACTTCACGCCGCGGGTGCGATGGATGCGCGAACCCTGATTGCGCTTGCACGGCACCGGGGGGAACGGATGGCTGCGGCATCTGACACTCCAGGCGCCATGTTCAGCGTGTTTGCGCGGGAATCCGCGTTTGCGGACCTGATGCGCGACCTGCCGGTTGTCGTGGCGAACCGCAACGCGCCGGAACAGGTGGTCGTCGGCGGGCCTCTGGACGACATGCTCGAGTTGGAACGGCGTCTGACCAAAGCGGGCATTCGCTCTACTCGCCTCAACGTATCCACGGCGTTTCACTCGCCGCTGGTCGCGGCAGCAGCAGACGACCTTGCGGAGACGCTTTCGAAGATGAAGGTGTCGCGTCCCACCATACCGGTCATTTCGAACACGTATGCCAGACCGTATCCCGCAACGGTCGCTCAAATCAAGCGTCAGATAGCGCAACAACTGGCGAAGCCGGTCCTGTTTCAAGCTCAAATCGACGCGATGTACGACCAGGGTGTGCGCACCTTCATCGAAGTGGGACCGGGATCTACCCTGGCAGGGCTCACCACACAATGCTTGGTTGAGCGCAGCGCCGTGGTCGTGAGTCTCGATAAGCGCGGCCAGCGGTTGAACGGTTTCTGGAACGGGTTGGCACAGTTGGCCGTCGCGGGCCTCCCGATGGATTTCTCTGCAATGTGGCAGGAGTTCCAGGAAATCCGAGCGCAGGCACCTGCAAAGGGCGAAGCGGCCAGGGGTGCCGTGGTGATGTTGAACGGATCGAACGTCGGGAAGCCGTATCCCCGCATCCGTCCGAATGGGCCGGCGCTTCGGCCGGCTGAACAGCCGGGCACCGCTGCGCCCCAGCCGACCCTCGATAGAGGGGTCGTGACCCTGGTGCCGGTGCGGCCCGGCGGGACGTCCATCCTCGACGGCTTTCCGCGGCATCACCGGGTGGCCGTAACCGATGACGGCCGCGGCGTGGCTCAGGCGCTGGTTCGACGGTTGCGGGACGCCGGCTACCCCGCGTCGGTTGTCCGTCAGGTTCCGGACGACGCCAAGCTGGTCATTCACCTCGCAGCCCTCCGCGACCTGGACCGTGTGGAATCGGCGATTGGGTGCAATGAGGAGGCGTTTCTCCTGTGTCAGGGGCTGTCGACCGAATTTCGAGCGGATGGCCGACTCGTCCTGGTTCAGTCGACGGACGGCGACTTTGGCGCTTCGGGTCGCGGCGGTGCGCGCGCGTGGTCGGCCGGTATCGCCAGTCTGGCCAAGACGGTGGCGCGGGAGTGGCCGGGTGTGCAGGTCAAAGCCTTGGACATCGCCATGACGGGTCAGCGCGTGGAAGACGTTGCGCGACGTATTTTCGAGGAGATATCCCAGGGTGGCGCGACGTTGGAAGTCGGGTTGCAACCGGGGGACGTTCGCGTGACGCCGGTTGTGGAGCCGCGCCCGCTCAGCTACGCAAATCGCAACCGCGCGGCAACGCTGCTCGACCCGGGGGCGGTGGTGGTCGTCACAGGGGGGGCTCGCGGCGTCACCGGCCGTTGCTTGGAGGAATTGGCGAAGGAAGTGCAACCTCAGTTCGTGATCTTCGGCCGGACACGTCTGCGCCCGGAATGGCACCCGGAACTCGACGCTTTGGACCACTCGCAAGTCATGGAGTGGATTTGGCGAGCGGAGCGGGAAGCAGGCAGACGTCCCGTCCCCGCGGCGTTATCCCAGCGGGCCAAGGACATCCTGGCGGAGCGCGACGTTCGACAAACCTTGCACCGCTTGTCGCAAGCCGGTGCAAAAGTCGCTTACCAGTCCGTGGACGTCCGTGATTCCCAGGCTCTGCACACGGCCATTCAGTGGACCCGACGACAGTTTGGGCCCATCGCGGGCCTGATTCATGGAGCGGGCGTGATTGAGGACGCGCTCATCTCGGACAAGTCCGTGGAGCAGTTCCGACGCGTCTTTGAAACGAAGGTGCGCCCGGCTCAAGTCTTTCTCGAAGCCACCAAGGATGACCCCATTCGGCTCATCTGCCTGTTCTCGTCGGTTGCCGCACGATACGGGAACCAAGGTCAGAGCGATTACGCTATGGCGAATGAAGTGCTGAACAAAGTCGCGAGACAGGAACAGGCCCGGCGAGGCGCTTCGTGCGTCGTCCGTTCGATTGCCTGGGGGCCGTGGGACGGCGGCATGGTGGATGGTGCACTGAAGTCCCATTTGACGCGCCTTGGCGTGGGCCTCATCGACATCCAAACGGGTGCGCGCGCCTTTGTAGAGGAACTTCTGTGCGGGGACGGTCACCCGGAAGTGGTCGTACAAGCGATGGGCGACCGGGCATCTGCGGACATGGGCCGCATGGAGGTGAAATCCAGTTGAAGGCACGAATCAACACTCACTCCGAGGCGGGTCCAGCGCTGCGCGACTACTGGCGGCGTTGGTATCAAGACGTATCGGAGACTCACCAACAGTACCTGCACGCGTCCGTCTCGTTGTATCAGAGATACATGGACAACCAGGGTCTTCTGGTGGGCACTCTCAGCCAGATGGGACCGGACATCGTCGACACGACAGACGTCGTCGAAACCGTGGTGCTGTCGAAAGGTCAGCTCGATTTGCTTGCGGCCGGCCGGGTCGCGGAGTGCCTCGGGGCGGATTTCACGGTCTGCGACGCGCACGTCCGGACACCGCGCCTCCCCCAGGCGGATACCATGTGGCTCGATGGATTGACCATTCAGCGGGCAGTGAATGGGACGAGCCCAGGCGGCGTCGTCCTACATGCGGCCTGTGATTTTGAACGACTGTTCAACGCAGGGCCCGGCGCAGAGCGCGCCCTGCTGGAGGCGGTGCAAACGGCCAGTTTGCAGGCGCTTGCCGCGTACATGATACAGACCGGTCAGACCCTGAATCACGATGGCTGGCGCTTTGAACAGACGTCCGGGTTCCATGCGACGCAGGGGAGCCTAACGTGGCTGCGAGACCATCCGGTTGCCGCGATAGAGATGCGCATCCACCCAGCGGACTGCAGTGTCCGTGCGAACGCACGGGTGACGGACGGGACACATACGTGGCGGGGTGAGGGGTTTATTGCGGCCCTTGTGCCAGACTGGCCTCTGCAAGACCACCCAGAGCTGATGAACATCGAGGACCCTGTCCCGGCGTTCTCGGACGGCGAAATCGTGTTCAATCGTCGGGCCATGGCGGAGTTTTCGCTCGGCCGGCCGTCGCGTGCGCTCGGCTCCCGTTATCAGGCCTTTGACGCGGAACGCCAGTTCTCTCGTCTCCCAGGTCCCGCGTACCAGTGCCTGTCGCGGGTTTGCGATGTCGAAGTGCCAAACCCGGGAGAGACGGACCGGAAACTCAAGGTGGTGGCAGAATACGACGTTCCACCGGACGCGTGGTATTTTGCCGCCAATGGCGGGACCATGCCGTTTTGTATCCTACTCGAGACGGCGTTGCAGCCCTGCGGGTGGTTGGCTCTGTACGCGGGTATCCCGCTGGAGTCGGACAAAGATCGCTGGTTTCGGAATTTGGACGGTTCAAGCGTGCAGTACCGGACGCTCCGTCCGGACGTCGGCACCATCCGCACCGAGGCATCCTTGGTGTCGGAATCGAGATTCATGGACACGTGGATTGGGACCTACGACATCACCTGCACGGTGCGCGGCGAAGTGGTCTTTCGCGCCAAGGCTACCTTTGGATATTTCACGCGCCAAGATCTAGCCCGGCAAGTTGGGTTGCAGACGACGGACGACGAGCGAGATCGTCTGACGGAACCGTCGCCCTTTCAGACGTCGGGTCAAGAATGGTCGGAAATCCGGTCGCTCTTGCAATCCAATCTGTCGATGCTGGACCGAGTGAGTGGCTACTGGCCGGGAGGTGGTCGGTTCGGACTCGGCAGAATCCGCGGCGAGAAACAGGTCCGGGCAAGTGAGTGGTTCTTCAAGGCCCATTTCTACACCGATCCGGTCCAACCCGGGTCACTCGGAATTGAAGCGATGATTCAGTTGTTGAAATGTTTCAGCCTCCAGGAATCTCTTCAGGAGGGCATCGCAGATTTTGTTTTTACCCATGTTCCGAACCAGTCTTGTGAATGGACCTACCGCGGCCAAGTTCTGCCGACAAACGGTCAAATCACCGTTGATTTGGATGTGTCGTCCATTGAACGTTCGGCGTCGGGCGTGAAGGTGATGGCCGACGGCACGCTGTGGGTGGACGGGAAAAAGATTTACCGTGTCCGCAATCTCGGTATCCGACTCAGCAACCGAGCGGATGAATTAGGGGAATCATCGGTCGCTGCGGCGGATGCCGGCGAAGAGGTCATCAGTCCGGCCGTACAAACGTGGCTGAACGACCACTGTCCAACCTATACCGCACCGGCGCTGCCGTTCATGTTCATGGTAGACCGCCTGGCAGCGGCCGCCCTGGCGAAACGCCCCAATGCGGTGGTCATCGGTTTGGAGCAGGTTCAGGTGAACAACTGGCTGGTGTGCGACAAACCGCGCAAGTTGCGGACGGAAGTGGCGGCGGACCCGAGCAACCCCGATGTGTTCGATGTGACGTTGCTCTGTTGGCGGGACGCCTTGACCGAATCACTTTCTCGGTATGAACCGATTGCACAAGGCCGGGTTCACTTGGGGCCAGCTTATCCGCACACGGCTCCCTGTTCGCCCCTTGAGCGTTTGATAGACCCGTGTGACGACGGGGACCCGTATCAGACAGGGCGGATGATGCACGGTCCGACGTTTCAGGTGGTGCAGCAGATCACGTACGGGACGAACGGCGCCGACTATACGCTCGACGCGTCCATCCGGTCGGTCCCGAAGGGCTGCCTGAATCAGCTCCTGCTGGACGGGGTGACGCACGGGATTCCCAACCATCGACTGAACCTAGCGTTCCCGGAGCTCTCGGAGGAGTACGTGGTCTTTCCCAAAGCCATCGAGTGGGCGCGCATCCACCGCCCGATTCCGGACGCGGGGAGCGTGTCTTGCGAGCTGCGACCCGATGGGTTCTGGGACGGAAAGAAATTCCCGGCCTTCCGAGTTCGGATGTACCAAGGGGACAGGGAGATTCTCGAGATGCGCTTGGTCGGCGTGCTGTTTCCCAAAGGTGCGCTGGCGCAAGTAGATCTGGCCGACCTGCGAAAGTTTTTGCGGGACCAAGTGCACGTCCCGAATGTCAGCTTGTCGACATGGGACGGTATGATGACTCGCGTCCAACTCGCGGATATCAAGAGCTTCGACTGGTTTCCAGGAACGGTGGCTTCGGTCTATGCGACGAGCGGAGCGTTGCCTGCGTTGGGCCTGAACGTCGCGGTCAAGGAACACGTGGCGCGACGGGAACGGGTCCATCCGCGATTTGTGACCGTGTCAGACGATGGTTCCTGCGCCTGGTCAGAGGGGAACCCACTCGTACGCTATTCGCTCGCAACGTCGGCGAAGGGGCGCGAGATACAGGTCTCCGACAGGCGACCGCCGGCACGGGACGTGGCCCGCCTGGTCGGGTTCTGGCAAGCGTACGCCGGGGCTCCCGACGGATGGCTGGTGGATGACCTTATGACGGGGTTGGTGGAGGTTTTGACGCGGCGAGTCCGGGTTCTCGACCCTGCAGGGTTGGCGAACCTGAAGGGCAAGCCGGTCATCTTCATGGCGAATCATCAGACGGCCATTGAATCGACGTGGTTTCTCTATCTGGCCTCGGCGCTGCACCGTACGCCCGTCATGGCCGTGTCCAAGGCGGAGCACCGGGACTCGTGGGTCGGCCAACTGGTTGAAGCGATGGCGCATCCCTCCGTCCGGCTTTCGGAACTCCTGGTGTACTTCCAACAACAGGATGGCCTCTCGCTCCTCCCGTTGCTTGAAGAACTCGGAAGCAAGGTTCGCACAACGGGGCATTCCGTGCTGATTCACGTGGAAGGCGCGCGGATGTACAGCGCCAGGGACATCGTCCGCAACATCAGCGCTGGACTGGTCGACTTCGCGATGAACGAACAACTGCCCATCGTGCCCGTGTGGTTTGGCGGCGGTTTGCCTGTGCGGCCGGTGAAGGATTTGCTGGATGTGCCCGCTGGTTTGGCACCGCAAGACGTGTTCTTTGGTTCGCCGATTGACCCACAGCAACTTCAGGGCCGGTATCTGCGGGACCGCAAGATGTTGATTCTGGATGCCATTAACCAAACCGGCGCGGTTTCCAGGCAGGGTGGGTTGAACCGCGGCAACAAAGGCCTGGCTTCCGAAGTCGCCCAATTGGTCGGCAAATGGAACATGGACCCGGCGTATGCGCTGCTGGTTGCCGGCCTGTCGGCGTTGCGGCACCCGGGACCTGACACCGTACAAATCCTGAAGGGTCTGCGCGATGGCGTATTGCGAGTTGACAGCGATGCGCACGGACGCTGGTTGGGCGAGGTCGCGCAGTTGTTGTACGGCCCCAGTGGGCCCCGAGTGGAGTTCGGGAGCTAGGGAGGCCGTATCATTCCACCACCCAGGGAGGGGTCTCACAGGCATGAAAGCGGCCGCAGTCGACATCTTTCAATTGAGTTACCTGAAGTTCGCCGTCGAGCAGATTCGCGAGCCTCTGCACATCGTGACAGATGGGCGAACGAACACGGTGTGGGTGGTCACGGCCTCGGACTGGCGAAACGGCGTCGATCAAAGCGGGCGTGGCCAACTGGATTGGGTGGCCACGGTCCCTCCGTGCCATCCCGAGTGGCTTGGGGACCGGTCATTCCTAGAGGCACACCACTTGCGGTTCCCGTACCTTGCCGGCGAAATGGCAAACGGGATTGCCACCAGCCGGATGGTCATCGCCATGGCGAACGCCGGCATGATGGGGTTCTTCGGAGCGGGTGGACTCGCCGTGGAGGCGGTCGAGCGGGCGGTACAGGAGATAGGAGGGGTTCTCGGCGCAACGGGACGTCCGTGGGGGGTCAACCTGATTCATTCGCCCTACGACCCTGCATTGGAGGGTGCTTTGGTCGATTTGTACCTCCGCTCTGGCGTCACCCGCGTATCTGCGTCCGCGTTCTTGCGACTCACCCCGGCCGTGGTTCGCTTTGCGTTCGCGGGTCTCCGGCGGACTTCCGATGGCCAGATTGTTCGGCCGCACCACGTCTTCGCCAAAATCTCCCGCTCCGAGGTCGCGAGGCAGTTTTTGTCGCCCCCTCCACGGGAGATACTCGACGGACTGGTTCAGATGGGTCAACTGACCGCGGAGGAGGCCGAGTTGGCTGCGAACCTCCCGGTTGCGGAAGATATCACGGTCGAAGCGGATTCCGGCGGACATACGGACGGGCGGCCACTGCTCGTGCTCCTGCCGGAGATCTTGCGCGTGCGCGACCAGATCTGTGGACAATTCCACTACGCGTGTCCGGTGCGTGTCGGCGCTGCTGGAGGGATTGGTACGCCGGAAAGTGCTGCCGCAGCCTTTGCTGCTGGAGCGGCGTACGTCTTGACCGGATCGATCAACCAGTGTTCGGTGGAGTCCGGTGCATCCGAAGTCGTCAAGCAGATGCTAGCGGAGGCCAGTGCAACGGACGTCGCCACGGCGCCGGCCGCGGACATGTTTGAACTCGGCTCGAAGGTCCAGGTGTTAAAGAGAGGAACCCTGTTCGCGTCAAGGGCGACGCAACTGTACGAACTGTACCGCTCGTACGGAAGTCTGACGGACATTCCCATCGCGGTTCGGTCTCGGCTAGAAAAGGAGATCTTTCGGGCGACATTGGATGAAATCTGGGATGGCACTCGATCATTCTTTGCTCTGCGTGACGAGTCGCAACTGCGAAAGGCAGAGGCAGACCCCAAACACAAGATGGCACTGGTGTTTCGATGGTATTTAGGGAACGCGAGCAAGTGGGCGATACGCGGGCAGCGGGATAGGCAGACGGACTATCAGATTTGGTGCGGACCGGCCATGGGGGCGTTCAACGAATGGGTGAGAGGCACCTTTCTACAAAGTGTGCAACAGAGATCGGTCGTTCAGATGGCGCTGAACCTGCTGGAAGGAGCCGCAGTGGCCACGCGGGCACAGCACCTGCGAAGCGCTGGCGTTCGCGTGCCGAACAACGTGTTCGCGTTTCAGCCCCGCCCCTTATGAGCGATGGGACAGGCGGGCGCGGTGGGCCACGCCCTGGGAGAACCTGGCCATGGTGAATCTCGTTGCTGTGAAATGGCGTCCGGAGGAAGCGGATAGACTGCAGCGTGCGTTCCTCGAATTCCTTTCGGAAGACAAACAGAAGCGGGTGTCCCGATGCATGCATCCGATGACACGCCGACAGGTTCTGGTTGCTGACCTGTTCGTGCGGGCCGTGCTCGGGAGACACCTGAATGTGACGAACCGACAACTGGCATTCGAACGAAACGAATACGGGAAACCCTCGCTTCGCGGGATTTCCCACGTGCATTACAACGTCTCGCACTCCCATGAGTGGATCTTGTGCGCCGTCGGTACCGTCGAGGTCGGGGTGGACATTCAGTACATGCAGCCGTTTGACCACCGGACCGTTCACCGCTACCTGCATCCCGCGGAGCAAGAGGACATCGCTGGGCAAGACGGTGCCGCGCAGCAGTTGGAGCGATTCTACGCGATTTGGACACGCAAGGAAAGTTACGTGAAAGCGTTGGGGCGGGGATTGGCTGAACCTTTCTCGTCGTTCTGTGTGGCTATTGGCCCGAGGGAAGATTCGCCCTTGGTGGACGCTGTGTCCCGAAGTCCGTGGCGTTTCACGTCCTGTTGGGTGGATGCGGGCTATCAAGCGACACTTTGTACGCCGGCCGCGGCGCATGTCGACCCCGTCGTCCAGGTGTGGCCCATGGAGGCGTTCGAGCAGATGCTGGTCCAGATGGCGTAGGGCTAGAGTCCCATGGTTGACAGCAGCCTGCGCGGTGAAGTTCGTGGATGCGTGCGGGAGGTTGAGGAGGTGCTAGATCATCACTCGGTGGCGTGAAAAATCCCTCGGCTGGCTCATGATTGCACCGTATCTGGTGTTTGTTGCCGTGTTCGTTATCGGCCCACTGGTCTACGTGGCCGTGTTGAGCACATACCGGTGGAATCTGTTGAGCCCGAGGCCGGTGGAGGTTGGTTTCCGAAACTATGTCTACTTGTGGAATTCTTCCGTGTTCCGCGAGTCTGTGTCCAACAGTCTGTTGCTCGCCATCGGCATGTTTGTGTTCTCGCTCCCACTGGGCTTCTTCTTCGCTGTTCTACTCAACATGAAACTCCGTGGGACCGTGATTTACCGTTCCATTTTATTCAGTTCCTACGTGATTCCGCTCACCGCATCGGGCCTGGTGTTCACATTGCTGCTGAACACGCACGATGGCTTGCTGAACAGGGTGCTGGAGCAATTCGGTCTGCAACCGATTGACTGGCTTGGGTCGAGCCATGATGCCCTGTGGTCGGTTCTGATGGTATCGGTCTGGCAATATGTGGGGTACTACATGTTGATCTTCTTAGCGGGCCTGCAGAATGTCCCCGAATCGCTGCTGGATGCGTGTCGCGTAGATGGGGGCAGCCGATGGCGAACGCTTTGGCACGTGACGCTGCCGTGCATCTCGCCAAATGTGTTTTTCGCCATCGTCGTTTGTCTGATTCAGTCGTTTCAGACGTTCGACCAAGTGTACGTGATGACGGGCGGGGGGCCAGACAATGCCACGTCAACGCTCACGTACTACCTCTTTAACAAAGGGTTTCAAATGGTGGATATCGGCCCGGCGGCTGCAGCCTCGGTTGTGCTCCTGGTGATTCTGGCCCTGCTGTCGTTCCTGCAGATGTCGCTGGGTCGACGATGGGTGGTGGATGAATTCTGATGCAACGCGTGCGAGTTCGCCGGATGGCGGGGCATCTCATCCTGATGGTGGCTTGTGGGCTCTGCCTCATTCCACTCTACTGGATGCTGCGCAGTGCCGTTTCAACCAATGGAGACATCTTCAGTCCTTCATTACAGTTTTTTCCCTCCCGACTGGAGTGGTCCAACTTTGCTCAAGCATGGCGCGCGGAGCCGTTTGCCATTTTCTTCTTCAATAGTTTCGCTTCCAACGCGGCCATCGTCGCGTGCCAGTTGGTCACCTCCGCCTTGGCGGCCTATTCTCTAGTGTTCGTGGAGTATCGGTTCAAACAGGCGGTGTTTTTCGTGATGCTGATTGGCATGATGGTGCCGATGCAAGCGACCTTTATCCCCATCTACAACCTGCTGAGTGTCGTCCACCTCATCAACACCTATGGCGCATTGATCTTGCCGTTTGTGGGTTCTGCGTTCGGGGTGTTTCTGTTGCGGCAGGCGTTTTCAGCGATTCCAAAGGAAATGGTTCGCGCCGCCAGGGTGGATGGTGCGAACGAGTTCTACATCCTTTGGAAAATCGTACTGCCGAACGCGAAACCAGCGCTGACGACACTTCTGTTGCTGAACTTTGTTTACCACTATAACGCGCTGTTCTGGCCACTGATTGCAACCAATTCAACCAACATGCGAGTCATCCCTGTGGCGCTCTCCTACTTTTTGAGCCAGGACGCTGGTCAAGGACTACAGTGGAATCTCATGATGGCAGCCGACGTGTTCTCGGTTGTCCCAGTGCTGCTGCTGTTTTTGGTCGGACAACGATACTTTGTCCAGGGGGTCGCCAGTCTCTCCAACAAGGGGTGAGCGTCACGCTCACCGTTCACATAGATTTGAGATGACATGCTAGAGGGGTGGGTAACATGAATCGTCGCATGATGGTGTCCATATCGATTGGCGCGATGCTGTCGGCCGTTCTGGCCGGGTGTGGCGCATCCTCAACGCAAAGCTCCGGTTCACAGTCGACCGGGAACACAGTCTCGGGATCCAACAAGCCAGTGACCGTCACCTTCTGGTACGGGATTGGCGGACAATTGAGCCAACAAATTCAGCAGATGGTGCAACAGTTCAACCGTACACATCCTGGGATTCACGTCGTTGCAACGTATCAAGGAAGCTATTCGGGCGGCGGGGCCGAGCAACAGAAGCTACTCGCGGCGCTAAAAGCGGGCGATCCGCCCGATATTGCGCAAATCGAGGTTCACTCCATGCCACTGTTTTCAAGCGCCGGGAAGCTTGCCGACATCACCTCGTTGATGAACCAAAGCGCATCGGACAAGCCCACAGACTTCTTGCAAGGGATGCTCGCATCGACCCAATTCCAGGGCCACTACTACGGGCTCCCGTTCAATCGCAGCGTACCGGTCTTCTATTACAACAAGGCCCTGTTCGCGAGTGCGGGCATTTCATCTCCGCCGGCCACTTGGACGCAGTTGACGCAGGACGCCCGTCAGCTGACGCACGGCAGCGGGACCAGCAAGGTGTACGGGTTTGAACCGCTGGTAGACTGGTGGCCGTGGGAATACGAAGTGATGTCGAGTGGGGGCACCATTCTCTCTTCGGATGGACAATCTGCGACATTTGGCCAGCCGAATGCGCTCGGCATTTTGGAAGCGGAATCGAAGCTTGTGCAATCGGGCGACGCGATGGTTGAGTCCGGGCCGAATTACTGGGATTTGATGATCTCGGACTTTGCGCACGGGAAAGTAGCGATGGACATTGATTCTATCGGCTCAGCTGGCGAGATTGCGTCCGAAATCAACCACAAGTTCCAGTGGGGTACAGCCATTCTGCCGACCTACCAAGGCCACAAGTTGGCTGTTCCGCCTGGTGGGGGCGACATCGCGATAATGAGCGGAATTCCAAAGCAACAACAGCAGGCAGCGTGGACGTTCATGGAGTGGTGGACCTCTCCGGCACAGGACGCAACATGGTCCATGGAGACCGGCTACCTCCCGACGCACACAGCGACGGTGAACCTCGGGAGCTATCAATCGTTTCTGAAGAGCAACCCGCAGTATCAGGTGGCGTTGTCCGAGTTGAAATACCAAGTGAGCGCGCCGGCGTCGCCAAACTACTTGACGGTGGTGCAGGACGTTCAACAGGGCTTGCAAGCCATCTTTGATGAAGGCAAGCCTGTGACGTCCACCATGCAACAAGTTGCGGGACAGGTGGACCACGACCTTCAGTCGATGGGAGACTAAGGAACGGTAAACGTCGTTTGAAATACCCCTACGTGCAGCGTTGAGAGGGAGGGGACCGCATGCCCCTCCTTCTGTCACGTCACTCCTGTGGTTCCGCAGGCCAAGTGGGCCGGCCATCCTCTCCAGCCTACCCAGGATACTCCCACGCGAACAGGTACTCGATGAACTGTTCTAGCGCCTTGGTGCGAAATTGGGACACGTTCGTCGCGCAGAAGATGTCCCGGTGAATCGGGTGACCCTGGATGCGCACGGCGTGCAGCAGGCGGAAGCGCAGGTCTGTCTGAATGACGAATTTCGAGGCGAGCGCGACGCCCAGCCCCGCCCGAACTGCCTCCTTGATGACCTGCGTACTCCCGAACTCCATGACAGAAGCGGGCGTGAAATCGAGCGTACGAAACGCTTGGTCCGTCACGTCGCGGGTGCCCGACCCGGGTTCTCGAAGAATCCACGTCTCGCCTGCGAGTTCCTCCATCCCGACGGACTCGATACCCGCCAAGCGATGTCCGGGTGGTACGATGACCACCAGTTCGTCGGTCGCCAAGCGCCTCACTTCCATCTCCGACGTGTCCACTGTCCCCTCTACAATGCCGACGTCCGCCTGCCGCTCTCGGGCCTGCACCTGGATGCGCTTGGAGTTCATGATGGTGATCTTCGGCGTGACGCGCGGGTAGCGCTGCTTGAACCCCGCGAGGATGTAGGGGAGCATGTACTCGCCAAAGGTGTAGCTCGATCCGATGGCCAGCCGGCCCACGGGCTCGTTGGCGAGATCGTGAATGAGCGTTTGCGCCCGTTCGTATTCGTCCACAATCCGCCTCGCGTGAAAGTAGAGGATCTCGCCCGCTCGGGTCAGCCGTACGAATTTGTTGGTTCGATCCAGCAACTTGGCCCCGTACTCACGCTCCAGCGCCTCCATCTCGCGGCTGACGGCGGACTGCGTGAGGTGCAGAGACTCCGCTGCCCGGGTGAAGCTCTCGTGTTTCACCACGGTCACGAAGGTGTACAGATGCCGGTCCACCGGCGTCGCCCTCCTCTGTCATGAAGGAACATCATGAACAACGCGCATGCACGCGATGACAACCATTCGCTTTACGCATTTCTCTACTTGGCATACACTTCGGTTGAATTGATATGGTTTCCTTCCGATTGCAACGAGGAGGTATACGTGATGAATCTCGCAAAGTTTCCCCGCCGTCGGTACACGCGAGGGGCAACGCCCATCGAAGCCGTACCGCGGTTTTCCGAAGCGGTGGGCGGGCCGACCATCTACATCAAGCGCGATGATCTCTTGGGTCTCACCTCCGGCGGGAACAAGACGCGCAAGTTGGAGTTTCTGATGGCCGACGCGCTGGCGCAGGGGGCGGATATCATCATCACCTGTGGTGCGGTCCAATCCAACCACTGCCGACTGACCGCCGCTGCAGCGGTGAAGGAAGGACTCTCCTGCCGGTTGGTGTTGGAGGAGCGGGTGAAAGACAGCTACGACGAGGATGCAAGTGGAAACAACTTCCTCTTCCGGCTCCTCGGCGTCGAAAGTTTCACCGTCGTTCCGGGCGGTTCCGACATGATGGCGGAGATGGAGGCGGTGGCCGAGCAGGCCAAGGCCGAGGGGCGGCGCCCGTACATCATTCCGGGGGGCGGATCGAACGAGATTGGCACGACCGGATACGTCGCCTGCGCGGAGGAGATTCTGGGGCAGATGTTTGACCTCGGCGTAACCTTCGACTACGTCGTCTGCGCGAGCGGCAGTGGTGGCACGCACGCCGGCCTCGTCACCGGGTTCTACGGCAACAACAGCGGGATTTCGGTGATTGGCATCGACGTGAGCCGGCCGCGCGACGTCCAGGAGGCCTTGATTTACGACCTGGCCGAACGGACGGCCGAACACGTGGGCATCCGCGGCGGGCTGCCGCGCGAGACGGTTCGCTGCTTCGACGAGTACGTGGGCCCAGGCTATTCGCGCCCGACGCCAGAGATGGTGGAAGCGGTCAACCTGATGGCGAAGACAGAAGGGATTTTGCTCGATCCGGTGTACACGGGCAAGGCGATGGCTGGTCTGATTGGGCTCAGTCGGAGCGGCTTCTTCCGCCGGGAGGACAAGGTGTTGTTCGTGCACACGGGTGGATCGCCCGCGCTGTACGCGTACATGCCGGTCATTTTGGATGGCCAGACGCCGAAGGTGACGAAGGTCGCGCCCGTGTCGTGAGGTGAATGAGGGGGCAGAGCACATCGAGCGCGCACGTGTCGTCCGGTGTATGACAAAGTGGGCGGCGGCCCGGTCTGAAAGGGAACTGGGCGCGCGAACAGCGGCAGGAGGTGGGGGCGGATGAAGACGATTGGCATCATCGGTGGACTGGGGCCACTGGCCGGCGCGCACTTCTACAGGCGGCTGGTGGAACGCACGCCGGCGGACAGCGATGAGGAGCACATCCCGGTGGTCCTCGTCTCAGACCCGACGGTGCCGAGCCGCATCGATCACCTGTCGGGCCGGGGCGAGTCCCCGCTGCCGAAGCTGGTGTCTGTATGCCAGCGGATGGTCCAGGCCGGGGCGGATGCCATCGCCCTGCCGTCGACTACGACGAGCATCTATCAGCCGATGCTGGCGGAACAGGTGCCGGTGCCCATCCTCTCGCTGATTGAGGAGGTCGCGGACGTGGTGGCTGTGAGCGGCTGCCGGCGCGTCGGGGTGCTCGGCACCACCCCGACGCGGACCTTCGCGGTGTACGAGCAGGCGTTTGCCGCCCGTGGCATCACCGCCGTCTACCCGGACGAGGCGTCGCAAGCGGAGGTGATGGCGGTGATTCACGCCGTGAAGGGCGCGAGCGGACGAACGGCAAGTCAGCGCGCGGTCTCTGGCGTCGGAACGGGCTTGGCGGAGGTAAGGGAGACCGCGAGCGGCACCGACGCGTGGGCGGTCTGGCGCGCGCAGATGGCTGAGGTCGCGTCACGACCGTGGGCCGTGGATGTGGACGGCCTGCTGCTCGGGTGTACCGAGCTGCCGGTGCTGTTCCCCGATGAGCGCTCGCAAGCGGATCTCGCCGCCCGCTGTGCGGTGTTCAGCTCGACGGACATCCTCGCCGCGGCGACGGTCCGGTTTGCACTGGGCGACGTGGCGGTGCGGTGAGGTGGAGTAGGATAGGTTTACATGGGAGGTTGGTCTGACAGTTTGACGAAGGGGGGTTCACTTGGGGGCGCAGTGCAAGATGCTCCTTCACCGGCAAAAGACAGAATATTATATTGGTTCATTTGGGAATGGTTTTTCCGTAAACTCTCACCACAACCGCGACATGTATGAAATCGTATCACGAAGGGGGTGCCTGACCGTGTCGCATCATTCGCTGAATCGAGCACTCGGATTGTTGTCCGTTGTCGCCTTCGGACTGACAAATGAGATTGCATCCGGCCTGTTTTTCGTATCGACGCAGATTCAACAGAGTTCTCCAGGCGTTGGCAGTCTCGTACCACTGTTGATGATTGTAGGCGGGATAATCACCTTTCTCACCGTTCTTGCGTATCGGTACTTCTTTGCGTCCGGGTTAGTTGGAGCGGGTGGTGAATACGTGATTATCTCTCGCTCGTTAAGTCCGGGTGTGGCTTTTGTTGTGACGTTTCTGGCGTGGTTCGGGTTCACTGGTTCGCTCGGAACACTCGCCTATTCTGCGCCGAAGTTCCTGTCGACGGCCTTCTTGTCCCTTGGCGCGACGGGGGTAGGCAATTTCCTGGCCTCCAACGTCGGCATTCTCATCACCGGGCTCCTCATTCTATGGGTGTTCTGGGCCATCCATGTGTTCGGCGTGAAACTGGCTGGGACGCTGACGACGATTGCGATGTTTCTCGTGTTCGCGGTGGCATTGGTGATGATTATCGCAGGTTTTGCCACGAACCACGGTGCATTCGACGCAGCACTCGTACACCGTGCTCATGTAAACTTACAGTCCGTTATCGCGGCCTCTCCGGTGCGGCACGTCAGCGTACGGGTGGCATTCGCCAGCGCGTTGCCGACTCTGTTCTTTGGTTACCTTGGGCTCTCGACTGCTACGCAGACCGGGGGAGAGGCCAAAAATGCGGCGAAGTCCCTGGCTCAGGCAGTCCTTATTACGGTCATCCTAGTGACAATTGTGTACACACTCTTCGCCTGGGCCGTCTACCATGCGGTTCCCTGGCAAGTCATCTCAGGTCTGTCGGCGATGAAGCTTTCGTCATATACGACGTCGTCCGGTTTGCTCCAGTTTGTCATGCCCTCGTGGATGGCTTCGCTCATCAACCTTTGCGTTGCCTTGATTGTCGCGAAGACGTTCTTGCCAATCTTCTTAGCCCAGTCTCGATGGGTCTACGCATGGGGAGAGGATCATCTCATTCCCGCCGTGTTCTCCAAAACCCACCGGAAATTTAGGACTCCAGTATTAGCCCTCACCCTGAGTGCACTGTTCGGATCTGCCAGTCTGATGGAGTCCATCAAATTGGGCTTCGTGTTCGGTGTGAACATCCGTGTCTTGTCCGTGATGCTGGTGTTCTTCTTTATGGGGTTGGGTTTGATCACGTTTCCAACGCACGCGCCAAAACTGTACGCCGGCAATACCTCGTCTCTCGCTCGCAAACGCTCTTTGCAAGTGCTCCTGGGTGTCGTTTTGATGATGGTTGCGGTATGGTTCTCGGTGTCGATTACGCTATCGTCTGTATTGAGTCCACTTTATCTCCAACCTGCCTTTCAGTCGGGCATTGTTGTGGTGATTGCCATCGTCATTTACCAGGTTTACTTGGCGAAGTTACGCAGTCAGGGCACGTCATCGGAAGCGTACGTTCGGGCCCGCGAGCGGTTTCTCGAACCTCCTGGTGTCGACGGATAGTCATTTCACCGGAGCTTCGAGCCCTGAGCGGATTGGCCCTCTGTCATCTAGATACCAGATACCCCAGCGCTGAGTTCTGATATCCGGTGCTGGGGAATTCTATCTTGCAGGGAGGCGAAGGAGACCCTCATTCGGTTCACCTGGTGTACCTAGATCCACCCTCCTCGATATGTTCGCCTTGTCATACCCTTTTCATCCGAATTTATCTATTGAAATGTTTCTTTCAAGACATATAATTGCTCCTATACGAAATTCGCACCATCGTTTACGGTATCCGCAAAGAAGGGAGGGTACAGCCGTCGATACCCCACCGTTTGGTCTTGATTCACTGGATTTGGCCATCATTGATTGCGTGGCACAAAATGGAAGAATACCGTTTGTGGAAATTGCGAGCCTTGTGAACGTCTCTGAGGCGACGGTGCGAAATCGAGTTCAGCGACTCACGACGTCCGGAATCCTGACTTTCGTTGGGGTGGTTGACCCGTTTCGGACGGGCCTGTATTCGGTTGCCTTGATTGCAATCCAAGTAGAAGAAACGATGTTGCACGAAGCGTGTCAAAAATTGTCGCAATTGAAGCAAACCCGATTCGTGGTCGCCTGCGCGGGACTTTACAACGTCATGGTGGAAGTCCTTGCCTACACGACGGAGGAATTGATGCATTTTGTGGCGGACGCATTGCCAAGCATACCTGGGATCCGCCAATTTACAGTCAGCCAGGAGCTCAAGCTGTACAAGAATGCGTTCAATTACGTAAGGGGGGCGGAATCGTGAACAAGAAACACTGGCTGTCGGTCCTGGCGCTCACATCGGTAGCGGGCCTGCTTTTGGCAGGGTGCGGTGGGGGGGCGAGTGGCTCCAGTAGTAGCGGTGGTGGTGGGGCGAATGCACCTGCCCAGAACGCTGCGAGCAACTCAACCGCCGCATCCGGAACGTCAAAGCCTGCGGTGAACAGCAACACGTTGGTGATTGCGGATGGACTTGGTGACCCGCAGAGTTGGGACCCGATTGCGACGTTTGTCATTGCCTGGGGTGAGATTGCGAACAACATCTTCGATGGCCTCGTGTATCGTGGGCCGGATTTGAAGATTCAGCCCGGACTCGCAACGTCCTGGACGTACAAAGATCCAAAGACCCTGGAGTTCACGCTCCGCAAGGGTGTCAAGTTCCAAGACGGCGAGCCGTTCAACGCAGAGGCCGTGAAGTTCACGTTCGACCGATTACTGGCGGATAAGAAGAGCCCACAACTCTCCAACTATACTTCCATTCAGTCCGTGCAAGTGGTAGACGACTACCATGTCATCTTCCATCTCAAGACGGTGGATCCGGTTCTCATCACGAAGCTCGCTGGTTATGGGGCAATGATTGTTCCGCCTCAGTATATCAAGGAGCACGGCGATTCTTACTTTGCGAATCATCCCATCGGCACTGGAGCCTATCAGGTGGTCGACTATAAGCCGGGCGAATCGGTGACGCTCAAGGCGAACCCAGACTACTGGCGCGGCGCGCCGAAAATCCAGAACATCCAAATCAAGTTCGTTCCCGACGCCAACACGCGGATGTCCATGATGCAAGCAGGAACAGTGGATATCGTGGAGGATGTTCCACCGGCGCAGGCACAAATGGTGAAGAGCGACCCGAACTTCAACCTTGATGTGGCCGGAAGCCCAACGGTGTCCGAGATCCGCTTTGATACCAGCAAGCCCTACATGAACAATGTCGACGTGCGTCAGGCCATCAACTACGCGATCGACAAGAACGCCATCATTCAAAAAGTGCTGAATGGGTACGGGCAGCCGGTGTCGACTTTCCAGGGTGCGCAGTCGTTCGGCAACGACCCGAACCTGAAACCCTACCCCTACGACCCGCAAAAGGCCGAGCAGCTCCTTCAGAAGGCGGGCGTACCGAAAGGAACGACGCTGACACTGACGTACGATGGAAGCGATTCGACGTTCAGCGAGGTAGCCCAGGCTGTCCAGGAGGAGTTGCAACAAGTGGGGCTAAACCTGAAGTTGCAGCCGGAGGACACCAATACCTTCTACAACCAGCTCATCCCTCAGGGCAAGGCGGGGGATATGCACGAATTTGGATGGGGCGGCTGGACGCTCGACTTCGACAACACGGCTGAATTACTGTACTCGAAGGGTCAGTTCTGGAACCCGGATTTCAGTAATCCACAGATTACAGCCTTGCTGAACCAGGAACGGAGCACGAATGATCAGTCCGTCCGCCAGCAGGCTTTCTACAAAATGGACCAGCTTTTGCAACAGCTGGCGGTCGAAGTGCCCCTGTACCAACAGGACACGATCTGGGCCGTTCGAAACAGCATTCAAGGCTGGGTGACACCGCCCGACGAGCGGATGGACCTTTGGGATTTGTCCTACTCCAATTAACTTGTGGCGATGCGTTGCCTGTCGAACGCCTGTGCACTGGTCGAAATTGGGTCGGGCTTCTGCTGGAGCGTGTCTCTCGGCTTTGGAAGTCCGACCCATCCGGCCTTGAACCGCTCATCAACCGCCCTCGGAGAGGAGGACGCATCACGTGGCTCGCTATATCATCAAGCGGTTGTTGCACACGGTCATTGTCCTGATTGGGATCTCGTTGATTGTATTCATCACGATTCGGTTGACGGGGAATCCCGTCG
Organism: Alicyclobacillus sp.; assembly: GCA_023511295.1. Taxonomy (GTDB): domain Bacteria; phylum Bacillota; class Bacilli; order Alicyclobacillales; family Alicyclobacillaceae; genus JAIMBT01. Next base: position 61,968 of record JAIMBT010000017.1, read on the forward strand.
CGGCGATGCTCCAGAACGGCACGCCGTCCAAGCAGGCGATCGCCCAGTTGACGGCTGCCCTGGGGCTCAATAAGCCGTTGATTGTCCAGTATTGGATCTTTTTGCGCGGTGCCGTGACCTTGAACTTTGGCACCTCGTATGCCACTGGGCAGCCTGTCATGCAGATGATCATGCAGCGCATGGGAGCGACGGCAGAACTGGCGGTTGGCGGTATCATCGTCGGGTTGGTGTTGGCCTTTCCCGTCGGCATCGCGTCAGCCATTTGGCGGGGTACCGTCGTAGACCTTTTCGGGCGCACCTTCGCGCTGCTCGGCATTTCATTTCCAAACTACTGGCTCGGCACGATGTTCATTCTGATTTTCTCTGTCTGGCTGCACCTCCTCCCAGTGGCGGGAGATAACGGCTTTGTCTCACTGGTGCTGCCCTCGGTGACCCTCGGGCTCATTCTGGCAGGCATTCTGGCCAGACTGGTGCGATCGAGCATGCTGGACGTCCTGTCGGCACAATATCTCACGACGGCACGTGCCAAAGGGCTGCATTGGTGGCGCGTTACGATCTCTCACGCACTTCGAAATGCCCTGTTGCCGACCATCACCATGATTGGACTGCAGTTCGGTGGGCTACTCGGCGGCATTGTCATTCTTGAACAGGTCTTTGCTTGGCCTGGAATCGGGCAACTGGTGATTAAGGCCATCGACCAACGAGATTATCCGGTCGTTCAAGGCGTTGTGTTGTTTCTCGCTTTCCTGTTGATTCTAGTCAACCTCGTAACTGACCTCAGTTATGCTTTCGTCGATCCGCGTGTTCGAATCGGGGGTGAGAAGTGATGAATGCACAGCTGTCGCCGGTGCACGCGACGGACGGACTTCAGCCCGTGGTTCACCGCCGCCGAAGGTCCGGCATCGCCTACTTCTTCACTCGGCTCCTCACGAACACGGGTGGTCTCATCGGGGCTATCTTGATTCTCCTCGCCGCCGTTTGTGCTGTCTTCGCTCCCTGGATTGCGCCACATGACCCGACCGCCGGTACCATCTTGAATCGGCTCGATCCGCCTGTGTGGATGAAGGGTGGAGACCCACAGTTCTTGCTCGGTACGGACCCCGTGGGGCGCGATGTGCTGTCTCGTATCATCTGGGGTGCACGCGACTCGCTCTATATCGGGATCAGCTCGATTGTGCTCTCGGTCGTGATTGGGGTGCCGGTCGGTTTGCTGGCGGGTTACTTTGGCCGCTGGGTAGACGATTTGCTGATGCGAATCACGGATATCATGTTGACCTTTCCGTTCATTCTGCTCGCGATTCTCGTGATGGCCTTGTTTGGCACGGGTGTCAACAAGGTTGTCATCGTGCTCGGTATCTCGGGATGGGCCAGTTTTGCACGCGTGGTGCGAAGTCAAGTGCTGTCCCTGCGTGAGCAGGAATACGTCATGGCTGCAACCATCATCGGGGCGCCGACGTGGCGCATCATCTTCCGCCATCTCTTTCCCGGAACGATTAGCCCAATCACGGTGATTGCCACGATGAACATCGCGGTGAACATCCTGCTCGCCTCCGGGTTGTCCTTCCTTGGTTTGGGCGTGGATCCCTCCATACCGGATTGGGGCGGGATGCTGGCGTCCGGCCAAATCTATTTAACGACTGCATGGTGGGTCGACGTCTTCCCAGGTGTGGCATTGATGCTGACAGTGCTCGGATTTAACCTGTTTGGCGATTGGCTCCGCGACTACTTGGAGCCGCAAGACAAGTAAGGCCCCCATCACGTGCCGAAGGAGGGTTGCCTTGTGACCTTGGACAAGATATGGACGACCAGCGGGTTGCTTCGGCGCGACGGCGTTCGCGGTGTTGCGCTGCGTCAACCGCTGTGGGTTCAACCGCTTCCCGCACCGCCTTCCGGTCTCACTGGGACGGAGGCAGACGCAGATGGATGGGTAAACGCGGACAGGCCACGTTCCGCCTCGGCAGACGTCGCCTCGATGCAAGCCGGGCTGGTCGAGGTGGCGTGCCGACTCGGCCTTGAGTGCCTGTTCCTTCCGCAGCCGGTCTGGGGTCAAGTGTTCCATGAACGTCCAGTGGCAGGAGCCCTACCCCGGGACAGCGCTGCGGCCGTCATCGGGTGGTCGCGCGACTGGTTGGCTGAGTCGCTCACCTCGCTCGGCTGTGACGCGGCGGCATTCGTTCAGGCGTACGACCGCCTCGCCCCGCAGGAGGGCCTGTTGTGGGTGGCCGATGCGGCCGGTTCGAAGCACGCCGACCACCGTGTCCTCGTCGTGGCCGCCCAGACCGGCGTCGGCCTGCTGGCTGCGCTGCGCGCCCTCGCGTCTGACAACGGCGGGCAGGGGCTTCCAGCAACGTGTCTGTGCGTGGTCCGAGCGGCTGAACCGGGCTTGACCACACCCGGGCCGGACGGCAGCACCGTGTCGAACCCGCTGTCGGTCCGTCATCCTGCCGCAGATGAATCACCTTCTCGGCGCGGGCTGCGGCTCTTCGACGTTTTCTCGAACCTCGATGCAACGAGTGGGGCAACGGGTGTGCTGCCCGAGGCCGACGTGCAGTTCGACCTGTCAGAATCAGCTGCGGCGCTGCCAGAGCTGTTGGAACTCGCGACACGGGTTGGGCTCGCGTGCAGTCATGCGCGATTCCCGTTCGCGGTGGCACCCTCGGAAGCGCCGCGTACGACGGCGTTGCAGATTGCCGCTTCGGTGGACGGGTTGCAGCTTCACGCGCAAGCCGTTCTCGACGAGCAGCGGCTGCGGTTCACCGCGCCAACAGCCGAATCCTTGCGCGAGATGCTCCGGGACGTGGTCCGTACGTGGTTTGATCCGCCCGACGACGTCCAACCGTCCGACTGGCGCGGCGGACTGGCCGCTCTGGCGAGTCCTGCGCCGGACATCCGAAAGCGTGCGCGGGTGGAGGCGGCGTTGGCGTCCCTCCATGCGGACGTCGGTGTGGCGGCGGTCACCGTCCCGGTTCACCTGTGGAAGGCCGTCAGCAAGTGGTGCGGGGCCGCCGGCGTGCCGGTGGAGATGCAGCGCGACGCCGAGCAGTTTTGCCTGCCCTGGCGCGGCGAAACCGAGTGGGAGCGGATGCGGGCCAGCCTCCTGGCCGAGTTGCGGCGCCAGTTGCAGTCGGGGCCATCCACGGATTCCATCCGTGTGGAGGTCTTCACGACCGTACCCGAGGAGACGTTCCGCGCGGAGACCCAAGCCCTTCTTCAGACGTTCCTGGAAGGAGAAAACCACGCATCTGAACGACCGGCCCACAGCCAGGCGGCGCGGGTCGAATTCGTGTACCGCCACATCACAAAGGCTGGTCTCGACTGGTTCATGGCCGACGTGCTGCCGGAATTGAAGCGAACCCCGCGGGTTGCGTCTGTCGAGATAGCGGCGCGTCCCGCGCCGGACGGCGTGATCGACCTCCCGCACCGCCACCTGCAGGAATTCTTCCCGGTGGACGCCATCATCGAGCGGGAGACACCCCTGTCAAGCGACGACGTCACGCTGCGCTTGTCCGATGCGGACGGCCCGATGTACACCGTGACCGCGCGCGATGCAACCGGTGCGGTCGTCCGCGTCTGGACATGGGAGAGTCTAGTGGAGCGTAGGCCGTACATGCCGGACGAAGCGGCGTGCGTGTTGGCGCCGGCGGCTGGGTATCGGGTGTGGCAGATCGATCTCGTCACGGGCACCGCCCATTTGCAGCGGACCGAGGTGGTCCCAACCGTGTACAGCCAGTTCTGGGATTGGTACCAGCACACCGTGATCCCCGCAGTGACCAAAGCAAAGGTCGATCCCGCTGCGCCGACGGCATTCGCTCGGCTGGAAGTGGAGGTGTGGGTGAACGGGACGGAGTGGCGCTGCGGTGTGTACGAGGAGGCGGTCTCCTGGCCGGAAGCGCTGCACGAAGACATCTACTTCTATACGTTGCACGCACTGCGCCGACACGGTGAGCAGGCCGGGGAAACGGTGTGGAAGACGCCGGGCCTCGTCGTTCCCTTGGTCCACGTCGCGCCTGGGCCGCCGCGGGCGGAGGTGCGCTTGGTGACGGCTGCCGAGTCTTGCATTGTGGTCCGCAGTCAGGCGGGCGAGCGGACGGAGATTAACTGCACAGAGGTGCCACCTCCGTTGGACCCGGGCTGCATCCGCCGCGCGACGTATGCGGATGGCGCCTGGACGGCGGTGGCGCCGAAGGATGGGGATGGGTTGTGCGGCCCGGCGTGCCACGAACCCTGGTTGGCGTGGATGAACGGCCTATCACAGGTTCCGCGGGCTTCAGGCGTGACAGAATCCCCGCTCGATCCGCCCGGTATCCCCATCCCACGCGACGACCCAGCGGCCCGCATCCTGCAGAACAACGACGTCATCCGCTGGATAGGAGCGGTCGCATCCGCCTTGCCGGGGCGGAGTTGGGTGGTGGACGACTCCTTCCAAGGCCGCCCCATTGTCGCAGTGGAACTGTACGAGCAGCGCCCCGGGTGCATGACCAGCCGGTGCAAGCAGGCGCTGTTCAAACCGACGCTCTTGGTCCTCGCCCGCCACCACGCGAACGAGGTATCGAGTACGAACGCCGCGGTGCGGCTGATTCGCCAGGTCATGGACCGGCCGGAATGGCTGCAGCAGGTCAACCTGGTGGTGGTCCCGATCCACAACGTGGACGGTGCTGCCCTGCACCGGGAACTGTCCGCGGAGCACCCATACTGGAAACACCACGCCGCGCGCTTCAACGCCTGCGGTTACGAGTTTGGCCGGGATTACTTCCAGCCAGACACGCCCTTTGGCGAAAGCCGCGTGGCGGCGAGGCTGTGGGAGCGGTGGCGGCCGGACGTGGTGCTGGACGACCACGGTATCCCGTCGCACGAGTGGATTCAGCCGTTCTCGGGTTACAACAGTCCGCCGTCGTTCCCGGTGTCGTACTGGATTCCACACGCGCAGATCTACACCATCTGGCGCGAACTGCATCCAGACCGGCCGGTCCAACCGGGCGGTTTGATTCAGACGGTGTCTCAAACGCTGGAGTCGGAGGCGGCCATCCGCGACCGCAACGCGGAGTTCCTACGGCGGTATGCGAAGTGGGGCCACGCGTTCAGCCGAGAGCAGTTTCCCATCACCACGGTGGACGGGGTCATCACCTACCGGTGGCAGGCGCGGCCGGCGGAGACCGCGAGCAACTTCATCGAACGGTACCCCAGGTGGGTGACGGCGGACATCGTGACGGAGGTCAACGACGAGACCGTGCACGGCGAGGCGCTGCGCGAGGTTGCGCACGCCCATAGCCAGGCGCACGCGGGGATCTTGGCTTGGTTGGAACAGGTGAAGGTGGAGGTCGCGCACGGCGTGGCGGCGAACGCCACGGGACGCGGGGGGCGCGTCGGCTTAGAGCGGGTGCGGCCGCTGGCATCGGGCTGAAGCAGCTTGGGGATGGATGCGGCTGGGCCGCGTGCACCGCACTGGGAGAGCGGTGCGAGGATGCAAACCTCCCGTAGCGGCCGAGGGCCGCACCGAGGTTAGACTGGAGGGGATGGAACGGGTGAACATCGATTCGCTCACGACACCGGCCGTGATTGTCGACCTTGACATTGTCGACCGGAACATCCGTACGTTCGAAGAGCGCCTCAAACCGTATGGGATTGCCCACCGTCCGCACATCAAGACGCATAAATCGGTGGAGATGGCTCGCAGGCAATTGGCTGCCGGCGCCATCGGCATTACCTGTGCCAAACTCGGAGAGGCGGAGGTGTTTGCGGCAGGCGGTATCGCGGACATCTTGCTCGCGTATCCGCTGGTGGGCAAAGACAAATTGGCGCGGTTTGCGGCCTTGCACCAGAACGTGCGCATGATGACAACTGTGGACAGCCTGGAAGTGGCGAGGGGACTGGCAGACGTCGGTGCGGCGACCGGGAAACCGGTCGACGTGTTGGTGGAGCTCGACCTCGGCATGCACCGTTGCGGCGTGCAGCCGCAGGACGCCGCTGCCTTTGCGGAGGCGGTGCGGGCCTTGGGAAATCTCCACGTGGTGGGCGTCATGGAATACAACGCACTGGCGCGGACGGGCCTGTCCATCGACGGACTGCGAAGCGCGCTGCGGCAGGAGTCGGACGCCGTGGCGGCGGTCGTGGAGGAGCTTGAACGCCGAGGGTTTGACGTCCAGGTGGTCAGTGCCGGATCGACCGTGGCCGGCATGTTGCCGGACGCCCTCCACGGCATCACGGAGGTCCGTTCCGGTACGTACATCTATCAAGACGCGACGGCGATGGACATCGGGTTTGCGACCGAGGCGGACTGTGCCATCCGGGTGGTGGCGACGGTGGTCAGCACCCCGGTGGCAGGGCGGGCGACGGTCGATGCCGGATCGAAAACCTTGACGAGTGACCACGCCGTGCACCACCCGGGATACGGCGTGGTCGTCGGGCACCCAGGGGTGACGGTGTGCAGCCTGAGTGAGGAGCATGGGTGCCTGGAATTCGACCCGGAACAGACGTCGTTTGCGATTGGCGACCGGATTCAAATCATCCCGAACCACGCGTGCGTCATCTCCAACTTGACGGACGGGGTGTACGGGGTCCGGGGCAGTGAAGTTGTGGGACCCATCCGCATCGACGCGCGCGGGCGGAACCGGTGAACGAAGGGAGTGAAGGATGTGTCAGACCTTTACGGGTACTTGGAAACGCACGAGGGCGAGATGCTGCAGGACATCCAAGCGCTGGTCCAGGCGGAGTCGCCGACCCGCCGAAAGGACCTGGTGGACGCCTGCGGGCGCGTTCTGGCGCAACAGTTTCAGGACCGGCTGGGGCTCACGGCGGAGGTCCTGCGGCAAGAAGCGTTCGGGGATCACCTCCGGGTCAGCTACGGGGAGGGCGAGGCGCAGGTCCTCATCGTCGGGCACTTTGACACCGTGTGGGACCCGGGGAGACTGCCCCTGCGCAGGGAAGGCGACCGACTCTACGGTCCGGGTGTCCTGGACATGAAGGCGGGATTGGTGCAGGCGATTTGGGCGGTGCGCGCCCTGCAGGCAACGGGTACGAAGTTACCGTACAAAGTGGTCTTTGTCTGCAACAGCGATGAGGAGGTCGGCAGCCATTCCTCGCGGTCTCTGATAGAAGCGGAGGCCAGGAAGAGCAAGGCCGTGTTTGTGGTGGAGCCGCCGGAGGCCCACACCGGATCACTGAAGACCGCCCGCAAGAGTGTGTCCATGTACCGCATCCGCGTGCATGGCCGCGCAGCCCACGCGGGCAACCACCACGAAGCGGGGGTCAGCGCCATCCGTGAACTGGCGCGGATTGTCCAGTACCTGGAGGGTCTGACGCGGTACGACCTCGGCACGACGGTGAACGTCGGCGTGATTCGCGGCGGGACGCGCAGCAACGTGGTCCCGGAACTGGCGGAAGCCGAGGTGGACGTGCGCGCGGTGACGACGACGGAGGCGAACCGGATAGACCAGTTGATTGGGGAGTTGCGTTGCGCTCGCGACGGGTTGACGGTGGAAGTGGAGGGCGGCATCAACCGGCCGCCGATGGAGCGGACCGCCGCGACCGCCCGGCTCTTCGGCATCGCCCGCGATGTGGCGGAGGAGCTGGGCATGGAACTGTCGGAGGCGCTGGCCGGCGGCGGGAGCGATGGGAACTTCACTGCGGCGGTGGGAACGCCAACGCTGGACGGGCTGGGAGCGGTGGGCGAAGGGCCCCACGCGGAGCACGAGCATATCGTCACCCGGCACGTGGTGCCGCGGGCGGCGCTGTTGGCGCACCTGTTGGCGCGAGGGGTGTAACGGACCTAGTCTGTATGGGCCGTGTGTCCCATCCTTCTTCGCCGCCAGCCACTGGCGGCGTCCTTCGCAGCATCGACGGGGCGAGCGTGGTATCACGTCGGCCCCGTCGGCGCACGTGTTCATTGGACGCCTTGAGCGGGCCGGAGTTTCCCTTATCCCAGCTCTCGCAGCTTCTCTGCTATCGGCGTCCGCTCCTTCGCGACCGGAACCTCCGCCGGATAGCCCACCCCGAGGACAACCACCACTTCATACCCTTCCGGTACTTGCAAAATCTCCCGAGCTCCGGGTTTGGTTCCGATGGACGTCCAGCGGGTGCCGACGCCGTCTGACCAAGCGGCGAGACAGAAGTTCTGCACGAAACACGCGGTCGCGATGATGTTCTCGTCACGGTCGACAGGGTGCTCCGCTGTCTTGCTGAGGAACGCAAGTACCACCGGCGCATCGCCGAAGTTCGCTCCGTGGTGCAGGGCTGCCCGGGCATCTGGGCCAACCACGACGACCTGCCACGGTTCCACCATGCGGTGATTCGGCGCGTAACGGGCTGTGTCCAGCCAGCGCAGCAACTGGTCACGTTCAATCTCATCCGCTTTGAACTGTTTCACGTTGCGCCGTCCGACGATGGCTTCTTTGACGTCCACGTAGGTCCCGCCTTTCGCTTCTATCTCATCTCGCGACGGTCCGGCCGGACCGCGGCGAATCCATTGTACGCCCGCCATCCGCACGGCGAAAGACCGCCGTGAACGGCCGCCGTGGACGGCGGTCCTGCCCGGTCAGGGAAGGGTGACGTCGCAAATTTTTTATTGGACTGAGCGGAGGTTTCTGGTAGACATGATATACTTTCCTTAGTGACGGGATTCCGTTCCAAGCAGCCCGACAGCGGTGGATAGATGCTGGTTCCAAACTGTCGAATTCGGGCGAAGATTGCAGCTGCCTGCCGTGGACAAGCCTGTGAGCGTTGCGTTCAGACGAGGGGTGGTCAACATGGATGTACTGGCTGTGGGCCGGCGAAGATTGGAGTTGTGCGTCGATATCCTCCTGATTGTGGCGAGTTTCTACGCGACCTACTTCCTCAACAAGGGCCTTGGCGGCGGATACGCGTCCTACCACTGGCAAGGTCCGCGTTTTCTCGCCGCAGAGGTCCTAACGGTCGTGTCGTGGTCGCTAGCGGTGCTGCTGGCCGGAGAGTACCCGACGAGACGCCACACGCGGAGCTGGCAGGACGCGTGGATTGTGCTGCGCGTGAACGCCCTTGGCTGGCTGATTTTTACCTCTTGCCTGTTCTTGTTTGGCTTTACAGATCTCAGCCGGAAATTTTCCATCCTTTACTTCTTCGTCAATTTTGTCGTGATGGCCGTGTTCCGAACGGCGGTGCGGGTGTACCTGTCCATACGGCGGAAATCCGGTGCGGACCTTAGGCGCCACCTGATTGTCGGCTTTGACGGCCCGGGACGGCGGTACTACGAGTCGATTCTGAAAAACCCGGGTCTTGGCCTTCAGGCGTTGGGCTATGTCGACGACCGAGCGTGGAACACCGTGTTGCCCCGACTGGGAGCCTTGGCAGACCTCCCGCACATCTTGCAATCGCACTACGTGGATGCGGTCGTGGTCGCGCTGCCGATTTCGCACCCTCAGACACACGAGGTCTTGCGCATCTGCGAGATTCAGGGCGTCCCGGTGGAACTGGCCCTCGATGCCCTGACGAGTCGCATGGTCAACAGCCGTTTGGTAACGGCGACCGGCGTTCCTCGGCTGGTGTTGACGCAGATTCCGCATTCGGACGACGCACTCGTCTGGAAGCGCATCACGGACGTCGTTGTGAGTGCCGTCGCGCTCATCGTCTTGTCGCCGGTCTTGGCGTGCATCGCATTGGCCATCAAACTCGACGACGGCGGGCCGGTGTTCTTCTCGCAATACCGGAGCGGCCAGCACGGCAAACCGTTTCGCATGTACAAGTTTCGCAGCATGCGGGTGGATGCCGAAGAGATTCGCGCGCAGTTGATGCATCTGAATGAGATGTCGGGACCGGTGTTCAAGATCACGCACGACCCGCGGGTGACCCGAGTGGGTCGCATCCTTCGCAAGACGAGCCTGGACGAGCTGCCACAGTTGTTCAACGTCCTGTTGGGGGACATGAGCCTGGTCGGACCTCGGCCCCCTCTGCCGTCGGAAGTCAACCAGTATGACCCGGAACACCGCCGGCGCCTCAGCGTAAAACCCGGCATCACGTGTCTCTGGCAGATTGGCGGCCGCAACGAGATTGACTTCGGGCAGTGGATGCAGTTGGACCTGCAGTACATAGACAACTGGACGTACTGGACGGATTGGCGGATTCTCTTCAAAACCATCCCCGCGGTTGTGAAGCGGCGCGGCGCGAGCTGACGATTGGTCGGGAAGCTGGGGTGCGTCTGTCGGTGATGGGTTCGTCTGTCGGTGATGGGGTTCGTCTGTCGGTGTACGGGCGGGGGTTGCGGTGAGCGCATCGCAGCCCCTGCCTTTTGATGTTCGGGCGCGGGCTGCGCACGCCCGGCCACGCAACGGCAGCTCACGGTGAAGGGACACCAGTCGGAACGCGGGCCAATCAGCTCACCGTGTCGGAGGGTCCAAAATCTTGTCGGAATCGCCCGACATCCACGCGAATATCCTAGAGTGCCACGGCTGTGGGCAGAGGGAGGAATGGGGGAGCGGATGCAGGTTTGCGTGGACGGACGTCGACTGTCCGTGGGGGTGCGCGGGCGGACCGTGCTGGCGCACGCACCCGATGCGCCGTGGCTCGCGGTTGGGCGGGGCGAAGCTTCCTATCAGATGCACAAGGGGAATTTTCGGGTGGAGGACCACTTGGTGGAGCGAATCCCGCTCGTCCACATGACCGTCCGACGCCCGGTCGCCGAGCACGAGGCGCGCGTACCAGGCGGTGTATCACAGGACGAGGTAGATGGGGCCAGCGGGCACAGCGGCGTGCCGGCGGACGTCGCGGCGGTCGAACTGCTGGCTCGCGGGCGCGGCGATGTCGCGGTGCGCGTGTTTCTGCGCGAGGAGCCAAGCGGCGACCTGGTCATCACCTTACGTCCGGTGGGCGGGGCTCCGGAGGGCTTGTGGAACCGCTGGTGGATGCGCGTCCCGGCCCGGCCGGAAGAAGCGGTATTCGGTTGCGGCGAACAGTTCTCCTGTCTCAACCTGCGTGGGCGACGGTTTCCCATCTGGGTGTCCGAACAGGGGGTGGGTCGGAACAAGCGGACGTACGAAACGTTCTTGGCCGATGCCTCCGACGGTGCCGGCGGCGACTACTACACCACGTACTTCCCACAGCCGACGTTCGTATCGAGTGACGGCTACTACGTGCACGTGGAGACGAGCGGCTACAGCGTGTTCGACTTTCGCGCGCCGGAGGTCCACCAGGTCGAAGTGTGGGGCGCCGCACCGGCGATGCGCGTTGGCGTAGCCGAGAACCTGCCAGCGGTGCTCGAACGGCTGACAGCGTACCTGGGCCGGCAACCGGCTCTGCCGGATTGGGCCTACGACGGGGTGTGGCTGGGGCTGCAGGGCGGCACGGAAGTGGTCAGGGCGAAGTTGCGGCGGGCCCTGGCGGCCGGTGTACCGGTGGCGGCGGTGTGGGCGCAGGATTGGGAAGGCCGGCGGGTGACACCGTTCGGGCGGCAGTTGATGTGGAACTGGCAGTGGGATGCCGACCTGTACCCGGGCCTCGACCGGGCCCTGCAAGACTGGCGCAGCGAAGGGGTGCGCCTGCTGGGCTACGTCAACGGCTTTCTGGCGACCGATGGTGCGCTCTACGCCGAAGCGCGGGACCGAGGGTATCTGGTGCGGGACCGAAGCGGAGACCCGTACCTGGTCACGGTCACCTCGTTCCCCGCAGGGCTGGTGGACTTGACTCACCCCGACGCGCGGGCGTGGCTGAAGCGCGTCATTCAGACCGAGCTGCTCGACTTTGGGTCATGCGGATGGATGGCGGATTTCGGCGAGTACCTCCCGACGGATGCCGTGCTGTACGACGGGTGCGCGGAGGAGATGCACAACCGGTGGCCGGTCCTCTGGGCGCAACTGAACCACGAGGTGTTGGAAGCGTCCGGGCGTCTCGGCGACGCCGTGTTCTTCACGCGGGCAGGCTACGCGCACGCCGGTCGGTATACGCCCTTGGTGTGGGCCGGTGACCAGAACGTCGACTGGAGTCGGGACGATGGGCTCCCCTCCGTCGTTCCTGCCGCGCTGTCGCTGGGGATGTCCGGCGTCGGCTTGCACCACAGCGACATCGGCGGTTACACGACGCTCTTTCACATGAAGCGGACGAAAGAGCTGTTCCAACGGTGGACGGAGCTGGCGGCGTTTACGCTCGTCATGCGCACGCACGAGGGGAATCGCCCGGACGACAACTGGCAGTTCGACGGGGATGACGAAACCTTGCAGCACTTCGCCCGTATGGCGCAGGTGCACGTCGCGCTGAAGCCGTACCTGAAGGCGCAGGTGCACGCGTACCGGACGTGCGGGCTGCCGGTGATGCGCCCCATCTGTCTGTATGACGACGATCCGGTTTGGCACAACGTGCAAGATGCCTACCTGCTCGGACCGGATGTGCTGGTCGCCCCCGTGCTCGAAGCAGGTGTGTGCGAACGAACGCTGACGCTGCCGAAGGGGCGGTGGGTGCACCTGTGGTCCGGCCGGGCGTACGGTGCCGGGGAGGTTCGTGTGCCAGCGCCCATCGGCGAGCCGCCGGTGTTCTTCCGGGACGGGTCCGCGTGGGGGTCGCTGTTCGAGTCCATCCGGCGGCTCGCGGTGCCAGACGGGTGAGCTGCGACCGGAGGGGACGTTGAGCTTGCCGGGCGATGCGCGCCAGTGGATGGGCCATGGCGTGCCAGCGGATGGCCCGTCTGTAGAAGACAAAGGGGGAAATGGTGTGGAGCGGGTTGCCAGGACCTTGGCGATGGGGTTGGCGACGGTGGGATTGGTCGCAGCCGTCGCAGGCTGTTCGTCTGGCGTCAGCGGGGGCGGCGGCCAGGGAAATACCGGCGGCAACGCGGCCGCAGGCGGCACGGGCAGCGGGCAGGCGGTGACCATCACGTTTCTGCACTGGCGCGGTGAGGACGTGCCGGAGTTCAACAAGATTATCGCGGACTTCCACAAGTTGCATCCGGACATCAACGTGCAGATGAAAGTGATTCCATCGGATCAATACATTGCACAGGCGCAGGCGGATTTGACGGGACCGAACGGTGCAGACGTGTTCACGTCGTTTCCGGGTGCGGAGTTCAGCGCGATGGAGAAGGCGGGGTTGTACACCGACTTGACGAACCAGCCGTTTGTCAAGGACTACAATCCGAACTTGATTCAGGCGGGGCAGGACAACGGCAAGCAGTTGGCCATTCCGTATCAAGTCGTCTTCAACATGCCGGTGTACAACGCGAATCTGTTCAAACAGTTGAACCTGCAGATTCCGACCGACTGGAACGGTTTCCTGCAGCTCTGCCAGACGCTGAAGGACAAGGGCTACACGCCCATCGTCTTCGCCGGCAAGGTGAGCGCGGGACAGTTCTTCAACGACATGGTGATGAACAACGTGCCAGATCCGAAGGTGTTCACGGGGCTACTCGACGGTTCGTCCAAATTGACCGACCCCGGCTTCTTGAAGACCTTCCAGCGGCTGTCCGAACTCGCAAAGAACGGATACTTCCAGAAGGGCCCGCTGGGGACGTCGCAGGACGCGGCGACGGCCTTGTTCGCGGAGGGGAAGGCGGGGATGCTGGCGCTTGGCAGCTACCAGATGGCGCCGGTCAACACCGACAACAACAGCGCGTTTCCGATGGGATTGCTCGCCCCCATCACGACGGACAGCGCGAGCCAGGCGAAGTACCAAGGGATTGACACGACGACGTTCATGCTCGGCGTGAACGCGAACTCGCCGCACAAGCAGCAGGCCGAAGCGTTCATCAGCTACCTGTCGCAGCCGCAAGTGGCGGCCGAGTACGCGAACGCGACGGACCAGATGGTCACCGTGCAGGGCGTGAAATACACGAATCCGACGCTCCAAGCGATGGAGCCGATGCTGAGCAAGCCGCTGCGGTTCCACCCGATGTACACGCTGACGAACCAGCAGGTGGTGGATGCAGTCACGAACGCGGTGGAGGACGTGATTTCCGGGATGGACGCGCTGGCGGCCGCAGAGAAAGGGCAGAAAGCGATTGACCAGGCGCTACAGCAGCCGTGAGCGGGTTGCGGCCGATGGCGGCGCGAGCCGGTCGCGCGCCGCCCTGAGTTTCCGCCGCGCTTGCGGTCGAGCGCACACCTGGGAGCGTTCGCGAGAGGAGGATGCCGATGCGGGCAAAGCCTTCCATTTATCTGTTCCTAGTGCCTGGCGGGCTCGTCTTTCTCATCTTCTTCGTCGTCCCGACGCTGTACGGCCTGTCGCTCAGTTTCACGAACTGGGACGGCCTGTCTCCGCAGTTTCAGTTCGTCGGGTTGGCCAATTACGCCAACTTGCTGACGAACGACAGCGCCTTCCACACGGCCATCGGCAACACCCTGAAGTTCGTCCTCACCGTCGTGGTGGTGCAGTCCTTCCTGTCGCTGGTGTTCGCCATCTTCCTGCTCAAAAACACCCGGGTCAACGTGTTCCTGCGGACCCTGTACTTCTTCCCGACCATCCTCGCCTCCGTATCGGTGGCGTTCATCTGGATGTTCATCTACGACCCGAACATCGGGATTCTGAACAGCCTGCTCGGAGATGTCGGACTTTCACACTGGCAGGCGTCGTGGCTTGGCAATCGGCACATGGCCATCTACTGCATCGCGGTGACGGAGATCTGGGCACACACCGGACAGTTACTCGTCATCTACCTTGCGGGCTTGCAGCAGATTCCCCGCGAGCTGTACGAGGTCGCGGTGTTGGAGGGCGCGTCGCGCTGGCAAACGTTCCGCAAGGTGACCTGGCCGCTCTTGGTGCCTGCGACGACGATGGTGGTCGCCTACACCACCATCCAGTCGTTCCGGATGTTCGACCTCATCTTCGCCATGACCGACGGCGGTCCCGGTAACTCGACCGAGGTGTTGGCAACCTACATCTACCATCAGGCGTTTCAGTACAACCACGTCGGTTACGCCTCGGCCGTGTCGATGTTGTTCATGGTCATCATCGCCCTCATCACAATGGCGCAGTTCGGGCTGCTGCGGATTCGCTCGCCAAAGAGCGCCTAACAGAGCGCCGAGCCCGGGCTTTGAGCAGTGGCACTCCCCCCAGGTGCGCCTGCGGAGGCGGTGCTCAGGCCGACGCGCAGTCGGGGGACCAATCTGGCCGTGGAAGGAGGCGGACGCGTTGCGCTTCATTCGCATTCCAGCCATCTGGCTGTACGCGCTCATCATCGCCGTCCCGTTGCTGGTGGTGGTCGAGAGCAGTTTGAAGTCGCTGGCGACGCTGTTCGAGAATCCGCTGTGGCCGAGCCACGGTCTGACCGTGCAGGCGTACCAGACGCTCACCTCGCAGGTGCCGCTGTTCCGCTACTTCCTCAACAGTCTGGACGTCACGGCGGTGTCGCTTCTGCTCATCATCCTGTTCGGGAGCCTCATCTCCTACGCCATCCTGCGCCTGCCCCGCATCCCGAGTCTCATCGTGTACGGCGTGTTCGCTGTCGGGATGATGATTCCGACCCAGGTCAACATGATCCCGATGTACCTCGAGATGGCTCGCCTCGGTTTGGTCAACTCGCGCATCGGCCTCATCCTCGTGGAAACCGCGTTCCTGCTGCCCATCTGCGTGTTCATCGTCGGCGGGTTCATGAAGACCCTGAGCCGAGAGCTGATGGAGGCGGCTACGGTCGACGGTGCGAACGAGTGGCAGATGTACTGGCGGATTGCCATGCCGCTGTCGCTGCCCGCCGTCGCGAGTGCCACCATCTTCGCCGGCGTGATTGTCTGGAACGACCTGCTGTTTCCCCTGTTGCTGCTCAAATCGAACGACAAAGACACCTTGCCGCTCGCGCTGCTCAGCTTCTCTGGGCAATACCAGACCAACTACCCGGTGATCTTCGCTGGCGTGCTGCTCGCGAGCGTCCCGATGGTGGTGCTGTACGTGTTCCTGCAGCGCTGGTTCATCGCGGGTATGACGGCCGGCGCCGTCAAGGGGTAAGCGTGCAGCGTGGGCCCGAAAGGAGTGAGGCGCTTGGTGCACAGGGACTTGCGCGTGGGTTTCATGGGCTTTGGACGCAAGACGTTCGACACAGCGGCGGCGGAGCGTTTCTTGGCGGATTCGATCTCGTTCCTCACCGACCACGCCACCGCAGTGCGGGCGGTGCCGACGCTCGTCACGGACGTCGGCGAGGTTGCGGCGGCCGCGGCGGAGATGGAGTGCGAGATTGACCTGCTGATTGCTCAGTTCACGACGTTCGTCGACGGGCGGTTCATCGAGACGGCGGCGCACAGACTCGGCGTGCCGGTGGTGGTGTGGGCGGTGCGCGAACCGAACCGCGGGACGCGCCAGCGCCTCGCCCTCAACTCGCTGACCGGCGCCAACCTCGCGTGCCACGCGCTGACCCGTGCGGGGGTCCCGTTTCAGTTCCTCTTCGGGAATCCGGGTGAGCCGGAGACGGCCGAGCGTCTGGAGAGTCTCTTGCGGCTGTTCGCCGCGTACCAGCGGCTGCGCGGGTTCAAGGTGGTCACCCTCGGCGACGCGCCGGACGGGTTCGCGTTCAGCGCGCCAGGGGAGCGGGCGCGGGCGAAGCTGTGCATCGCCGTGGAGCGGATGGACCTGGCGGAGGTGTTCGGGAAGGCGCAGGCGGTTCCAGATGAGGTGGCGGACCGACAACTCCGCGGGGTTCGCGAGCGGGTGCGGGGCGTGGAGCGGTTGCCCGAAGACGCGGTGCGCAAGTTCGCAAAGCTGCGGGCGGTCCTCAAGCAGGAGCTGGAGCGGGCAGGCGCGGACGCGGTGGCGGTGCGGTGCTGGCCTGAGTTCTTCACGGAGTTCGGTGCCGCAGCCTGTTCGACGGTCTCTGCGCTGATTGACGAGGGCGTGATGGCCTCGTGTGAGGCGGACGTGCTTGGGGCCCTGTCGATGGATGTGCTGAGCAGGCTGACCGGAGGCGCCGCCTACTTGGGCGACCTGGTGGAGGTGGATGCGTCAGCGGGCGCCGTGACGTTTTGGCACTGCGGTGCGGGCGCCGTCTCGCTCGCGCGCCAGCCGGACGGCGCCGCGGCAGGGGTCCACCCCAACCGCGGGCTCGGGTTTACGCTCGAGTTCGGGCTGAAACCGGGCCGGGTGACCATCTTCCGGATTGGCGAAGGACCGGACGGTACGCCACGGGCGCTCATTGGCGCAGGGACGGTGCTGGACGAACCGCAGCGGTTCCTTGGCACGAGTGGCCGGGTGCGGTTGGACCCGGAGCGTCCGCCGCGCGGCAGCGAACGGGACGGCACGGTGGACGCGGTGCACGGAGCGGATCGCCCTCTCACCGCGCGCATCACTCGGCTCTTGGAGGCGGGGTTTGAGCCGCACTACGCCCTCGCCTACGGCGACGTGGCCGGCGCGCTGGAGCAGCTGTGTGCGCTCGTCGGTCTGGACGTGACGTGGATGTAGGGTCGGCGGCACCCAGCCACGAGCCCGTCACAGCAGAAGGGAGGGTGCCATTCAGGAGTGGTGCAGGAACAGGGTGCTGGAGGAGGGACGGCGATGCCGATGGGGATGGTGATTGCGGAGGACCTGTGGGTGCCCCTGCCGGACGGCTTTGGCGACGGCATGCTCGTGGTGTACAACCCGGCCCTGGCCGACGATAGGCCCGGCCTGCTCAGTCTCGGCCCGGGTACGGCGGGCCTGGTGGTCCGGAACCGGACGCAGGTGGACGCGGAACTGCTCGCGCATTTCCCCGACCTTCGCGTGGTGGGGCGGCTCGGGGTGGGACTCGACAACATCGACGTCGCGGCTTGTCGCGCGCGAGGGGTGGACGTGGTCGCGGCGACGGGGTTTAACGCCACCTCGGTCGCGGAGTACGTCGTCGCGTGCCTGCTCCAGCACGCGCGGCCGCTGTGGCAGTGGAGCGCTGCCGTGAAGGCCGGCACGTGGCGGCGCCAGGCCGCTATCGGCCGCGAGTTGCACGGGAAGACGCTCGGCCTGATTGGCATCGGAGACATCGGACAGCGGGTGGCGACGCGCGCGCGGGCACTGGGCCTGCGGGTGATGGCGTTTGATCCGTTTGTTCTCCCCTCCCACGCCGTGGTCCGCGACTTCGGTGTGTGGTTGGCGCCGCTGGAGACGGTGTTGGAAACCGCAAACTTCGTCTCGGTCCACGTGCCGCTCACGCCCGCGACGCGGCACCTGTTGGACGGGGAAGCACTCGCTCGCATGCGCGACGACGGCGTCCTCATCAACACCGCGCGGGGGGGCGTGATCGACGAAGCGGCGCTGGCCCTCGCCTTGTCGCGGTCACCGCGGCGCTTCGCCTACCTCGACGTCCGCGAGGTGGAGCCGCCAGGTCCGGCCGATGCGCTGGCGGCCCTCGACAACGTCTGCCTCACGCCGCACATCGCCGGCATCACGGAGGAGTCGTCGCGCGCGGTCGCGGACTACGTGTTGGCGGAGGTGGCGGCGCGGGTGCGGGGGTGAATGCTGGCGAGGTTCGCACGGCAGGAATGGGCACGGGCTCAACGAATACGTTTTGATGGAGAATCGTGTCGGGACAGGCGGCCTCGCCGCCGCCTTGCGGTTTCAACGACGGGTGTGTTGGAGGGAATGGCGTGACAGGACGGTGGACAGCGGCGGACATGCCGGAACTGCACGGGCGGGTGGCCGTGGTGACCGGGGCGAACAGCGGGATTGGCCTGGAGGCGACGCGCGCCTTGGCGGCGAAGGGCGCGCACGTGATACTGGCGGTGCGGTCCGCGGAGCGCGGACAAGCTGCGGTTCGCAGCATCCAGGACACGGCCCCGAACGCCGCGGTGGAAGTGGTTCCGTTGGACTTGGGCAGCTTGGAAAGCGTCCGCCGATTCGCCGAGGTTGTCTTGCAGCGGTTCCCGACGCTAGACCTGCTCATCAACAACGCAGGTGTGATGGGGGTCCCGTTTGGACGGACGGCGGACGGGTTCGAGCTGCAGTTTGGCACGAACCACCTCGGGCACTTCGCGCTGACCGGCTGGCTGCTGCCGGCATTGCTGCGTAGCGAGAACGCCCGGGTGGTGACGGTCAGTAGCGCGGCGCACCTGAACGCCCGCCTCGATTTTGGCAACTTGCAAGGCGAGCGCGGCTATCGCCGGTGGCGGGCCTACGGCCAGAGCAAACTCGCGAACTTGATGTTCGCCTTCGAGCTACAGCGCCGACTGGCCGCGGCGGGGGCGGCGTCCATCAGCGTCGCCTGCCACCCGGGGTGGGCGGCGACCAACCTCGCGACCAAGGCGGTGGGTGACCGAAAGCGCGTCGGCCGCTGGCTGCAAGGCGTCTTCAACCTCGGCGCACAGAGCGCGGCGATGGGGGCGCTGCCGACCCTGTACGCCGCGACAGCGCCCGGCGTACCCGGCGGGGCGTACATCGGTCCGGCCGGCTTCGGAGGGATGCGGGGCTACCCGGGCCCTGCCCGGGTGAGTGAACGCGCCCGCAACACCGCAGACGCCGCGCGGCTGTGGGAGGTTTCGGAACAACTCACTGGCGTCCGGTACGCGTGGTCGACGCAAATGACGTGAAGGTGATGCCGCAGCGCGGACAGTGTCCTACAGCCGCTGCACGAACAACGGCATCTGTTCCACCCCGACCATGCGGGCGTAGACGAACAGTTGCCCTTTGTGATGGATTTCGTGGTCTCGCATCATTTGCAATACCGCGTAGCCCGGAAACTGGGCGCCAAACACCGCCGAGGTGTCAATCACGTTGTCCAATTTCGCATCGTCCAACCCGCGGAGGATGGCCTCGGTCCGCTCGGTGTGTTCGGCGAATGCGGTGCGTACGGCGGCCATCGAATCAAGCGCGTCCACCGACCGGTCTCGCCCTACGAATTCGCCCTTGTCGACGACGCTGGCAAACATCAGGGCGGCGCCCGCAATGTGCTGCGCGAGCTGTCCTAGGGTCATCGCATTGTCCCACGGGCGGAAGTCGACCGCGTCATCGGGAACGAGGTTCAGCACGTCCTGTGTCACCGCGCGGTGGCTGAGCCACGACGTCACGAATTGCTCCGTTCGATTCACCGTAGATCCTTCCTCTCCTCTTGATGCGCGCGGCCATTCGGCTCCGGCTGTTTGCTGCGGGGAACGTCACCGGCAGCGCAATGGGTCCGGCACGTACATTTTAGCACGCGCCACCGGATGGCGCCCTGCCGTTCCCTTGTTCCCCAGCCGATGACGGATCTCGGTCTTTTGAAGGGAACGGCAAGGTGTGGTAGCCCACCAGAGCCGTCTCTGGAATGTCGCGTAAACGCTTTCGGCCGCCCGCTCCGGCCCGGATGTGAAGTGGGCGAGCGGGACTAATGCGCCCCCGGTGCCAACCCCTCCCCGAAGGTGGCTTCTTCGGCTCGCCCGCTCCCAAACCGCCTTGCTGCAAACGATGTGATGAAGGGAACCAGGATGGCGGTCAACACCACGGCAGACGCAATCTCCACCGTTGCGTTCTGAACAAACGGTTTGTAGTGGGCATCGACCAGGGCAACGGCGGCCGGGTTGGCGATGGAGTTGCCCGAAGAACTGGCGAGCCCAGCGCCGGCGTAGCCCGGGCGGCGCAGGATGAACCGGTCCGCCAGGAAGGTGAAGCCGCCGCCAATCACCATGACGACGAGGCCGAGGAGGAGACCGCTCGCGCCTGCTTTCAGCACATTGCCGAGGTTGATGCCCGCGCCGATGGTGAAACCGATGAACGGAATGACGACCGCGAGGCCCGGGGCAAACAACTTCTCAAAGTCGTCGTCGAGGTTACCGAGGATGGCGCCGACGACCAGCGGGATGATGGCTGCGACCAGGTTGATTAGGGGAATGTGTGCGAGCCCAGTTACGCCGAGCGTCAACATGGTCAAGAACGGCCCGTCGTGGATGTTGAGCAGGCACATCGCCGCGGAGTCTGCGGTGTCCCCGTACTCACCCATCAAAGACAGATAGAGCGCACCGTTCGCACCGGTGACCGTGGACACGATGGCCAGCACGGAGATGCCGAGTACGCCGCCGAGCCCGAACAGCTTCGCAATCAGTAAGCCGAGCAGCGCCCCTGCGGCCCACTTCGCGAGCAACAGCACGATGCCCCGCTTCAACGCCTCCGGTGCTTGTCGCAGTTTCAATCGCGTGCCGATAAAGAACAACTGCAAACCAATCATGGCGTCGAGACCCTTACTCGAAAAGATGGCGGACGTGAATGAACCAATCTGCAGGGCGTGAGGGGCAAACGTGTTGAGAATGGCTGCAATGAGCAGCGGTACAATCATCATTCCACCCGGAATTCGCTGGACTCCTTTGAGAATGCGCATACATTGGAAACCTCCCTTCAATGTGGCCGACGGATGCGCCCTTCACGCGAAGGGCTGTGGCGCCGGCATCCATCTCAGACCCAGTAAAGCGAACCCGCAGCCAGGAAGGCCCTCGAATGTCCGATGGTTCAGAGCGGCCCCGGCAGGAGGGGCGGAATGGGCCCGCGCTGGTCCGAGGTGGCCGATCCGCTCGCGGCCCGGGCGTGGGCGGTGCGCGCGGCGGACGGGTGCCGCGTCGCCCCACTCCACGGGGACGGCGCCGTATGGCGCCTTGACGCTTGCCCAGGCGGTCACTCGGCTACCGAGCGCAACAACTGGTACAGGTTCGCCTTGGCCTCAAATCCAACCCCAGGCACGTCCGGCAGGCTCACGTATCCGTCGACCACCGGGCAGTCGTCCGCAAATCCCCCAAACGGCTCAAACACCCCCGGGTACGACTCGTTTCCACCGAGGCCGAGGCCGGCCGCGATGTTCAGCGACATCTGATGGCCGCCGTGTGGGATGCACCGCCGCGACGACCAACCATGCTCCTTCAGCATATCCAGGGTACGCATGTATTCGACGAGGCCGTAACTGAGGGCGCAGTCGAACTGCAGGTAATCGCGTTCTGGGTTCATGCCACCGTAGCGGATGAGGTTGCGTGCGTCCTGCATGGAGAACAGGTTCTCGCCTGTGGCCATGGGTTTGTGGTAGTGCTTGCCGAGTTCCGCCTGCAGGGCGTAGTCGAGCGGGTCACCCGCCTCTTCGTACCAGAACAGGTCGTACGGCTCCAGCGCCTCCGCGTACGCGAGGGCCGTCGGCAGGTCGAAGCGACCGTTTGCGTCCACCGCCAAGTGTCGGCCGCTCGGGAGCAGCGTGAGAACCGCCTCAATCCGCTTCAAGTCCTCCGCCAGGGTGTCGCCGCCAATCTTCATCTTGACGACCGAGTAACCGAGATCGAGGTAGCCTTTCATCTCGTCCTTGAGCGCCTGCAGGTCCTTTCCAGGCTGGTAGTAGCCCCCTGCTGCGTAGACAAACACCTTGTCGTCCACCACGCCGCCGCGATATCGCTCTGCCAACAGCCGGTAGAGGGGTTTCCCTTCTATCTTCGCCACGGCGTCCCACACCGCCATGTCCAAGACCCCGACTGCAACCGACCGCTCGCCGTGGCCGCCCGGCTTTTCCCCGGTCATCAGGATGTTCCGGATTTTGTGCGGGTCGAAGTTGGTGCCCTCGTCGTTCACAATCTGCTTCGGGTCCGCTTCGAGCAGCCGCGGAATGAATCGTTCGCGCAACAGTCCGCTGGGGGCGTAACGGCCGTTGGAGTTGAACCCATACCCGATGACCCGCCGACCGTCGCGGACGACATCCGTGACGATGGCGACGACGGACGCCGTCATCTTGCTGAAGTCGATGTACGCGTTCCGGATGCTGGACTTGATGGGTACCGCGACTTCCTGAATCTCGACAATCTTCATGTTCGTCACCTCTGGTTGTAGTCCACCGCCGGAATCCAAGCGGTTTCAGTTGTTTCATGTAAGCAAGGGGCGTGCCATGGGGATGACGAGGCGAAAGCAGTGGGGGAAAGCAGGCGGCGGAGAACGCTCGAAAAGGCAACCGGGTCTCGAATCATCCGTTTGAGACCCGGTGAAGTACGTAGCACGGAAGTTGAAGCGGCCGTTTATTTCAAATATGGAATTGCAAAATGGAATTTCGCATTCAAAAGCGAAATCGTGCGCGGCTCTACGAGGGTTCGTCGTCCTGCACCCGGTAGGAGTTACTGGGGGTTGGTCAGCGGCGGTTGAGTTTTCGCCACAGCGTGGTCTTGCTGATGCCGTAGGCCTCGCACAGGCGGTCCCGGTTGCCACCGTACCGAGTCAACAGCGCTTGCCACACCGCGCGCTCCATGTCCGGCCAGTTGGGGATGACGGGAATGGCTATCACGTCAGAATGGCCGTCCGCCGCGCACGCCTCCTCCGCCGGTGTACCTGCCGAAGCGGCGTCCGATGGACCCACGGCCGACCGCGGGGCTGCATGGGCCAGCCGCGTTGATGGGCTGGTTGGGCTCGGCAGCATCTCAGCGACGAAGTCGCGCGTGAGCACCTCACTTTCGCAGCAGACGACCATCCGATGGACGATGTTTTGCAGTTCCCGCACGTTGCCCGGCCAGTGATACGCCAAGAGGGGTTCCAAGACGGCGGCGTCCGGCTGCGCAAGTGGCCGGCCCTCCCGTTCGCGCTCCTGTTGCAGGAACCGCTGCGCCATCGGGACAATGTCTTCGCGCCGCTCGCGCAGAGGCGGCAGTTGGAGCTCCAACACGTTGAGGCGGTACAGGAGATCCTCCCGAAACTTGCCAACCGCCACCAGCTCCGTCAGGTCGCGGTTGGTGGCGCAGATGATGCGGACGTCGACCGGCACCATGCGGCTGCCGCCGACCCGGCGAATCTCCCGCTCTTGGATGACGCGCAGGAGCTTCGACTGGAACGCGAGAGATGTCTCGCTGATCTCGTCCAAAAAGAGGGTGCCTCCGTGCGCTAGCTCGAACAGGCCGGGGCGTCCTCCGCGCGCTGCGCCGGTGAAGGCACCTTCCTCGTATCCAAACAACTCGCTGTTCAACAGGTCTCCGTCGATGGCGGCGCAGTTCACGGAGACAAACGGCCCCTGCTGCCGGCGGCTGGCGTTGTGGATTCCCTGTGCGATAAGCTCCTTACCCGTCCCGGTTTCGCCGCGCACAAGCACGGTTCCGTCGGATTTCGCATACCGCTCGGCCAGCTGGACCAGTTGCCGCATGCGGGGGCTGACCGCTGCGATGTCCCGCAAGGTACGCTTCGCCACAAAGCCGCGTTCGTAAAGTTTTCGCCGGATGGACAACTCGGTGTTCTGAATCTGTTGAACCTCTTCAAAGATGCAGACCGACCCGCGGTAGCGGCCCTGTATGACGACCGGCACGCGGTTGAGCACCACCGCCTTGCCCCCGACCTCGACGATGGCGTTTTCCTTCGCATTCGGGCCCGCCAGGTCGGCGCCGGCCACCTCTTCGACCCGCCGACCCACACCGCTGTTTCGCTCGATTCCCAAGATCTGCGCTGCGGCCTGGTTCATCCGCGCGACCCGGCCGTCGGCGTGCGTCGTAATGACCGCTTCGCGGATGAGGTTGAGGATGGACTCCGTCTCTTTCAGCCGCGTCTGCTGAGCAATTTGCGCCTCGAGCACATCGGCGGCCGCATCGAGCGCAATCAGAAGGGAGGCACGTCCGGACTCGAGCAAGAAGCCGTGAACGCCACCGGCCTGCGCAACGTCCGTGGCGACGCGGTCGCCGATGACGGCGTCCACCTCGCCCGTCTGCAAGATGTCGCGGACGAGTGCCGGCATGCGCTGCACGTCGTCACACGACTCGATGCGCAAGGACAGGTCCGTCACGTCGACGAAGTGGTCCGCTTGGAGCATGATGTTCGCCGGTGTGATGAGGGCGACCCGGCGGCAGCCTGCGCGGGCGGCATCGCTGACGGCGCGCAGCACGTCATACGCCGTGACCTGGATTTCAATCACGGGCAGCGACGTGCGGGACCGCAGTAACTTGGCCGTGCCGCCCCGGGAGACCAAGACGCGCGCGTCGGGGCCTGGCATCAGGTCGGGGCGCTGGCTCAGCTCGCGCGACTGCACCGCGCACACCGAGACGGAGTGCCCCCGGTGGACCCGAATCGCTGCTGCGATATCGGCGAGGTTTGGGTACGGAGCGTAGACGACAATCTCGCTCACGGCCTGTCGACTCCCGGACCAAAACAGCGCGCCAACTGGTGGTCTACATAGCGCTGCAGTTGCGCAGCCGCGGCGTCTTCACCCAGCATCTCCGCGTGATCTCGATGGGCGGTTTCAATACACGCGGCGAGCAGCCGCAGTGCGAACTGCATGCGTTCGTCGCGGCTTTCGGGCAGTTTTGCCGCGGCTGTGGGCGAGCTCTCGGGGAGATCTGGTTCTTGCGTGAGCAACGGGCACGGGAGGCGCAAGGAGACCTGCACGACCGTGTCTGCCCCGTCTGCTTGAAGCGGCCGCAACGGGCTCGCGGATGCGCTGCTTGCTTGTGCGGGAATTTGGCGCGGATTCGGCTCGGGGCCGGGAGCGGGGATAAGGTGTATCGGGCGATGCTCGCTCCCGGACCGCGGCGCAGCGGACCGGTCCGCTGGCGCGTCGTGGCCCACAGCCTTCACGCGCGCGCGGCTCTGCAACCGCTCAATCTCCTGGGCCTCCACGCGGGCGTCCTGCAGGCCCCACTTGTGAATCCAGTGAAACAGCGCCGGACCGCTGATGCCCTGTTCGCGGGCAATCCGGTTCTTACTCTTACCACACGCCCGCTCCCGCAGGTAGTCTTCCTTCGACAGTGAGAATCCCATCTGCGTCGTCCCCCTCGGTGCGTACTGGACCCGGTGATGCTCCATGAGCTGTGGAACCGGCAGGCCCGACTTAAAGAGCAGGTCGCCGAGTGACAGGAGGACGTCGACGTCACTCGCTGTAAACCGGGTGTCGATGGACGGAGAGAGCGCGATGCCGAGCAATTCACACGCCACTTGTAAACTGCTGCGCTGGGACACCCACCGCAACAGCGCTCGTTCACTCATCTCAAATGCGCGCGTGGCCTGATGGAGGATGGTCGCCCAATCGACCGGTACTGCGACCCGCGTGTCTTGCTGCAACAAGCGTTCCATGACGAGCCCCACACCATCCACTTGAACCACAGGTTTTCAATCTTCTTCCTTACTTCGCGCTTAAGTGGGGTTTTCCTGCTGAATCTTGTCGATTGACGTCACTTCACCGTCTCCCGCGTCGAAGGGCTTGTCGGGATGACGCCATTGGCGGAGGCCTCTGTATGCATCGGCATATCCCCAGCGGCCACCGCGTCCGGCATGGAGCCCGGTTCGCGGCCAGAAGCGGCGGTGATGGCATCGTCCAGTTCGCGCCCTCGGGCGGCTCGTTCCGCCTCTGACCACCGGAACTGCTCGGCGAAATACTGAACGACGGCTGTCTTGGTGCGGCGAACGAGATCGATGTCAAACAAGAGGGCGCCGGTCCTCCGCTGGAAAAAGTCGAGGGGCGTGCACGCCATCTCCGCCTCGATGGCGTACGCGAGTTGGGCGAACACGGCCGGCGGCAGGGAGGCGGCTGCATCGTCGGTGGGGCGCGTGAGGATCCGTTCCAAGAGATGTCCGGCGTTGGTTCCATAGCGGCTCGCCAGCAGGCGGGCGTCGGAATCGGGGAGGCCCACTCGCTTTGCATCGCGCACTGCCGCCTCGACCGACGCTTCGTAGTCGGCCGGATTCGCGTAATGCCCGCCGGAGATGGGGACGTGCGCGGTGGCGCACGGGGGGTAGGTGCGCCCAGTCATCTCCGACAAACGGCGGCAGCACAAGTCCACGGCCTTCTCGGCCATCTTGCGGTAGCCGGTGAGCTTGCCACCGGCCATCGTGATGAGGCCGGATGGAGAGACGAAGATCTCCTCCTTGCGCGAGATCTCGGAAGGAGACTTGCCTGCCTCGTGGATGAGTGGTCGAATCCCCGCCCATCCGGACTCGATGTCCTCGATGCGGAGCTGTACGGTCGGGAAGACGTGGTTGACGGCGTCCGTCAGGTACCGCTGGTCAGCCGGGCTGATGTCGGGGTGCGCGAGGTCGCCGTGGTAGTCGGTGTCGGTGGTGCCGATGTACGTCTTCCCGTCGCGCGGGATGGCGAACACCATGCGTCCGTCTGGTACGTCGAAGTAGACCGGGTTCTGGAGTGGGAAGCGGCGCCCGTCGACGACGATGTGGACCCCTTTGGTGTGGTGCAGTTGTTTTCCGGACTTCGATCCGTCGAGCTCCCGGATCTCGTCCACCCAAGGGCCGGTCGCGTTCACGACGACGTGTGCGCGCAGCTCGCTCTCTGCACCGGCGAGGATGTCGGTCGCTGCGACACCAGCGACCTTTCCGCCCTGATACAGCAACCGGTCGCATCGGACGTAGTTGAGCGCGAGTCCGCCTCGGGCTACGGCCTCCTTGAGGACTTCAATGGTCAGTCGCGCGTCGTCCGTGCGGTACTCGACGTAGCATGCGGAACCGAGCAGGCCGTCTTGGCGCAGCAGCGGCTCGCGGCGAAGCGTTTCTTGCTTCGTCAGCATCGTTCGGCGCTCGCTGCGCTGGACGCCCGCTAAGTAGTCGTACAGGCGGATGCCGAACGATGCGGCCAGCCGGCCATAGGTGCCGCCGCGGTAGATGGGCAACAGCATCCACTCGGGATGCGTCACGTGCGGCCCGTTGCGATGGACGATGGCCCGCTCCTTGCCGACCTCGGCAACGAGTCCGATTTCGAACTGCTTCAGGTAGCGCAGGCCACCGTGGACCAACTTGGTCGAGCGGCTCGATGTGCCGGCGGCAAAATCCTGCATCTCAATCAGGGCCGCCCGCAGACCGCGTGTCGTGGCGTCGAGCAGAATCCCGGCTCCCGTGATACCGCCGCCGATGATGAGGAGATCGAGCTTGCTGTCTTGCATCGCATTCCAAATGGACTGCCGGTCGTGCGCGGAAAATGATGCCTTCACCGCCGTCGCCTCCACTCCAAAATCAAAACCACAGGCCAGCGCGAAGCAGACATCCCCCGAAATGCCCGTGTGCGAACGTACGGTGCTGGGATTATTATAAGTTAGGTTCTCCAGTTCGGCGCGAATGAAAGGGGTCGACCCCGTGTCCCGCCATACATCGCTCCTCGCACATCGCGGGTGGAGCGCACGCTTCCCGGAAAATACGGCACTTGCGTTTGAACAGGCGTTGCGGCTTGGAATCGACGGCATCGAATTCGACGTACAGTTGACCCGGGACGAAGTTCCTGTGGTGATTCACGACCCCACCGTCGACCGTACCACCGACGGCCACGGTCGCGTGAGGGACCTCTCTTATCGAGAACTGCAGCACCTCAACGCTGCGCGTGCATGGGCCGCCAAGGGGCTGGCCGCACAGCCCGTCCCATCCCTGGATGCTGTGCTCGATCGGATCGAACGATTCAAACCGCACGGAGTGCACAACATCGAACTGAAGGTCCACGAAGGGGACGGGCGAGCGTTGGTGGACCACGTGTGGTCCCGCGTGCAGAACCGTGCGTTTCACCAGCAGGTGCTGTACGCGTCGTTCCACCACGCTTGTCTCGCGTATCTCAAGTCCATCCATCCGTCAGCGCGCGTCGGCCTCCTCTATGAACAGCCAGCGCCGGAGCCTTGGTATGTCGCCCGGCACATGGGGGCTGAGTCTGTGCACTTGCATCAAACGCTCGCCACCGCCGACGTCCTCGCTGCCTGCCGGGCCAGCGGTGTTCGCGTCTGCGTTTGGACGGTGGACGATCCGCTGCAGATGACGGCACTCTACCGCAAAGGCGTGGACCTCATGATTACGAATGTTCCGGACGAGGCCCTTCGAGTCCGGCGGCAGGAGCAGGGCTGGTAGCGGTCCATTGCGTTTTGGACAAGGATTCCAAGCATCTGGTGGCGAACAGGTCATATCATGGACAACGTGGAAACGCGCGGCAACCCGCCTGCCGAGGGCCGGGTGTTGCGACGATAGCGGAGAAGAGGGGTGGCTTTGATGGGTGCAACTTCTACGGCACCAACCTTGAAAAACTATATCGGTGGCCAGTGGGTGGACGCCGAGACCGAGCGGACGGAGGTCGTGCCAAACCCGGCAACGGGCGAGCCGTTGGCCTGCGTCCCAATCTCCAGCCGAGCCGACCTGGACCGAGCTGTGGCGGCGGCGAAGGACGCGTTCAAAACGTGGAGTCAGACGCCGGTTCCGAAGCGTGCGCGCATCCTCTTCAAGTACCAGCAACTTTTGACAGAGCATTGGGACGAACTGGCGCGCCTCGTCACGCTCGAGAACGGCAAGAGCTACGGCGAAGCGTACGGCGAGGTCCAGCGCGGGATTGAGTGCGTGGAGTTTGCAGCCGGCGCACCGACGCTGATGATGGGGTCGCAGTTGCCGGATATCTCGGCGAACATGGAGTCCGGCGTGTGGCGGTACCCGGTGGGCGTGGTCGGTGGCATTACGCCGTTCAACTTCCCGATGATGGTTCCCTGCTGGATGTTTCCGCTCGCCATCGCGTGCGGGAACACGTTCGTATTAAAGCCATCCGAACGGACGCCGCTGACGGCCAACCGACTGGCGGAACTGTTTGCCGAGGCAGGTCTGCCGGACGGCGTGCTGAACATCGTGCACGGTGCGCACGACGCGGTGAACGGCATCCTCGAGCACCCGGACGTCCGGGCGGTGTCGTTCGTGGGGTCGCAACCGGTGGCGGAGTACGTGTACAAGACGGCGGCTGCGCACGGCAAACGGGTGCAGGCGCTCGCGGGTGCGAAGAACCACACCATCGTGATGCCAGACGCTGACCTCGACCTGGCCGTGCAGGGCATCATTGGTGCGGCGTTCGGGTCCGCTGGGGAGCGCTGCATGGCCTGTGCTGTCGTAGTGGCGGTGGGTGGGATTGGCGACCGACTGGTGGAGAGGCTCGTCGCGGCGGCCAACGAGATCAAGATGGGGGACGGGTTGGAGGAAGGCGTGTTCCTCGGGCCGGTGATTCGTGAAGCGCATCGAGATAGAACCGTGAAGTACATTGAGACGGGGGTGAGCGAAGACGCCATTCTCGTCCGCGACGGCCGGGCAGACACGCGGGATAAGGGGTATTTCATCGGCCCGACCATCTTTGACCACGTTCGGCCGGGCATGAAGATCTGGCAAGATGAGATTTTCGCGCCGGTGCTGTCGGTGGTACGGGTGGACACGCTCGACGAGGCGATTGCAGTCGCGAATCAGTCGCCGTTTGCGAACGGTGCCTGCCTGTTCACAGACAGTGCGAAGGCCATCCGCCAGTTCCGCGAGCAGATGGACGCGGGGATGCTCGGCATCAACGTCGGTGTGCCGGCGCCGATGGCGTTCTTCCCGTTCTCTGGGTGGAAGAACTCGTTCTACGGCGACCTCCACGCGAACGGGCGCGACGGGGTGGAGTTTTACACGCGGCGGAAGATGGTCACGGCGCGGTATTGAGGTGCGAGCGGAAATCGCGGGAGGTACGCTCCACGGCGAGTCAATCGCGATGGACTGGGTAGCCGTCCACAAGAAAAGGGGACACGTGAAACAGGGGGTGCTCATCCGTGAGCTCCCCCTGTTCTTCACGCGGCCGTTGTCGCGCATGGTTACTGCGACAGCCACCACTGCTGGATGTTCAGCGGTCCAATCGCGCTCCAGTCGTTCGCCGGGATGTTCAGCTTGCTGCTGTACGCGTACACACTGTCTGGCGCCCAGAGGAAGATGTACGGCAGTTGCTGGTTGACGTACAGCTGCCACTTGACAAAGGCCTGCTTGCGGTACGCGTGGTTGAAGGCCTGTGCGCTGTAGGTCGCCTTGATGAGCGCGTCGTTTTTCGGGTCGGTCCAGCGCGGGAAGTTCATCGCGTCGGTGGACTGCCACAGGCCGCGGGGATCTGGGTCGGTGCTGAGGCTCCAACCCATCAGCCACATCTGGATGCTCTGGTCATCCGTCTCGACCTTCTTCGCCAACGTGTTGAAGTCCATCGGCGTGTTCAGGACAATCTGGATGCCAATCTTCTTCAGGTTCTGCTGAATGGCGACCGCTTCCGCCTGCGTCGTCGGGTTGCCACTCGAGTACGAGAGCGTGAAGGTCAGTGGTTTACCCGTGGACGGGTCGACGCGGTAGCCGTTCGAGCCCATCTTGTAGCCCAGGCTGTCGAGGATCTGACCCGCCTTCGTCGGGTTGTAGTTGTACGGGTTCATGCCGTCCGCTGTCGTCGCGGCAGCCCAGCTGATGGGCGGCAACGGCCCGTTGATGGGCGTGCCAAGCCCCTTCAGGATACCCTGAATCATCGTGTTGCG
>JAIMBT010000018.1 GCA_023511295.1 Alicyclobacillus sp.
CCGGCGAGTCGGCGGGAGCCGCAGGCGGCGCCTGCGCCGCAGGCAGCACAGGCGGCACAGGCGGCACAGGCGGCACAGGCGGCACAGGCGGCACAGGCAACCCCGGCAACCCCGGCAACCCCGGCAACCCCGGCGACAGCCGCGGCGGACACAGCGAAGTCGCAGTCGATTGCCGTAACCTGTGCAAGCGTTACGGCCGTCAGTTCGCGTTGAACGAATTGACGTTGAGCATCCCGCGCGGTCGGACGGTGGGTATTCTCGGTCCAAACGGATCCGGCAAGTCCACCCTGTTCCGCATCCTGGTCGGGCTGACCCGGGCGGACAGCGGCACGGTCACCGTACTCGGCGAGAAACCGGGATGGCGGGGAAACCAGCAGATTGCCTACCTGCCGGACAGGGCCCGATGGTACCGCGAGCACACCGTGCAACAGGCGTTCACGTGGGCCGAGAACCTGCTCACCGGATTCAATCGAGAAGTCGCAAACCAGATGGCGGAGTTCATGCGGATTTCGCCGACGATGCAGGTGAGCGGCATGTCACGCGGTCAGGAAGCGCGCTTGATGCTCATCCTGTGCATCGCCCGCCGGGTCCCGCTCATCATCCTCGACGAGCCGTTCGCTGGCATCGATGTGATGTCCCGCGAGCGCATCATCGAGGGGTTGATTGAGCACATGAGCGAGATGGACGCGACCGTCCTCATCAGCACCCACGAACTGCACGAGGCGGAGCCGCTCTTAGATCACGCTATCTACCTCGACGAAGGACACGTTCGCCTGTCCGGCGATGCGGATGAACTGCGGCGGCAACACGGGTCACTGGAATCCATCATGAAGGCACTGTATCGGTAGGAGGGATGGCACGTGGCATCCAATCGTGGGTTTTGGCAGCTGGTTCGGCACGACTCCAAACTGCGCCCGAACCGACGCAGACCCCTTCCGCGCAGATGGAGGGTGGCCTACGGGGTGGTGGTCGCCATCGTGGTGTTGGTTGTGACGACGTACGAGAGCGCGCACAATCGGGTTCCCATCACGGCGTTGAACTCGGCCTGGTTCATCACATTCTACTTTCCGATTGTCGCGTTCGGGTTTGGAGCGGGGGTCACGGCACACGAGTGGCGGCAGAACACAGTGGGATGGTGGTTGACGCTGCCGGTCTCGCGCTCATGGTTGGTGGGTGCAAAAGTGCTGGCTGCGTGGCTGAAGTCGTCGCGCCTGTTTCTCTACGTATATGCGATTGGCGCCGTACTCGGGCTGTACTCCATCTTCCTCAGCACACACGCGCTGTCCGGTTCAGCGGTCGGCCCATTCCTGCTGACGGGCCTCTGGTGGAACGGTGTCCTGCTGCTTGTGAGCCCAGCCACGACAGCCTTCGGTGTGCTGTTCAGCACGTTGCGTTACTCGCAACTGCGGCCAGCCCTCCCGATTGTGTGGATTGTCATCGGGGGCGGTTGGTGGTTGCTGTCCAGTCACTTGAAGGTTGCTGCGTCGTTCGTGCCGAGCATCACTTCGTCCCCCGCCGCCACACCGCACTGGCCATGGATGTTTTGCGCTGTGGCGGCGAGTTGGGTGCTCGCGCTCCTGTTCACAGGTATCGCCTCTCTGGTACTGCGGGAGCAGGTGAATCTCTGACGGCCGACCCAAACGCGCGCCCGAAGCGGGCGCTTGAACGCGGTGGTGGCCCTGGCCGTGCTGCGCACTGTCCAACAAAACACGTCGGAGGTGTTCAACCGTGTCACCACACGCTGTATCCCTCGTTGTCCTTGTCCTGTTGATTCTCTTTGGGCTGTACCGCCGGATGCGGCGGACGATTGGGTTTCAACCGCTGCGCGACCGGCGGATGGTCACCAGGTCTGTCCTGCTCGGCGCCGTCGGCGTGCTGCTGCTCGTTTCGGGGATTGCGTACCCCGTCAGCTATCTCTACGACGCCGTCGGAATTGCCTGCGGCGGCGTGCTCACGTACTACGCCATCCGGACCACCACGTTTGAGCAGCGCGGCGGCCAGTGGTACTATCGGCCTCACCCGTGGATTGGAGCCATTCTGTTGGTGCTGTTTGTCGGCAGAATCGCCTACCGCCTCTACGTCGGCTACGCAGCCATGGAGACGCCCGGCGCCGCGATACAGCCGTCCAGCCCCGCGGCGAGCAATGCGGCCCTGAGCTCGTATGCACACGATCCGCTGGCTGCCGCCGTCCTGTTCGCCATTGTCACGTATTACGCTGCGTACGCGACCTGGCTCATCCGCGCCGAGCGCAGCGGCCGCCTGAACCAACCCAACGCACCTTCCAAGTAATGTCTGTTGGCACCCAAGCAACCGGAAGCGAATGGCCCGCACGCGAAGCTTCATCCACTCGACGGGGGGAACGAGATGAACGACACGGTTCTCGAAGTACAGGACTTGCACAAAACCTACGGCAAGACGGCCGCCCTGCAAGGAGCGACGTTCTCCGTGCAGGCGGGCAGCTGCTTCGGCCTGCTCGGGCCGAACGGCGCCGGGAAATCGACCACGATGAAGGTGTTGACCGGGATCATCCAGCCAGACCGGGGCGAGACCCGCGTGCTCGGCCTGCGCCCAGACCGAGAGCCAGGGGCGGTCCGCAAACGAATTGGGTACGTGCCTCAGGAGATCACCCTGTACGACAAGCTGAGTGCAAGGGACAACCTCGCGTTCTTCGGAGAACTGTACGGGGTGCCGCGGGCGCAGCTGCCACAGCGCATCCGCGAGGTGCTCCGGCAAATCGGATTGGAGAACCGCGGCGGGGACTTGGTCGGCAGTTTTTCCGGCGGGATGAAGCGGCGCGTCAACATTGCGGCCGCTCTGCTCCACCATCCACAGCTGTTGATCCTCGACGAACCGACGGTCGGGATTGACCCGCAGTCGCGCAACCACATCTTCGGCATCATCCGGTCGCTGAAACAGGACGGCGTTACGGTGATCTACTCGACCCACTACATGGAGGAAGTCGAATCGTTGTGCGACCACCTGGCGATTTTGGACCACGGTCGCGTGATTGCGGAGGGATCATTGCACGACGTGCTCGCCCTGCAGACCGGTCAGGCCGTGTACGTGGAATTCGACGCGGCTTCCGCTTCTCGACCCTTGCCGTCCCTGCCAGGCGTCCGACGGACCACGTCTCAGGGCGGCGGTTTCCTGCTGGAGACAGATGACCCGGTGCAGTGCATTCGCGCGTTGCTGGACTGGGCTGCGGGGCAGGCGGTGAATCTCTGCGCCATCGAGATGGTCCGACCGTCGCTCGAGTCGGTGTTCCTATCGCTCACGGGCACGAACCTGCGCGACTGACTCCGGACGCAGCGTCCGCGTCAAGCCGCAGACACCGGCCCCTTCTGCGAAGCGGTTCAGGGTACGAGAAACGGGGGAACGACACAGATGCTCAGCATTGTTCGCAAGGAACTCAAACTCCTGCTCAAAGGCAAGGGGAACTTCTTCTTCCTGATACTGATGCCGATGATCTTCATCTGCCTGTTCGGGTCCGTGTTCTCATCGGTCGGGAAATCGACCGTCAAGGTGAACTACGTCGATTTGGACCACACAGCCACATCCCAGCAGTTCGTACACGCCATCGGTCAGGTCAAGGGCTTCGCACTGCGCGCCCAGCCAAGCTCCAACCTCACTTCCGACATCCAACAGGTGGCCGACGGAAAGCTGGATTCGCTGCTCGTTATCCCGTCTGGATTTGGGACCACGCTGCGGGCTGGGGAGAAGCCTGCCGAGCTGCGCTTCTACGTAGATCCGACCGCCGCATCCGTTACTGGGCCGATTGAGTCGGTGGTCAACGAGATCGCCAATCAATACCAGACCAAGCGAGTCGCCGCCGCGCTGGCCGCGACCGGAGCCGGGCCCGCGAAGGTGCAGCGGATCTTGCAGCCGTCCGTACAGGTCCAGGAGATTCAGAGGATTGGAAACCAGCCGTCCAGCTTCAACATGGTGGACCAGGTGGTGCCGGGCTACACCGTGATGTTCGCGTTCTTCATCCTCATGAGCATGATGCGCAGCTTCATCGGCGAGAAGGAGTCGGGCATGCTGACGCGGCTGCTCAGCACGCCGCTGCGTCCGCTCGCGTACCTGGTTGGGATGTGGATCCCCTCCCTGATTGCTGTACTGGTCCAGTGCGTCGTGCTGCTCGGTTTCGGCCACGCAGTCTACGGGGTGCACCTGGGTGATCTCGGTGCGATGGCAGCGGTCGTGCTCTGTCTCGGCATCTGCGGCACTGGGATTGGCCTGGCCATCTCGCTCCTGGTGCGCGGCGAGAACCAGGGCCGCTCCATCTCGATGCTCATCTCCATCGGCGGCGCCGCCGTCGGGGGGCTTTGGCTGCCGACGCAGTTGATGCCGCACGCCGTGCAGGTCATTGGGCGCGTCACCCCGCAGTACTGGGCACAGCAGGCCTTCCAGAACGTGATGATGCGCAGCGCCCACATCGGGGACATCTGGCAGTCCCTCGCCATCCTGTTGGCCTTCGGCGCAGCCGGACTGCTCGTCGCCGTCTGGCGCTTCCCGCACTTTGTCCGCTCCGCCACACACTGACTGGCGCGCGTGGTACTGGGTCGTGAGGTGCGCCGAGGGTGTTGCGGCGCACCTTTGCGGTCCCATCCGCCTGAGACCCATGCCCGCAGTCCCTCCAATCTTCGGTCGCGCCAAACCATTTCGTGTGGCAAAACGAGTCCGAATCCGCTACCATCGTGTCCAGTACCGATGGCAGTGACCCCATCCGCGGTTCCGGCGCGATGGAAAAGCAAACCCTGCCCCAGCCACGCTCGGCGAGACAGGACACCTACCACTGCCACACTTCGCGGAGGCGATGCGATGAGCATGAGAATGGGTATGGGCGGCGGCCGCGGGATGCAGTTCCGCGAGTTGGACAAGAACAGCCGCATCCCACTAAAATCGGTTCCTTGGCGCCGCATCTTGCGCTACTTCCGGCCGTACGGAGCGGCCCTTATCGGGGTCATCTTCATTATCGCAGCGACGGCCAGCCTCAACGCGTACCAACCCGTTTTGATGCAGCGCATTGTCGACGACGCCCTGATGAAGCACAACCTGCCGCTCCTCAATCAGCTGACTGCCGCCATCCTTGGACTACTCGTCGTCAGCGCGCTGCTCGGCGTCTTGCAGACGTACGTCAACGCGTGGATTGGCGAGTCGGTGATGAACGACCTGCGGGTGACCCTGTATGCTCATCTGCAGGAGATGCAGATCGACTTTTTCACCAAGACCAAGACGGGCGACATCCTCTCCCGCATGACCAACGACGTCCAACAGCTGCAGAGTGTGGTCACGCAGACCTACGGGCAAACCATCAGCAACCTGTTCACGGTCGCGTCGACCGTGATTGTGATGTTCACCATGAGTCCCAAACTTGCGACGGTCTCCCTCGTCATCGTCCCGCTGTTCGTGCTTCCGATGCGCCGCGTCGGACGAGCCACCTATCGCATCCGCCGGCAGACCCAGGAGAAGATTGGCGAGATGTCCGCGCACATGGGCGAGACCCTGTCCCTGAGCGGCGCACTCCTCATCAAGCTGTTTGGCCGCCAGGCACAGGAAGTCGCGGCCTTCCGCCAAATGAGTGGCGAAGTGAAGCAGCTTGATCTCCGCCAGACCCTCGTCGGCCGCTGGTTCTTCATGTTCATCAGCATCGTCTCAGGCGCAGGTCCCGCCATCATCTATTTCGTCGGTGGCCACCCGTTCTTCGGCCACCCGGTATCCATCGGGACGATGGTCGCCTTCACCGTGTTCCTCACGCGACTGCTGCAGCCCATCTCCTCCCTCTCCGGCATCGGTGTCAGCATCTACAGCAGCGTGGCGCTGTTTGACCGGTTGTTCGAGTACCTCGACTTGCAGCCCGCGATTGCGGACAGACCACAGCCCGTCCACCTCCCAACGGCGCGCGGCCATATTCAATTCCAATCGGTCGGTTTCGCGTACACGGACAGTCGGCCGGCCTTGGAAGACATCAACCTGGAGGCACAGCCGGGGCAGTTGATTGCCCTCGTCGGGCCGAGCGGTGCTGGGAAGACCACCATCAGCTACCTCATCTGCCGGCTGTATGATCCCCTGGCTGGCCGCATCCTTCTCGACGGCGTGGACCTGCGAGATATCGCCCTGTCGTCCATTGCCGCGAATATCGGCATGGTAACGCAGGACACCTTCCTGTTCCACACGACCATTGCCGAGAACCTCCGCTTTGCAAAACCAGACGCGTCGGACGAGGAGCTGGTGGCAGCAGCGAAGGCCGCCTATATCCACGACCTGATTGTCTCCCTGCCCGACGGGTACGACACCGTCGTGGGCGAACGCGGGCACAAGCTCTCAGGGGGCGAGAAACAGCGGCTGTCGATTGCGAGGGTGATCTTGAAAAACCCCAGGGTGGTTGTGCTGGACGAAGCGACCTCGGCCCTCGACTCGGCCTCCGAGCACGCCGTACAAGAGGCCCTTTCCAGTCTGTTGCACGGACGCACGGCTGTCGTCATCGCCCATCGCCTCAGTACCATCCTAAACGCGGACCGGATTTACGTTATCGAGAGCGGACGCGTGCGCGAGTCGGGGACTCATTCGGAACTGTTGCGACAGCGGGGGCTGTATCAACAACTGTTCGAGCAGCAGTTCGCCCGGGCATTGCAGGACGCGGCAGACAGCGGAAGCGGTGTTTCCGGGGAACCGTGAGGGGGAATCGGGACCATCACACCCGCATTCGAGGCAGCTCGCCACGACGCCAGACCGCCCAGCGGCACGCCCAGACATATCCACCCGAACCCAAGAGGGGTCACCCTACACCCAACAACCGCACCAACTCCGGCGCAATCGAGATGGTGAGAAACGACGCCGTCACCATCGACAGGCTCGCACATGTGCCTTCCATCTGGCCCATCTCGAACGCGCGCGACGTTCCGAGCCCGTGGCAGCCCATGCCGAACATCGCACCCTTTGCAATCGCCGACTCGATGCGGGCCAAGCGGATCACCAGCGGCCCCACAATCACCCCCGTCACACCGGTGATGATGACGAATACCGCCGTCAGCGTTGGACTCCCGCCAATCGTCTCTGAGATGTCCATGGCAATCGGCGTCGTGACAGACCGCGGCGCGATGCTCGTGGCAATCTGGCCGCCCAACCCGAGCGCGCGCGCCAACAACACAGACGATACCACGGCGACCGTCGCGCCCCCCGCAAGGCTCAGCAGGAACTCCGCCACATGCGCCTTGAGGACTTCGAAGTGGCGATAAAGCGGGATTGCCAGCGCCACCGTCGCAGGGTTCAACAGTTCCGTGAGCAGCCTCCCGCGCGCGAAGTACGTGCTGTAGGAGATGTGCGTGCAGAGCAGGAAAGTGACCAGTATCACGAGGCAAGTGAGAATGGGGTTGAAGAGCACGAAATGCACCCGCTGGTACAACCTCTTGCAGCCCCAATAACACAAGATGGTGGCGACAAAGCCTATCCATATCAGCATGTCGATGCGCCCCCACTGCCCGTCTTTGCCCCGGCGCCGCGGTGTTTCTTCGCCTTCCAAATTCCGTCCGCCACCGCGCCGGTCAACCACATGACCAGCGCCGTGCTGATGGCGACGGTGGCGACCATCTGCAAGCCCTGGTGCATCAGCAGATGGGCGTAGGACAGGACGCCGACCGCAGAGGGCACGAAGAACAGCAGCATCTCCCGCACCAGCCAGTCACCACCCGCAGCGACCCACTCCAGCTTGACGACACCCAACTTCAACAGGAGGAACAATCCAATCAGCCCCAGGATGCTCCCTGGAATGGGCAGGTGAGCGAACCTCGAAATCAACCCGCCGATGTCGGCGAGGCCAAACAATACCGCTACCTGGACAACCACTCGTGCGAGGTCCGCGCCTTTCGCGCGTAGCATCGAACCCATCGTGCATCTCCCCTCAACGCTCGATGTCGTCTGTCATGTGGCGATCACTGCCAGGGCCTCCTTTCGCCACACTGCAACATTCAGGGTACATGCACAGAAGCTGTGCGTCTAATATATAAATGAGACCGGATTCAGTCGACATGCGACTTGATCTCGTTGAATGGGAGGCGCGGACACTTGGAGTTGCGACAACTGGCGTATTTCGTCGCCGTGGCAGAGGAACTGCATTTTGGGCGAGCGGCCGAGCGCGTTGGCATGACCCAACCGCCCCTGAGCCAACAGATACGGAAGCTCGAGGAGGAACTCGGCGTCCGCCTGTTTGAGCGGAGCAGCCGCCGCGTGGAGCTGTCGGACGCGGGGCGCGTCTACCTGGAAGGCGTGCGCCGCGTCTTTGAGGACCTGCGGCACGCGGAGCAGATGGCGCGCAAGGCCCAGACTGGCGACGTCGGCCGATTGGAGGTTGGGTTTGTCGGGTCGGCCACGTACGATGTGCTCCCGAACGTCATCCGCCAGTTCCAGGAGCGTCACCCGCAGGTCGAACTGGTACTGCGAGAGATGGCCACACCGGCGCAGGTGGAGGCGTTGCTGGAGGGCGAGATCGATCTCGGCTTCCTCCGCCCCCCCGCTGCCCACCCGGCGCTGGACGTGAGGACTGTGCGACGAGATCAGTGCGTGGCGGTCGTGCCAGCGACCCATGGATTGGCCCGGCACCAAGCGGTCCGGATGGAGGATCTGCGCGACGAGCGGTTGGTGCTGGTGTCTCGCAGCATTTGGCCGGGACTCTATGACAGCATTGCAGATCTCAGCCGCGCAGCCGGCTTCCAACCGCAGGTCCGCCTCGAAGTGACCGAGGTGCAGACGGCCGTCGGGCTCGTCGCTGCCGGCCTCGGGGTGAGCATCCTGCCTGGGTCCACCCAGCACGTTCACACCCGCGACGTCCGCTACCTGCCCATGGTTGACCCGGCACCCGAGGTGGAGATGGCGCTCGCGTGGCGGCGGGATAACCTCTCCCCCGCGCTTGCACGTTTCCGCGAAGTGGTGCGGGAAGGGGTGGTGGCGCACACGTAGGTCGCCACACTGCTACCGGGCATCCGCACAGACGGTATCTTCGGACCGACAACGGAAGCGACCCAGAGGGTGCCTTCGTGTTCTGAAGGCACCCTCTGGGTATCGGTGGTCCATCCCGCTCCAGGTCGCGCGGTGTGCCCCTGGTGGGATGGTCCTCCAAGACGCTGCGCGCCGCGCACGCAGACTACGCCAACACCGGCGATGCCACGGACGCCAGGAGGTTTTTCACCACCACGCCGTCTTTCAGGACGACGGCAATATTGTCCGTGTCCTCGAGCGAGCGGATGTCCTCGAGTGGATTGGTGCGGGTGACCACCACATCGGCCAGCTTGCCGGCCTCCAGGGTGCCGACCTTGTCGTCCCAACCCATGCACTCTGCGGCGACGCGGGTTGTTGCGACAATCGCCTCCATCGGGCTCATGCCGATGTCGCACATGAGGCCGAGTTCGCGGAGGTTGGTCCCGTGCGGCATGACCGCCGCGTCCGTACCCATCGCAATCTTGACACCCGCCTCGTAGGCTCGGGCGATACTCCGTTGGTGGGCCTCAATCGACTCCTTGGCCTTGCGCACGCCGTACTCCGGCATGCTCCCGCTCGCCTCCGCTTGTTCGAGCACCGCCACGGGTGCGAGCAAGGTCGGCACGAGGTACGTGCCGTGCTTGACCATCAGCTCAATCGCCTCGTCGTCGAGGAAGATGCCGTGCTCGATGGAGTGGATACCCGCCCGGACGGCATTCTTGATGCCTTCCGCGCCCTGCGCGTGCGCCATCACCTTGCGGCCGCGTCGGTACTCTGCTTCCTGCACCATCACACGCAGCTCTTCAAACGAAAACTGCGTGAACTCCGGATGGTCTGTCGGGCTCAGCACGCCGCCCGTGGCGTGTACCTTGACGATGTCCGCGCCCGCGCGCAGGATTTCACGCACCTTCTTGCGCACTTCCTCAACCCCGTCACAGATGCCGTCCGGATGACCCGGGTACCCTGGTACGTTCATGTTCGCGCCAGAGAGCATCCACGAGTCCCCGTGTCCGCCCGTGATGGTCAGCGGCGTGATGGAGATCATCATCCGCGGCCCTTGGACGAGCCCCATCTCGACGGCGGTCTTCACGCCGAGGTCCGCACCTCCCGCGTCGCGCACAGTGGTGATGCCCGCGTTGAGCGTCTTCTTCATGTGCTCCGCCGCCCGGTAGAATTGCAGCGAGAACGGCTCCGTGAGCCGCTGCTCCAGCTTCTTGATCTCAAACATGATGTGGACATGCGCGTCAATCAGGCCGGGCAGGATGAAGCCGCCTTCCGCGTCTATCCGCTCCGTCCCCTCCGGCACCTGAATGGTATCGAGCGGCCCGACGGCAGCAATCCGGTTCCCTTCCAACAACACGGCGCCGTTCGAAACGGGCTCGCCGCCGTTGCCGTCTATCAGTGTCCCGTTGTAGATGAGGGTGAACGTCTCCGCCATCCAACTCACACTCCTTCGAAAGATGATGGTCCGAAATATGTACGGGCCCAATTTCATTGTACCGCAATCACTTTGACTTTTCTGTCGATTTTCGTCGGCTCAGACCATCGATCATCCAAAACAAGAGCAGTGCAAGGGTACCGTAGCGGATGGCCACATCCGACAGGTTGAATACGAAGTGCTGGCCGGGGTATTGAAACATGTCGATGACGTAGCCGTACACCATCCGGTCGAACACGTTGCCGACAGCACCCCCAGTGAGCAACCCCCACCCCGCCCAGAACCCGGCAGACAGAATGTCGGATGTCCATAAGGTGTACACCAGTGCAGAGATGACGGCCAGACCGACGACGACGAGGAGGATCCGCTGCCCTTGCAAGATCCCCCCTGCCGCGCCGTAGTTGTGCAGGTGCGTCCAGCGCAGGCGACCGCCGAACAGCGTACCGCGCACGTGGTAGACATCCGTCAGCACCTTTGTAACCCGGTCCACAGCGACGGTGACGAGACAAAGGAGGATGCCAATCCACTTGGCGCCGCGGATGTTTGGTGTCTTCATGGTTCGATGGTAGCACAAATGCGGTTCCACCGCGTGTGCGAGGGCCCTGGGCTCTGCGAGGGAACCACCGTCAACTGCGCGGCTGCGCCAAGAATCCCTGCACGGCACTCCAGGATGCGGCGTCCTCCAAATCCATGTGCCAGATGGAGATCCCCTGCAGGTGGTACGTGTTGACCAGTGCCAGTTTCGCTTGCAGGCTCTGCGCGTCCTCGAAGTACACGGTGTGCGCCGTGCCGTTGCTGGTGTACGTGAAGTATGGGGCTTCGTCCTTGGCGTCCCAACTCGCGGTCGCCTGCTCTGCCTGAAGCAAGCTGTTCACGGCCGGCAGGGATAGTGCGCGTGTCTTGCCGCCGCTCCAGTCGTAGCCGTA
The DNA here is from genome assembly GCA_023511295.1 of Alicyclobacillus sp. GTDB lineage: Bacteria > Bacillota > Bacilli > Alicyclobacillales > Alicyclobacillaceae > JAIMBT01. Next base: position 11,338 of record JAIMBT010000018.1, read on the forward strand.
AAAAGGCACGCCGAGTAAGATTTTGGACGCGGGCACGTACTGGGTCGTGTACTTGAGCACCTGCTCGACCCACCACACCGGAGCGATGGCGCCAGCGGGTCCGCCAGGATAGCTGTAGTCGTACGCCATGACGAGGACCGTGTTGCTGACGTCGGCGATGCTCGCCAGGTCATACGCACTTCCGCCCGCCGTCACCCCTGGGACTGCGACTTGCAACTGCTTGCCAGCCGCGGACAGCTGCTGCGACAGTTGGGTGAGAAATGCCGTGTACGCAGACCGGTCCGCACTGGACAGCATCTCAAAGTCGATGGTCACGCCTCGAAACGGAGATCCCGCCACCAACCCCACAATGCCGCGAATCAGCTTGCTCGTCGCGGCGGGGTTGGACAGCAGCTGGTGGGACATGTCAGGGTCAAACTCGCCCGTCTGGTCGTTGATGTTCGCGACAGTCACGTAGGCACCCATCGGGGCCGACGCCGCATCCGCCGCCTCCTCTGCATCCGGTTCGCCATACAGGTTGCCCGCTGCGTCAATCACGCTGGCAAAGGTGCTGAAGGCGTTCACCTGCGTGTGCGCCTCGAGGTCTTGCAAGGACGTGTCGGTCCCGTCGAAGTTGGTGACGAAGCCGAGGACCGTCATCGGGCTCGCGGCCAACTGGATGGACCAGCGCTGGCCGTCCCAGGCCGACGGGATGCCGGCTGCTCGCAAGATCTGCTGGATGTAGTAGATAGGCATGTAAGTGGTCGGAGCCGCGTTCGGACCTGCCGCCGGATCTCGGTGCACTGCCATCGGCAAGTTCTTCACGAGTTGACCGTTCACGACGATATGAGCTGGACCCGTGCCGACCGGCACACCGGAAAAATCCCCGTGTGTAGGGGTTCCGAGGACCCAGGTGTGGGTTGCAGCTTGCCACGACTCGGTGTATCCCGCTGCGCTCAACGCCTGGCCGATGTACCAGATGGGCATGTACGCCGTGAGGTGCCCGTTGTCCGGCAAGTCCAGCGCAAACGGCTGCGTCAGCAGTTGGCCGTTCAACCAGATGGATTTCCGAGCCGTGTCGACGGCAGCGTTCACGGGCCCGGCGACGCCACGCAGGCCGACCCTCCCCGTGGCTGCGCCAAACCACGCCGCCAACGCAGCGCTCGCCAAGACCGCAGCGCCCAGCGCTCGCCGGCGGCGCCTTCTTCGTTCAACCTCCGCCCACGTTTCAGCGCCGGACGTTGGGCCGGTGGCAGCCCCCGTTCTGGTTCTGAGGCGGGCGCACCAGCGGGAGGCTTTGGCATGCTGGGCACGCTTGCCCCGCTTCGCGTGCTTGCCCCTCGCTCGGGGACGAGACGGGCCGGTCGCCAGGGAACTGTCGGGCGGTGTCGAGGATGGGGGTTGGGTTGGGCGAATCGGATCCAAATGCGGTTACTCCTATCTGCGTTCCGCGGGACTTGGTTTCGCGCGCCTCGCTTCTGTGGTTGGTTGAAGTTTACCAGAGAATTGGAAGACAGACCTTGCGCAAATTGCACCAGTGAAGGGAAAACAAACCTGTCCCTGTGCGTTTGTACGCGACGAACCGCCCTTGGCCAGCATATCGTGGACCATCCGAGCCAACGGAGGTGACAGTCATGTACGGAGTCTTTGGGGGTTACACCCGGTGGGCGGTTGTGTTTCTGATCATTTTCGTGCTGTTCATCCTGCTGGTACCGTACACTGTAACCACCTGCACCACCACGCCCGTCGCGTAATGCGGCGCAGATCCCTCGGCCCGGCCCGTTTCCGCGAAGTGGCAACGGGATCGGGCCGCCTGCGTGCTAGGAAAACGCGTGAGTCCCGCGTGGACGCCTAGTCCAGCACGACCCTGCCATATACCGTGTTCACGAGCTAGGACGTCAGGCGCGCCTCGTGGCGTTTCCATCAGTACTACCGGGCCCACCGCTGCCCGCTCCATAACGGAACGCTATTCCCTTGTTCATCCACTTCCGAGCCACTTCGCGCCCAATAGCGGAACGCCGTTCCGCTGCGAGGCCTCCAGGCCCGCAAAAACCCGCCTGGGCCAGACGCCGTCCGCTCCATAACGGAACGCCGTTCCCTTGTACATCCGCTCCCGAGCCACTTCGCGCCCAATAGCGGAACGCCGTTCCGCTGCGGGGCCTCCAGGCCCCCCAAAAACCCGCCTGGGCCAGACGCCGTCCGCTCCATAACGGAACGCTATTCCCTTGTCCATCCGCTCAATAGCGCGGAACCCGCCCCAACCCCTCCACCGCCTGAGCACTGTGCGCCGACAGGCTCCCGCTGCGATGGTCTTCATACCCCCGCATCGTCAACGCCAGTACACTCGGTGTCGTGAACACGAACTTCCGGCCCACCCGTTGCCCGAATTCCGTCAGTTGCTGCGCGATGCGGTACTCGTCCGTCGGCGTGATGTGCCACGCGTCGAGGAGGGGTTCCAGGAAGATGGGCCGTTGACTCTGCCCGCCCCCGCCCTGCGCGTTCGCGACCTGCCGCTCGATGGTCTGGAGCAACTCGTCCGCTGACCCGATGTACCCGCTCGTCTGCCCGCTGACGACCGTGCCTGCCAGATGGCGGTCCGGCAACGGATGATAGTACGAGATGACGGGCACGTGGGAGAAGCGCGCGAAGGTGTCCAGTTGATTGACCCCGCCCCAGTAATCGACCGCGTACAGATCTCCGCGGCGCATCCACGCGCCGGACATCTGCGCGAACGCTGCCAGGTCGCGCCCGGTCTCTGCCGTCGCGTAGCCAACACCGGACGGGCCAGCCAACAGTTCGCTGTTTTTCGGCAGATGGTCGTAGAAATACGCCATGAGCGTTGGGGCAAAGCAGATCATCCCCGGTGCAATCGTCCACCCCGTCGGCACGGCGCCGAACTTCGGGTCCTGCCACAGCTGCAACATGCGGTGCTGCACGTATTGCGCGTTGTCGCCCTCGCTGGCGATGAAGGCCACGTAGACCGTATCGGGGTCTACGCGGAGCGGAATCGGCTTGCTCTGGTGAAAACGCTGCGGCCCGGGCAGCGACGCCCACACCGAGGCGTTCGTCAAATCATCCGACGCGTTCAGGAAGTGACCGTGCCGGCTCAGTTCGGCGACGTCCGCATCTTCGTGGGCGATGTACCCTAAAACCGGCGTGTTCGCGGCGGAGTGCTGGAAGATCTCGTTCAGGAGGCGCCGTTCATCCGGACGGGTCGACGTCAGATAGCACACGAACGACTTCGTCGCCATCGCGTAGTCGCGAAGACAGCCCGCAATGGCGGGATCTAGCAGGACCAGGTCCTTCGTCGTCGTCTTCGGCAACAGGTGATCGACGGCCCATCGATAGGTGGCGACCGTCCCTTTCAGGTGGTCGTCGCGAAAGTCGTGAAGGATGTGCATCCCGCTGCCGCTCACGAGGCCCACAAGGCGCGGTGAGATGACCATCGCGCCTTCGATGCCGGCCAAGGTCGTGGCGAGGTTGACCGTATCTGGGTTTGCCGGGTCTGTCACGATGGCCCCGCTGATCTCCGGGCCGTACCTGGTGAGCAAGGCGCGCAAGGTCGCGTCTGGGTCGCGTGCCGCGCCGCTAACAGGCGTGACGCGGACCGTCGGCGGAACGGCGTGTTGCAGCCAGAACGGGTCCTCTGCCGTCTGGGTCAGGTAGATGCGGGTGCTGCGCTGCTGTTGGTTGAAGGCCCCCTGCAGTGTGACCGCGGCGAGTTGAACGTCGGCACGGGCGTGTCTGATGTCCCCGACGACCAGCTGCTTTGGCGGATGAAACGTAATCCACAGGCCACTGGCGGGCGAAGTGTCCCATGTGCCAGCCTGCGCTGCCATCGGCCAAGACAGCGCCGTATCCGCGTGGGCCGACTCGGGCCACAGCGCAGCGGCCACGGCCATCCAGCAGGCCAAGGCGCGGGTCATCCAGATTTCCCGCCACGCGCGACGAACGTTCCAGCGGAGCTGCCGTTGGGTCGACGAACGAGATCGGCAAGACAAGCGCACCGTCATCCCCTCTTGATTTCCGGATTTATCCACTCCCAGTAGCATGCCGTCCTCCCGAACGGGTATGCGCGATGCTGGAAAATCCGCCCGAAATGGCGCATCATGATACATAGACCGCCGCCTGTGCGGCATACCAACTGTGGCGCAGGGCGGCATTGCAGCACGTGCGAGGAGGTCGAACCGTTTGACGACGACAACCACCCCATCCCTCTCGGATACCTACCTTTCGTATATCGGCGGGCAGTTCACCAAGGGCCAAGCAACGTCCACCTTCGACGTCATCAACCCGGCGACGGGCGAGCGACTGGTGACGCTGCCCGACGCGACACCGGCCGATATGCAAGCAGCCATCGACGCAGCCGTGCAAGCGCAGCCCGCCTGGGCGAACACGACGGCGGCGGAACGGGCCGACGTCCTGCGTAAGGTCGCGGCGAAGATGCATGCGGAGGTAGATCGGCTTGCGCGCATCATGACCCTGGAGGAGGGCAAACCGCTGGCGGAGGCGCGGACGGAGGTGGCGTACGCCGCGTCGTTCTTCGAGTGGTTCGCGGAAGAAGGACGCCGCATCTACGGTGACACCATCCCGTCGAGCTCGCCCGACAAGCGAATTTTGGTCATCAAGCAAGCCGTCGGGGTGACGGCGGCCATCACGCCGTGGAACTTCCCTGCCGCGATGATCACGCGCAAACTCGGCCCTGCCCTGGCGGCGGGCTGCGCGATGGTGGTCAAGCCGTCCGAACTGACCCCGCTCTCGGCCCTTGAGATTGCGCGGATGTTCGACGAGATTGGCCTTCCCAAAGGGTTGCTCTCGGTCGTCTGCGGCACGGATGCGCCGGCACTCGCGAAGGTCATCATGGACGACGCGCGCGTGCGCAAGATCTCGTTCACGGGCTCCACCGAAGTCGGCAAGATCCTCATGCGTCAGGCGGCGGACACGATGAAGCGGGTGTCACTGGAGCTCGGCGGGCACGCGCCGTTCATCGTGTTCGCAGATGCAGACCTCGACGCGGCCATCGACAACGCGGTGGCGTGCAAGATGCGCGGCATGGGCGAGACCTGCGTCTCAGCGAACCGGTTCTACGTGGAGCGCCCGGTGTACGACGCGTTCGTCGAACGACTGGCGCAGCGGATGGGCGGCATGCGCATGGGCAACGGCTTGGAGGAGGGGGTCACAGTCGGCCCGCTGATTGAACCGGCTGCCGTGGACAAGGTGCGCCGGCACGTGGCGGATGCGCTTGCGAAGGGTGCCAAGCTGCTGCTCGGCGGCGAAACTTCCGGGGAGGGGGTTGCCGAGCGTGGCTGTTTCTACCCGCCGACGGTGTTGGTCGACGTCAACCACACGATGTTGGTGACCCAGGAGGAGACCTTCGGGCCCGTGGCGGCGGTGATTCCCTTCGAGACCGAAGATGAGGTGGTTCGCTACGCCAATGATACCCCGTACGGCCTTGCGGCGTACTACTTCACCCGCGATGTCGGCCGCGTGTTCCGCCTCGCGGAACAGCTGGAGTACGGCATTCTCGGGGCGAACGACGGCATCCCGTCGACCGCGCAAGCGCCGTTCGGCGGCGTGAAGCAGTCCGGCCTCGGGCGAGAGGGCAGCCGGTATGGCATCGAGGAGTACCTGAACGTAAAGTACGTATCGCTCGGTGGCATTCAGAAGTAGGCGGCTAGACGGGGGTGCCTTGGGCCGCGTGCAGACACCGGGGGTATGCACCAGTAAGCAGCGACCATCCGCGGCCCGCCCAAGTGGCGAAAGCGCGGTGCAGTGGGGGGCTCGAAACGACGGTCCGCTTCTCCCGGCCCCCTCAGCCCCCCGGCTGTCACCTCGGACCGTCCACGTTTTGCCGATACACCCAGCGTGCCAGCACCACAAACAGCACCTGCAGGAGGCAGAACGGCAGGGCCGCCACCAGCGTCCCGGGCAGGCAGCTGATGCCGACGGCGAGCACGCCCATCCCGATGGCCAACACTGGCCACAGCCGAAGCATCGCCCGTTTCGACATCGATCCGTCGACCTCTCCCCGTATCCCCCAGTGGCTGGCCACGACCTCCGGCAGGTGCGGTCCGTACCGCCGCGCGAGCCGAATCTGTACCGCCACCGCGACGACCGCCACCAGCCCGTTGACCACCACCTGCGCGACCCGCAGCACCCAGCCGAACGTCGCCACCGAGGCGCCGTTCCGGCTCGAAACCGCACTTGGGTCCGCTTGCGCCTGCGCCACCGCCTGTTGCAGTCGGGGCAGGTTCGGCGTCGACAACAGCACCACTTGGCGGTTGGCCGTGTTCGTCACGAGCAGCCAGCGAGGGTGTGCTGCAGGCCATCCCGCTGCTCCCCCTCTGCCCACAAACAAGAGCGCATGCTGACCGTTGGCCAGCACAAAATGGCCGGCTTGGAGGTTCGCGCCTCCATACCCGCCAATCCGTTCCAACGGCCGGTACCCTGCCTCTTTGTCGACCCACTCTGTGTGGACCTGTGTCAGCGGCCAGTTCACGGAACCGAAGCCGGACGCCACCACCAAGCGACCGCCGGAAGCCGTCCAGCCCGCGCCTGCGAGCGAGATGGGCGTGAGAAAGACCAAGGCCAGCAGGATGAGTCCGACGGACCCCGTGGCAAAACTCATCATTCGGCGGACGTGCGGCTTGGCCACGAACCACATCACGGCGGCCAAACTCAAGATGGCCAGACCGACGCCGCCGAGTCCGAACAAGGTGCCTCTGGCGTCAGCCAGGGCTTGCGCGTAGGTGAGGTGAAAACCGACGGCGGGCACGGTCGAACCCCCTCGCCCATCCCGAGACGGATTCCGCGCCGGGCGATGATTCTCCGCCTAGTTTATACCATATCTCGTTGCCTGCCAATCATCAGATGGTCTGCAGTCCCGACGCCTGCAGCTCCATCGCCTGTAGCAGGTTGGCGAACAACTGCGCCGTGGTCACGGGGCCGACACCACCGGGTGTCGGCGACAGAGCGGCGACGTGGGAGGTGACGGCGGGATGGACATCGCCCACCACACCATCTGCGGTCTCGTTGATCCCCGCATCCACCAGTACGAGGTCTGGGTGCACCATCGCGGGTGTCACCAGTCCAGCCCGGCCCACCGCCACGAAGGCCAACTCCGCCTGCTGCAGGTGTCTGGCCAGGTTTCGCGTGCCCGCGTGACAGACGGTGACGGTCGCGTTCTTTCGCAGCAGCAGGTGGAAGAGCGGCATCCCCACGGTCTTGCCGCAGCCCACCAGCGCGACGTGGCGGCCAGCCAGTTGGAACCCGTAGTGCTCCACCAGCCGAACGCACGCCTGCGGCGTGGCGGGGTACAGCCCTGGAGCGCCCGTCTCGTTGGCCAGGCGGTTCGCCGCCGTCAAGCCATCGATGTCCTTCTCCGGCGCAATCGCTTGAATCACGTTGTCGGCACGCATCCGCCCGGGCAGCGGCAACTCGAGCATGATGCCATGCACGGTGACATCGGCGTTGCACTTCGCAATCTCGCGCACCAACTCCCGCTCGCTCACCGACGGTGGGAACGCGCGCAGTTCAAACGCGATACCGAGCTTTGCCGCCGCGCGCTGTTTCGCACGGGCGTAGCAAGCAGATGCCGGGTCTCCCTCGACCAGGAAGGTGACCACCTTCGGCGGCCTCCCTGCTGCAACCTGCGCCTCGACGCGCCGGGCAATCTCGGCCTCCATCTGCCGGGCGACCGGACGGCCGCGCAGTGCCAGCGCTTGTCGGGTGTCTTCCGCGTGCGTCGTCATGGCCATCGTGGATCCCTCCTGCGGTTGTCCGTGATTACTGCGTCGTTCCAAACGGCTGCTCTTTGTAACTTGCAGAATCTTCAGCAACGCAAACAGGCCACCTGAGCTCCTCAGTGGGATGCCCAGGCGGCCGGCTGTATTCAAGCATCGCGCTCCCTTGTGGTTTCGCCCACACCTGTCCGCCAGTCACGCGATCTCATTGTTCACTTGTTCACCTTCTCCCCCATCATACCAGGTGAAGCGGCACGGGGGCAATCCGCTGCGCTCCGCCAAACATGGCCAAATTTTGTCGAATCCGTACCTCCGGTTGGCTGTGGCAAACCCCGCCCCGGCGAGGGCGTTCATCGCATCAGTCGCGGTGGACGATGCATAGCATAGACAGGCCGGACGAGGCAGCCGCTCTGCAATTTTGCAGCCTCCGTCCGACTCGGTGTCCCCCATATCCCGGCAGGTTTGTCCGAATCCTTTGTATACGGGGACCCAACCTAAAGGAGGTTGATCTCGATGCGCCGCAAACTCCTCTTCCCGAGTCGGCCTGTCGAGCCGAACAACGGCCAGGGCTACTTCCCGCAAGACATCCGACGACTGTACAACTTCCCGGCGAACCTTGACGGTTCTGGTCAGACCATCGGTATCCTGGAGTTCTCGGATGGGTACAGCTTGCGCGACGCACGGCAGTTCTGGTCGCTCCACGGCATCCCGAGCCCCAGCCTCGCCTTCGTGTCCGTGGACGGCACGCGCAACGACGGAGGGGTGCAACCCGCCGACGAAGAGGCTTCACTCGATTTACAGTGGGCTGGCGCACTCGCACCGGGCGCGCAGCTCGTCGTCTACGAGGCGAACGCGGGCAGCACGTACGCGGAATTTGGCGACGCGATGGTTCGTACCCTGCAGTATATCCTGAACGACACCACCTATCAGCCGACGGTGTTGTCCATCTCCTACGGGGATGCGGAAGTCAACTTTCCGACCGCGACCTTGGAGCAGATTGCCTCGCTGATTCAGCAGTTGAGCAGCCGCGGAACGACCGTCTGCATCGCTTCCGGCGACCAGGGCGCGTACGGCATGCACAACCCGGACGGTCCAAAGGTCCGCCACGCGGACGCGCCGGCCACCACGCCGATGGCGGTGACCGTCGGCGGCACCACACTTGAACCAAACGGTGCAGAGACGGCCTGGACCTACCTCGGCCCGGAGGACGGCGGCGCCACCGGCGGCGGGTTCAGCAGCCTGTTCGCCACCCCGGCCTACCAAGCCGCACTGCAAGTGCCTTCCCGCGGCATCCCGGACGTGTCGCTGAACGCCGACCCGGCCACCGGGTATCAGATCATCTTTCAGGGCCAACCGGCGGTGGTCGGTGGGACGTCGGTGTCCTGCCCCGTGTTCGCAGCGATGGTCGCCCTGGCTAACCAACAGCGGGCACAGCTTGGCAAGGGCCCCCTCATCAACTTGACGGAGGTCCTCTACGAAGCGATGGAGGGTTCGACCCGAGCGAGTGTCGGCTTCCGGGACATCGTCGCTGGCAACAACTCCTACAACGGTGTGACCGGTTACGCAGCAGAGCCCGGGTGGGACGCGTGCACGGGCTGGGGGTCCGTCGACGCTGCGCGCCTGATTGCGTTTCTCGCGACCGTCTGACCACCTCCCCGCGTCTTTTGCGTTTTTGCATCCCGGTCTGCGGATTCGGTACGATAGAGAGGTTGAGTGCTGTCGTACGCCGCAGACCGGGAGGAGGGAACACGATGGCCCGTTGGTCGGATACTGCAGCGGCAGCCAGATTCATCGAGCGCCGCCGCAACTGGGTACTGGTCACCATTGCGCTCGGCGTGTTGCTCAACCCGCTGAACTCTTCGATGATCTCCGTGGCGGTCGCGCGGTTCCAGGAGGTCTTCCACCTCAACTTTGCACAGGTGTCGTGGCTCATCTCGACCTACTACCTCGCCAGTGCCATCGCGCAACCGGTGATGGGCAAGGTCGCAGACAGCATCGGGCGCAAACGCGTGTTCATCGCCGGGCTGATTCTGGTCGTCGTGACCTCTGTCACGGCGCCGTTCGCGCCGAGCTTCACCTGGCTGATTGTGTTCCGGCTGATACAATCCATCGGCAGCGGCGCCATCTACCCGGCCGGGATGGCGATTGTCCGGCAGTGGGTGTCTGCGCGTCAGGCGCAGGCACTCGCCTTTTTGGCGGTGTTTTCGTCCGGTGCCGCCGCGTTCGGTCCGTCCATCGGCGGCTTCCTGATGCACCTCGGCGACTGGCCGGCGCTGTTCACAGCCAACATCCCCATCATCGTGGCCGCGTTTGCGATGGCGGTGACACTGTTGCCACCGGATCGATTCGACAACACGCGCTCAAAGTCCAACTCCACGGACGGCGCGGGCGACCGAGGACCGCGCCTCATCGAACAACTGGACGTTCCCGGCATCGCTCTCTTCGCCGGCTTGGTCGTGCTGCTGCTGGTCTTCCTCCTGTCCATCGGGCCGCACACCCTCTGGTGGACCCTGCCCGGCGGCCTGGCGGTGCTCGCGGGCTTCATCTGGTGGGAGTTGCGGGCAAGGCGACCGTTTATCGACCTGCGGATGTTTGGCCGAAACCCCGGATTCACCTGGGTCGAGATTCAGTTTGTCACCGTCAACGTCATCTTCTACTGCATCTTCTTCGGGATTCCGGACTACCTGCAGGAGTCTCTGCACTTCGATGCGCAGGTGACCGGACTGCTGATGCTGTGCATTGCCGGCTCCAGTGTCGTGATTGCGCCGCTGACGGGGCGCTGGGTGGATAGAGCGGGGTCTCGCCCGCCACTCGTCCTGGCGGGCCTGTGCCTGACGGTCGGGCCCCTCCTGTTCCTCACCTTGCAGCCGACGTCGCCGATGGCTTGGATGGCGGTCGTGTTCTTCATCCTCGGCCTCAGCAACGGCTTGAACAACATCGGCTTGCAAACCGCCCTGTTCGCCGTGACGCCGGCGCAGATCATGGGGACGGCGTCCGGGCTGTTCATGACCGCCCGGTACATGGGAACCATCCTGTCTACGGTCGTGCTCGGGCTGGTGTTTCACAGCGTGATTGGCACGCCGGAACTGCACCGCCTCGGCATCATCCTGGCAGCAATGGGGCTGGTGGTGATCTTCATGAGCCTGCGCCTGCCGCTTGGCCGCCCGCGCCCAGCGAGCGGAACTTCCGGGAAGCTGTAACCAGCGGAGGCACCCACGTTCGCGGGTCCGCATCGGGTGCCCCGGTCCACCGTCGAAACGTCCATCCGCTCGACATGAAACGGGGCTTGCGAAGGGAGGCCATCCCTTCCGCAAGCCCCGTCGTTCACTGGGCGAATGCTGCGTCGCGCTAACGGCGTCAGTTTCCAAACGACCCGAACGGGTTGAGCGGGTCTTGCCCACTCTGCCCCTGGCCGCTCCCGTAACCGCCGTATCCTCCGGGCGAGCTGTTGCCCTGCGTGCTCGACTGCACGGATTGCAGGGTGGTCAGCTTCAGTTTGAGGTTCAGTTTTTTGTCGCCGCGGTACACGGTGAGGGTGACTGTCTGACCCGGTTTGTCGGCGAAGATGTAGGTCCGCAGGTCCGCGTCGTTCGCGACCGTCTTGCCGTCGAGGGCCACGATGATGTCCTGCGGCTTGAGGCCGGACGCCTTGGCTTCCGGCGAGTCGACGGATTCGACGAGCACGCCGTAGTTGACCGGCGCGTTGATGTTCCCGTAGAACCCGTAGGCCGCGCCGACTTCGTCCATGGAGACCTCCTCAATGCCGAGTGCCGGGTGCACGGCGTGGCCGGTCTTCAGGATTTCATTCGCAATCTGTACGACCTCATTGGACGGGATGGCGAATCCCATTCCCTGCACGTCTGTCTCGACAATCTTACTGCTGTTGATGCCGACGACCTGGCCCTGGATGTTGAGCAGCGGTCCGCCGCTGTTGCCCGGGTTGATGGCCGCGTCCGTCTGAATCACGTTCTGGTAGTCGAGCACCTGGTTGTTGTCCGGGTTCTCCACGGGCATCACGCGCTTCGGCGAACTGATGATGCCGGAGGTCACGGACTCTGCGAAATCGAGGCCCATCGGCGTGCCGATGGCGATGGCTGGCTGCCCCGCCTGCAGGTTGTCCGAGTTCGCGAACGTCACCGGGGTTACACCCGACATGTTCGAGACCGGAATCTTGATGACGGCGAGGTCCGTGTACGGGTCGGTCCCGACCAAGGTCGCCTGCACCTGCTTCCCGGACTTGAGCACCACTTCAATCTTCTGTGCGTCCTGGACCACGTGGTTGTTGGTCACCGCGTAGGCGTAGTGACTATCCTTGTAGAAGTACACGCCCGTTCCGACACCGTAGGGCTGCAACTGTGGCGCTTGGCCGAAGCCGCTCGACTGGTCCTGATAATTGACCACCGCCATCACCGCGGGCTCCACCTGCTGCGCCACTGTCGAAATCGCGCTCGTTTCGTTCACATTCACCGTGCTGACCGGCGTGCTCGGGGTGGTCGAACCACTGACCGCTCCACTCGCTGTCGCCACCGCAGCCGGGGTGCTGTTGCCAATCGTCAGCGCACCCTTGTCGACCGCAGTCAAGATGCCGACGGTGGATGCGGAGCCGACCACTGCGGCCAGGACCACCGATCCTATCCAAGCCGCCGCGCCCCGTCCGAGCCCTTGCTTTTTCGGTTTCTCCCGATAGAATCCCATGGTCTCTCCACCTCTCTCGATGTGGTGTATCAGCTGAGCGCCAGGACAGCGCTCCTCACGTTCCACTCACAGCATAGACCATGGATGTGAACCTGCTTTGAACAGGGATTGACGGATTTCTCGCGTGTATATGGAGATGTTGTGGAGAACCGGAAGGAACCGTTTATCAATTTCTCACCGAGGCATCCTTGAAAAGAGGAATTTGGCGAAAACTGTCGAATACGACGTAGATGACTGGTTGATACCGGTAAGTTCGCTGTGGTCCAATGAACGCCACGGTGCGGCCAGAACGTTCGCTGCAAGGAGTGTTGGACATTGTCGTTATCGGAGCGCAGCCCGCGGCCGCTCGCGCAGACCAACCCAAAGTCCCCTGTCGTGGAGGCATACCGCACGATTCGCACCAACCTCCAGTTTGCCAGTGCCGTTGAGGACGTTCAGGTGGTCCTGGCGACGAGCACCCTGCCGGCGGAAGGCAAGACGTCGACGGTTTGCAACGTCGGCGTCGTCACAGCCGAAGCGGGCCGAAACGTGCTGCTCATCGACGCTGACCTGCGCAAACCGCAGATTCACCAGCGGTTTCAAGTCACGAACCTGCGCGGCCTGAGCTCTCTGCTGATTCGCGAGAGCACGTTTGAGGAAGCCCTTGTGGAAAGCGGGACGCCGGGTTTGACCCTGTTGCCGAGCGGACCCATTCCACCAAACCCGTCGGAGTTGCTGTCGTCCAAGCGGTTTACCGAAATCCTCGAAGCGGCTCGTCAGTCCTACGACCTCATCCTGGTTGACAGCCCGCCCGTCCTTTCGGTGGCGGACGCACTCGTGCTCTCCCGCGCAGCGGACGGTGTGCTGTTCGTCGTCGACGCGCAGAACACCAACCGCAAGCTGGCGCAAAAGGCTGTCTCTTCGTTGCGCCAAATCAACGCCCGCGTCCTTGGAACGGTGCTCAACCGCATGAAACACGAGCCGGGCGATGGGTACTACTACTACAGTTACTACAACTCCGGACCGAGCACGTCCGCCTGACAACCAGAGGTGCATGATGGAAGAATTGGAACTTCGAGAGTACTGGCAAATCATTCGCAAGCGCTGGCTGTTGGTCGTTCTGATTCCGGTGATTGCCGTCGTCGTGAGCGGCATCCTGTCGTTTTTCGTTATCCAGCCGCAGTACAGCGCCAGTACCACGCTCTTGGTCAACCAGAAGGCGGACAGCACCAACCCGCTGCAGTACCAAGACATCCAGGTGAGCGAGGCGTTGGTCAACACCTACACCAACATCATCAAGAGCCACACGATTGAGTCGCAAGTGGTTTCGGACCTGGGCCTGTCCATGCCTGTGTCGCAGTTGGACAAGATGATCAGCGTGACCTCGCCGAACCAATCCCAAGTGATTGAGGTCACGGTCACCGGACCGAGCCAAAGTCAGGCGGCTCGGATTGCCAACCAACTGGCCCAAGTGTTCCAAGGCAAGGCGCAAACCTTGATGGACGTGCAGAACGTCCAGATTATCGACCCGGCATTGGTGCAGTCCAACCCCGCCCCTGTGAAGCCGAACAAGAAGTTGAACGTCTCCATCGCCCTCATCCTCGGGCTGATGGTGAGCGTCGGTCTCGCCTTTTTGCTCGAGTATCTGGACAACCGGATTCGAACCGAAGAGGACGTCCACCGCTACCTCGACCTCCCGGTTCTCGGAGCGGTCACAGACTTCAACGCGAAGAAATAGCCGCAGGCAGCCACCCGTCACCGTGCCAAGCCCCTATCAGACAACGACAAGGGCATCTCTGCTCCATCTCAGCAGAGATGCCCTTTTCGTTTGGGCGCGACGCACCGGTTCTTCGCCTCAGTGCAGGCGCTGGTACGCCTGCTCCATGTCGATAATCTCGGCCGGGGTAAAGTGCGACAAAATCTGTTCCTTGATAGCCGTCTTCTGCGCCTCGGTCAACGAGCTGCGATGGAGATACTCCGTCATGTAGTGAGCAATCTCCGATGCCGTGAAGTGACTCATGGCGTAATCAATCAGCTGTTGGCGGCTGGTGAAGGTGGGAACCGACGCCCCTGGTGAAGATGTCCCGGTCGAACCTCCGGCGTTCCCGCCACCGCTGCCAGATGCGCCAGGCGCAGTAGAACCCGCACCACTGAACCCGTTTGACCCGGTGCGGGTCCCCGCTTCCCCGGCGGACCCGACGGGAGGTAGAGACCCGCCGGTTCCGTCCTGTCCACGCGCTTTGCCGCCTGAACTGCCTGCGGCCGTTCCGCCACTCGCGGCGCTGTTCTGGCTGCTCTGCAGACCGCTCAGACTACCCACAACGTTCACGTCGACCCCAGTCCCGTCAAGCTTATTGGCGAGCGCCGGGTCATTCGTCAGCTGGTGGAGCTCATTCTGAACGGAGGGATCATTCAGGGTCGCAATCACCTGGGCACCGACGCGCTCCTTCACAACTCGGTCGGCATACCACCCTCCCGCCGCAAGGACACAGACGACGAGGAGTGTGTACAACGGCCACCGCTTCATGCGAACGACCTCACTGCGGCACTGCGGGGTTGTCCTGTGCGACGAACCAAGACTGTCCGTCCCACTGGCTGTGCAAACCCAGTGCATTCAGGATGGGCGTCAGGTACCAGATGGGCATGTACGTCGTCAGCTTCCCGGTACTCGGGTCTTTCGCCTGCACACCTTTCACGTTCTCCACCCGCACGCCGTTCATCAGGATGCCCATCTCCCCCTTGACGGCTGAAGCTCTAGGCAACGCCGCGGGGCCCACATTCGATGGGGAAAACGTGAGGTTCCACGTCTGGCCGTTCCAATACGGCGTGACACCGAGTGATTTGAGCAGGGACCCGACGTACCAGATGGGCATGTACGTCGTTCCACCTTGCACCACCGCCGGCACCACGTTCTGGACGTGACCGTTCAGTTGGATGTCCCGCTGATACGCCTTCATCTTGGGTGCTGCCTGCGGATTCAGCACCACCAGGGTCGTGTTGGGACCTGCGACGGACAGCGTCACGTCCGCGCTCCCTGGAGAAAGCTGAGCGTTCACGTGTTGCAACCCGTTTACGGTCAGCTGATACACGACCGACCCCGTACGGATCTGCGCGTTCTCAACGTGCACCTGCACGCGGACTGGGGCCGGAGTGGATTCTGTGCCGGCTACCCCAGCGGTGTCCACCGCCAGCGTAAATGCGGTCAGTGGTTTGAATCCCCCTGGCAGGATGGCTTGTATCGGCGACAGGTTGTCCGCCATCGTCAGTTGCAGGGTCGGGGGTGCGCTCGAGAGTCCGCCGCTGCCGCCCGTGCCGTTCTCGGGTTCCGCTGTCACTTGCAAGGCGGTGCTTCCACTCTTCGCCTGCAATTGGGCACCTGGATTCGCGGTGACCTCCGCCATCAGGTTCGAAATCGCGCCGAGCGCCTGCTGCACCAGCTTCGCAGCCGCGGGCGGCAAGGTGCTGACGGCGTTCCCGCCAGACGGGCTGTTAGATCCGCTCCCGTCACCGCCACCACCACCGGCCCCCCCTGAGATGGCGCCAGCCCCGCCACCGTTCGCCGCAAAAATCGCCGCGATAGCCGGGAAACCGCTGGTGACGCTGTGGAAGGACGAGCTCAACTGCTGCTTGACGGCATCGGCCGTCACGGTGCCACCGCCGTCCTTCAGGCCAATCATCGCGGCGACGACGGATGTCTCCAGGTCGCTCAGGTACGTGAGCGCATCGCTCTCCGTCACCGCATCGCCACCGAGGGACTGCAGGTCCGACACCGCCTCGTTGACAGCGCTCTCCGCATCTGCCTCGTCCGTGATGCTGAGGTTGGTCATCGACTGGATGACGGGGACCAGCGTGTTGGCCGCCTGCTGCTGCGACGTCGACAGGGCGGACCCCGACGCACCGAATACGATTTGATCCCAGTCGGTACTCGTAAGCGACTGCACATCCGTGACCAGGCTCCCGCCAACGGTCTTCGCCAGGGTCGCCACGTTCACGATGGAATCGGCCACCGACTGGACCGTTGGTCCGGAGCCCGTGGCGGCGTACGCCGCTGCGGGGGTTGTGAAGGCGGACGACGCCAGGACTGCAAGCGCCGTACCCGCAAGCGCGGTCATCGGCTTCGAAAACATGCGTGATGAGCGGCCGGCATGGGACCTACGGCGGCGATGGGATGAATCGCGGTCACTCGAAGCGTGACGGCGGTGCGTTTCCACATGGGAACCGTGACGCATGGGCTCTCCCCCTCTCCTATGTACGCGGAGTCAATCAGCAATCCTTGTCCCTATTCTACCATTCGCACGAACCAACGGGGCTCTGACTGTCAGATCAGCCAACCGAGCGAAGAGAGTGGATAGGAGACCGCGCAGCGGCGGTGAAGTCGGCCGTACGCTGGCCAAGGCCGCGTGCCGCCCCCATCCCGCCGCCAGGCGGTCTGCCATGGAGGCCAGCTGCCTGCGTGGTCCGCGCTCAAACTTCCCGCGGAGCCGTCGCCGGCGGTGCCTCCGAACGGTCTCGTCGTTGACCGGTGAATCCGGCCGACAACGCCCACACCCCCACCGGGAGGCCCAGCATCACCAAAGGCATCAGCGGCTCGCTGTAGCGGCTGTAGACGAAGTACACACTGTAGAGGGCCGTGTAGTACAGGAAGGTCGCCAACACCAGGAGCGTGGTCCAGCGTCGTTTGCGGCCGAAGGCGAGCGCGACCAACCACCCGATGAACCCTGCCCACAGCGCCACCCGGTGCCACGCGAGAACGAGCTTCGGCGACAGGTGCAAGATCTTCAAGGTGTAAAACGGCTTGCTCCACAGCAGTATCGGCTTGAACACCAGGTACGCGTGCAGAAACGCACGTGGGTTCTCGGCATACCACGCCTTCATCCGCTGCTTCGCCACCTGAGTTTGCAGCGTCATCCACGGCACCTCGTGGTCGGCCGTCGGGCGAAGGTCCGGGTGCTGTGCCTTGAGCAGGGTGATCTCCAG
Organism: Alicyclobacillus sp.; assembly: GCA_023511295.1. Classification (GTDB taxonomy): domain Bacteria; phylum Bacillota; class Bacilli; order Alicyclobacillales; family Alicyclobacillaceae; genus JAIMBT01. The sequence goes on from JAIMBT010000018.1 coordinate 28,710, forward strand.
GTCCGCGTTCCCCGGCGGCGGGTAGTGCTGTCCTTGAAAGGTGCCGAGCAGCAACGGGTTCCCCGTGCCGTCGGTCAGTGGCACAAAGTGGTGAAACGTCCATTCGTTGCGCACCCACCACGGGCTCAGCAACAGCGCCACCATCACCACCGATAGGACACCATGCCGAAGGAGCTTCCGGGGCGGGAAGCGGCGCACCAGCAGGTACGCCCAGGCGACCACGAGGTATGCCGAGATGGTCGGGCGAAAGTACAGGCAGACCACGTAGAACAGGGTCGCCAGATAGAGATGGAGCGGGCGATGTTCTCGACCGGCGCGGACAAGGAAGTACAGCAGGAACATCGATGCCGCAAAAAACGGCGTCTCGGTCAACAGGAGGACGTCCGTCTCGACGCCTGGTATGTAGACCGCCGCGAGCAGCGCAGCCACGACGCCCACCCACGGCCGAAAAGCGGTGCGCGCGGTCAGATACAGGCCCCAGATGCCGACCACACCGATGCAGCTCATCACGACCTTCGCCGCCACCACGCCGGCGGCACCCGTGCCGAAAACGCTGAACACGCCTGCGAGCAGCAACGTGATACCGGGCATCATGTGCAGCGTCGGGTGTTCCGGCGTGTAATAACTGTACACGCCCCGCGTGAGCAGCCAACGGGCGCTGTCGGTGTATCCTTGGTCGTCGCTGTGCAGGGTCAGCTGCAGTCCGTAGTGCCAGATGACGGCAAACCGGATGACCAGCGCCAGCACCAAGATACCCCCGCACAACCCGTCCGATGCCGTCACGCGAAAGCGGCGCACACCCCGCAGCTCTTCCATCGGCCTTCTCCTTCCTCCACGCCTTACCGCACCGTCCTCGTGGGACGGGCGTCGAACGTTGTCCATCCCTGTCAGTGTAGCACGGGCGGTGAAGGCGCTGCACCCTTGTGCAGGCAGTTCCGCGCGCTTTGTGGTAGAGTGATCTTAATTGTCGAAGGCGGACGATCTCGGTCGAACCATCTGGCCGAACGGCGATCCGCTCCCGCGAATGGACGGATGATTTGGCATGAAGGTTGCAGTGCTCATCCCCTGCTATAACGAGGCACAGACAATCGAAAAGGTGATCCGGGATTTCCGCTCCGCCCTGCCCGGCGCCGCCATCTACGTCTACGACAACAACTCGACGGACGGGAGTGCGCGACTGGCGGAGGCCTGCGGGGCGCTCATTCGGCGCGAACGGCGTCAGGGCAAAGGCCACGTCGTGCGCACCATGTTTCGCGAGGTGGACGCCGACCTGTACGTCATGGTCGACGGCGACGACACCTACCCTGCGGACGCGGTCCATCAGTTGTTGGATCCAATTGCCTGTGGGGACGCCGATATGGTCGTGGGGGATCGGCTGTCCAACGGATCGTACGGCAAAGAGAATAAGCGCACCTTCCACGGCGCCGGCAACCGCATCGTTCGCTGGCTCATCAACCGCTTGTTCCGGGCGTCCTTGCAGGACATCATGAGCGGTTACCGGGCCTTCAGCCGGAGTTTCGTGGAGAACTTGGCGGTGATGAGCGAGGGCTTCGAGATTGAGACGGAAATGACCCTCAACGCGCTGGACAAACAGTTCCGCGTACTCGAGGTGCCGATTGACTACCGAGATCGGCCAGAGGGCAGCTTTTCGAAGCTGAACACCGTCCGCGACGGCATGCGCGTGTTGAAAACGGTGTTCTGGATTTTCAAGGATTACAAACCGCTGGTCTTCTTCGGCAGCCTGGCGGCGCTGTTCTTCCTGCTCGGGCTCGCCGTCGGCCTCCCTCCGATTCTGGAATTCATCCAGACGCACTACATCTGGAAGGTGCCGTCGGCCATCCTCGCGGTCGGGTTCATGATGCTCTCGTCCATCTCGCTGACGTGTGGGCTCATCCTCGACACCATCGTGCGCCACCACCGCGAGCTGCAGCAGGTGCTCATCCTGCAACACACGAGGCGTGGGTTTGCGGAGAGCCCATGGCTGGCAGCGGGCGAGGCGGCACCGACATCCATCGCCCGCCGGCAGGAGGGGTGAGTTTCCGTGGCGAATGCGCTGAACGTCGTTCTGATTGCACTGAACATCTGCCTGCTCGTGGCGGGCCAAACGCTGTGGAAGCTGGGACTCGCCGCCCACCCGCTGCGCGGCCTAGGCAGCGCCGTGCTCGCCTTGTTCACACCGTACATCTTGTCCGGGATTGTGCTCTACGCCATCGCGACGGTGGTGTGGATCTACCTGCTGTCCCGCCTGCCCATCAGCCTGCTGTACCCGCTGCAGAGCTTGGCGTACGTACTGACTGCTGTTGTGGCCCTCGTCTTCTTCCAGGAGCACATCTCTGCGACGCGGTGGATTGGGATTGGCGTGATTTTGGTGGGCGTCGCGCTGGTGGTGAAGTAGGGCCGCGCGCGGAACACGGAAGCGTGCGAAGCGGGGAAGGTCAGTAGGAACCGACGAATTCCAACTCCGGTGACTGCGACAGTTCGCCTGGGGTCGGATAGGTGATGCCGGGACAGAGATCAATCCCGACGGACTGATACGCCTCCAGCCACAACGTGGTACAAATGTGCCGGCGCTTCAGCGCACACACGGGCATCATCTCTCCAAACAGGTGCCGACACGCCAAAAAACCGAACAGCACGTAGTCGTAGCGTGTCCCGATGTGCTTCGTGACATACGCCACAATCGCCCGCCGGTCTTTCTCCGTCAGACGTGGACAGGTGAACACGTCCGACACACCCTGGTAACAGGTCAAGTCCTGGTATCCCGTCCGGCGCAGCGCCTGCGACTCAATCAACCGGTCGTCGAAGATGGCGCCGGCCACGTGGGTGTAGGGACTCCGCGTGATCTTCTTAATGGGACCTGCGACGCCTTCTGTGCCGCGGATGAAAATCAGATCACCCGGTTTAATCTCCAAGTGCACCGGCTGAGAGACGGGACGGACCACGGTTGCGCTTGTCATGCGGTGATCATCTCCTCTGTCCACGATGATGCGAGACCCCGGGGTCGCGAGCGCGACACCAGCGTCCTCGGCTATGCTTCATGATTATATACGGGACCTGTCAAGAAGATGTGGAGGGCGGGACGGAAGGGTGGATGTGCGGTGGAGAGCGGACGACTATCCTGACGAATTCGCCCGCTTTCATGCATCCGGCACGACACTTCTCGTCGGAAGTCTCGTGCCGGACACACACTCCGCCTTTGACGGGAGAGGAGCCTTACTGGACGGTCACCTGAACCCGTACCACGGTGTACCCATCGACGCTCGCCGTGAGCGTCGCGGTGCCTGCCTTGATCCCCACCACCTGACCGTTGCTCACCGACGCGATAGTGGTGTCCAAACTCGTCCACGTCACCATCGACGACAGCACAGTGAAGCCATCGAGCCCGGCCGGAGCGTCCGAGTTGAACGTGAGCGTCGGCAGCGTCGTCGTCTCTCCAGCGGTTAAGGAAATCGGTTGAACAGGTACCAGGTACTTGCTTGCGGCCGCCTGCGTGAGGGCGTTGACGGCGTCCGTGAACGTCTGCTGGCCAATCTTCGCCTGAAGCCTTCCGTCGATAGCGGACAGGCCGGCCGCGGATACGTCCACTCCGTCATCCCGAAGCGCACCGGCGAACGTTGTGTTGCTCGAATCGCTGATGGGAGTCCCCGCTAGCGCCATGGACAAAGCGGAGGAGACCGGACCCGAACCAGACTGGCTGCTGGACGTCCCCGTTACAAATTCAGCAATCAAGTCGTCCTTGAACTTCAGGTAGAGGTTGTAGAGCCCATCCACGGTCACGCCGCTGTTCACCTGTTGCAGGTCGGCCACGGCCTGAAGCACTTCCGATTGCGCCTTCGTGTCGTCCGCGAAATTGGAGAACGTAGCGAGGTTCACAATATCCTTCACTGCGGTTGTCACAGAGGAGTTCGCCGAACCGGTCCCGAACACGATGGCATCCCAGTCACTGGTGGACAGCCCCTGCTCTGCCAGCTCCGCGGCCTGCACCTTAGCCAAGGTACCATTTGTCTGCAACGTCTCGTGCAACGTGTTCAGCTTCTGGACCAGCCGGTCCAGCGTCTGCTGCTCCTCGGAATTCAGTGTGTTGCTGTTTCCACCGCCACCACCGCCACCAACGACACCGCCGGCGCCACCGCCACCGCCGGTCGTCGTGCCGCCCGGCGCATTGCCCTCCGTCGTGGTCACCGTGCCAGAACCGGAAAGCGAGACCGCATCCGAGTTACTGTTGTTGACCAATGTCGTGATGGTTCCGTTGTTGGTGATGGCCACCTTGCCGACGGTCTTGTCGACCGCCACCTGGTTGACGGTTGCCCCCTGGTCAATCTGCAGCGTGACGTTGCTGCCGCTGATGCGCAGCGTGCCCACCTTGGAGCCAGCCGGAATCTCAATCGTCGCGCCGCCCGTGACCGTGACGCTGTCAAAGGAACCGGTGAGCGCAATCTGGCCGCTGCCGGCGACGGTCACTTCGCCTACGGAACCCGCCTGCTGCTCCAGTGTCACACTGTGCTGCTCGGTGTGCGCGACATTCGTCTGGCCAATCTGCGTGTTGCCCTGAACGACGATGTGGATGTCAGACGCGCTCGCAATCTCCAGCAGCGGCGACGTGACGCCGTCCAAGTAGACGGAGTGCGAAGCCCCCGACAGGACGACAATCGACCCAGTCGCTGTCACGTTGTCGAGGTGCACCGTGCCGTTCGCACCGGGGTTGATGTAGATGTTCCCGTCGACCTTCACGTTTTGCACCGTGACACCGGTACCGGTGATGACCAGGTTCTGATGGATCTCCTGGGTGCCGGTCGACGGCCCGTAAGACCCCGCCTTCACGGTCACCGGCGAGGTCTCCATCCAGATGTGATGCACGCCGTCCCACTTCGTCTGAATCCCAACCGCCTCCAACAGCGGCTGTACGTACCACACCGGGACGTACGTCGTGAGCACCGCGTGTTTTCCGCCAGCCGGGTCCTTGCGGGCCATCGTGTTGATCTTCTTCACGACCTGACCGTTCACGGTGATGACCGTATTCCCAGAACCCACCTGCAACCCGGACAAGTCCGGATTCGCGTTGGCGTTGGTGATGGCCCACGTGTGTCCATCCCACTTCGCCTGATACCCCGCCTTTGCCAGCACCTGGTCGATGTAGTACATCGGCATGAAGGTCGTCAGGTTGCTCCCGTCGCTTGCGATGAAACCGTATGGCTGGCTGACCGTTTTCCCGTCCAGCGCAATGGACGCGCGGAACGCGTGGTTCGGTGCTTTGTTGGCAGCGAAGGCCGTCGGCGTCAAGCTGCCGAGCACGAGGCTGGCTGCAATCAGACCCGCAATCCGTCGATTCACTGAAATCCCCCTATCCTTCCTACGCTTTCCTGCCGCAGAACGCCAGCACGCGACCCAAGCAGGTATCTATCAATCCAATTCTATCAAACCGGCATAAATTGGCACAATACCTTCGTTCGACAAGAATCCGCGAATTTTGCCATGGCACCCCGAGCGATGGCAAAAAATCTTGCAGTCCCCAGGCCAAAGTACATATTTCCTCGACATCTCCGTCCTACAATCGCTTCGCCCCCTTCACGCGGCGGCTCGGTCGCCCAGCCACTTTGGGGCAGTTTGCGAGGAAGAGCGATGAAGAACTGGCTGACCATCGGTATGTCCAAATACGAGACGCCAGGTTTTGAGGATACGTCCCGCTTTATGACGCGCGCGTTTCCCGGCCGTGCCGCATACGTCGAGCCGCCCCGCGCGTTTCGCGCGTGGCGCTGGCTGGAGCGGCCGGTGGCGACGTGGCAGACGCGGACCGTCGACGAAGTCGACGTGTACACCCCGCCGTTGCCGGTTCCGGGGCGGATCGATCCGCTGCGGCTCACCCTCCGCCTTCAGGCGGCGCGGCTGCACCGTCGGCTGGCAGCCCGATGGGGCGAAAGGTGGCGCGACGAGACCATCGTCTACGTCACCAACTGGACCCCGTACCAGCAGCGGTTCATCTCCCTGCTCGGACCGCGCTACGTGGTGTTTGATCTCGTCGACGACGTACTCTCCTTCCCCTACCAGATGGACGAGGCCGCCGTCTGGCAGGCGTGGCGGAAGCTGGCCGAAGCGGCGACGGCCGTCCTCGCGGTGTCGCCGGAACTCGTACAGATGGCCGAGACCCAGTTGGGCGTATCCGCACACCTGCTGCCGAACGGTGTCGATTTTGAGCGCTTTCAAGCGCCGGCAGGAGCCGTGCAGTGGGATGCCCAACGGGATGAGCGGGAAGGCGTTCCGGAGGACCGCGGATTGAGCGCGGGGGAGGGAATCCGAGAGGCCGCCCCGTCCGGAGAACCGCGGCACCGGCGCGTCGGTTTTGCGGGGACGTTGAACCATTGGATCGACTTTGACTTGTTGGGCGCGCTGGCGAACGCGTTTCCCGAGGTGGAGTTTCAACTGATGGGGCGCGTGGGGACGTTTGCTTCGGATGCCCAGCGCGCCGCGTACGAAGCGCTGCTGGCCCAGGAGAACGTGCACTACCTGGGCATGATTCCGTACGCACACTTGCCGGAGGCCCTGCACAGCGTGGACGTCTTGCTGTTGCCGCGGCGGATGACCCCCGCGAGTGCGGCGTCGAACCCGCTCAAACTGTACGAATACCTCGCGGTCGGGAAACCCATCGTCACCGCCTGCGTTCCCGTCCCTGCGGACGCGCGAACCCTCGTGTACACAGCGACGGGAGATACAGCGGAAGCCGCCGCAGCCCTGCGGCTGGCGCTGGATGAGGCGGCAGGCCGACGTCCGAGCCGGCGCGCTGAGCGGCAGGCCTATGCGCAGCAACACAGTTGGCGAAACCGAGTGGAGATGGTCGTGGACAGGGTCAGGGCCGCTTCGCGGGCGCGGTAGGAGCCGAGCCGCAGGCGCCTGACTCCGGCTCCATGTTGCGACGGCTTGCGTCCAGATGCCCGGAGCCTCGCAGCGCCCCACCGCGCCTTCACGGTGCGCCGGCCGTCGCTCCGGCCGGGGCTTCTCGGCCGTCCGACTCCGCTTCCGACGCGGCGGTCGACTGCGCTGTGGAAGCCTCCTCCGCCCACAGGATGTACAGCACGGCGAGCGAGAAGTACAGTACCGTCATGGGGCCGAACTCAAACACGTTCTCGACGGTGTTGTGCAGTACCACCGCCACCAGTCCGATGAACCCGCCAATCGCCACGGTACGCCGGCGCCCAGCCACGCATTTGATGGCCCGCACGAACACCTCGCGCAGCAAGGCGATGTGCATCGCGATGAACAGAACCAGACCCAGCAGGCCCGATTCCCCGAGGACTTTCATGTAGTAGTTGTCCGAGTAAATGCCAAGGCCGAAGTCGGAAGCCACCTGCCCGCCGTAGCGGCCAATCCCCGCGCCAAACAGCGGGTTCGCCGACATCGTGTCGTAGGCCACCCCCCACCGGAACAGCCGTCCTCCTTGCTCCGCCTTCAACAGGTACACCGGCGAGAACAGGTCCATGAAGCGGTGGTGAATCGGCGGCAGGAAGAAGCCAATCACGCCGAGCACGACGACGACAATCAGCAGCCGCGGCTGGACCAACGCCGCCACAATCACAATCGCGCCGACCAGGGCGAGCAGAGATCCGCGGTCGTAGGTGACGAGGTGCGTCCCGAAGCAGACGACCGCCCCGAAACCGTACAGCAGCTTTCGCCAGCGGTTGCGCTCGTACAGACAGAGGCCGACCAGCAGCGGCACCATGAGCGCCATGTACGCACCCAGTTCGTTCGGGCTCGTGATGATGGAGAACACCCGCGTGCGGACGTGCTCCGACACATCGACCCAGCCACTCGGAATCGGCACGGCCGCGATGTACTGGTAGATGCCGTCCACCCCGACCAGCATCGCCACCGCCACTGCGGCGTGCAGCAGCCTCGGCACGTCCCGCGGCTCGACGACGAACGGAATCAGCAGGGCGAACACCAGGTAGAACAGGTCGGCGCGCAGCCCGTCGAACGCCACCGCCGGGTGGCTCAGGCCCGCAAACGTCAACCCGATGAGGTAGACCGTGTACCAGCCTGCGTAGCGCGTCCACGCGAACTTCGTCGGTCGATAACCCGTGAGCCACCGCAGGGCGGCGAGGACTGCGAGGATGAGCAGGTCAATCACGCTCCACACGGACCCCAACGGGCTGAGATGGGGCGTGTGGCGAAGGGCGAAGTCGACCAGCGGAAACGCCATGATGGCGTACACGGACCAGCGGCCGAGCCGCGACGAATCGAGACCGTAACCGGTATGGAGTTGCAACGGATCATCTCCCTCTAGGTCAGAGCTCTCCAACCCGACAGAAAACCGGACCGCTGGATGGCTCCTGTGACGGTCCGGCGTCATTATAGTATGAACATGTCAAGAGAATGTGGACAAGCGTCGGCGCCGATTACGTCAAGGTCACGCGCTGTACCGTGACCCCGGCCGCGCCGCCCGGCGCGATGTTCACCCAGCCCAGCGAAATGCTCCCGTCTGCGGAAAGGTTCATGTTGTTGAACGTGATGGACAGGCCGTTTGCCACCGGCACCTTCAGCTCCACAGAAGATCCTGCCACGGGCGTGGTCAGTCCGTCAAAACTCGCCGCCCGCGTCCAGGTGACGCCCCCGTCGGTGCTGTATTGGAGGTCGTCCTGGCTTCGCGCCACTGCAAACCACCGCCGATCTGCACTCACAGGCATCGTCACGACCATCGTGTCGCCTTGCAGTTGGATTTGGATACCATCGAAAAACGCGTACGTGGCCGCAATGGTCTGCTGGATGCTCGGCGAAGACGACGCAGTGTAGATAGGTGCGCCACTCGCCGTGGTATCGCCCGAGAACGTCCACGTCCACTCGTTGTGCGGCGTGTACAGGACGTGGATGACGTTGCCGCTCTGGACCATGCCCGCCTCGAGGTTCCGCACGTTTTGCACCAGTTGCTGTTCATCGGCGGTCGTCAGGAAGCCGTTGGCGGCCGTCTGCCCGTTCACGCCGGAAAGGTTATGGGTCAGACCGACGAGCGAGGCCCAGTTGTCGAGCGTAATCCCCGGCTGGTACGCGGCCTGACTCGCGGTGATGCCGAGATCATTCCAGAAGAGCTGCTCGGCATCCTGCAGCGTGACGGCATCCCCGGCGCCGAAATGCGACGCGGAGAACGGCTGCACCAGCCCGGCTTGCACCGCGGCCTCATCCCCTGCGTAGTACGGAGACGTCGCCGGGAGATCATCGTACGGGCTGGACGCCGGCACGGACGCCGTCGACAGCTGGAGTGCCGCCGCCATATCCGACACCATCTGGGCGCGCGTCACCGCACCCGGATACTGAGACGCCTGCGGGTTGGTGTCCGCGGGCGGCGGTGGGGTTGGGCTGCCCGTCCCCGTCGAGCCGCTGCCGGAACCGCCACTGCTGCCGGTGCTGCCGCCGGGGGCAGAGCCACCGCTGCCGGTGCTTGATCCGCCGCTGCCCGTACCCGACCCCCCGGCACCGCTCCCACTCGCGGCGACGGGCTTCATGTTCCAATGGGTTCCGTCCCAATCGGTGTGGATGTTCAGGCGCTTCAGGACCTGCATGATGTACCAGATGGGCAGGTACGTCGTCGGCTTGCCGCTGGACGGGTCCGTGTACACAATCCGATCAACCTTCTGCACAACCGTACCGTTCAGGTAGATGGAAATGCTGCCCGTCCCCGGACTCACCTTCGTCAGGTCAACGTTCGCGTTCTTCGGCGCGGTGATCTTCCACGCCGTATCGCTCCACTGGTTGGTGATCTTCATCGTGTCAAGCGTCTGCATGATATACCAGATGGGCAGGTAGGTTGTATGGTTCGCCACAAACCCGTAGGGCGCGTAGACCTGCTTACCCTGCCAGGAGATGGTCTTCTTCGTCAATTGGTAGGTCGGCTTTGCCGAGGTATGGTTCTGGTTCGCTGCAAAGGCGGCCAACCCGCCCCCGCCCACCGCACTTACAACCGCAGCGAAAGCGGTCGCGGTCGCGAGCGCTGCGGCCCACGGACGTTTCTGCACGAGTCATCCCACCTGTTCCAAATTCAATCACGGATGCTGCATGAAGCTGTAGGTCTCATCGTACACCGCGCGCTCGTTCGGGTCCGTCGCCAGAAACGACTTGACAAAGTCTTTCGATCCGGCGTAATACGCATGCGACACACTGTCCGCCATCCCGTCGGTTTCCAGTTGCGCGATGGTCTGGTTGTACAGCGTTTGCACCGAGGGGTACTGCACACCGCCGGAGAGCTCCAGTTCGATACCAAGGCCGAGTTCCTTGGCATACGCGTCCGAATTCGCAACCCGCGAGATGTCCGCAGCGTTGCCCTGCTCAGCGTAGTTCGGCTGCAGCCAGACCCCGTCAAAGCCGAGCTGTTGCCACTCGGTCAGCCCGGACGCGTCGTAGAACGGGATCCAGTAAAAACCATACCCCGCCTGGTGCGCCAGACTCGACGCGTACTGGATGAGGGGCACTTCGCCCGGCGAACTGTAATCCACGTCCTCCTTGTCCCAATACAGCCCCACCAGGTCCAGGTTCGCGTAGTGCGCGTTGTTCCAATCCGCAAGCAGGGTCTGCACATACCACTGCAGGGCGGCCTCCCGGGCAGATAGCGCAGCCGGATCTGCCGCGGTCGCATTGAACAGCAGCGCCTGCCCGTTGGCACTCCCCCAAGCCCCGTCCCCGAACGCTGGATACGGGATGGTCAATACAACTTTCTCCTGTTGTCCGTATGTACCGAGCTGTTGGTTCCGCTGTCCGACCGCCGTATTGAGGGCGTCGAGTTGCTGCCCGGGCGTGAACAGGTCGGTGAGATAGTTCTGCCAACTCTGCTGGTTATCTTGCAAGCTCCCGTAGGGAAGGAACAGGATGGTATCGAACATCGGACCCAAGCTCTGACCGTTTGGGTTGGTGTAGGTGACCATCGGCGCAAAGTCGGACGGGCTCCAGGTACCCAGACTCTGGTAGTCTCCGGTGTACACCAGCAGCATGTTGCGGATGCCGCGGCTCCGCGGGTCATACGCCTCCATCGGCTGCGTGCCCGACGACGGCACGATGCTGGCTCCGCTCGGCACGGCCGGTGCAGCGCCGGGCACGGGGGTACCATTCACCTTCAAGTTGTGTGCAAAGACCCAGACCGAAACCGGGAAGTGAATCCGGATCTCATTCGTCCGCAACCCACTGAAATGCGCGGTGAACGTCTGGGTCGTCACTCGCTTGTCCGTAATGGGGACGACGGACTGTTCCGTCGCGACCTGGTACCACTGGCCGCCGGAGTAGGCTTCGAAGTCCACCTGATGCGGGTAGTAGACGCCACTGGACGCATCCTGTTCGAACTGGATGGACACGGTCTGAACGTCTGTCGTCTGCGGCAGGGTGACGGTGATGTCCCGCCCGATCTGGCGGCAGAACCCGCGCCACCCAACCGGCGCGGTGAGGGGCGCACTGTAGGTGGTCTCCATGTTCGAGAACTGGGCGTCCGCCGGTCCCGTGGTGGAAACGGAAATCGCAGCGGACGTCGCGAGATTGGGTAGCGTGGCCGCAAACGCCGCGGGCGCGAACAAGACACCGACCGCCGCAGGACCGCACAGGGCGCAGGCGATGGACGCTTTGATGCGATGGTTCAAACGCAGTACCTCCTGATGTTTGCTGCGATTGGACGGCCGGGAGCGGGACGGCCCGGCTCCCGGCCGTCGAGAGCCCGGCCGTCGAGAGCCCGGCCGTCGAGAGCCCGGCCGTCGAGAGCCCGGCCGTCGAGAGCCCGGCCGCCGGGAGCCCGGCTGTTGGGAGCCCGGCCGTCGGGAGCCGGGCCGTCGAGAGCCCGGCCGCCGGGAGCCCGGCCGCCGGGAGCCCGGCCGCCGGGAGCCCGGCTCTCCAGAAACTATCTGCCTATTATAGTAGACGGAGTAGCGAGCGCAAAAGTGGCGGTTTCTTGAAGAAAAATCGAACCTCTTGTCGATGGGGGGCGTGAATTAGCAAGCGAGGTGGCGATAGGCAGTCGTTGGGGGCACAGTCAGACGCGCCGTCTTCCGTCCGGGATGACCGGTCCGGTGCCGGCGGGGCGGTAAGGGAACGCCGGGCCGCTATCCCTCGTCGCAGGACCGGCGTCTGCCGCCATAAGGGAACCGTGTTCCGCTGTTGCGGCGGGATCAGGCGAAAACAGGGCGGTTTCGCACCCGCGGGAAGCGAGTAGCGGAACGCGGGGCCGCTATCCCCCGTCGCAGGCCCAGCATCCGGCGCGATAAGGGAACCGTGTTCCGCTGTTGCAGCGGGATCAGGCGAAAGCAGGGCGCTTTGGCCCCGCCGGAAGTGAGTAGCGGAACGCCGGGCCGCTATCCCTCGTCGCAGGCCCGGCATCCGCCGCCGTAAGGGAACCGTGTTCCGCTGTTGCGGCGGGATCGGGCGAATTCACGGCGCTTTGGCCCCGCCGGAAGCGAGTAGCGGAACGCCGGGCCGCTATCCCTCGTCGCAGGCCCGGCATCCGCCGGCGTAAGGGAACCGTGTTCCGCTGTCGCAGCGGGATCGGGCGAAAGCAGGGCGCTTTGGCCCCGACGGAAGCGAGTAGCGGAACGCCGGGCCACTATCCCTCGTCGTAGGCCCGGCGTCTGCCGCCATAAGGGAACCGTGTTCCGCTGTCGCGGCGGGATCAGGCGAAAGCGGGGCGCTTTGGCCCCGCCGGAAGCGAGTAGCGGAACGCCGGGCCGCTATCCCTCGTCGCAGGCCCGGCATCCGCCGCCGTAAGGGAACCATGTTGCGCTGTCGCAGCGGGAGCAGGCGAAAACAAGGCAGGTTTGGCCCCGCCATGAAGCGAGTAGCGGAACGCCGGGCCGCTATCCCTCGTCGCAGGACCAGCATCCGGCGCCATAAGGGAACCGTGTTCCGCTGTTGCGGCGGGATCAGGCGGGATGGGGCCAAACCGCCCTCCGCGCCACCCGCCCCCGTTCATCCACCGCGGCGTGCGGCGGGAAAACGCCCAGCGAGCGGGGCTGCCAGGACCACTGCCGCCGCCAAGATGGCGACTGCCACCAGCGGATGCGCCACCGTCACCTGGACCAGCAGGGCCAGCACGATGCCACCCAGGTACCCGAACCACAAGAGGAGGCCGGTCGCTGTCCCGACGTCTGCAGCGGCTGCCCGCATTTCAGCGGTGGACAGGACCACTGGTAAATCCGCCAGCAGGAGCAGGCCGTCCAGGGTCAGCAGCAGCGCGGCGAGCCAAAACGGCCGCCCCCAGGCGATGGCTCGCGCCCCAGGTAAACGGCGTCCGCGGCGGTGTAGGACGTCACGCCCTGGAAGGCATGGTCTGCCACGAGGCGATAGCGCAGGACGGGGAGGGAGCGGATAGACTTGCTGGCAATCCGCAGGCGGTTGGCAATTCCTTCAGGAATGGGCCTACGGACTGCCAAGCCCGGACAACGGACGCGGTTTACGGCTTCAGCACCACCTTGATGCACCCGTCCGCCTTTTCGTCGAACAGGTCGTACCCCCGTCGCGCCTCTGACAGTGGGAGGACGTGGGTGATGACGTCGCCAGGATCAATCCTGCCACTCGAGATCAACTCGTACATGTACGACATGTAGTGGATGACTGGCGCCTGGCCCATGCGCACGTTGACGTTGCGGTTCATCAGGTGGCCGAGCGGAAACAGATTGTAGCGTCCGCCGTACACGCCGGTGATCTGAATCGTCCCGCCCCGCCGCACAGCCTCGGCCGCTATCTCAATCGGCCCGATGGTTCCGGCCTGCAACTTCATGGCGGTCTCGACCGTCTCCACGACGCTCATCTTCCCATCCATTCCGACACAGTCGCAGACGACGTCGGCCCCGCCCTTCGTCATTTCGTTGAGGACGGCGCCGGTGTCCTCCTGGTCCTCAAAGTTCACAATCTCGACGCCGTTGGTGCGGGCGGCATGTTGGAGCCGATACGGCAGGCGGTCCACTGCAATCACCCGCTTCGCCCCTTTCAGCCAGGCGAACTTCTGCGCCAACAGGCCGACGGGGCCGCAGCCGAGGACGACCACCGTGTCGCCGTCCCGCACACCGGCGTTGTCGATGGTCCAATACGCCGTCGTCATCGCATCCGCAAGGAGCGCCAACCGCTCGTCCTCAATCTCACAGTCGTCGGGCAGCCGGAAGGACGTAAAGTTGGCGTACGGGACCCGTAGGTACTCGGCCTGACCGCCCGCGTACCCACCGGTCATGAACGAATAGCCGAAGAAGCCGCCCGCATCTTCGAAGCGGTTGGCGTTCTCGCACTGGCTCTCCAGGTGGTGCGTGCAGTAGAAGCACGTCCCGCAGGCGACGTTGAACGGGATTACCACGCGGTCGCCCTTTTTCAGCTTCGTCACCTCAGGGCCGACCTCTTCCACAATCCCCATCGGCTCGTGCCCGATGATGGAGCCCTTCGGCAGATTGGGCATCCGTCCGTTTAACAGGTGCAGGTCAGACCCGCAGATAGCCGTGCTCGTGACCTTGACAATCATGTCATCGGGGTTCTCAATCCGCGGATCTGGCACGTCCTCGACCACCACATTCCTCGGTCCTTGGTAAGTAACAGCCTTCATGCGACGCCTCCCTGGGCGGGCGCGGTTTTCACAGTTCGCCCACATCCCGTCTTACGGTGTCCCATTAGGCTCGAACCTTGCGAAAGGCCACCCACATGCTGCCGCCGCCAATCCCTCCGACCACGACGATGATGAGCAGCAACGCCACATTGATGGAGTCGAGGTTGTACACGTGCAAACCCGTCGGCACGGCCCACTCCGACAACCTCGGCAGCGCCAGCTCCGCGCCGCCGACCAAGGCGAACAAGACTCCGCCGAAGAGCAGTGTGCTCCCCGCCACGAACCGGCCGATGAACGCCTTCGCCTGCGCTTCCAAGCGTCGCTTATCCATCCAGGACCCGAACGCAGCCCCTATCAGAATCTGCATCACCATCGTGCCAATCCCGTAGAACAGACCCGGCAGGAACGCCACCCAAGCGTTCGGCATGTGCGGCGAGATCACCGTGTAGATAATCGTGGCAAACGCCCCTGTCCCCCAGCCAGCGATGAACCCGTGGACCAGGGCGAGGCGAACCGGGATGGCCGAGCCTTGCCCGGGTAGCGGAGGCATCAACCGTTCCAGCCACGGAATCAGGTGCAACGCTTTGTTTCGGTATAATATGAAGTAACCCGACAGCAGCATGACGATGCCCACGACGACGTACACCACCTGCTCGGCGCCAGGCCGCGTGAGAAAGCCAGCCAGCGCGAAGTAGGCAAGTTCCGACGCAATCGCCCGCTGCAGCGTGAACGCCAGCGAGAACAGCAGGCCCGCCCGCATTCCGCCGCGCGTGCTGTAGCTGCCGATGGAGTAGCTGAACGTGATTGGCCACGTATGCTCATCCGGCGTGATACCGTGCACCACGCCCATCAGGAACACCGTGGCCATGTCTATCAGCCAGGTGATGTGGTGCGGATTGTACCAAAAACCCATTGATCTCTCTCCGTTTCTCTGTCGATACACCAAGCCCCATGGTCCGCAACAACTCCCGCTGGCCGTTTAGTTCGCCTCTCGGCAGTCTGGACAGGTGCCAAACACGTCGGACCGATGATCTTGCACATCAAACTCCGGCGGAACAGCGAACGTCGGACACTGGCCCTCCACATCCACCACCCGGTGACACCGGAGGCATACGAAGTGGTGATGGTGCTTCAGGCCGCAGTAGGCGTAGTACACCTTGCCGTCCACCAGGAAGGCGGACGACACCCCAATCTTCGTCAGCACCTCCAACAGGCGGTACACCGTCGTCAGACCCACGTGTAACCCCTGTTGATTCGCCAACTCATGCAGCTCACTCGGCGTCAACAGATACGGCGCTGCCGCAAACAACGTCAACAGTCGCTCCCGCTCATTCGTCAACCGAAAGTGTTGTCCGTTGAGTAACTCGCGAATTCGACCCATGTTCATCGCGTTGGATACGTCTGAATGACCCGCCACCGACGACTCACCCTCTCCCCGTGCCAGCGAGAGATGCACCTGGGGGTAGAACCCAAGGTGTAACCGCGGATGCAGCACTTATCGAAAATCATTTCCCATAAGAGCATAATGTCATCCGGGAATCTCGTCAAGATCCCCATCGTTCCGGGCTCACACGGCTACCCGCGCCCAAAAGCGGAACCCCGTTCCGCTATTCCATCCGCGGCCACTCCCGCCCCCGCTCCGGTGCCGGAGGAACGACTATAATGTACGTGTCACCAACCCACCAACACCGAAAGGGTGCGTTGCATGTGGTCTTCACCGTATTGAGTATTGTCGGCAGCGCCGCCTTTGCCCTGAGCGGTGCGCTCGTCGCCATCGAAGAAGAGTACGACGTGTTTGGCATCCTGGTCCTTGGATTCATCACGGCGTTCGCTGGCGGAATGATTCGGAACTTGGTGGTCGGCCTGCCCATTGCCATGGTGTGGCACCAGAATGCCGCGTTCACTGCTGCCTTCGTCGCGATGTTCCTCGCCATCGTCTTGCCTTCCCGCATCCTGCAGTACCTGTTGAAGCCCATCCTTGTCTTCGACGCCCTCGGCCTGTCGACATTCGCTGTACAAGGGGCGCTGTATGCGGAGCGTGTGAACGCCCCCATCGAGACCGTCGTGGTGGCCGCCGCGCTAACCGGGATTGGCGGCGGTGTCGTTCGCGACGTGCTCGCGCAGCGCAAGCCGACCGTGTTAAAATCTGACACGTACGCCGTGTGGGCCCTGCTGGCTGGCGCCGTCATCGGCCTCGGCAAGATCCAGTCCAACAACACCTGGCAAATCTACACGTTGATTTGTGCCATCTTCGTCCTCCGTCTCCTATCCATCCTCTTCAAATGGCGGCTACCACACGCCCGAAAAGGATGACGTGCCCCCCATCACCCTGTCCCCTCGCCCAGCTGGAGGGTCTGCCAACCGGGTGCGCCGGCTCAACGCCCCGTCCCTCACCCACCCCCTCACCTCTTCGCTTCGGCTCTGAATCCCTCCGGCGCGGGACTGAACCCACTGCGTCAAAAGCAGGTCTTTTCCCGTCAGAGGTCGAAGTACCCTGGCAGACGTGCCCACGAGGAGGTTTCAGCATGAACAGCAAAGCAGCACTGGTTGCACTCGCTGGACTGTCTATCTTCGTACTGGCTGGTTGCGGTGGTGGCCACGGCGGATCTGACAACGGGCAGGCCCTCGCCAACGTCATCAACCCACCCGCGGCCAACAACGCGGCGGGAAGCGGCACGGCGTCGTCTTCTCCCACCAACAGCGCAAGCAACGCGTCGAACACGGCCAACAGCACATCGCCCGAGAGCACGACAACCTCCAATGGTACGGGCGGCAGTACGGCAGCGGCGACGACGTCTACATCGACCAACACCACCGGCGGCTCTTCCAATGGGGCCGAAAATTCGCCAGCCAACTCGTCGAATGCCGCTGGCAGCGTCAACGTGTGGACCGTGAGCCCCCCGTCGGGAACCCAGGCCGCGGCGGCTGAGAAGTCGATGGCTTCCACCATCCAGACGCTTTTGACGAATCCACCGAACGCACCGACCGACTGCTCCGCCCTCGTCCAGTACGTCTTCACCCAAGCAGGCGTGAGCGTACCGAGAACCGTGAGTCAGCAAGCGACTGTCGGGACGCGGATTGCTTCAGCGAATCAGTTACAGTACGGCGACATCGTGTTCTTTGACCTCTCGTCGCAACCGAACACGCCGACCTTCGACGGCATCTACGTAGGCAACGGGCAGGTTGTGGCCAAGACAACGCACGGCATCCAAGCAGTGCCGCTGAATGGTGGCTATTGGGCTGGAAAGTTTCTGTACGGCCAGCGCGTGCTCTGACACGCAGGGGCGATGGTGGAACAGGGAGCTCGAGTGTCCCAACCGTGTTGACGGAGGAATTGATTGAAGAGGAGCGAGGGCTGGCCGTCAGGCCAGCCCTCCTTCGCGAACGTACAAACGGGCGTGTGCATCCCACGTCTCGCCTGGACGGATTGCGTAAAATCCGATTTCCTCTGGCGGCAGCGCGACGTTTGGCGCATTGACGACATTCACCTGGGGCTCCGCGCAGAAGAACCCGGGCTTGGCGTAGTGGTTCCAGACCATCCACTGGCGGTACATCGGCCCGACATCGTACACAAGTGTAACGTCTCGCCGCATATCCCAGAGTTCCATCCGATTGGACCCCTGCCGCGGGTGAGCTGTATAGTGGTGGTCCATAGGCTCCGAGAACGGGTACACGCCGACGTTACGCAGGTCTTGCTCCAACGGGCGCAACCGCAGGCGGTTTCCGGTCGGCAGGCCGCGGTCATCCAGTTCCCACCGCTCGCCGATGGAGATGCGGCACCGATAGTCGGCCGCATCTCCATCGGGTGCGAACGGCGCGTTGATGGCGGTGTGGAACCCGATGAGACACGGCATGGGACCGGGCCCGTCGTTTCGGACCAGGACGTGTTGACTGAGCCCGAACGCGCTGAGCGAGTAGCGCAACGCCATCGTGAACCGGAACGGCCAATGCGCGTACACCGGGTGTCGTTCATCCACACGTACGGACAGCGTGACGAACGCCTCGGCGTGGTTGTTCCCGAACGCCTGAACGTCCCAGGCAGTGTCGTACAACACGCCGTGCAGATGGGTACGCGTCTGCGGTTCGTTCACCGGCAGCTGGACCCGCTTTCCGGCGAACGAAAACGTACCGCCGTCATATCGGTTGGGTGGCATCAAGACGGGGATGCCGTAGAGGTACGGTGTCTGCCGGAAGACGTCCATCTCGTCGGCGCGCGGTTCGTGCAACAACTGGAACCTGTTGTCACTGTCTCGAAGACTGATGAGGTTTGCCCCGACCGCGGGGAGCACGGTCGCCTGCAGGGGACCCCACTGCAGGACGACGGCGTACTCCCCGTGAAAGGTCGCTTCGAAAGCCTTCGCGACCAGTTGGCTCGCCGTCTCCATCACAGGGTCGTCAGGTACTGGTTGAGGATGGACTTCAGCATCTCCTGGCGGCCTGATTGATTGACAATCGGACGCTCGGCCGCGTAAGCGGCCAGTGCCTTGAAATCCGCCGTCCCCGCGACAATCTCTGCGCCGACGCCGTCGCGGTAGGTGCTGTAGCGTTGCGCGATGAAGTCTTCCAGTACGCCGTCCTCCACCAGTTTCGCAGCTACCTTGAAGCCCTTCGCAAAGCTGTCCATCCCAGCGATGTGCGCGTGGAACAGATCCACCGCCTCAAACGAACCGCGCCGCGGTTTGGCGTCGAAGTTCAAGCCCCCGCGATGCAAGCCGCCGTTCTGGATGATCTCGTACATCGCCAGCGTCGTGCTGTAGAGGTCCGTCGGAAACTCGTCCGTATCCCAGCCGAGCAACGTGTCGCCTTGGTTCGCGTCGACAGATCCCAGCACGCCGTACGTGCGGCACACGCAGAGCTCGTGCTCAAACGTGTGGCCCGCCAAGGTGGCGTGGTTCGCTTCAATGTTCAACTTGAAATGGTCGATGAGGCCGTACTTGTACAAGAAGGCGATGGCGCTCGCCGCGTCGTAGTCGTACTGATGCTTCGTCGGCTCTTTCGGCTTTGGCTCAATCAGGAACTGGCCAGTGTAGCCAATCTCCTTCGCATAGTCGATGGCCATGTGGTAGAAGCGCGCCAGGTTGTCGAGCTCCAACCCCATGTCCGTGTTGAGCAGCGTCTCGTAGCCTTCCCGGCCGCCCCAGAACACGTAGTTTTCAGAACCGAGCTGCTTGCCAATCTCGAGGCTCTTCTTGACCTGTCCTGCCGCGTACGCAAAAACGTCCGCGTTCGGAGACGTGGCTGCACCGTGGACAAAGCGCGGGTTGGTGAACAGGTTGGCCGTGTTCCAGAGCAGTTTGACCGACGACGTCTTCATGTAGTCCGAGATCATCGAGACAATCACGTCGAGGTTGCGGTTGGTCTCGGCCAGCGTGTCGCCTTCCGGCGCGATGTCTCGGTCGTGGAAGGCGAAGTACTTCAGTCCCAACTTGTCGATGAATTCAAACGCCGCCTCCACGCGCGCCTTCGCCAAGTCCATGCCCGTATAGCCGCTCCACGGCCGTTGCATCGTACCAACCCCGAACGGATCGCTTCCGTCCGCCACGAACGTGTGCCAGTACGCGACGGAGAAACGCAGGTAATCTTCCATCCGCTTCCCCAGGACGACCTCGTCCGGATTGTAGTACTTGTATGCGAGCGGGTTTTTCGACTGCGGGCCCTCGAACGAGATCTTGTCAATACCTTCAAAGTAGGTCATGGTTCGTCTCCTCCCTCAGTTAGAACGCCTCGGTTGTGTACGCCCGGTCTGGCAAGACGGTTGCTTCGCCGTTGACCTCGAAGGACCCGGTCAGCCGAATATCCTCCGAGGAACTCCCGACCATCACCTCAAAGCTCCCTGGTTCGACGACGTAGTTCAGCCCGACATCGTGGAAACCGAGCGATGAGATGGGCAGCACGAACGTCACGGTCCTCGTCTCCCCGACTGCGAGCGAGACCCGCCGAAAGCCTTTCAGTTCCTTGACGGGCCGCGTCACGCTCGCGACTGGGTCATGGACGTACAGCTGCACCACTTCGTCCCCCGCGACCGATCCGGTGTTCGTAACGTCCACCTGAATCGTCACCTGGTCATGCACGGTGAAGGGTGCACCGGAAATGACCAGGTTCGCGTACGAGAAGGAGGTGTAGCTGAGACCGTACCCAAACGGATAGAGCGGCTTCGCGCTCATTTCCACGTAATCGCCTTTCCAGTGAGATCTGCCCCCGGAAGGCTTGTGGTTGTAGTACACAGGCACCTGCCCGACAGATCTCGGCACGGACATCGGCAGCCGGCCGCCGGGGTTGTAGTCGCCAAACAGCACGTCGGCAATCGCGGCGGCACCTTCCTCGCCAGGCAGCCACGCCTCGAGGATGGCCGGGACGTGATCAGTCATCCAACCGATGGAGAGCGGACGGCCGTTCACGAGAACGGCCACCACAGGCGTGCCCGTCGCGTGCACCGCGCGGACCAGCGCTTCCTGCAGGCCCGGCAGTTGGAGGCTGGCGCGGTCGAGTGACTCACCGGACGAGCACCCGTCGATGAGACCGGCCTTATCACCCACGACGAGAATCGCCACGTCCGCCTGCTTCGCCACGGCGACGGCGGCGTCAATCCCGGCTTGCGACCCTGTCAGGGTGTCCGTCCCCTGCGCATAGAGTACCCGCGTCCCCGGTGACACCTTGTCGCGGATGGCCTGGAGGACGCTGATGATGGAGACAAAGTTCGCGTCGAGCTCAATCTTCTCCGGAACGGCGGTGTCAAACGTGTTGGTCATGTCCTGAAGCGTCTCAATGTGGCACGGGTAGGCGTAGTCACCGAGCAGGTGCCGAACGCTGTCCGCGTTGGGGCCAATCACCGCAATCGTCCCAACGTCCTTTCTGAGCGGCAGAAGGTTCCCTTCGTTCTTGAGCAAGGTCATCGACTGTTGTGCGACGGTCCGCGCCAGCGCGCGCTGCTGCGCGTTGTCGAACACCTCTGCGACACGCGACTCGTCGACATACGGGTGCTCAAACAGCCCCATCCGAAACTTCGCCGTCAGCACCCGCCGGACTGCCGCGTCAATCAGCGCCATGTCGACGGCACCTTCCGCAATCAAGGCGAGTAACGGAGCCCCGTAGCAGTCCGTACTCGGCAGCTCCACGTCTACGCCGGCTTGCAGCGCCACGCGCGCCGCCCGCGACTTCCCTTCAACCAAATGGTGATAACCCTGCAGCATGTCGACCGCGAAGTAGTCGGACACCACAAGGCCGTCGAACCCCCACTCTCGGCGCAGTACATCGACGAGCAGTTCGGTCGAAGCGTGGCACGGAACGCCGTCCAACTCGTGGTACCCTGGCATGATGGCGCCAAGTCTTCCGGCACGTACCACCGCCTCAAACGGCTGCAGGAACACATCCCGCAGTTCCCGCGGTGCGATATGTGGCGGTGCCCAGTTCATGCCGCCCTCCGAGACGCCGTAACCGACGAAGTGCTTGCCGGTTGCGATCACGCCGTTGCGGACGTCGTCAGTCTGCAGCCCGCGCACGTAAGAGAGCCCCATCTGCGTCACCAGGTACGGGTCTTCGCCAAACGTCTCTTCCACACGGCCCCAGCGGGCATCGCGAGTGACGTCGAGGAGTGGCGCCAACGCCTGGTGAGCGCCGACCGATTTCATCTGGGTACGGATGACCTCTCCCATTGCCTCCGCCAACTCCGGGTTCCACGTGCTCGCGACGCCGATGGTCTGCGGAAACAGCGTGGCCCCTTTCGCCATGTAGCCGCTGCACGACTCCTCGTGGACCAGCGCCGGAATCCCGAGGCGTGTGTGCTCCACGAGGTAGCGCTGAATACGATTCGCCATCTTCGCACTTTCCTCAGGCCCGAGGCTGCTTGCGCCCCCAATCCGAGTGACCTGGCCAATGCCGCGCTTCATACGCCCATCTGCCTTGACCGGGGAGAATTCCGAGCCCTCCAGCACCTCGTACACCCACAGGCTGCCGAGCTGAGCGCACTTCTCCTCGGGCGTCATCAAGGACAGCAGATGTTCGACGCGTTCTTCCACAGAAAGGGTCGTATCTTTGTACCGCTCACTCATCCCTGCCACCTCCCGGCCAACGTGTTCAAGTCGTGCATCAGGTCCTTCGTCGCTCGATACCCCTTTTGGAAGAGGGGGTACAGCCGGTTGTACCGCTCCATCCAGTCGGTGCGCGGCTCCACGTTCGTCCCAGACCCTAGCCAGCGCTGAATGGACGCCGCGTCCTGCGACAAGGCACCTACCCCTTGGGCAGCCAGGATGGCTGCGCCGAGCGCCGGGCCGTGGCTCGCCTGTAGGACCTGCACGGGATGGCCCATCACGCTCGCGAACACTTCCATCCACAGCCGCCCGTTGGCACCGCCCCCGGAAGCCCGCCAGTCAGACGGCGTCACACCCATCTGTCGCATGACCTCCCAGCAGTCCCGCAGGCTGAACGACACCCCTTCGAGGATTGCGCGAACCAGGTGGGCAGCCGTGTGCTGCCACTGCAGCCCCATCCAGGCACCGCGCGCCTGTGGATCAAGATGCGGGCTGCGCTCACCGAGCAGGTACGGCAGAAACAGCAACCCATCCGCCCCCGGCGGCACCGTCTCGGCTTCCTGCATCAGCAGCGTGTAGACATCGTCGCCTGCGCGCGCCGCAACCGCCTGCTCCATTTGGCCAAGTCGGTTTCGGTACCACTGCAACGAGCCCCCGGCCGCCTGAGTGACGCCCATCACAAACCACCGGCCACGGCTGGCATGGCAGAAGGTATGCAGCCTGCCGCCAGGGTCCCGCAACGACCGGTCTGTGACCGCCAGCACGACACCCGACGTTCCGAACACCGCTGACACCGTGCCCGGTTCGACAATGCCGAGGCCGGTGGCGCCCGCCGCTTGGTCCCCAGCCCCCGCCACCACCGGTACGCCGGGCGGCAAACCCAGCCGCCTGGCTGCGTCCGCCGAGAGGTGACCCACGACTTCGTTCGATTCGTATACCGGTGGCAGCCAGTCCAGCGGAACGTCTGCAGCGGTACACATGTCCTCCGACCACGCGCGCTTGGCGACGTCGAGCATCAAGGTGCCCGACGCATCCGATACATCCATCGCGAACGTATCGGTCAATCGATAGCGGACGTAATCCTTCGGCAACAGCACCTTGTCAATCCGGCCGTACAGGTCCGGCTCGTGCTTGCGCATCCAGAGGAGTTTCGTGAGCGTAAAATTCGGAAGCGGCGGGTTTTCTGTGAGCCGAATCACCGTATCCCGGCCAATCCTGCGTTCCAGCTCCGCCGCCTCCGCCGCAGATCGAAGGTCGCACCAGATGATGGATGGGCGGATCACGCAGCCATCCTTGTCGAGCGGCACCAGACCGTGCATCTGCCCAGACAATCCAATACCCGCCACCGCAACGTCCCCTGCTTGCGCCAACACGTCGCGAACCGCCGTGACTGTAGCAACCCACCAATCCTCTGGGTCCTGCTCCGCGTATCCCGGTTTCGGGGTTTCCATCTCGTAGCCCGCGGATGCGACGGCCGCAATCGTCCCGTCCAAACGGACGGCAACCACTTTTGTGCCCGAGGTGCCCACATCAATGCCCAACACGACTTGTCTATCCACACACACACCCCCAATCCATCTGTCTTCTCGGACCACGCACGTCCTCCGGTCCGTCCGTCTCGCGGCGGTTACTTGCCGAATCCAGCCAACATACCGCGCCGCAGGTACTTCCCGGCGAAGATGTAAGCGAGGATGAGGGGCAGTGCGGAGAACAGCACGACCGCCATCGTCACGGGTACGTCGATGGTGTGCTCCCCTTGAAACTGCACGATGGCCAGCGGAAGCACCTGCACGGAGCGGCTTTGTGTGAGAACCAGCGGGAACAAGAAGTTGTTCCACGACTGGATAAATTCATAGATTCCGACCGACACCAACGCCGGCGCCGACAGCGGCGCCACAAGGTATCGGACTATCTGGAAGTCGGTCGCCCCTTCGAGCCCCATGGATTCGTACAGTTCGTTCGGAATGTCGCGAACGAAGTTGACGAGGATGAGCAGCGACAACGGTAACCCGAACGCCACCATCGGCAAAATCATGCCGATGAGCGTGTCGTACAACCCGAGTTTGTTGATGAGGATGTAAACCGGAATGATTGCCGCCTGTATCGGCAGCGCGAGTCCGACCAAGAACACGTTGAACACCGTGCGCACCGTGCGACTCTGTGAGCGAACGATGACATACGCGAGCAAGAGAGCGAACAAGACAATCAACACCACTGAACACACCGAGACAATGGCGCTATTGAGGAAGTAGTGAAAGAACCCAGACTGCAGCACCTGCGCGTAGTTGCTCAAGGTCGGGTTCGCCGGCGGCAGCCACGGCTTGCCCGTCAAATACCCGTTTTGCGTCCGAAAACTCGTCATCAACATGTAGAGCAGAGGGTACGCCGCGATGATGAGCCAGATTGTACCGAAGGTCGTAAACGCAATCCCGTGGCCAGTGATTCTCCGCTTCCGAGCGCGGTGTCTTGGCGGCATCTGCTGAACACCTGAATTCTGTGATCCCATCGTGGTCACGACCCCTCCATCTGGCTTTCCATCCTGTTGAAGCCGGTAAACTTCAAAATCAGGATGGATAACAGCAAACCAGCTGCCGCGAGAATGACGGCGATGACGCTGCCCGCACCGATGTTGAGGTTGGTAAACGCCTCTTTGTACATGTGCATCGCCAGCACTTCCGTCGCGTCACCCGGTCCACCGTTGGTCACCACGTAAATCAGGTCGAAGTACGTGAGCGTGCCCGTCAGGATGAGGACGGTCGTCGTGATGATGGTGTATTTCAGCTGCGGCAGCGTGATGTGAAAGAACGACTGCAACGGGCCAGCGCCATCCAGCATCGCAGCCTCATACAGCGAGGCTGGAATCTGCCGTACGCCGCTCTGGTACAACAGCGAATTGAACGGGATGAACTGCCACGCGATGATACAGGCAACCACAAACATCGCCAGGTGCGGATTTCCCAGCCAATTCTCCGTGCCGTTGCCGATGCCGACAGCCTTCAGCAGCGAGTCAATCAGGCCGAACTCCGGATCTAGGATGTAGGACCAGGTGATGCCGATGGCGACAGCCGAGAACAGCAGCGGAATGAAGTACACCACGCCGTACACGGTGCGGTGCCGCTGCTTACCGGCCATGAACACCCCGAGCACCAGACTCAGCGGGTTCTGCAACAACCAGCACAGCACCATCAACTCCACGGTCAGCCACAAGGAATGCACCGCCTGGCCGCTGGCAAACGCGTGAGTCCAGTTGAACAGACCGACCCAGGTGGCCTTCGAGACACCATCCCATCTCAATCCGCTGTAGTACACGGCCACCAACATGGGCACCAGCGCAAAGGCACCGAAGAAGATGATGGCTGGCAGCATCATCACCCAACGCTGCCAATTCATGCGGGAGCCCAGCATACGCGAACACTCCTTACCGGCCCGAGAGCCGGGAGGAGCAACCCTCCCGGCCGCCGATTCACTTGTTGAGGTACGAATTCATGTCGGATACAAACTGGCTCGCCGTCATCTGGCCGACCATGAACTTGCCGAGATCTGTGTCGAGCTCATTGCCCTCTGCCGCAGGCAGCGCGGTATCCCACGACTGCTGGAAGTAGGGAGCGTTTTTCGCGAGATTGTAATAGAACGTCTCGTAATCCGCTTCCTTCGACTGCTTCAGCTGCGCGTCGATGCCGTTGACTGCCGGCACGTAGCCGATATTCAGCAGGTCCTGGATGTTTTGGCTGTCCAGGTTGTAGTTCTTCAGAAAATTAATGGCCGCCTTTTGCTGAGCAGACGACGCAGACGCCGCAATGGAGTAGAAGTCGCTCGGGTTACCTGCGACATCCGCCGGGTCACCCTTGCCGCCCGACACGGCGGGGAACGGGAAGTACCCCAACGACGGGATGAACTGGCTGTCACTCGTCAGGATAGATCCGTATCCCCAACTGCCCATCAACCACATCGCGGCTTTGCCGCTGTAGAAGAGCGCCGCATCCGATCCGTCGTTGGACCCGACCGAGCTGAAGCCTGGCTCGAAGGCGCCCGCCTTCACGAGATCTTGCATCATGTTCAGCGCCTTGAGGATGTCGGGGTTGTTCCACGCGTTGGCCTTACCGGCTGCGACGTCGTTGTACGGCTGTTGCCCGCCGATGCGGTCCACGAGGTACTCGAAGTACATCAAGTCCGGCCAGTTGTCCTTGCCGCCGAGCGCGATGGGGATGATGCCGTGCGACTTGAACACCTGAACGTCCGACAACAGCTGGTCCCAGGTGGTCGGCGGCGTGAGGTGGTACTGTTGGAACAGAGTCTTGTTGTAAAAGAAATTCACGGGCTGCATGTTCCCAAACGGAACCCCGTACACCTTGCCGTTAAAGGTGACGGATTTCATCACGGATGGCAGGTACTTGTTCTTCCAGGACGGGTCGGCATTCAATGCCGACGTCAGGTCGACGACCTTGCCAGGTGTCACATAGTTCTCCAGCCGGCCGCCGCCCCAGTTCATGAAGATGGTCGCTGCCTGGTTGGCGCCCATCGCAATCTGCAATTTTTGTAGGTACGGCGTGGACTCAAAGTACTGCGCCGTGATGGGAGCATTGGGATTGTCCTTGTTGTAACGGGCAATCAGGTTGTTGTCGGTCTTTTCGGCGACACCACTGTCCACACTCCACAACGTCAACTGCGTCTTGGCACCGGAAGTCGCCGTTTGATTGGACGAGTTCGACGTTCCGCCTCCACCGGAGGAAGATCCACAACCAGCGACCAGTCCCGCCATTGCGAGAGCGCTTACACCAGCGACCAAGGCTTTGCTCGCTTTCTTCACATTTGTCACCCCAGTTTCTTAAGTTTGGATGCCCAATAAACTAACACCGAGTGTAAACCCTTTCTCTCTGGTTGACAATAGAAATGCGCAGAATTTGTTCGTCGCCCCTCCTACCTATCAACCCTTATGCATCCACGTCATCCAATCTGACAAAGCGGTACCCGAGCCGTAGGCACAGCTCGATTTCGTACGGAAGTGCATCCACCGTTCCTGCCACATGGCCGGCGCTGTGGTGCAGGAGGATGGCGCCGTTCTGCAGTGACGGCACGACATTCGCGACAATCTGCGGTCCAGGGATCCCGGACCAGTCGAGCGAATCCACGGACCAGAACGCAATCCGGTAGCCAGCCGCGGCAACCTCTCGTGCCTGTTCCGTCAGCAATTCCCCATACGGCGGACGAAACCAGCGCGGGCGCTCGCCCGTCACCCTGTGGATGGTTTCTGTGGTCTGCGCGATTTCGCGGAGCAGTTCCGATGGTGTGACGTCTTCGGCGTGCGGATGACTCCAAGAGTGGTTCGCGATTTGGTGGCCAGCGAACACGATTCGCCTTGCCACGGACGGGTTCGCGTCCACCTGCGCACCGAGACAGAAGAAGGTCACACGGACTCCGTAGCGTTCCAGGATATCGAGTACCTTCGGTGTAAACTCCGCATCTGGCCCGTCGTCAAACGTCATTCCGAGCAGGCGGTCGGATGTCGGCAACACCCGTATCCCTGGGATTGCCTCGTGATGCCACCTCGCGCCGTCTTGCATGTCCCGTCCCCCTCGTCCGTCGACTGTGGGTACAATCGGCTCAACGGTTCTCGTGCGCCGCTCGGCCCACAGCGTTCTCCGCGATGACGCGCTGGTACCAATAAAAACTGTCCTTCGGAATTCGAACTTGGCTGTCGTAATCCACGTAAACCAGGCCAAATCGCTTGGTGTAACCGAACGACCACTCAAAGTTGTCGAGAAGCGACCATACGTAGTAACCTCGTAAGTCGCCGCCCTCTTCGATAAATTGGTGCGCCGCTTGCAGGTGAGCGTGCAGGTACTCAATTCGGTCGCTGTCGTGCACTTGCCCTCCCACCACGACATCCGGACTCGCTGCGCCGTTTTCGGTGATGTACAAAGGCACCTGTGTGTACGCCGCCTGAAGACGCTTCAGGAGGTCGTACAGAGCGGACGGATAAACCTCCCAGCCCATGTCGGTAACCTTGTTCCCGGTCTGCACGTGACAGACCTCGAGCAAAGATCCGTCCGCATGGTGTTGGACGACCGACCGGCTGTAAAAGTTGACGCCCAGAAAGTCGATGGGTTGTGAGATGGTCCGCAGATCTCCGTCCTGAACAAAGTCCAGTGGGCCGATGTGCTTCTCCAATCGTTCGATGAACGCGCTCGGATACCGGCCTGTTAAAATCGGATCGAGAAACCAGCGGTTTGCAAAGATGTCCTGCCGGCTGGCGGCTTCCACATCCGCGGGGTCGCCGCTTGCTGCGTACGCCGGCGTCAGGTTCAACGTGATGCCGATGTCCCCGCCCAGCCCCATCTGCCGAAACAACCGAACCGCTTCGCCATGCGACAACAAGAGGTGATGCGCCGCCCTGTACGCCCGGCGCCAATCCTTCAGGCCCGGCGCATGTTCCCCAAGGCCGTACCCCAGCATCGACGCGCACCAGGGTTCGTTGTGGGTGATCCACAGTGGCACCTGGTCGCCCAGCGTGAGAAACGCAGCTTCCGCGAACTCCAGGTAGTGATTGACAATCTCCCGGTTCGACCACCCGCCTGCATCCTCCAACCACTGTGGCAGGTCCCAATGGTAGATGGTCACCGCCGGTTGAATGTTGTAGTGGTGTAACTCGTCCAGGAGGCGCTTGTAGAAGTCGAATCCCTCCCGTTGCTTCCGCCCCTTCTCAGGGTACACCCGCGGCCATGCGAGGGAAAACCGGTATGACTGGACGCCGAGGTCGGCCATCCGCCGCACGTCCTCCGGATACCGGTGGAAGTGGTCGCACGCGACGTCTCCTGTGTGACCTGACACAACTTTTCCCGGGGTCCGCGAGAACGTGTCCCAGATGGACGCACCGCGACCTCCTTCGCTGACCGCCCCTTCGATTTGGTACGACGCGGTTGCGGTCCCCCAGACGAACCCATCCGGAAACTTCCTGTATCGATGTTGGATGGCGGTACTCACCATCTAATCCCTCCCTGTAGCGCTTTCAACTTGCGCTGGATGCCGGCGGTTCATGGACTGTGGTGGCAGGCGACCAAGTGTTCGCCGACGGCGGCATCTGAAGTTTGATGTTTCAGCGGTGGCATCTCTTCGCGGCAGACGTCTGTCGCGAGCGGACAGCGAAAGGCGAACGGGCATCCTCTGCGTCCTGCATCCAAATTGGGTGCCTCGTTGAATGGATTGGTCAGATTCACACGGCTGCGACTCCCTGGCGTCGCAGCCAGCAAAAGGCGGGTGTACGGATGGAGCGGATTGCGAATCAGTTCCTTCGATTCCGCGAGTTCCATCACCTTACCGCCGTACAACACCATAATCCGGTCGCCGAAGTAACGGGCGGAGGCCAAATCGTGCGTGATGTACAGGTAGGACAAGCCCACCTCCCGCTTCAGTTGGTTCATCAGCTCGAGGATGCCGGCCCGGATGGACACGTCGAGCATCGAGATTGGCTCGTCCGCAACGACCAACTTGGGATTTACCGCCAGCGCCCGCGCAATCGCCAGGCGCTGACGTTGACCTCCGGACAACTCATGCGGAAACTTGGCGCGCATCTCGGGCACAGGTGTCAGACCAACCTGCTCCAGCAGTTCTCCGACCTTCTGGTCCAAGACCCTCCCACGGTACCCGCGGTGTTTGCGCAGCGGAAAAATCAGATGCTTTTCGACCGTTTTCACTGGATTCAGGGACCCGAACGGATCTTGGAACACCATCTGCACGTTCTTGCGGTACGCTTCCAACGCCGAACCGCGGATTGCGGTCACCTCACGACCTTCAAAGCGGATGACGCCGCCACTCGGCTGGTTGATGCGTACGAGCGTTCGACCAATGGTGCTTTTGCCGCTTCCCGACTCGCCGACGAGTGCCAGCACTTCGCTGCTTCCTATCGCGAAACTCACGTGGTCGACGGGGACAATCGTGCGTTTCCCGGCGCCGCCACGGACGCGAAATCGCACGACGAGGTCTGAGACCTCCATCAGGGGTGCATGGCCCGCCTGAGGCTCCGTACATGCCATCTACTTCACCACCTCGTCTGCATACAGATGACACGCAATGGTCCTTCCCTCGACATCCACCTCGTTGGGGGGCACCGTCTGGCACAGCTCGGTCGCGTACTTGCACCGAGGGTGAAATGCACAGCCTGCGGGCAGGTGGACGAGGTCTGGCGGATTACCTGGAATGCCTTCAATCGTCACGGTTTCCGCCGTCAGTTCAGGAATCGCCCGGAGTAGCCCCTCCGTGTACGGGTGGTGCCGAGTGTCCATCTGCAGATCTCTGCCGTCCGTGACCTCCACGACGCGTCCCGCATACATGATAGCGACCTTCTCAGCCAGTTCCGCCACCAAACTGAAATCGTGGCTGATGAACAGGACCGCGAATCCCTTTGCCTTTTGCAACTCTTGTATCTTATCGAGGATGGATTTTTGAACCACGACGTCCAAGGCGGTCGTCGGTTCGTCCATGATGACCAGGTCTGGTTCCAGCGCGATGGCGATGGCAATCACCACCCGCTGCCGCATGCCACCCGAAAGCTCATGTGGGTAACTTCGCAAGTGTTTGGGATGAATGCTGACCAATTCCATCAGCGAGACGGCTTTGTTGTGAACCTCCTGTTTGGACATCCGCGGGTGATGCGCGCGGAACACGTCCACAATCTGTTCCTCAACGGTCAGCACTGGGTTGAGTGCGTTCATCGCACTCTGAAACACCATCGACATCCGTTTCCAGCGAAACTGTTTGAGTTCTTTATGACTCAAATCGTACACGTTCTGCCCCTGGACGATGACCTCCCCACCCATCAAAAACGCGTTGTCTCGAAGCAACCGCATGACCGCGTTGGCCAACGTGCTTTTCCCTGACCCGGACTCTCCAATGAGGCCGACGATCTCGTTTGGATAGACATTCAGCGATACATTTCGAACGGCTTGAACCACACCGTGGGTAGATTCGTAACCAACCGACACATTCCGAAGTTCAAGCACGGGTTGCCTGTTGGTGGACACGTCGACGCCTCCTCCTTCTCGCGTTCAGACGGGGATTGGTGATTCCGTCGATGGCGAAGTTCATCAGGACGAGACTGAGGCCGACGAGGCCAATCCCGACACCGGGCGGAACAAACCACCACCAAGCCCCCGTCAGCAGCGCGCCGTTCTGGCTGGCCCAGTACAACATCGTACCCCAGCTGATGGAGCTCACGTTTTCAAACCCGAGGAACGCGAGGCCCGACTCTGCCAGAATCGCCCCCAATGTCGCGTAGATGACGTTGGCGGCAATGATGGACATCATATTGGGTGCAATCTCCGTGAACATGATCTGAAGAGACGTTTTCCCTGACATCTTTGCCGCCGCAACAAAGTCCCGGTGCGCCAGCGACATCGTCTGCGCGCGGAACACCCGGGCCCCCCAGGCCCAACCCGTCAGGCCGATGATCAAACCGTTCATATAGGGCGTCGAATTCTTCACGTATGACTCGATGACAATCAGAAGTGCCAACCCGGGCAAGACGAGAAACAGGTTCATCAAGAAGGTCAAGATGGAATCCACCCATCCCCCTCGGTACCCGGCCGCGATGCCAATCAACAACCCCAGGAGGGTCGCTAGGATTCCAGCGCCAAATCCGACCGTCATGGTGGTGCGCGCCCCGAAGAGAAATTGCGAAAAGATATCCTGGCCCGTGTTGGTCGTGCCCAGCAGGTGCGCCCCGCCCGGCGGCAAACTCATCGGGAAGATGGTCGCCGTCGGATTGTCCGGCGCTATCAGGGGTGCAAGGAGGGCCACGAGAAGGAAGACCACAAAAATCACCAAACCCGTGAGGGAGCGGCCGTTCCGCAAAAAGGCTCCGAAAAATCCAAGCCGGTCAATCCGTCCGCGCCGCCGGCGGCGGTACGCCGTCGGTTGCCCGTCGAACGTGGGTTTTGCAGCGTTAAGACTCATGGGCAAGCCCTCCCGTCCTGACACGCGGGTCGAGTCGGCTGTACAGCATGTCGACGATGAAGTTGGCGACCAAAACAGACACCGCAATGATGAGGAACGCCGCCTGAATCAACGGGTAGTCCTCGAGGAGCACCGCATTGGTCAACTGGTTCCCAATGCCGGGGTAAGAGAACACTTGCTCGGTCAGAATCGATCCGCTGACGACATTCCCGATGGCGATGGCGAAGCTGGTCAACTGCGGCAGAATCGCGTTGCGCGCAGCGTAGGTGAACATCAGACGGCCCGTGCTGACGCCTTTCGCTTCCGCAAACACCACGTAGTCTTCTCCGAGCGTGTTGATCATGTTGTTGCGCATGCCCACGAGCCAACCGCTGAGGGACCCGAGCAGAATGGTAACGCCGGGGAGGAATCCGTGGTACAGCGCGCTTGCGATGAACGGCCAGTTCAACCCAGACGTCAAGTCTGCGGAGTATCCGTGATTCATTGGGAACCAGTTCAACTTAAAGCCGAAAATGAAAAGCAGTAACAGCGCAACCCAAAAATAAGGCAACGCCTGAACCGCCATCGTCAGAATCGGCAGTGTGTTGTCGAGGATGCCCTGCCGCTTCCACGCGATGTAGATCCCGGCGAAGGTGCCAATCGACACAGCAAGGACCGTCGAGATGCCGACCAACCCGATGGTCCACGGCAGACTGTGGCGAATGATTTCGATGACAGGTGTCGGGAAGTTCGCGTACGACAAACCCCAATGCCCGGACAACAAGCCTCTCAGATATTCAAAATACTGGACGACGATTGGCTTGTCCGTCAGCCCAAACGCCTTCTTCATCGCGTCAATGGCCGCTGGACTCAATTGGCCTTGAAATTTTGCAAACATGATTTCTGCAGGGTTTCCAGGCATCAACCGGGGGAGAATGAAGTTGATGGTAATGGCCGCCCAAAGAGACAAAAAGAAAAATCCCAGTCGCCTGAGCAGGAATCGCAATACAGCCCTCTCCTTTAGCCACAGAAATCCCTTGCCAAGAGCCGAGAGGGGGAAAAGACGCCTCTTCCCCTCTCGTGTCCGCACCGACCCCGCCGCGGTTAGTGAACCGGTTTCAGTTGCGAGATGACGTACGCAGCCGACGGCCAGGTAAAGATGGCGGGACTGTCGTAAGGATGGCTCGCATCCGGCCAACCGGTGTAATCCTTGGTGCTGTACTCATACCATGTCTCGCCGTAGAACAGAGGCATCGCAGGCAGCTGGTTAATCATGACACCTTCGATGGTCGCCATCGCCTGCTTCTGGGTATTGAGGTCCGTCGTACTCTTGTAGAGGTTGAACGCGGCGTCTGTGGTCGGGCTGCTCCAACCTTCCGGATTCCAGGCACCGTGCGAATCGAGCATATCGTAGAACGTCTTGTAAGATGTCGCAGCGGTGTTCGTCCAGCCAATCGCCAGGTCGAAGTTGTGGTTCTGCAAATCACTCTGGTAGGCGCCGTACTGCAGTTGCTGCACCTGAACTTGAATGCCAATCTTGGCCAAATCGTCGGCAATCAACTGGCACGTTTGCACCCAATCCGACCACCCGGACACAACCTGGATGGTAAAGCTCAACTTCTTGCCGGAGGGCGACACGAGGATGCCGTCGCTGCCCTTCTTGTACCCGGCGTTCGCCAAAATCTGGGCTGCTTTCGCCAAGTCCTGGTGGTACGTGAGGTTGGCATACTGCGGCGCGATGAGGTCTTT
Organism: Alicyclobacillus sp.; assembly: GCA_023511295.1. Classification (GTDB taxonomy): domain Bacteria; phylum Bacillota; class Bacilli; order Alicyclobacillales; family Alicyclobacillaceae; genus JAIMBT01. The sequence continues at coordinate 62,952 of JAIMBT010000018.1, forward strand.
ATCGCGCGGCTGTACACCTGTTGGGTTGAGCGGCGCCACATAGCCGTATTCGGCTTGGGTCGCAATCTGGTTTCGGTCAATCGCCAGGTTGATGGCCTTGCGGACGTTCAAGTCGGAAAGAATGGGGTTTTTGAGGTTCGGATAGAGCATGATAGCCGAGCCTGGTGGGAACCAGTAATGGAAATCCGGATTCTTCGAAGCGTAGACTTTCTGAACATCCGGGATAAACATGCCGGCCCAGTCCAACTGTCCACTCACCAGTGCCAACTGCGCACTTTGATTGGAATTGTACGCGTTGAAATCAATCTCGGGAACATGGTAGTCCTTCACGTCGTAGAAGTTCGGATTGAGCTTCAGTTTGAACACCTGCGGCGTGAAACTCTCCAAGACATAAGGCCCCGTTCCAATCGGATTGGTCACGTTCACCTTGGTTGGGTCCCCCAGGCTCTTCCAAATATGCTCTGGTACGATGCTCGCCTGCAGCACGTACTCTTGGAATGGAATGTTTGGCGCATCAAAGTTAAAATCGACCACATTGTCGGATTTCTTGACCACGGATGTAACCACTTTCATAATGCCTGAGGTATCCGCGTCCGGGTATTTCTTCAGTTCGTCAAACGTGAACACGACGTCATCTGCGGTGAACGGCTGTCCGTCCGACCACTTTACGCCCTGCCGAAGTGTGACCTCAAGGGTCTTGTTGTGGTTTATCCACTCAAATTTGGTGCCAAGCGCAGGGTAGATGTCGTGACTGACGGTGCTGAACATGAACAGTGGCTGATAAATCAGGCCATTCGTGCCATACAGGGCGGCGGTGGAGAATGGGTTAAAATTCTCCTGCCAGTTGCCGTTTGGGGCGCCGCCTACAAGCGGCTTCCCCATCTCGGTCGACGTCGAGGTTGCATTTGCGGCCGTCGGACCGGTTGCGCCGGCCGTGTTGTTCGATGGTGTCGCCCCCTTGCCACAGCCAGCCAGCAGTGCCGCCATCGCCAAAACAGACACAGCGATACTGGAGACCCTCACCGTTTTCATCCATTTGCACCCCTCGTTCTTTTCATTCACAGCCTACCGATGAAGCGCTTACATTCAAGCGTGTGCAGTGACACCCGACGGACGATGGACCCAAGTACTTGATACAATTCGGGCTGTTCGCCCACCCCCCAATAAATTTGTACATTCAATAAACTAATTCTATCCGACAAACTGCCAGATCACAACAGGGTTGCGAAAAAAATTTGAAAACTCATCCCTTTTAAAATTTGGCTCTTTTCGTATAGTTTGTTGCTCCTTGAACAATAATGTATAATATTCGACAAAACTCGTCCAAGGAGCGGTTTCGGTGGGTTGGAAAGACCTTTATGAGGACTTTGATAAACTGAGCCAGAATGAAAAATTCGCTTTATTTGAAGCCATTAAAGACACTCTCTTCCCTCAGCCACGGTTAAAGTTGAACAAAGTTGCCGAAGAAGTTCGTGATAGTCGATTTAGCGCCGGGTTGGTGTGTGTTCATTGCGGCAGTAAAGCGGTCAAACGAAACGGGAGGTATCGCTCCCGCCAGAGATACCTCTGCAAGGACTGTGGGAAGTCGTTCAACGATACGACCGCAAGCCCTCTTTCAGGCACACGTTACCCCGACAAGTGGCTCAAGTTTATCGAGTGTATGTTGGATGGTCTTACCTTACCCAAAACTGCCAAACTGCTTGGCATTCATGTGTCCACGGCGTTCTATTGGCGTCACAAAGTGCTATTCGCCCTTCGCTCGCTTGGTCATGACGCCCTTCACGGGATCGTGGAGTCGGACGAAACCTTTTTCTTAGAGTCTCACAAAGGTCGGAAACCCGTTACCTTTCGCAAACCGAGAAAGCGTGGCGGTGCGGCAAAACAACGGGGTATCAGCAAAGAACAAGTATGCGTTGTCGTCGCCATTGACCGAGACGGAGACGTTGTTGCACAGAACGCTGGTCGGGGTCGGATTACGGCAACGGAGATCGACGCTGTACTGGGTTCACGCCTTGCACCAGGTTCCTTGCTTTGTACCGACTCGGCTCGAAATTACATGGCGTTCGCAAGGATGAAGGGACTTCATCACGAAGTTATAAACGTCCGTAAGGGCGTATATGTCCGTAAAGGCGTTTACCATGTTCAGCATGTCAACTCATATCACAAACGCTTGAAGAAGTGGATGGAACGATTCCAAGGCGTTGCAACCAAGTATCTGGACAACTACCTGTTCTGGTTCCGTTTTTTGGAGCGATATAAAAATCTGTCCGCATACGAAGCGAAACGGGCTATCCTGCGGGATATGTCAAGGCGGACAAGCCGAATCACAGTGGAGTACCTAAGAGCCGTATAAATGGCTATCTTCGGGTAACAGGCAGATATGCTGAATTATTCTCTCTCCAACGGAGGCGATGAGACATCTTAATTTCTGAAGTGTTGACTGTTGCAGATAGGCTGGGGCTTCAAGACATAACACCGATTGTCTTGTGGGATGCAGGGAACTTAATTGTCCATCTGGCACCCTATCCAATTGTTGCACGGGTTGCGAAACTCTTTGAGGGCGATGATTCGAATTTTTGGCGAGAAATCTGGTTGTACGAGATCAAGGTTTCAAAGCACCTTATAGAGCGGCGTATACCAGTCGTTCCGTGCTCCAGCCTTGTGCCACCAGGACCACACCAGGTCGGAAATACGTGGATGACGTTATGGGAATACGTAGAGCCAGCATCCCTTCCAAAGCTGAGTGTCAAGCAAGCAATAGACATGGTGAACGATTTAGTGAAAGCTATGTCTGACTTTGGAGAGCACATTCCGCCTCTTGGGGCTTGGCGAAACGTAAATCAGGCGGCTAATCATTTGCGTTCAATTAAGGACGATGATCGTATTTCTAAACTACTGCTTGCTTTTGAACAAGTGAACGAAAGGATACAGAATGTAGCTCTATACCCTGCACACGGCGATGCTCATCCAGGAAACCTTCTTCCGAGCTCTTCAGGATGGCGTTGGATTGATTTTGAAGATGTATCATTGATGCCTAAGTTTTGGGATTTTGCTTGTTTCATTGGTAACACTGCATTATTCCACGGTTTGAGGCACCCTACAGTTGAATACGTTTTAACAAAGAGTATGGTTTCGACGGATAAAAAATCATTTCAATTTGCCATTAAAGCACGAGTTATCATGTCTACAATAACCAATTTATCTTTAGCACTCGGTGGACATGGGGACTTGAATTTTGCACAAACACAGCTTGATCGTATTAATGACTTCTTAGTTGTTTTGGACGACGATTCCTTATGGGACTAACGGGGGCTTATGTGTGACAAGAACATCGGCTCCCGCTTGTTCGTTTCCAACCAGTAGTTTGTTAGCAACAATCTTTACGAAAACAGCCTAAAATTTATATGTTCACGGTAACCTGTTGTTGGACCCATGGCGCTGTTTGTTTGACGAGGCAACAAATCGGAGTATAATTCAATTTATCTCACCACAACGAATGAAAATTCTCTCGCCAGATAGGAACATGTCGAATGAGAACTGGTGATCAGGCACTGATCAAAGAGCTGAACAAGAACATTATCATGAACCTGATCCGCAATCAGAGCCCTATCTCTCGAGCGCAGATCTCGGTGGAAAGCGGCCTGAACAAAGCGACTGTGTCGTCCATCGTCGACGAGTTGATTCACGATGGCCTCGTCACAGAGCTCGGTCCGGCGCGTTCCGCAATTGGGCGGCGACCACTGATGCTCGGCTTCAACGCAACAGCCGGGTACGCCATCGGCGTCGAACTCGGGATTGAATACGTCCACGTGTTGACTGTCGATCTCGCCGGGCGCATCGTCTCCAGCCACGAGTCCCCCCTGCCAGCCACGGACGTCGGAAGTGTCATCTCCGAGATTGCGGCGCACATTGAAGACGAGGTCAGCAAAACGCCCGCATCGGCACTCGGAATCATCGGGGTGGGTGTCGGCGTCCCAGGTCTGGTCGATTTCGCTTCTGGGACCATCCTCTACGCCCCAAACCTCAATTGGTCTGACGTTCCGATGCGCACGTTGCTCGAAGAACGGGTTGACCTGCCCGTCTTTGTCGACAACGAAGCCAACACAGGTGCCCTGGCAGAGCAGCTGTTCGGAGTCGGCACCGAAGATGAAAACGCCGTGTACTTCAGCGTCGGTACCGGGATAGGCGTCGGCGTCATCTTGAACCGCACACTGATTCGCGGGAGCGGCGGGACGGCCGGTGAATTCGGACACATGATTGTCGAAGCTGGCGGCCTGCGATGCTCCTGCGGCAGCCGCGGCTGTTTGGAAATGTACGCCTCCACGCGCGCGCTGGTCTCCAAGTACGCTCAAATCGCGGGTGCCGGTGCGTCGTTCGACGATGTCATCCGGCGCATTCGCGACGGTGAAACGCTCGCTGTGCAAGCCGTGGACAGCGTGGGCCGGTACCTGGGTATCGGCATCAGCAACGTCATCAACGGGCTCAATCCGAGCCTCGTCGTCATTGGCAACCGGATGAGTGAAGCCGGCAAGCGGCTGCTCCGCCCCGTGCACGAGATGATCCGCAACGCCGCACTCGGTGTTCCCGCTTCGCACGCGCGCGTCGAACTGTCTTCCCTGGGCCGCAACGCGACCGCCACGGGCGCGGCGTCTCTGGCGCTGAACGACTTCTTCCAGGGCCCATTTCCCTACGCGCACGCCACCACGTCGCGGGCTGGGGCGAAGTCCTAGCGCTACACTCCCCGCCAGCCCCTCCGCCCCGGGCATTGGGAGGGGCAGCGAGCGGATTGACCAGAGATTCTCCCTGAAGCCTCCCCGCACTTCCCCGCGCGGTTCCAGTCGTCACAAACTGTCCACCCATTCTGCCCGTCCGCGTGCTCCGCTGACGATTTATAATGAAAGTTGAGAATCGACAGCGAACGGGGGACCTCTATGGAACTGCAACGGCGCAAACGGCTCTGGAATGTAAGTTTTTACACGTTTGCAGCGGCGCTGGTGGTGGCGGTGGTCGGGGGCATCGTCTACATGTTCCGACAAGGCGCGGGAACCCTGCCCGTCGCCGGACAGGCGCCGAACTTTTCCGCGACGGACGTGACCGGCCAGACCGTGTCGATGAGCAGCCTGACTGGCAAAGTGGTCCTGGTGACCTGGTACTACACCCACTGCACCGATGAGTGTCCCCTCACGATGTACCACTTTGAGCAGATTCAAGGCCAGTTGGAGAAAGAAGGGCTGTTCGGCAAGAAAGTTGTTTTGATGGCCATCACGCTTGATCCCGCCCGGGACACCCAGCCGGTCATCCGCGCGTACGCCGCGCACTACAACGCAAACCTCAGGGGCTGGTACTTCCTGCGGGCGAATCCCGCAGAGACCGTGCAAATCCTCAAAGGCTGGGGCATCCAAGTGAAGGAGAGCACGGACAAGGAATTCATCGAACACACCATCAAGACGGAGCTGATTGACGCCAACGGCAACATCCGCGCGACGTACAACACCGCCAACTTGAACGACAGCCAAATCCTCTCCGACATCCACAGCCTGATTCAGCGCGAGCATTGGATGTAACGGCGGCGTCCCGGCGAGGCTTGTACGGATTTTAGCAGATGAACCGGAGGAGTTCCGTCGAGAGAACGACCAGGAGAAGGAGTGGGCTTCGTGCGGGTTCGACTCAATTGGTGGATTGTCAGCTGTGTGGTGCTCATCGTCCTCGTGGCCGCAGCCTGGGTGGCTTACGTCAAAGTCGTCACCACCTCACAGCCGAAGGCGGTGCACGTCCTCAGTGACGCAAAGGCGGTCAACAGCCCGATTGACCCAGGGACGGACCTCGGCGGGGTCCCAGCCCCCAATGTGACGCTGACCGACCAATACGGTCAGACGGTCAGCCTGCGTCAATTTCGCGGCAAAGTCGTCGTGCTGGCATTCGTCGACAGCGAGTGCACCAACATCTGCCCACTGACGACCCAGAGCATGATGGACGCGGTTCGGATGCTCGGTCCCCGGGCGGCGAAGGATATCCAACTGATTGGTGTCAACGCCAACCCGGAGAAGACGTCCGTCGCGGACGTCAAGCAGTACTCCATGGACCACGGGATGATGAACGCGTGGCATTTTCTGACGGGGTCAGCCGCGCAGTTGAAGCAGATTTGGCACGCGTACAACATCTATGACCAAATCGTCAACGGCCAGATTGACCACACGCCGGCGCTCTACATCATCGACCCGGAGGGCCGCGAACAGGTGCTGTTCATGACGCCGGCACAGTACGGCGCGCTGATGCCAGAAACCGACGCGGTAGCAAAGCAGATTGCCCGCTTCCTGCCGGGCAACGTAAGGGTGAACGTGAAGGCCGCGAGCTATCAGCCGCCACAGGTCAGCCCGGCGACGACCACCACCGTTCCGGCGGTCACCGCGAGCGGATCTGACGAGGTGACGCTCGGACCTGGCAAGCCACAGCTGGTGGCCTTCTTCGCGAGCTGGGCACCGGACGTGCGGGCGGCGCTGGCGGATTTGAACCAGTACGCCGAGCGGCCGGGCAGCCCGGAGGTCATCGGGATTGACATCGAGCCAGTGGAACCAAATCGGCAAGCGGTGCTCGCCACGCTTCAGGGTATCCCGCATTCCCATCTGAAGATTGGACTCGACGAGACCGGCGAGCTGGCGGACGGATACCAGGCGACGGACGTGATGTGGTTCAGCCTGACCGACGGCAAGGGGCACATCATCTGGAGCCAGGACGGGTGGACGTCGGCGTCCCAGTTGGAGCAGGCCGTCGACAACAAGCTGGCGGCGTTGCGGTAGAACCGGGGATAGGACGCAGACGATGGCCAGGGCGTTTCGCAGCCCTTTCACCCGGATGACGAAGACAAGCAGAGGCTCTGAGAACGCGGAAACCCGTCGCTCAGAGCCTCGGAGCCGTGCACGGTACTGCTGGGGACGACACCACTTCGGACGAGCTGGCTCATCAACCCGGCAGCGCGGTGGTTCCCTCCCGCACGCCAGAGTCGCGAGTCAACGCCGAGACCACCACCACGACCACACAATTGACGACGAGCGCAAGAAATCCTGTGTTGATGCCCCACAGAATCGATATCTTCGCCATGGTAAAGTACACGACCATGATGACGCCAACCAAAATCCCCGCGGTCGCACCCACCTTGCTCACGGATTTCCTTGCAAAGAGCGACAACACAACGGTCGGGAAAAACTGCGTCACAAAGTTGTACCCCATCAGTAACAGGGCGACAATCGTCGCATTGCTGTGAATCGAGAAATAGAAGGTCACCGCAGCGACAACCCAGACCATCACACGGGCGACCATCTGAACTTGTCGGTCAGACACCGGACGGCCAGCCAGTGGGCGATAGATGTTCTCGGCTATCAGGGTCCCTGCCGACATGAGCATCAGTGAGCCCGGGACAATCGCGGTCAAGACGCCGGCACCTCCAATGACGCCGACGAACCAGTCCGGAAACACCTTTTGTACGGCAGCCAGCAGCGCCAGGTTGGTGTTCGAGAGACCGGGGACAATCAAAATCGCCGCGAAGCCAGCGAAGAACACGAACAAGAGAATGAGCTGGTAGAGCGGGAGGAAGATTGCATTTCTCCGAAAGACCTTTTCATTTTTCGCCGTGTACACTGCGCTAAAGCTGTGCGGCCACATATAGAAGCCCAAACCGGTCAGCGCAACCGTCGAGATGAACCACGGAAGCCCCATCCCGTGGGCACCAAGCGTCAGAAAGCCGGGCTTGGCGGCATTAATCTTTTGGAACATGTCGTGTAATCCACCGACGTGAATCGGCAGGGCAATCCCGACAATCAATACAACCAAGAGGATGGTGATGTCCTTGAGAACAGCGGTCCACGCCGAACCATGTACACCGCTGATGGTCACATAGAGTGCCAGCACAACCATGGCGATGGCAATGCCGGTCACCTCGTTGATATGACCATAGGAAGCGACTTTCACAATCAACCCCAGCCCTGTCATCTGCGACTGCAGGTATGGGATGATGGCAACAACACCGACAACCGACACCAAAATCCCCATCCAGCGGCTGTTGAATCTCTTGTTAAAGTAATCGGGTTGCGAAATCAGTTTGTGTTCCTTCGCATACCGCCAAATCGGTGGAAGAATAAAGTAGGACAGCATATAGGCGACGGCCCCGTACGCGAGAATATACACCGCCGGTCCGCCCGTTCCGTAAGCCCATCCACTGCCACCCAGGAACGTAAACGTGGTGTAGATTTCCCCCGCCAGCAGCAAGAACACAAATAGGATGCCAAATCCGCGGCCCCCGACGGCCCACTGCTCGAGATCTAGTTTCTTTCTCCGTTGCGCCATGAGGCCGAGTACCAGCGCAATCAAAATGGTGACAAAAATCACGACAATCGCAGCGTTGTGCACGGTGAGACCTCCTCTCTTCATTCTCGATTCGATGGGTCAAAGCGGTAGACAATGGCCATGCAAACGGAGGTCAGGACAATGCACAGTACAATATAGAACATCAGAAATGGCATTCCGAGAACATACGGAGTGACGCGGTTGGCGAACAACACCCCTACAAAAATACCGAGCAACGGCAGCACGACGAGCCATCGGATAGACACGGAGACACCCCCTTCCCTTGCCTCGTTTCAAGCAGCAGACAGCACAAGAGATGTACGAGCGAGGCTGCATGCAGTGGTTCAGGTGAATCTGTGGGCTTACCCCAACAGGTGCAAGGCAACACTGACAAAGGCCCGAACGCCAATCGGCAGCGCGTCCTCGTCCACATTGAAACGGGGGTGGTGGTGGGGATAGATGATTCCTTTCTCGGCATTGCCGGCGCCAACGTAGAAGAACGTACCGGGAACCAGCTGTTGGTAGGCTGAGAAATCCTCGCCCCCCATCGTCGGGTCACCCTCGACGACGACGTCTGGACCGAACGTCTCGACAAGTGCCGCACGTACGCGTCCCGTCAGCTGTTCATCGTTGATGACCGGGCGATATCCGTGTTCGTAACGAAATTCGTAGCTCGCACCGTGCGCCTCTGTGATGCCCTTGACAATCCGTTCCATCTTCTCGGGTACCTCATCGCGCAGTTCGGGTTTGAAGCTGCGAACCGTTCCAACCATCTCGACCGATTCAGGAATCACGTTGTGAGCCGTTCCGCTGTGAAATTGGGTTACCGACAGAACGACGGGATCTAATGGGTCGACATTTCGGGACACGACATGTTGGAGGTTGGTCACCACCTGCGCCGCAATCGCGATGCTGTCGACCGTTAAGTGCGGTTGGGCTGCATGCCCGCCCTTCCCCTTGATGGTGATATAGAAGACGTCCGGAGCCGCCATGAATGCACCCGCTCTGACCTGAATTCTCCCAACCTGCAGCGGGGACCACAGATGGATGCCTATCACGCAGTCCACTCCGTCCATCACACCGGCCTTCACCAGTTCTTGGGCACCGCCTGGAAACAACTCTTCGGCGTGTTGAAACAGAAAGCGAACCTCTCCGCGCAACTTGTCCTTCAATCCGGACAGAACTTTTGCGACACCAAGGAGCATCGCCGTATGCCCATCGTGACCACACGCATGCATCACGCCCGGATTTGTGGATGCGAACTCCAGGTCATTCTCCTCTGTGATGGGTAGAGCGTCCATGTCTGCGCGAATCGCCAGTACGGGCCCCGGTTGACGGCCGATGAGGCGGGCGACCACACTGGTCGGAGTCGGCCTCGACAACTCCAATTCCCCGAATGAACGCAGGGTCTCGTAGACAAATTGAGACGTCTGTTGTTCTTGGAACGAAAGTTCCGGATTCTGGTGTAAATGACGCCTCCACCGAACCACTTCCTCTGTCACCTGTTGCAACATCTGCTCCGCATCCGCAATCGTGATTCCCATCGCTGCCTCTCCTCAACTCGTTGGATTTGGCTCGACATGGTACGCGGTCAGGGAGTCCCCGGAGCCACGTACACCTCGCTGTCGCGCCTCTCCCGCTAGCCCCGCAAGTCTTCCTATGCGGAATCAACCCGTAACTACGTATTTTCGGTTGATTTACGGTTGAGGTTATTCTACCACCCCGCCTGTTCTATCGTCCATACTTGGCGAAGCGTCTACTCGATTACGCAGTCCAGGTTCACTTGATACACGCGTCGCGGACGGCCCCGCGGGTGAGGTGCCTCCTCCGCGACGACCGTCGCGAGGCCGTGGGCCTCCAGTATGTTGAGCAACCGCCGCGCACTCCGGGGCCGGATATTCAGGTAGCGTGCCAAATCAGATGTCGTCAAGGCGTTCGTCCCGTACTGGCTCATGGCAGCAGAAATGCGGCTGAGCGTGGTCGCGCTGAGAGGCACTTCACCGTTCGACGTTTCAACCGTTCGGCCCGAGTAGGAGGTCACCACGGGATCTGAATGCCCGAGCGGGCCGCGAATGGTCTTATCGGGCAAGGCAGCCATCCAGGTACCGGGCATCCGCGCCTTGGCGTGCCCAAAGGCGATATCCGCGTTCTGCTCCGCTTCCAGAACCGTCCCTCCAACACCCATACCGCAACAAATACCGATGGAGTCGAACTCGTCAACCTCTGGAAGCGATGGCTTCATTCGAAACCCTTGCGTGAACTCCTCTAACATTTGTATCGTCGTAAGGATCATCCATTTCCCGGGTTCCACCACCCACATCGCACCCTGAAGACGGCGGGTGTACCGGCGAACCGCGGTGGAGACGGCCGCCATCACCTCCGGGGTGTCCACGGCACAGCGTTCGTTCGTCGGTGAGGCGGTCCCTGGCTCTCGAACGTACTTCGGCGGAACCACGGCCATCACTTGAGCTGCAATCTGGGCACTCTGTGACGGTTCCATCATCTCGAACGTCCGAGTGGCGGCATCGAGCACTCTGCAAATTTCTGTATGCGTTGCTGTAACGTGAAGTACCGGCATACCCGCCCGCTGCAACTGAACGTGCGCAGAGCGCAGGCAAGTCACCGCCGCCTTTGTGACACCGGCTGTCCATAGATTGAGATGGAACGCGACCAGTTCGCCCGAGTCAATCTGGCCCGTATACGGTTTTACATACACATCCGCATCAATGCCGACCTCCTGAAGTAGGCGGTGGACTTCAGCTCGTTGCAGTGTATCCAGGCTGATCTCCGATAGGTGCAGCCCCAGGTCGTTCATCAACTTGAGAAGAGCGCGATACAGCCCCTCGCCCGTGTGCGGGGGATAGAACATCGGCTGACGGATGCCTCCCCAGTCTTTCACAATCGAATACGGAACCTGACCACTGAACAACCACATATCCACGTCCAGCTGTGCCTCGCAAAGCAGCGGAATGATTTCATCTTCCCGCCAATAGACGATTGGAACCATGCGGATGTGAGGGAACTCCCGCGCCGCCGCCTCGATGACATGCAAGGAGTCGTCTGCGCTGACAACCCCCATCCGTAACGTTTGAACGTTGCGCGAACCTGCCACCGACAGCCGAGCCTCCAGCTCGCGATCCATTTCCAAATCCCGTCCTTCGTACGTCCAATCGCTTGGCGCTGTCTCCGGAAACCGCTCTGCGCCGTGGCGATCGTTCGGTGCGTGTGGATGGGACGCCATCATCCCACTTTCTGAATTCTAGCATATCAAGATGCAGGGGCTGCTCACGAGCAGCCCCTGATTACCATTCTTTTCAGCTCGCCGTCACAGATTGCCGGGGAGTTCCTCTCGCCCGGGTTCTCGGGCCGGTTGACCCCGACGCCGATGCCGCGCGCGGCCCCGACTGTGTCTCCGGCGCGCCTCTCTCCGCTCTGCGGCGAGCACGTCCGGCTGGACGTCGCGCCGCGTGATGGAGAGGAAAGTCACCAGCAGCACAATCAGACACAGGAGTACGAGCCCAACCGGCCCCTTGCCGTAGTTGAGCCCACCGGCTGAATGCGGCACCGACAGCCAGTCCGCAAACGACGCGCCAACCGGCCGCGTCATCACGTACGCGAACCAGAACGCGAAGATGCCGTTGAGGCGGAAGGCAAAGTGCAAGACGCCCGGCAACAAAAACAGCACGCTGAAAAGGATGCCCGACGCCAGGTACCCCAGGTGCAGCGTCACCGCCGTCATGTCCCCCGCCGCCGTGCCAAGGGCGAACGTGGACAGGACCGTCGCCCAGTAGAACATCTCCCGCCGCGGCGTGAAGATGCTGTGGATGGACAGGGTCTTCTCCACCTTCGCCCAGGCTGTGAACACCACAGCCAAAATCGCGAGGAACGTGAGGGTGGATACCCAATACGGAACGCCGAGGACGATGTGGGTCGCATCCGCCACCATCGTTCCGAAGATGGCGACCATCGACACCAGCAGCCAGTACACCCAGGCGATGTAGCGCCGGACCGCGAACTGCAAGACCAGCGACACCACCAACCCGACCGCGCCCAGCCCGACTGCCACATACGGGTTGATGTGGTACACCAAGTCGTCCGATATCGCTTCGCCCATCGCTGTTGACAGCAGCTTGACAATCCAGAACCACAGCGTAACCTCCGGCACCTTCGTCAGGGCCGTGGGTACGTAGCGGATCCCGTCCTTCATGCGCGCCGTCCCCTCCTCACCCGGATGGCGATATACACAATCAGTGCGACGATGACCAGCACCGCAATCGCCATCAGCGGCTTCGTGTAATGGCTCACCGTGTCCCAGTTCTGACCCAACTTGAACCCGCCGTATGCCAGGAGCCCTGCCCACGGGAGCGATCCGATGGCGGTGTACACCGTGAACTTGGCCACGGGCATCCGCGCAATCCCCGCCGGAAGTGAGATAAACGTCCGGATACCCGGCAGCAGACGACCCACGAACACCGCCCATTCGCCGTGTTTCGCGAACCAAGCCTCCGCAGCCTCCAGGTGCCGCTCAGACAGCCGCACGACACGCCCGTACCGTGCCAGCAGCGGGCGGCCGCCCAGCCGGCCGACGGCGTAGGCAATCCAAGAACCGACGACGTTCCCAACCGTCCCAGCCACAATCACCGTCCACAAGCTCAGGTGCCCGACCGCCGCCAGGTAGCCGCCAAACGGCATGATGACCTCGCTCGGCAACGGAATACAGGCGCTCTCCAGCACCATCGCGAGAAACACGCCTGTGTAGCCAAACGTCTGAACCCAGTGCAACGAGAATCCAGAGAGATGTCCCAAGAATCTACCACCTCATTGTCCGTGTGTGCAGGGCGGATGGAAATGCCGTGTTGGACGACCGGAGTGCGAATCCATAATCCATCGATGGTCCATCCGTCGTCAAACATGGCTGTTCCACCACCGCGACTGCCTTCCCAGAGCGGGTCGTGATGGAAAGCGGATCGACATACCATGGGTAAGGAGGACATTTGGCGGGGAAAAGTTCACGGGAAATGGGGCTTCTGCTTTGTCATAAAATGATAGAAGAACATGCCAGGGAGGCGAGAGGATGTCAACGGAGCACTCGAGCGCAAAACGCGGGTTTACGCCCGTGATGGGGATGAGTCAAGTACTCGCCATTGCCATCGCCGCCATATCGCCGACGACGTCTGTCTTCCTCGTCTACGGATCAGGTTTGGATCTCGCAGGCACCGGCGTATTCTGGGCCTTCATCATCGGGGCCTGTATCGCCATCTCCATGGCGTTTTGTTACGCCGAACTCGGTTCGATGTATCCCGGTGCTGGCGGCGCGTACACGATTGTCCGGCGCGCACTGGGGAAACCGTTTGGTTTCATCGCTGTCCTCCTGTTTCTCGTGCTCGGCATCGTTGTCACTGCAAGCATTCTGGTCGCATCGTCAACGTACCTGCATTCGCTCGTGCCCCAAATCCCCGTGAACTGGGCGGCGGTCGCCATGATGGCCATCGTAACCTGGTTCTCACTGGAGCGCATCGGTGCCGCCAGTTGGGTGGCAATGGCGATGCTGCTCATTGAACTCGCCGTTATCCTCGTGTTTATCGTCATCTCGTTCGCCGGTGCGACGCACCCCGTCGGATTCATTCTCCATCCCGCCACCGCAGGCGCACACGGAGCGTCGTCCAGTGTGAGCCTCGCAGCCATGCTGGCCGCCGTCGTCCCAGCCCTGTTCGCATTCAATGGATATGACTGGCCCCTCTATTTTGCCGAGGAAACCAAAGCCGCGCGCCAGGTACTGCCAAAAGCTGTCATGATTGCCGTACTGACGTCGGTGATTGTGGAAGTGCTGGCCGTCGCCGCATCGACACTCGCCATTCCAAGCCTCTCCGCGGCCATGAAAGCCGATGCGCCCCTCACCTATGTGGCGCAGTCCGTCGCAGGGCACACCGGTGCGACCATCCTCATCATCGGCGTGGTCATCGCGATGTTTGACACGGGCCTCAGCGGGAACCTCGCGTATGCCCGCATTTACCTCGACTCCTCCCGGAACCACAGCTGGCCGGGACCCATCAACCGTTTCTTCGGCAGCATGAACCGTCACAACGTACCGAAGTGGGGTTTTGTGTTTCTCGGTGTCGGGAACGCCCTCCTGTGTTACTTCACATCCCTTAACAACCTCATCACGTTCACCGGTGTCATTATCGTCACCATCTACTTGTTGATTGCCATCTCTGCGATTGTCGCGCGGTTCAAGGCGCGCTCGACGGAACACCCCTTCCGGATGCCAATCTGGCCACTTCCACCCATCATCGCCATCATCGGTGTCGCCCTCGCACTCACTCAGCAAGCGGCGGGGGACATCATCAAGACCGCTGTCATCATCGCCGTGGCCCTGCTCTACTGGCTCGCCTATTTGCGCCGGAAGGAAGCAAAACGAGCATCCGCCTCAGAAACGACATCGACGGGAGCCTAGAGATGCGCATATAGAGGGGAAACGGCGGGTGTACTCCCCGCCGTTTCAGCCATTGACAATCCCTCCGCACGTCCGGTACATTCCTGGGGAACGGCGCACACCCTCGGAGCCCGGAAACGGAGGCATCGCGCATGACAACCCTGTACAAGCTGTTTCCGCCGACCATTCATCCGATGGTCGTGCACTTCACCATCTCCATTCTCTACCTCGCCGCGTTGTTCGGGCTGGTAGGACTCTTTCGTAGGCGAGACTCATTCTGGGCAAAGGCCTTCACCCTTTTGCTGCTGCTGGGAATCCTGGCCACTCTCGCCGCAGGTCTGGCCGGCGTCATCAGCGAGTCCTACGACACCATCCCGCAGGCGATTCGCCCGATGCTCAGCGCACATAAACGGGACGGTGAACTGACGGGCATTGCGGTGGTCATCGCAACTGCCATTCAACTCCTGCGCGGCCGGTTTCGGAAAGTCTCACCCGCCGCCTGGCTATTCGCCCTGGTGGCGGTCATCCTTGTGTCGGCAGCGGGGTTCCTGGGCGGATCAATCGTCTATGATCACGGGCTTGGCATCCTGCACGTCACGCGACCCTGAGGGGGTCTGCCCTGGCGCTTTTGAAGCAGGCCGTGCCAAGCCCCACGGCGCCCTCCCAGTCTTCCCTCATGAGCCGTTCCGCCAACTCTATGCCTCTTTCGACCAGCGCAGCCATAAGCCCCGCGCAGGTTTCGCTGATTTGACGTATATTCTGCCTGTGATACACTAAACATGAAAAGAGAGCCGGAGCGTCACCTCCGACTCCCGGGCATCAACGCCTCGGGCGTTGTCCCTGCCCATCCTGTGTAACGGGCAAGTAGCCGCCCCACGGCGCTCACCTATGGGGGCGGTTACTTGTTTCTTACGGCAAGAACCACAGCCAATACGAGTGACACCAGCGACACCACGAATGACCCAAATTGGATCATCAACGCGATGGCACCTTGTGCACCCATCCGGCCTCACCCCCTCCCGTGACAGGCAGGGAGCGACCCCAAGGTTTGATGCTTGTCTGAATTCTAGCACAGGATGGCCCCGGTGTGGAAAATAGAACCGGCCGTACCGCGCGAGCCGCCGCCTATCCTCAGCTCGATCCGCTGCGAAACGTGCAATCGAAATCCCCCCTCGAAGGCGGGTAGGAATCCGCGCCCTCTGCCATGAATGTTACTCGCGCTTCATGTCGGGTCACGATGGGTTATGCCGTAATCTCGGATCCAACCACATATAGCTAATGTCAACCAGGAAATTTAGAACGACAACCAACGTAGCCGTAACGATGGTGGTCGCCAGAATGATTGGGACATCTATATATTGAATACCACTTACCACTAGGTTTCCAACCCCCGGCCAATCAAACACCTGTTCTAGAATAATAAGGCCGCTCAGTGTGTATGCCATATCCATACCTAATTGTGTCATAAAAGGTAGCAGACCGGCTCTGATAACATGTTTCCTAGTTATCAGGAATCGTCGTAATCCCTTTGCGTGTGCTGTTCGGACGTAGTCCTGCTGTAAAATATCTGCGAGAGAGGAACGCAGAATGCGCGCGTAGTATGCAGCGCCCGTTATCCCGTAGGTTAGCGCCGGCAAAACCAGGGACGTCCAACCGTTATCCCCCCCAATGGGTAGCAAGCCGGCCTTGAACGCCACAACATAAATGAGGATGATGCCAAACCAGTAGGTCGGCATTGCCGCGCCTCCAACCAACCCGCTCGAAAGAAACGTATCTATCCATGTGTCCTTCTTATGAGCCATATAGACGCCTACGGGAAAGCCAATAATTAGCTCAGTCAAGACCGCGAATACACCTAGATAAAGAGTAGCTGGCAAGCGACTTAATACAATACGCATTGCTGACGTATGATAATGGTAGGACATTCCCACATTTAAATGGACGAGATTCCACAAAAAACGCAGGTAACGTACGCTGAGGGGCTTGTCGAACCCGTAAAGCTTCGAAATCTGTTCCACCGTGGCCGCCGTGGCATGGACCCCAGCAATCGTTCGGGCAGGGTTGGCCGGCATGAGGAATCCCACAACGAAGGTAATTGTGACAACCCCCCAGATGGTCAGCAACATGAGTAAGACACGTTTTACGATGTACCTCGTCACGACTTTCCCTCCCCATGCCTCACCGGGTCGTTTCAGTTGCCTTGAGCCAGCTATCCCCAAATAAGTTGAAGGAGACAACGGCCACCATAATACAGACACCTGGGAGGAAGAACAGCCATGGCGCCGTAGCCATCGCACCCTGCCCCTCTGCAACCATGGCTCCCCAGTCTGGCGTCGGCGGCGGTGGCCCCGCCCCAAGATATGACAGAGCTGATTCGAACATGATGTTGGTGCCGACTTGAAGCATACCGTAAGCCAGGATTGTCGATACGACGTTTGGGAAAATATGTTTCCAGATAATCCGGGTGTGAGACAGCCCTTGTGTCACCGCTGCTTCGACGAATAGGGAGTTTCGCAGATCCAGAGTCCGGCTCCGCGCAATACGAGAAATTGGAGCCCACCCAAGAACCCCGATTGCCAATATAATGACCGTCAGAGAGGGCTTAAATATTGTGGCAACAAATACAACGAAGAGGATGAATGGAAATGCCAAAAACATATCCGCAATGCGCATAAAGCATGTGTCAATCGTGCCACCAAAGTAACCCGCTGAAATTCCAATGATTAGGCCAAGAACAAGTGTCACCACCGTGGCCCCAATTCCAACGATCATGGAGATTCTCGTTCCCCATATCAATCGGCTAAGGATATCACGGCCTAAGTCATCCGTGCCAAGAACAAACCCTCGAGTTCCCGGAGGAAGCGGGGCTCCAATCGAAGAAAGCCCATTAGGATAGATTTTATCTGGGTTAAGCGGAGCGAGTACTGGCGCAAATATTGCAACGAAAATCAAAATCACAGCAATACCGCCAAATACCCATGCCCGGGGTTGGTGAAGTAGCTTTCGAAAAACAGACGATCGGCTCCTCACAAGGCGAACCTCGGGATGTTCAGCTGTCGTCTGGACAACGGACATGCTGCCACTCCTCTCTCCGCAGCGGGAACGCCATCGCCTAACCAGCAGAAGCGTCCACGATACGTGTCAATGCGACGACTTCCACAGGCGCCAGAACTGTATCGGTAACACCTGGTGAACGTAGTACAAGTTGTTGCTTGGATGGACCCACGGCTGCTTCAAGATATCCATGACCCCATAAAACAGCGGAACAATGGGTGCATCCTCGTCTACCAGTTTGTCGGCTTCCTCGTAGGCCGCCGCTCGGGTCGAGTTGTCGAATGACGTGTCGCCGATATCTATCCAGTGGTTCACAGTCGCATTGTTATAGAATGACGTGTCGAAGCCCCCCTGGTTGTCTCCGTCCAAATTGTTGTACATAAAGTCCTGAGCGTCCGGGTAGTCGTCAATCCACTCCCCGTATGCTGCTTGATCGGTTCCTGGAGTTAGAAGGCCTTGAATATACGGAGCCTGTGCCTCAGGTTTGATGGTGACATCAAAACCCACCGCATCAAGTTGGCTCTGAATTGCAGATGAGATTTTAACGGACAATGGGTCGTTCAAGGTGACAAGTGTGAACTTGGCAGGATGGCTTGCCCCATATCCGGCCTGCTGGAGAAGCTGTTTGGCTTTGGCCTGGTCTTCTGATATCACCCGGAGCGACTTGTCGTAGCCCACTAATCCCGGTGGCAACAGCTGATACGCTGGTACAGCCCGACCATTCATGTCTTGGACCAGTTGGGCCCTGTCAACGGCGTAGGCAACCGCTTGCCTGACGGACTTATCCGTGAACGGTGCCATTTTTGTGTTCAAGGATAGGAAGGTCGTCATCAATCCAACATTTTTCAAATAATCTTGTTTAGTTTTCGGATTCGCCATCGCGGAGAGATATGTGTTTCCGTCAATCTGCATGCTCCCGTCGAGTGCAGCTCCCATCAAGTCCAGCTTCCCCTGTTGAAACATCAGGTACTGGCTCGACGGATCTACTCCAATTTGGGTATCAATTTCGTTTAGATATGGCAGACCCTTATCCCAGTAGTATGGATTTTTTACAAGAATTAGCTCTTTTCCGGGAATCCAGGATTTGAGCATATAGGGTCCTGCTCCGACCGGATTCTGCGATATTTTCGTTGAATTGAAGTTCATCGGTTGGACAACCTTCTGGTCCAGAATGGATCCGGTGCCGGATGCTAGTGATGACAGAAAATACGGCTCAGGTTTCGAAAGGAAAAATTCAACGGTGTGTTCATTGATAACCTTAACTCCAGAGAAGTTCCCAGATGGATTTTTGCTGTATTGCGCCGCCCCTTTTAGCCCGGCGTAAATCGGAATGGATGCGTTGCTCTTTGGATTCAGGACAAACTCCACAGAAAACTTCACGTCCTCAGCAGTAACGGGATCCCCGTTAGAAAACTTGGCGTCTCGCAGATGAAACGTTATGGATGTATGATCTGCATTCCAACTCCACGAGCTGGCCAAATCCGGAACAATTGAGAGTCCCGTTGGTGAGAACGTCACGAGTTGTGCGTAAATCGAGTCGACATACTGGATAGATTCAGTGTCCACTCCGATGGTCGGCTCCAGTGATGGAATGTCGGATTGTACGGCGACGTTCAGTGTCCCTCCATGGACCGGTGACTGGGACCCGACCGCATTATTGGTCGATGAACCGTTTGAAGTTCCGCACGCTGTAACCGTTCCCAGGATACCCAACATAGCTAGTGCCATGCCTGTGACCTTGGCTCGCAAAGCCTTCCCCCCCTAAATTCCTGGTGGACGATATCCTACCCTCACGGCCGCCAGAGCGGTTCGAAAGTTTTACATCGATAATGATGATTCTAAGATCTCAGATTGACAACTGTCAACACTTTATCGCAGAGAAATACCAAGTATTCATTCTGGCTGAACGAGGTATCCTCAAGGTCCTACAGTGTAGGGAGCTTTGGCACTAATGAACCGATTCATATGGCTCCTTATGGAGGGCCTTCCGTCCCCCGCTCTGACCTCCGCCTTCCGTCAGCGCCCGTCCGGGTGTGCACGAGCGGCCCCCACCACGCTCGCCTGTCTCACGCCCACAAGGGCGCGGAACCACCGCGCCCTTGTGTCCAACCAACGTCAACCCATTCCCTACTCAAACCGCAACGCGTCAATCGGTTTCAGGTTTGCTGCCTTGCGCGCCGGGTACACGCCGAAGACGATGCCCACCAGAATCGAGAACACCACCGCCAGCACCACGGCGGACACGGACACCACGTTGCCAATCTTCAGCACCAGTTGTCCAATCACCTCAGCCCCGCCGCCGCCGATGACCAGCCCCAGAAACGCTCCGGACAGGCTCAGCATCAGCGACTCCAGCAGGAACTGCGTCGAGATGCTGCCGCGCTTCGCGCCGATGGCCTTGCGGATGCCAATCTCTCGCGTCCGCTCTGTGACCGACACCAGCATGATGTTCATAATCCCAATCCCGCCGACCAGCAGCGAAATGCCGCTGATGCCGTCGAGCAGCGCGGTCAGGATGGCCGTGATGTTGCCCAGCGCGCTGAGGATGGTCGCTTGGTTCATGATGCTGAAGTCGTCCGAGTCCGAGGGGTGCAACTGGTGCGCCACCCGCAACGTGTCCTCCATCTCGCGCTGGGCCTCGTTCATCTCGTTGGCCGACTTCGCCGAAACGACAATCTGCTGCACCGACGTGCTTCCGGTGAACAGATCTTGTTCCGTCGTGTACGGGATGGCAATCGCGTCATCCGGACTCTGGAACCCCTGGGACCCTTGCGTTTGCGCCACCCCAATCACGGTAAACGGGACCGCGTTGATGTAGATGGTCTGTCCGAGCGGCGCGTTCATCCCAAGCGTATTCGGCACGTTCGCACCCAAGACCGCCACGTGCATGGCGTCCTTCACTTCGGTCGCCGTGAAGTACTGCCCCTCAGCCATCTGGATGTCACGGATGGCGGGATACTGCTCGTTGGTCCCTTCAATCGCCGCGGAGGTGTTGTTGCTTCCGTACACCACCTGCTGATTGCTCGAGACCACCGGCGAGGCGTAGGCGACTTCGGGATCGTTTTGCACGATGAGCTTTGCGTCGGTCGCCGTCAACGTCGTGGCAGAGCCGACGCCGCGCCCAATCCCGCCGAAGCTCGTGGAGCCAGGCATCACCGTGAGCACGTTCGAGCCGAGACTCTCCACCTGTTTCGTTATCTCGAGCTTGGCACCCGTCCCGACGGCCGAGCTGCCAATCACGGCCATCACGCCGATGATGATGCCGAGCATGGTAAGGAAAGATCTCATCTTGTTCGCGCGGATGCTCCGCCAAGCGACGCGCAGGGTCTCCGTCCAAATCACGCGCCGTCCCCCCCTGTCAGGGCCTCGCCGTCAGCCCGGTGGTCCACGCCGACGGCGGTGTCCGATTCCACACGCCCGTCGCGAAAACGGACAATCCGCTTGGCATGGCGGCCGACTTCATCCTCGTGGGTCACGAGGACGATGGTGTTGCCCTGCGCGTGCAGTTCCTCAAACAGCCGCAGAATGTCTTCCGTGGTGTGGCTGTCGAGGGCGCCGGTGGGCTCGTCCGCCAGAATCAGCACGGGGTTGTTCACCAGCGCCCGCGCAATCGAGACGCGCTGTTGCTGGCCGCCGGACAGCTCGTTCGGCCGGTTGCCCAGGCGATTGCCGAGACCCACGCGCTCCAGCGCCTCCATCGCCCGCCGCCGCCGCTCTCGCGCGGGCACGCCGGCGTACAGCATCGGCAGCTCGACGTTCTCGAGCGCCGTCGTCTTCGGCAGCAGGTTAAAGTTTTGAAACACGAAGCCAATCTTCTGATTGCGCAGCTCGGCCAGTTGGTCCTCCGACAGCCCGGACACGTCGTATCCGTCGAGGATGTACTGACCCGAGGTCGGCAGGTCCAGGCAGCCAATCATGTTCATCGCGGTCGACTTGCCAGATCCTGACGGCCCCATGATGGCCACAAACTCGCCTTGCTGTATCGTCAGGCTGACGCCGTCCAAGGCGCGGATGACTTCATCGCCCAGCACGTACGTGCGCGCCAGGTTTCGCATTTCGATGAGCGCGCGCATCAGCCGTTGCCGCCTCCGGTCGATCCGCTACCGCCCGCTCCCCCACCGCCCGTTCGACGCGTTGCGCCGCCTGCTCCAGCGAAGGCGCCGGTGCTGGTGGACGTGGATGTCGCACTGTTTGGCAACTCAATCAAAATCTGCTGCCCCGCCTGCAGACCGGAGACCACCTCGACTTCGTTTGTTCCCATCACCCCGAGTTGAATCGGCTGGAAGTGAACGTTGCTCGGTAACTTCGAGGGGTTCACCGTGAGTGTCGTTCCGCGACCGAAGGCAGCGCCGAATCCGAAACCGCCTGCGCGCCCGCCTGCGAAACCACGACGGGTAGAAGAACTGCCGCCTCCACCTTCACTCGAGCCACCTTGGCCAGAATGACTCGAATTCTTGCCCGTGGGCCCCGCTGAAGAGCCAGACCCTGACGCCGCATTGTTCGTCGGATCATAGACGTAGACGCCCTCCTGCCTGCCAACTTGAACCAACGCAATAGACGGAACGGCCAGTACATGGCTAGCGCTTGACGTCTGGATGGCGACGTTGACGGTCATGCCATCCTTGAGCTCACCCGTCGGGTCACTGATCGTCGCAGTCGCCGTGTATTGCGTTACGCCTGAAGTGGTTGTCGGTACCGGATCAATTTGCGTCACGCTACCCGTAAAGGTCTTCCCCTGAATCGCAGAGGTCGTGACCAGAACCTGATCACCCTCTTGCAGTTCGGTGATCTGAGACTCGGGAATGCTCATTTGCACCTGAAGGTCGCTCGGGTTCGTGTCGACCATTTCGATGAAGCCGCTGCTGTTGCCACTGGAGCCAGAGCTCGTCGGGAGTTGGCCGACACTTCCGTTGACCTGCGTTATCACACCTGAGAACGGTGCGGTAAGTTTCGTCTCATCCTCGGCCTGTTGGGCCTGGGTAAGCTTGTCCTCAGCGCTCTGCAAGGACGCCTCCGCAGCGGCGACGCTAGCCTGAGCACTCGCCACGGTTGCAGGATCCGCGGGCTGCTCGTCCAGTTGGAGCTGTTGCTCGGCGTCCTGTAGCGCGAGCTGGTCTTGCTGAATTTGAAGTTGTGCGTTTTGGAGCGCCTGCTGCGTCGAACTGGTGTCGTTCACTTGTTCCTCGGTGAGTTTCAGATTCTGCTCATCCACCTGAACCTGCTGCTTAGCCTTGGCCAGGCTGTTCTGGGCATCCACTAGTGCCTGCTGATCTTTCTGGATTTGTTGTTGGTCCGCGGTGATGGCCGATTGGGCATCTTGCAGGTCAGTGTACTCGCTGTTAAGGTTCTGGTAAATCTGCTGATCACGCGATTCCGCTGCCGCGTACGGGTCTTGTCCGAGTTGCTGACCCTCCTCCCATTTCAGCACAAGCCCATAGTCGTACTGGTACTGCTGCCACGCGTTTTGCACTTGAGCTTCAGTGATGACCCCGTACTGTGTCTGTAGGTTTTTAAGGTTCTGCTCATCATCGCCAAGCTTCTGTTGGTCAGCGGCAAGTTGTTGTTGTGCGGCATCCACGGCCGAGGTATCACTCGCCGCCGTTTCGTCGTTCTGAAGCTGCGTCTGCGCGCTTAGAATCTTCTGTTGCGCGCTCGAATCGTCTTTCGAGGCCGCGAGCTGTGCCTGATAAGATTGCTGTGCGCCCTGGAGAGCTAGTTTCGCCTTGGCAATCGCCTGCTGGTCAGCGGCAATTTGTGATGCCGTGGCACCCTGCGTGGTCTTCGTCAGGTTCGCCTGTGCGGACTGAAGATTGGCCTGAGCCTGACTCACGCCGGCTTGGGCCTCCAGCAATGCTGCCTTCGTGTTGGTGTCATCCTCGGTCGCAAGGACCTGGCCCTTGGCCACCTTCTGACCCACCTTCACGTTAATAGCGGTCACCTTCGCTGTAGAGTCCGGGAAATTGAGGTCTGCAGTCTGTGCCGGTTCAATCGTTCCAGATGTACTGATGCTTTGCACGATATTGCCGTAGCCAACGGTGTAAAGCATCGCTTTCGTAACACCCGTGGCAGTGTGCAGCCGGCGGACCGTCAATGAAGCACCTGCTCCAAGTATGACAACCACTGCGGCGCCAGCGTATATCCACTTTTTACGAGACCTCTTAAACGCGGGTCGGACAAGAGGCGACCCCAGCTCCTCCTGCGGTTGCATGGCGAATTCCCTCTCCCTTTACAATTGTGCATCAAAGCCAGCAGCACTATCGGTCGACATGTTTCATCAGAAGGATTGTCCACCGTTCCGATTTGTGACGCTGCAAGTCTATTGTGCCGCGCAACTAGTATATGGAATGCGGATTTAGCACGCATGTCTTTCATGTGGAGGTTTTGTGGTGCCCCGTTAACGATAGCATCGGCATGTATGCGCATAGTTAAAGTGCAGACAAACGAGGCCAATGTGGCACAAAAAATAACAAGCGGCGTTGACTATTCTCAATATACGATAAACATGAGCGATGTTCCCATCTATGGTTTCCAAGCACTCAGAAATGTTTCGTTACGTGCAGCATCGTACCAGGTCATCCCTAATCGGCGAATTTAAAGAAGAAAAAACACCGGGCGTCCATCAGGACCACCCGGTGTTCTCCGAGGAAGCTCAGTTGTTGATTTCACCCACCTGAATTGCGGTCGGCGTAGTGGACGACCCCGTCGGCGCTGTAAACGTTGGAGCTGTAGAGGAGGTCTGAATGTAGAGTTGCCCCTCCTTGGCTGCACTGCTCGGGGTAAAGGCATACAAGTTGGTGCCAGAGGGTACGTAGTTGGTGTCCTCTGTGTTGGTGGCACCACTAGCCGCGCTCGCATACCACACGTCACCGTTTTGGAACGTGAGTGACACCTTTCCATTGGCATCTGTGTAGACTGTCAATGTTGTGTCTGTGCTCGAGCTAGAGTTCCAGTTGGCCACATTGGGGATGCCTACGTTATAGGCTACGTTAGCATCGGTCTGATCCAACGGAATGGGTGTGTAAACACTCGAACCATTCGTCCCCAATGGCTCCGTCAGTTGATTGCCGTTTACGGCAGTAATCCATTCGCCCTTAAGGCTCGTGTTCTGAGGGATGACGACGGTTACCGGCGCATTCGCCACCGGATTTCCATTCGCGTCATCGACCACAAAGCTCACGGTCTGGGTGGAACCCGCTCCCGAGAGGCTACCAATCACCGGGGTGAAGCTTGTCACGTTTACCGGAGAGGTGCCGTTAAAGTTGAACGTAGCGGAGGCATTCACCTTTCCGGCGGCCACGGTTACGGTCGAGCTATTGCCGGTCGCGTTCGCGGTGCTGAGTTGGACTCCGAAGACTGGAGACCCCACACTGTACGCGTTGCCGTTGGCGTCGGTGAGCTCAACACCATTAGCATAAACATTGTACGCGTTGCCAGCTGAGTTCAACTCAAATTGCAGGGTCATGCTGGAATCCTTCTGAAGGGACGCAGGCAAATTCGCTGCGGTCCAGCCGCCACTACTCAGATCCAACATCGGTTGGATATACGCGCCGTTTGTCGCATTGATCGTGTACGTGATGCTGCCATCCTTCGTGCCATAGGCGTTGTCACCAGCATCAACCGGCGCGAAATAGGCCGTTCCACTTTCGGGCAAACCAGCCACGGCGTTTGGCGACGACGTAGTTGCATTTGCAACCGAAGAGGAGAACGCGAACACGCCAATGTTATTCAAAGCGTAGGAGCCCGTCGGAGCATCCGGGTTGGAATAGCTGATGTACGTGACAGCATCCGGAGTCGTATCGCTGCCGATGTAGGCATCAACCTCAGTCGTGTCCGCGGTGAAGTCGTTCACATACAGCGTGATCTGTCCTTCACTGTTGCTATAGGCCGTATAGGTCGTCCCGATTTCCTGTCCAGAAGCCGTCGAGAAGAACGCGTTCGTCGGTACCGAGTTCCCGTTATCCTTCAGGGTCTGATTCAGCTTGAAGGTGACTTCCTGACCCACCTGGACCTGGCCGCTGCTGTTCAGCGGAAGGGTATAGGTAACCGGAACAACACCGGCACTCGTGCTGGACACCGTCGAGATGTCCGCGCTATAGGCTGAGGCAGAGTTTGCCGCGTACGGCGTCAGCAGGCCACCTGTTCCCAAGAAGTTGATGTAGCCCGTGGCGGTAACCGTAGTGTTACTGGCATCGGCGAACGACACAGTGTAGGCACCGGTGCCCACGACCGAGACAGCCAACTTGCCCGTGCTATCCGTGTTCGCTGTGAATGTCCATGAGGTTCCAGCGCTATTTGGTGTGGCCGTAACGTATGTTCCGTTGGCCTGAATGACCGGCGTAGACGAGCCGCTCACGGTAACATTCACCGCGGTATTCGCTGCCGGAACCCCATTGTCGGACAAGGTCGTGGTAAGGGTCACTGCACCCCCGTTCGAGCTGACAGCCGGGCTTGTCTGAGAGCCAGACCCTGTCTGGTTGCCAGATGCAATCAGAGAGCTGAACGACGCGCCAGTGGTAGCCGTCGTAGGCGCCGTCAACGCCCAACCGCTGCCATCCCATTGCGCGGACTCGCCAGCAGCCTTCAGCAGAGCGTCGATGTAGTAGATCGGGACGTAGGTCGTCTGGATCTTTCCG
Organism: Alicyclobacillus sp.; assembly: GCA_023511295.1. Taxonomy (GTDB): domain Bacteria; phylum Bacillota; class Bacilli; order Alicyclobacillales; family Alicyclobacillaceae; genus JAIMBT01. The sequence continues at coordinate 89,412 of JAIMBT010000018.1, forward strand.
CCGCTCGCCGGGTCGCCCTTCACCTGGCTGTAGACTTTCTTCACCAGGGTACCGTTGACGTAGATATTGGTGTTACCGGTGCCAACCGAGATGCCGCTGAAGTCCGGAGTCACGCCCGCCGGGGTGTTCACCATCAAAGATGTGCCGTCCCAGGTGACCGTGTATCCGAGAGCCTGCAGCGCGGCCTTGACATAGTAAATCGGTGCAAACGTGGTCAGCGTGGTGCTGCCATGGTCGTATCCAGAGAAGCCCTCTGGATTGGCGGAATAGCTGGAGCCAGCCGTGATATTCAGGGTCTTCCACTGCACGGAGCTGGAAGACGTCGCTGCGAACGTAGCCGGAACCATCATTCCGAGTGCCAACGTTGCTGATGCGATACCGGTAAGCGCACGTTTCAAGTGTTCTTCTCCTCCTTATTGCCAACTAACTACAGGTCTTGCTTGGTACTGATGGGTTGGTGACGAGGTCACCAGACTGCTTGATCTCGTCTCATGTCCCTGCGTCCACTTACCTGTCACGTTTCCGTCTACGGT
>JAIMBT010000035.1 GCA_023511295.1 Alicyclobacillus sp.
GTGTTTCCTAATCCACCTACGAAATGGAACGGAATCGCTGTTTGACCGGAACAAAATATTGAATCCAGTACAACCCAATCAGCATTGATGTAGATGCCCGTTTGTCCACTGGAAAATACACAATTACGGAATGTAACGTAGTTTCCGCCATACGCATTCCCCGTGGTAGCCCCGCTGTACCATACTTGGGTGTTCGTCGCATTTAGGATGTAGAGATCTCTGAAATCTCCTTTTTGGTTGATAACAGAATCCAGGTAGAGGCCGTAGGTTGCATTGTTGTTCCCGTTCAGGCAAATTTTTTCGATGGCAAGATTATTGAGACGTTGTCCGGTCCCGTTCAGGTTTGTCTGAAACATCGCGTTCATCGCAGTGTTCGCTATGATGATACTGCCGGTGTTTGGATTCGTCTGTGGCATTCCTGAACCCGTAATACAGATACCATCCTGAAGAGTGATGGGCGACGAAATCAAAAACTGTCCAGGTGGAAAGATAACTGTACCACCTCTGTTCCCTGCGGCATTCACGGCGTTTTGAATTGCGGTTGTCGAATCTTTTGTGCCCGAGGGGTCGGCTCCGTAGTCCATGACGTTTAATCCTCGTTGCTGAAGTTCAAGATAATTGGAATTCCTATACCGCGACATAAGAGATGCCCTCCCCTGCGACGGTTGCCACAAACCAAACCAGGTTTGCGTTGTTTACCGCAATCGTGATGCTGTCCTTCGGGTCAAGCTCCGCGCCGTAGGTACTGGTCGAGACATTCGAACCGCCAACGTAGATTTGGCCTGTATTGCCTTTTAGCCCGATGACCGTTACCTCACGGCATGAAACGTTTGGAAGCTGTGTGGCTGTGTTTGCCGATGTTGCTGTGACGACGCCCGCATTTATCGCATTACTGCCCGTTAGCGAAACTTGATCTGGTGGGGTGACCATCAGCGCTGTGCCGGCACTCGGCGCGGCAGGCAACGCGCTGTCGAGCGTGAGTGTGCCGCTTGCGGTTACCGCCGTGATCGTCGCCTCACATAGCTGGCTGTTGACAACGACATGCGCCGTACCGCCGACAAACTTGGCCTGCATGGCGGCTGACAGCCAAAGTGCCAAGCCGCCTTGTGTGGACAGCGGGAGGGAGGTCGTTGTCGCCCCCGATCCCACCTGATACCATGCGCCACGCGCCATGGACATGGATGAGCCGTGACCCTGGATCGGCTCAAAGTTACCGCTCACGGGAGACCACTGCTGTGGGATCGGTCGTCCCATCTCGTCCGTCAAAAGTTTTTGCGTGGCGTACGACACGTATATCCCCTCCTCACGCGATCATGTGGCCGTACTTGCGCACAAGCGCTGGATCTGGCGTCTGCCAGTCAAACACCACGTTGGTTTCGGCCGCCGCGATGTACACCCAGAAGCAGCGGCAGTGGAAGTGCAGCGGCGGCCGGAACAGGTCGAAGTCCGGGTCCGTTACGCTGATCACCTTGCCGTCGAGGCTCTCGCACAGCGGACACGTCTTGGTGTCCAGCACGGCCGACCATTGTGCGCCCTGGATGCCCTTCTGTCGGGCCTGCGCGCCCCGGCCGATGTTCAGTGCCTCCCCGACGCTTACGTTCGCGCTCAGCACCAGGTCGTGTCCGTCGATGTACTGTTGCTGTGCTTCCTTCGCGGCAGCAAGTGCGTGTTTCACGTCTCCCCCGCGTTCCAGCGACTGCAGCGCCGCCAGCTGGGCCGCGTTCAGGAGTTTGCCCGTCTGCACGCTCGCCAGCGTTTTGGCCTTGGCCTCGAGCATCACGCGCACGTCGGACGGCAGCCGGTCGATGGTCTTACCCTCCGGCAGTTCCCGGGCCACCGTCTCCATACCGTGCTCGGCCACGCGCACCAGTTGCGCCTCGATGGCCTGCTCGTACGGCTTGATGTCGGCCGACGACAGGTCGAGGGACACTATCTTGCGCGCCGCCTGCTGCGGCGTGAGGCCCTTGAGAGCCGCTGTCATGGCCTTGTCCAGCGACTTGGCAACACCCCTCATCTGGTGCTGCATCTCGAACAGCATCGCACCCTCAGCGGCCAGCCAGTACGCCTCCAGCGCCTTCGTGTCGATGTTCTGCTCGTACTGCGTCGGCGCCCTACGTTGCGGCGGCTGTTGCCCCGTCTGCGCGCCCTGGTCGGCCAGCGTGATACCTTCGTCTCCGTCTGACATCTTCTGCCCCTTGGCCGTCACGCCGATGGTTTGCTGCTGCTGTTGGATCTCGCGTATCTGCGCTGGTGTGAGCCGCGTGTCCGGGATGATGGGCGGCACGTAGTTCGTCGTCGGCAGGCTCCTTTGATTTGCGAGCGCCGCTTGCGGGATAGGCGGCACGCCAATCATGCCGCGCAGCGCGTTCTCCAGGCTCTCGTCCGGGTTGAGCAGGTGCCCGGCACCAAGCGCCGCGATGGCCGTCATCTTGTCCGTCACGCTGTCGATGTTGATGGCGCCGTGCTTCAGCCGCGGGACGGGTGCGTCCGGCCCGAAGTTCCACTCGACCAGCTGCTCGATGTCTTTCTGCACCTCTCCGGCGATGTAGTCGGCGATGCTCTCTAGACCCATGACAAACATCCCGACCATCGTGTTGCCGAGCGCATACGAACCGCCGGACGCACTGCTCATCGTGCCGAGGTTGATGAACTGCGCCAGCATGCTCCGCGCGATGAGGGTGTCCTGATGCTCGATGAACGGCATCGCGTTCAGCGCGTTGGACTTGCCCTCGAGGATCGACACCACGACGCCCTCGGGGAACGTCGCACCCGCTTCCTCCGCTACGCGCATCGCCGTGAGCGTGTCGAGGATGCGCTGACGGTCCTCGTCGGATGTGCCTTTCGGCAGCGTGGCGTACGGCGTGCCGACGAGCGACTTCTCGACGCCGACCGCAACGATTCGATACAGCGCGTCCTTGATGTACCAGTGCTTGTACGCCGGCCGCAGTGCGCTGATGCCGACAGGGTTCTCGCCCTCGCGCTGGTACGTGTAGAGCCGCACCTTGTCGAGCGGAATATCATACAGCTGCCCGGTGTAGTAGTTGAGCTGTTGCACAGCTACCACGCTTCCGTCCTGCTCATCCTGCGGGAACCGCCAGATGGACGTCGCGACGCGAGGCGCGTACTTGTCGAGCACCACCACCGGACGGCCTCCATACGTGTCCATCCGATACACCTTCTCGAACACAGAGAAGCCGAACTCGAGCATGGTCAGTGCCTCGCGCAGGTGGTCGTCCCAGCTGTACTTCATGCCGCCTTGCAGCAGGTTCCATTCGACGAGCTCGGCGATTTGCGCCGCCAGGCGCTTGTCCTTGGCATCGTCATCCGGCTCGACGAACCATTCCGCCGACCGGATCGGCAACTTCATTGCATTCAGCACCGCTGCGATCTGGCCGTCGGATCGCCGCATCTGGTCGTACACGGCCACCGACTCTGGAAACGCCAGGTCTGGATTGTACTCGTCCATCGGCAGGCCGCTGAAGATTTTGTTGCCCGTGTAACCGATCTCGCCGCGTAGGCTGACAGGTGTCGCTGGTGTCTCTGCTTTGCCCCCGCGTAACACCTTCCACGCCTCTTTGAGCCCCATACCGTCACCTCCCTCAGAACGTCTTGCGCCTTATCCCAGCCGTCGCTGGCCGGACGGACGTCGTCTGCACGGCATGTACCGCGTCCACACCACCATCGTAAAGGCACAGGACGAGTGCATCGGCGCGATCGGGCGAGCCGTCCTCTGGGTAGCGCTTCTTGTAGTCGTCCTTGCTCTCGATCTGCAGCCGCCCCTTGATGTCCACCTTGTACTTGCGGGTGCTCAACTGCGCCACGGTCCGCTCGTCGTTCGGCAGGCGAACCTCGGGCAGCTTTTCCCGCGCGTGCGACCACAGCACCGTCGCCATGTCGTGATGCTCAAGGTCGCCCGCTCCGCCGAATGCGATGGGCACCACATTCCACCGCCCATGCAGCCCCTTGCTACCGTGCACCACCTGGTCGAGCACACCGGGCCCCATCGCGCCGATGTCGATGTTGATGCGCACATCCGGCCGGCGATAATGCTCCATCAGCTGACGTGCAAGCCGCACCACGTCCGCCGCCGTTGCCGTCGTGTCCTGCTGGTGGCGCACGATGGGGTCGAACACATACGCCCCGACGCGGTAGTAGATGACCGTTTCGTCCGAGCCGAAGTAGGCCACGTCCACGCCGATGGTGATGGGCTGGCCGATGAGGATGGGCTCCCAGCGGTCGTCGAAATCGCACACGTCGCGCATCGTCGCGGCCTCGACCGCCTCCAGGGGAATGAACACGTCCGGTTCGGCCTTGGGAAACTCTCCGAGCACGCGCACACGGTAGACGTCCGAGTCCTCGCCGTACTTGCGCTTGAGCCGCTCCGCGTAATCCGGGGTGACGCGCGGGCTGTCCAAACAGGAAACCTTCATCGTGGCGTACTTGTCGCGGTCCTTGTGGAATGCGTCGTAGAATACACCGCTCGTCCGCGTTGGGTTCCCACAGATGACCAGCTTCGCATCCGGCGTCGTGAGCGCACCCTCGATGGTCTCGAAAATCTCGTCCTTCACGCCGCTGGCCTCGTCGACGATGAACAGGACATGGTCCTCGTGGATACCGGCCAGGTTCTCCGGCTTGGCCGCAGACCGCGCGCTGGCGAACCACCGTTCCGGCTCTTGTACCATGACCACCCGCGTCTTCTGCCACTCGAAGTACTTTTTCAGCACCGGCGACCGGCTCATCCACTTGTTGATCTCGGGCCACAGCACGTCGAACAGCTGCCGGGCCGTCGGCGCCGTACATGGCACCTTCGGGAACGGTCTCGTAAACATAAACCAGAGCACGGCCCAGGCTTCCAGTGTGCTTTTCCCCACGCCGTGCCCCGCTCGGATTGCTACACGCCCCTCGTCGGCCAGCAACTGCAGAGCCTCCACCTGCCACCGGTCGGGATCGGCATTCAGCACCTGATGCACAAACGCGACAGGGTCACGGATGTACCGGACCATGCCGCGCGCGAGTTCGTCTATGCTGAACGTCTTCACCGCCGTTGGCACGTCACATCGACTCCCACGCCTTGTTCAACACGTCCGCCAGCGATACATCCAGGTCCACCTTCAGCTTGTTCTCGGCGAGGCCGAAGTGCTGCGCAAGCAGCTTGATCATCTGCTCCTTGTTGACCAGCTTCAGCCGCCTCGTCGTCTCCCGCATGCCGCTCGGAAACTCCCGCGTCTCCTCACTGACCTCCGTCACCAGCTGGCCGTCTATCCGGTCGGACGGCTTCACGCGGAATCCTTCTTCAGTGCTGTCCCACTCAACGAAGTCCCGGATGTCAGCGAAGGCGGACCGGGCGATGAGACGCAGCACGTCGTCGGCCGTGATGTCGGCCCGGCGGATTTTGTCGCGCCACGCCTCCTCGATACCCCGTTTTACGTTAACATTTGACAACATGCGGGATGCCTGCTGCCTGGCTGTTTTCTCACTGAAACCGGCGCGGATGGCGGCCTGCGTGGCGTTCATGTCGACCAGGTACTCGTGCACGAACAGTTGCTGTTTGCGCGTCAATTCCGCCACACGCACACGTCATCACCTCACTCCGGCTTGTCTGTCACCCTGTCCGTCTTGCGTCCGTCCCTGTGGACGATGATCACGCACCGCGGCATGCTGCACACGATGCGCTGGTCGCTCTCTCGTCGCCCCCACACACATCTGTACCCGTCCTGGCACGGCCTCTTGTGCGACACCCGCATCACCCCTCTGTTGGTGCGCCGCTCTGCGGGGACAGGGAGTGCCGCGAGGAGGAGGCGCGGTCTCGGCTCCCAACCTGTGTCCCCACACAGGGGCGCACCCCTGTGCTGTTACAGCGCCTCGATGTTTGCGGCCTCCTGGTCACCCTTTGCACCTGCATCCAATCGGAGCGGGACGCCGAAGTGGTCGAAAAACCACAGCGAGCCATCCGGCAGCCTTTGGATCGTGTTCTTCGGGTTCGCCGCACATGCTGCGTCAAAGTCCGCGCTCGTCAGGTCATATGTCGCCGGCTGGACAGCACAGGGCACCCACTTGCCGTCCACTTGATGGATCGCGCTGTTTGGCGCGAGCGGTTGCACGTTTGCCACCACAACCACCTCCTGTCACCAAGTGTCCCTCCATGCCACGTCCACAGCGACGCGTTTCTGCAAATTCATCCTGTGTCACGCTGGAGATGCAAGCCGGAGATGCTTGCCCCTCCTTCTCGATTGGCCGCCAGCCCGTCCCTGGCGGCCGCTTTGTCTCATCAGTGTTGTTCGCGCAGGTACGGGATCGCGACGATCCCGTGCTTGCGCAGGCGGCAGATCTCTCGTTGCAAACTCCACGGAGGGCGCCCGATCGCATACGACAGACTGAGGATATCGTCCTTGCCCCACCACTCGAGCAGATACTGCCGATCAGCGATGCTCCACGGCTTGTCCGTCTTCGGGAAGAAGGTGTGATACTCCTCGGGCGGGATGTCCGCTAGCCCACGATACCGAGCGAGGAGCGCTGGGCTGTAGCGACGCACGCGGTACGTCACGCGCTTCCTCGCGGGTGTTGACGTTTCTCCCAGATTTCGCAAGAAGTCGAGTTGCACCACTTGCGTCGCCATCACTACCACCCCTTCGCTCCAATTAACGGGCACTGTGCAACAAATCAGTATTTGCGCCCACCGTGTCGGTGCGGGCGTGCCTTGTTCGCCTGCATCTTGGCGATGATCGTGGAAGCCAAGTCGAAACCGTGCGCCGCCGCGGTGTCCATGACGCGGATCACGACGTCGGCCAGTTCCTCCGCAACATGGTCTGCACCCTCTCCCTTTCGATCTGCCTGCAAGGCCTCCGACACCTCGCTATGTATCAGCGCAAGGTGTACCGGCAGAGGCACCGATGTGTCGTGCCATCCGTGCTCCACAGCCGTCTGATGCGCGTCGTCGATGAGCGCTTGCAGAGTTTCGCGGACAGGATAGTCCGTAAGCCGCACGGATACCGACACAGGTCGTTCCCGCGTGATTGAGACTGTCGACTCTTGCGTGGTCGTCGGCTGCTTCTGACGTCCCCCTCGTGATGCGTCTTTCGCGACGCCCCATCGCCGCAGATGATAAACAATGCTTGGCTCCGTGACTCCAGCCCGTTGTGCGATCTCTCGGAGCGAGTGTCCTTCGTCCATCAGCTGGACAACCTCAGCTTTCGTCATGCGCATGCGCCCTGGTGCTGCCATGGCGTGCCCTCCTTTCCGCGTGTCGATGTTGTCAACTCGACCACGCGCCTTTGGCGGAGCGTATCCGCGGTGCTCCAGATAGCTCCCCAGACTCGTCAGAACCGCGTCCGATATGGGGGCCCCGTCCAACGGTGCGCATCCCAGCAGTTCCACGCCGATCTCGAGTGTATCCCGGCTCGCAATCCATGCGACTGCTGCGCCAAAGCCCATGTCATTCTCGACCGCGAACTCACGCATGCGACGATCCCACTCGATGCTCGTCATCGCTACACTCACGTCTCCATCACCTCCAACTCGACTTCGACGCGCGGGTTGTGCTGGTCTACCGCATAGTCCATCGCACGTGGCAGCACATAGCGATCATCGTCGACCAGTATCCCGACCAGTGCGTCCGTCATGACCTTTTCCACGTTTCCAGCATCCCGTCTCCGACCATCTGGCCACCAGATCCAGTACCGCAGGACCACCTTTTGCGCTTTCGTTGGCACCCAACCCGTCTCACGCATCCACGCTTTCGCACGCCATCCGGCGACGGCCGTAAACTCCCGTGTCGCGGCTGAGGGGATCCTCAACAGGCGACGACCATTCATCACTTGCCTATGGCTGTGATTGACACTCGGCGGGAGCGGCAATACCAGGCGCGTCATAGCCAATACAGCCCCCTCTTCTGCCGTCCGGTCGCGTCCCACACGAACCATCCATAGTCCGTCGCGTCGGTGCCCTTACCCGTGAAGCTCGGCCGCCTCGTCAGTACGTGGATCGCTGTCGGAGGATGTTTCTGCCACCATTCTTTGCGCTGCCGAGAGGCCAAGAAGTTTATCCGCAGCAGCATGACCACGCAGTTGGCGATTGTCAGGCTTTTGTCGATGAACTCCTGCGCCAGGGAGAAGGGCGGGTTGGTGAGTATAAAGTCGAACGTTCTCCCAAAGTCATAGGTCAAGAAGTCGCGGCCCTTCGTTATCTCCGCCCATTCCACGTAGTCGACGTATTTGCTCAGCAAAACATCTGCAATCGCACCGTCTCCGATACACGGTTCCAGTACGTCTACACATCCGTCATGCCAGTGGATCTGCTTTGCAATCGCCTCCGTGCACCATGCCGGCGTGCTGTAGGAGTCGTATGGATGACGCTTGGTGAGGTCCCGGTTCGTCGCGCTCACATCTCCACCCCCTCAGTCCTCCCCCAAGTGCTCGACGGTCGCTGTGCGCATGACATCCTCAAGTAGCGTAACTGCATCGTCTAAGACGTCCTCTACCGTCCGCAAGATCTTGTACAGAGCCCTAATTTCTTCCAGTTTCCAGTTGATCTGTTTTCCGTCCAGCATGATTCTCCCCGCCACATTGGTTGCACTCACGGAACGTCAGCCTCCCCTTACATCATCGCAAATTTATCGTCATTCATTTCTTCTTCGCGATAAACTCCCCATCTTCGTTCAATCGTTGAATCACATGAGTTTGAATACCGCATAGCCCCATTGCGTTGAAAAACGAGTATGCATCATATACAGTCACGGTCGTTCCGTCCTTCATGGCGAACGTAACAATATATTGGTCGATGTCGTGGAAATGTTTCTCAATCCAGTTGATTAGACCCGTTCTAGACTCTGGATAGATACGTTGGACTGTCGCAGTCATTTAGAATCTCACCCTCCTTGTCCTCAGTTATGCTCCACAAGAACTCGCGCATCGGTGCTCACACTCACCACTCCATCGCCCCAGTCTCGTTCCGCCGCAAAGCGGACATGGATCATACACGCCGACCTCTGCCTCGCCTTCGACAGCGCACCACCATCGCAACTTTCCGGACCCTCCGCACCTTTCGCACCTGCCGTCGTCTGCTGTTGCGGTAACGGCGGCCGGTCGACGAACGGCGCGGATGTCGCCAAGTGCGCTATTCATGCTCCATCGCCTCCGGTTCCCGCGCAGCGTCCGCCACAATCTCTTCCGCATCCTTGAGATACAACGTCTCGTCGATATCGAACGACTCAAGCAACTCTATCTCACGTCGCAATTGCTCAATCCGCTTCTGACGCTCGGCACGAAGCAATCTGTTCATAGGTGCCATCCGTTCGGGACGTGCAGCCATGTTCCCGGACTCAAGCTGTGAGTAAGCCTGTCTCGTCATGCCAGCCGCTGTCGCCATCGCTTCGCCGGATATGCCTAGCAGTTTGCGGAGCCTACGCAACTTGGCACGTTTGCCGCTCATCCGTCACCCCTCCCCTCCGTCACGTACACTGCCTGCCCACATCGCCCCGAGCACAAAACCGATGGTCAGCATGCACCACGCCACCAGCCACATCATGTCCCGGCCTCCTTATCCTCCACAACCAGCACCAATGCTGGCGGTGTGCGCTCGACACGGAGCTTGGTCGGCTTGTGCCCGTGGTGGCTGATCTGCTCCGCAAGTGACACCAGCGTCACGTACCACGCGCTGGCGGTAGGTACGGATGGTAGCGCCACCCGACACTCAGTTGCCACGGCTCATCGCCTCCGATGTCTCCGCGACGTCCCGGAGCATCAATTCTCCGTCTCGCTCGATAAAGGTCCGACACTTCATGCCGATGTCCATCGCCAGCCGCCATTCGATTTTTGCGCCCTTGGATCGTTCCCACCCAGGCAACAGCCACACTTCATCTGCGTCCATCATCTTGCGGATCGCACGGCGCATGTACCAATCCCACGGCTGATCAAAGTCCGTTATTCCGTATGCTGGGTTGATAGGCTCAAGCCCAAGATCTGCGATGTACCGAGCCGCCGTGAAGAACGCTGGAAAGTTATGATCGGGCAGACCACTCATAGGACCGCCGATGTAGATTTTCACGCCGCATCACCCCCTCCGCCCGGACGCCGCTCCACCATCGACCGGTCGACGTCCGTCCGATACCAGGCCAGGTTGTACACCTGCACCGCATCACCCTCCCGGACAATCACGTATCCGTTCCGAATCTCGCTTACCTCGCTCAAAATCGGTTGCTTGGGTTGCAACATGATTACTCCTCCTTTTGGGTTGTCTCGCTTGGTACGGAGTGCTAGACCGACCTTTGGTGTGCTCGCGGTGTTACTCAAACCGTTTTGCAATCTCTGTAACTATCTGCGGCACCAGGCTATTCCCTGCTTGCTTGTAAAGTTGCGAGTCTGACAGCCGTTCGATTCTTGTAGAATCAGGGATGTCTCTCTTTCCTTTGCGTCTTAATCGGCTTATATAAGCCTCCGCTTCTTGCTTGGTTAAATATTTGGCCCGGTAGAACTCATCATCGGACCGCCCCATCAGTCGCCAACATTCGAGAGGCGTTAGTTTGCGGATACGGGTTTGCGGTGTGCATTGGTAACAGTCGCATTCTCCAACGCCCGTTTCATCGTCAAACTGAACCTTGCCTGTGCCGCCACACGCTGAACATGCAACACCTGTACGCGCTTGATGAGCATCGAGTCCTTTGTAATAGTTAGCGTCAAGACAAGTTGCCACATCGCGCTCAATCCATTCTTCTTCGTTGCCACGCCCCTTGCGTGTAACGAGAACGCCATGCTTATCCTGCGCTGTGAGCGTAAACATCGGTTCATCCGGTTCTTTGATTCTGCGACCGTTCTGTCGTTTTTCCTCTCGGTCAGGTGTAAGAACCGCGCTAACCTTTATGAAGTTCTTGCCGGAACCGCCTTCCGCACCCTTGATGCAGTGCGATATACCATCCTTGCGTGTTTCAAATCCCCTGCTGTGCAACAATCCACTTTCGACAACCATGTTGTTTTCGTGATAGGAATGGCTGCTTACCGTTGGCGCGACATCATGTATTCCACCTTCGTTAAACCCACGACCGCGTTGGATGATCTTCGGCTCCTGCCGACCTCCCTGCATCGTAACAAGCGTTGGAGCCGAGCCAATAGGGTCATTCTGCAGCGGTTTCTCCGTCTGTCGGTCCGAGAGGAAATACTTTTCGTCCACTTCCTCTTCGAGAACCGACGATAAAGATACGCTCGCGGTTTTGCGGGATTCCAAAGTCTTTAGCATTAAGCACGTCCCATTCGACAAACTCCATCCCGACTTGGTGAAACTCGGCAATAACGAACGCGAAGTCTTCCCCTTCGTTGCTTGATAGGAGTCCAACCACGTTTTCCATGAGAAGATAGTCGGGTCTGAGTATCCGTGCGAACCGCATTGCCTCAAAAAATAGTCCGCTTCGAGTTCGTTCCCCGTCCTTAGTAAATCCAGCACGTCGTCCAGCCACTGACACGTCTTGGCATGGACTTCCGAAGCAGAGGAGGTCGATGCCTCCCACTCGCTCTCGGAGATTCCGAAGATCGTCATCTGTAACGGTTGTGATGTCTGTTGCATTCCACTCATCCCTCGCTTCAGGCCAGATAGCCATGTAAGACTGCCTTGCGTATTTGTCCCACTCGACCCATCCGACGCACTTGTGACCCAGTACTTCTAGTCCTCGACGGAATCCACCGATACCGGCGAACAATTCCATGTAGTTCACCACTTGTTCGCCTCCACGCGAGACACGCGATACCATTGCAAGCTGAACACTTGCGTCGATTCACCATCCCGTACAATCGCGCATCCGTCGCGTATCTCACTCACCCGGCCTTCGATGGCCGCTTTGACATTCACTCCCATGGTCACGTGCATCACTCGTCCTCCTCGATCCATCGCTCCGCCGTCAGCGTAGGCACCGCATGCACCCGGACGTCGTATCCGTTGTCAGCTAGGTCCTCAGCCGCCGCAGAGGCCGATTGGAGATCCTGCCGCTCACCGGGCATCCATCCACTGTCGCCTCTCGTCCACACCACATACTGCTTGTCCATGTTGCTCACCGTCCTCTCACGTGTCATGCTCTCCGTCTCCAGCTCTCGCCCATCATGCGCACGCCCTGACACATCTCGAGGATGCGGTCCACGAGTGCCTCGCCAACGCGCGGATAGTTTTCTCGCACCGCCCGAAGGGGCAGGTTCGTCGTCACCACCAGGGCCTTGTTGTCGTCGTACCGCGCGTTGATGACCTCGAACACGACCTCCTCCACCCAGTCCGTTACCCGCTCCTTTCCCAGGTCGTCGATGACCAAGAGTTCGCACCGTTTGAGTCTCCGCAGCACGTCCGCCATGCTTTCTCGCGCATCATCGTCGTACGTGTGCCGGATGTCGTTCAGCAGCGACGTTATCGTTCCGAACACCACCCAGTGTCCGCGCGAGATAAGCTGCATTGTTATCGCGGCTGCAAGATGCGTCTTGCCGGTGCCCACTGAGCCCGTGAACAGTAGCCCGCGCCCTTCTGTCGCGTCGAACCCATCTGCGTACTGCTTCGCCCGGTCGAACGCGTCCCGATTGGCGTCCGTCCGCTGAAAGCCGTCGAACGTCCGGTGTCGCCATCGTGCCGGCAGGCCGCTCGTCTGGAAAAGTCGCTCGATGCGTTCCTGTTCCCGATGCCGCTCCTCTGCCTCGCGTTGCGCCTTGCGTTCAGCGTCACGTTGCGCCTGCGCTGCCACAAACTCGGAGCACTCGCAAACATACGGACCGAACGGTATCTCTTTGCCCTTGATGAGCACCGTCGTTATGCGGTGCATATGGCCGCCGCAGTGCGGGCAGATGTCAGCTCCCGAAAAAGCGGCGCTCGAGTTCATCCCACTCAGCATCCTCGCTAGGGCTCGCCCTATTGGTTGCATGCTTCCGTCCTCCTCTCGCGGTGATTCTGGATTCAACCACTGTCGTTGGCGCTCTTGCAGTTGCCACTTGCTGTTTCGTTTCTTGCGCCTGCCACCGGTCGTATATGCGATAGGCGCAGTAGGTGAAGCTGTTGATCTTGTCAAAGCGATGCTTGGGTAGGAATGTCTCAAACGCCTCATCGATTCCGTCCAGGATGAACGTACGATCCACGCCATCAGCAAGCATCTGACGAAGCACTTTGTAGTCGTCACGCACGAGTTGGTAGGATGGGCGCATCATGTGGCGCCGCATGCGGAATTCGACCTCATCCTCGAACTCCTTGACCGTCATCTCATCTGGCGATTTCGCGCGCGCTTGATCATCATCATCATCATCAGCAGCAATGATCTTTATTTCTTCTTTTATTTGAGGAGCCGGAATTTCCAGTTCTGACGCGGGTTTTTTGGGTGCAAAGGTTTTGCTTTTACACAACGGTTTTGTTGTGTTTTCACACAACGGTTTTGTGTCTACAAAACCTTTTGCATCTGCTAAACCGTTGTGTGTTTGCTCAACCTTTGATCCTTGCTTGGATGAGTTGACGTAGACCTTTTGGTGTACCGCTTCTGCCAACTTGTCCACGTCAATGACATCGTTTGACCATGCTGCTATGTCGGTGTTCATCCCGTACCGCTTATACCGACCGTTTTCCGGGTCCTGACGTTCGAAGATCACGCCGGCTCTGACCAGTTGCTTGAGTTGAGTCGACACGTACGTTCGTTCGGAATCGACTGCCTGTGCGAACTCAGCCAAGGTGATGCGGTCATCCTTGTATTTGCGCTTACCGTCCTCTGACCAACCATAGGTGCGTCGCCAGATGAACAACACCAGACCCTTCGCCACGCCATTCAGCTTCGCCATGGACAGAGCTTCAAGGAGAAGGTGCGCGATGGGCACAATCCCGTCCTCGATGTCAGCTTTAAGACGCTGGTAATCGCCCTTCGGCACCTTTGGTCACCTCACTCTTCACGTAGTAGCTCCGCAATGTCCGGGTCGATTAGCGGCATGATGTCGTCGATGATTTGTGCCGGGTTTTTTACGATTTCAGAACCCGTATACCGAAGCACCGTGTATCCTTGAGACGCTAGGTATCGGTCTCGCTTCTTATCGCGCGCCGCTTGCTCTTTCGTCTTTTCGTGGAACTCATGTCCGTCGCACTCGATGACAATCTTCACGTCGCCGTATTCCACCGCGAAATCGACTCTGTACTTGCCTATCTGTTTCTGCAGAAACAGGCGAACTCGATTGTCTCCAGAAGACCAGTCCCACAGATAGAGTGCTGCTATGCACTCGATTGGCGACTCAGCCATTTCTTTGATCCTCGCGATGGCATATCGCTCTGCCATGCGGCGGCACCTCAACAAATAGTCCACGTGGTCCTCGAATGTCGCTCCCGGACTTGGTCGTTCAATCCGTTCGCACAATATCGCTGTGGACTCGGATCTCGATTCCTGCATGGCGCGCCCTCCTCACGGCCTCAGTTCCCGCGTCTCGAATATCCCCGCCAAGTCTGGTTCCTGGTCCATGATCAGACGCGCATACCGGGAGCGGGCCTTCATCCGTCGGGCCAGACGCACCAGCGTCTCGTACACATGCGGATTGTCCTCGTGGTACTGCTGAAACTTGTCATCGAGTGTGGGCTTGTCCACTGCCACTATCGGCATCCGTCCTACCTCCCCGCCGGGACGATGAGGACCTGTCCCGGTTGAAGTGTTGCGTTAGACAGTCCGTTGTGCTGCATGATCCAGAGCACCACGTCCCTCGGATCCTCCTTGGGAGCAACGTGAGAAGCGATAGACCAGAGAGAGTCACCCGCCTGCACGATGTACGTGGTCGTCGATGTCTGTGAAGGGCCTTCTCCGGCCCGCACCGCCGACATCGCCGCGGACGCGAACATCATAGCCAGGACCAGGGCCAGGATCAGGGGGACCGCTTTGCGCGGCCCCCGCCTTCGCCCCAGCTCAGAACGGAAGGTCGGCGTCGTCGATGTCCAGTGCGTCCCCGTCGAACGGGTCGTCATCCGGCGGCCCTCCCTTCGGTGTAGGCTGGTAGTGGTCCAGAGCGTCGATGAGTTGGGACGCTTCCTTCTTCGTTAGCTGGTCCACGTGCTTGCCGACCTGTTCCACCGCCCACGCATCCAGCGCTGCCGCGTCCAGGCCCTTTGCCTTGGCCTTCTTGCTGAGCAATCCAAGCTGCTTGTCCGTTGCGGCGGCACCACCGGAGGGCGCAGTCGACCTGCTTGCAGATGGCTCCTGTGGGGCGTCCGTGATGATGTCGGTCATGTCCTCGATATCCTGAGTGAACAGACCGCTGCCGCCTGTTGCCTGAAGAGCCGCCCCTACCAACGCCCGCTTCAATGCCATCTTCTTCAGGCTGTTCACCTGCTCGTACGGGTCTCTTAGCGTGCCGTCTTTCTTCCGCGCGAATTTCGGCTCTCTAACGTTCGCCGAACCGTCGCACTCCGACAGTGTGATCTCCGTTCCATCCGGCATTGGCCGAAACACACGCACCCGGTAGGTGTACTCAAAGAACCCGTTTTCCCAGTCTTCCGTCTTCTCGCAGAGGATGATCTTGTGTCCAAGGCCATAGAACCTGAGCAGGTTTTCTGCCCCGCTCTTGTATAGCGTCGGTTTCGGCGCACCTGGAATCCTTCCGTAGTCCACGCCCTCGATGAGGACCTTTTTGGTGATATCCCGCAGCCGTTGATACATCATCGCCGCCTGCGCCGGGTCCACTGGCATCGCCAGCGACATCGGCGTGTCGACGACTTGAAGTGCATGCTCCGGCACAGCCATCACTCATCCACCTCCACGCTGAACCTGATGCCCTGGTCGACAACCGTCACACCGGGGAGCGCCTCGCCGTCCTTGAGCACCGCCTCACGTACTGCCGCCGCCGCAATCTCCTCTTTGACGCGCACCAGGTCGATACGGCCTTCTTCACGCGCCCACTGCAGGAGCTTGTCCACGTCGTACTCGACCTTAGGCGGCAGCTTGCGCGCCTTGAGAGTCCCGTAGGGCGTGCTGATGGTCTTGGCCCTCGGGTCTCGTGCAAGCTCTGCAGCATGCCACTCGCGCAGGAGCGCCTCGAAGTAAGCGAGGTCAGCTTGCACGCTCTCCTGCTCACGGCTGCGCCATGCCTCGATGCGTGCTACCTCCGCGTCTGCGACGTCGTTGATCTCACGCTCCCGAGCCCGAAGTGCCTGCACCTTGCGCATGCACCAGCTCGCGCTCGCCAGGTCCCGCACCACGAATGTTCCGTGCTCCTCCGCGTCCAGTGTGCGCAGCTCTTCAACCTGCAACGCCGTCATGCTCATGCCGTCACTCTCCTATCACCATGTAGTCGACTGCCGCGCAGTCGCGCAGATACCGCACCAGGCACTCATCCGAGCAGAGCACCAGACCGTCGTACGTCACAGCCTCATCGCCCTCGTGCAGTTCCGCACCGCACTGGTCGCACTCAACAATCACCGGCGCATCTGGGATGGTGGTCACGTACTTGTCGACCCTAGCCGCCCAATCCGTTGCAATAGCCCATTCCATCACTCATCCACCCCCAACATGGATGCGAGCGTTTTGGCGTCGCGCTCAATGCGCGCAAACTGTTGCGCAGTCCGGCGCGCGCGTCCATAGTCATATGGCGGCAGCGTTCCCATGAACTCGTAGTGCTCCCGGAGCTCGCGTGCGTAGCGCTCAATCCCGCGCACGACTCGCCCTGATTCGCGCTGGTACAGTGCCACCCGACAAGTCGGGCAGAGCTCATACCGCAGTCCGCGGCACAAGAAGTCGGCAACATCCTCGTGACTCCCGCACCACTCGCACCGCGGCGTGACAAGCGCTTGCACATGTGGTACGATCGGTGGCAGAGCATCGTCTCGATCCGCGGATCGCGCCTTGCCGCCAAGCTGGGGCGCGATTTTTGCTGCCTGCTCGATGGCGTCCATCTCCTCTCGAGCCCTCCTCAGGACAGCCTCAAAAACCGACATATCTAGATCCCCCTCTCACTCAGTCACCAAGCGCAGGCTCTTGAGCCGCGCGTGGTGTTTTTCGTTTATGGACAAAAAATCCAGACCGTAATCCTCGCAAACCACCGCCGAAAAGAAGTCCAACCACTGTCTCGCATCCAACACCTCCATGAGAAACCCATCCAGCTTGCGTCGGTCGCTGTCGGACGCGACCTCTGGCGGAGTATGCGCCCGGAAGTGCATCAGCGCATCCATAGCCTCCTGGATCTCGACCATCGCCCGTTCCTTAACCGCGGCCCGGTGCTTGTCCAAGTTCGGGCCGTCCAACCATAGCGACCCATACCCCCCACTAAACTCTGCCGCGATCCCCATGACGACTGCCGGGTGACGTACCGACTGAGCGAGTTTTGGCGCTACATCCGGCGCGATGCGCCGCTGCCCTGTCTTGATCATCGACTTGCCTGCCTGGCTGTACGGGATGTCGACGTCCTTCAGTTCCATGCGCCGTTCTTTCAGGGCTGCCGTGAGTCCGCGCGCCACGTGTGATACCGCCATCTCCTCTCACCACCTTTCGTGGTCCCTCTGTGCCACGTATCACACCATCGCTTGGTACGATGTATCCGTACCCACCAGGGCCGTTACATACGCCTCACCCCTCTCGGTGCATCCCTCCGCCGGAGCGGCCCTCTACCGTACCAGCGCGTGTTCGTCGGACGTCGAGCCTTCCATCCAGCGCCGGAGGCCGTCTCGGGAGATCCGCACCGACCGACCAAAGCGTCGGGCCGGGAATCCCTCCAGGTGTGCCAGCTCGTAGGTCTGGCGCAGCCCCATGCCGAGTATCTCGGCGGCCTGCTTGACCGTGAGCACCACCGGGAGTGCGTCCCATGACGTCACGTCCAGTTCTGTCCGTGGCACCTGTCTCACTCCTTCAGGCCGTGTGTAACGGATCGTTACTCTTCTGTTCAAAAAAAATCGTCCAGTCAAACCCAAGAACATTCGCGATTCGCTGTGCCACTTCAACACTCGGACGGCGGTTGCCGTTTGCAATCATCGTGTAATAGTGACGCGATATGCCGGCTCGAACCGCCACCTCTTGATGCGTAAGACGTTTTGCTTTGCGGATGCTTTCGAGCCACTCGACCGTCATCGTGCTCACCCCCTTTAGTAACGATCCGTTACCGTGATTATAGGTCACGATTAGTTACTTGTCAACATACATACGTAACGTTTTGATACTGATATTTTACGTAACACGTCGTTACGGTATTTTCTTGTATAAAGGGGTGTGGGTGTATGCTTGGCGAACGCTTGCGGCGTGCTAGAGAGAAAAAGAAACTGACACAAGAACATATTGCGAAATATCTTGGAATAACGCGCCCGGCATACACACAGTACGAGAGTGGACTGCGCAAACCGGACCCTGACACACTCGCGAAATTGGCCACGCTGTTCGATGTTTCAGTCGATTGGCTTATCACAGGCGATGACGCGGCGCATGACATATCCACGGAAGAACGTGAATTTTTGCGCTGGGTCGACGAACATGTCGGAGACGTGTTCTTTCACGACTTCGCCGAGAGTACAGACGAGCAGAGAAAGAGCTTCCTTGAAACCATGCGAATCCTGTGGGAGATAGAGAGACGCAAGCAGGACAAGCAGTAGGACCCGGTAGAACGCTCATGGCTTCTACATAACATCAGAGGGTAAGGGGGATCACAATGTCCGCGGATCGGGCAAAAAAGAGCATCTTCAAGCGCTGGTGGTTTTGGGTCGCGGTAGTTGTCATCATCATCGTCGTTGCGAGTGTTTCTTCAGGCGGAAACGGCAATAAGTCTACGGCTGCCGCTCCTGCAACAAGCAACGCGGTCAGTTCGGCGCCGACGTCGGCACCCTCGCATAACACATCCACGTCGACGTCGGCCGCATATAAGGTCGGCCAAACCGCGACGGTGGACAAGCTCCAAGTGCGCGTCAACTCCGTGAAGTACGAGAGTAAGATCAATGATGGGGGCATGGGGATCGTCCAGCAAAACGGCGGCGTTTGGCTCATCGTGAACGTGACGGTCAAAAACAATGACACCACCGCCCGTACGTTGGACGACTCGCTGTTCACCGTCTTGCATGGCGACACCAAATACAGCGCGTCGACGAGCGCGGACATCTACATCAACAACAACCAGGGATTCTTTCTGTCACAAGTGAATCCTGGACTCTCCGAGACCGGCAATATTGCATTCAACGTTCCCGCGAAGGCCGCATATCAGTTGCAGGTTAACAGCGGGTTCCTCGCCAAGACGTCTGCAGTATTTGACCTCACAAATTGACGGCATCAGGGGGCGTCGTCGTAAACCTACACGGCGCCCCAGCGTCAGATATGAGTCGGGGTGACGGCCGTGGGATGCCTGATAGAGCTCCTGTTGCTTCCATTCAAGCTCATCTGGGAACTGGCCGAGGTCATCGACCATCTCTACCACCATCAGCGACGCAGGCGACCGCGCCGGCGCGTACAGCGTCGATCACTGGCACAGATCATGGTCCGAAAAGTGAGACGACGCCGAGCACACAGACAGACGGACGTGCCGGATGACATGGCACAGCGTCTGCTGGACGCGGTCGCGCTCGCTCGGGACGCAAACATCGACGTGCGCCGGCGTCGTGCGGCATATCGCGTGTCACTGCGCACCATCGACCTGATACGCACGCGCGCCACGGATGCCGAAGTCGCACTGCTGCAGCGCATGGAGCGCGAGCTCCTCGATGAGTTCCGACATCTGCTCGACCAAAGGTGACAGCCATGACGACCCTCGCCGAACGATACTACGTGGCCCGCGGCATCCTCTATCCCCATCAGATCGACCTCGATGTGATCGCCGACGAGCTCTCCATCACCGTGCGCCGGATGCCCAGGCCGTCGACGTCCCTCACCATAGACGGCCAGCGCATCGTGCTCATCGACAGCCACTTGTCGCTCCCCGAGCAACGCGAGCACCTCGCGCATGAGATCGCACACCACGTCCTGCATGTCGGCAGTCAGCTCGTCATGTGCGCATCGTTCCGCTGGCTCCAAGAGGCCCAGGCCGAACGGCTCGCGGGGCACATCCTCGCGCCGGATCACATGCTCAGCCGATATGTATCCGAGGCACCACACTACCTCGAGTGCGCGCTTACATACTTGGCTGACGTGTTCTGCGCACCGCTTCGGACGATCAAGCGACGAATCGACGAGTGGCACGAGAACGGGAGGTACTGACATGAGAGGACATGTGACGCGAAAGCCGGGCAGCAAGAAATGGTACTTTGTTCTCGACATGTACGACGAAAGCGGAAAGCGGCATCGGAAGTGGTTCAGCGGATTCAACACGCGCAAAGAAGCCGAGAAGGCACTCGCAGCGAAGATCCACGAGATAGAGACGGGCTCGTATGTGATGCCGACGAAAGAGACCGTGGAGACGTATATGACGCGTTGGCTCGAAGACAAGCAGCCGCAGGTCCGCTATCATACACACCGCAAATACGCGTGGCTCGTCAATAACCACATCATCCCCCGGATCGGCCACATCGAGCTTGCGAAGTTGAAACCCGCGCAGCTCCAGACGTTTTACACGCGACTTCTCGAAGGGGAGGACGCCCTGTCGCCGCGTTCTGTCGTGCATATCCATCGGCTGCTGCATGAAGCGCTGGATCGGGCGGTAAAGTGGGGGCTCATGAGCCGGAACGTCGTGGACGCAGTCGATCCACCAAAAGCGGATAGGTACCAAGCGAATGTCTGGACACCCGAACAGGCGATGCACTTTCTGGACGAGGTTCGGAGACGCGAAAGTCGGTACTGGCCAGCGTTTGTGCTGGCGGTTATGACCGGGATGCGGCAGTCCGAGCTCCTGGGCCTGAAGTGGACAGACGTCGACTGGGAACACGCGCAAGTCAGTGTCCAACGCACGCTTAACTACATCGACCGTCAACCCGTCTTTCGCGACCTCAAGACAGACCGAAGTCGGCGCAACGTCGCACTGTCCGATCTTGCCATTGAGGCTCTCCGGTATCAGCGTGCGTTGCAAGCGGAGGATCGGCTTTTCTACGGTTCATCATGGGAGGGCACCGACACGATTCTTTCGACCGCGTCCGGTGCACCGCTTTCGCAAAACACATTGAACACCGTGTGGCAGCGGCTTCTGCCCACCATCGACGTGCCAAAGATCCGCTTCCATGACTTACGACACACCCACGCCAGCCTGCTCCTGCAGCAGGGCGTGCACCCGAAAATCGTCAGTGAACGTCTCGGACACGCGACCGTTCAGATCACCCTCGACACCTATAGTCACGTGCTACCAGGCATGCAAAAGTCCGCCGCAAATCAGCTCGATCAAGTGCTGCGTTCGACGCGAAATTCGGCCCGAAAAAGCGCCCCAGGAACTGGTTCGGTAGAAAATCGGTAGAAGAATAACAGACGCGGCTTTCAGGGACATCCCCAAAAGCCGCGTCACACAAGGTTTTGTTTGGAGGCGCCAGCCAGATTCGAACTGGCGAATCGAGGTTTTGCAGACCTCTGCCTTACCACTTGGCTATGGCGCCGCGCCAGCCGCGACGCACGCGACTGCATCATGGAGCGGAAGACGGGATTCGAACCCGCGACCCTCGCCTTGGCAAGGCGATGCTCTACCCCTGAGCCACTTCCGCA